>PBAR01000001.1 GCA_002718285.1 Fidelibacterota bacterium
CGCTGCTATATTCATAAACACGTACGTGACCGGAGGTGGCTCCATTACCATCGTTATCGGGTGCTCCTATGGCTACGCGGTCACCCGATGAATCGATCGAAACAGAGTAGCCTGATTTGTCATCAGAGGCTTCTCCATCAATGTCGCTTCCCATCTGGGTCCAGCTCCCGCTGCTATATTCATAAACACGTACGTGACCAGAGTTATTGCCATTACCGTCGTTATATTTTGCTCCTATGGCTACGCGGTCACCCGATGAATTGATCGAAACAGAGTGACCTGAGTAGTCATCAGAGGCTTCTCCATCAATGTCACTTCCCATCTGGGTCCAGCTCCCGCTGCTATATTCATAAACACGTACGTGACCGGAGTTACTGCCGTTACCGTCGCTATCGGTTGCTCCTATGGCTACGCGGTTACCCGATGAATCGATCGAAACAGAGTAGCCTGATTGGTCATCAGAGGCTTCTCCATCAATATCACGACCCAACTGAAACTGGGCAAAGATTTCACCATGGAAAAAAACAGATAAAAAAACCAGGCTTAAAATAAATGATCTATTGCACATCAACCGTACCCGTTCCGAATCCTTTGATCTGTATTTGGATATCATCTGGATCCACAAGCTCACAGGTTTCTCCGTAGATTAAAGCAGATGTCCCTGATGTGAGGGTCGTAAAAACAACTTCTGCCAGGCTTCCTGTGCCGGACACAGAAGAAGAATCGCCGCCCAGAAAAGATGTGTGTATATCCACCCATCCGCTTGCGTCATTATCTACATAAAAAAAGATGGGATCCTGGATATCACTAAAAAAGTCGCCTACGCTTACAGAAAGAACCCGGAGTTTGTTTTTATCGTATTCTACTCTGATAAATCCCCCGGCTACATTTTCAATGGCAAGAGCAAAAACCTGTACGGGAAAACTGGAGCCTATAGCGGTCTCCACAGTGTTTGGATAAAATGTCAGAGCCGGAGTTTCATAGGTTACTTCTTCTTCATCAAGAGGGTTATCAAAGAGGCCTTCTTCCGTTGGAATGTCTTTGGAGCATGACAGCGCCAGGAATGATAATAAAAGGATGAGTCGGAGTTTCATTATAATGAAATTTCCCAACGCAGCTGCGGGCTTTTTGTTTTATGATCATAAGCCAGTCGATAATTTGTTTTATGAGCCATATCATCTTTTGGAGCAACAATAAGAGCATGAAGCGTATTTAAAAGCCATAAGCCCCCGGCCGCTGCGGAAAACATCACGAGTTGATCGCTTGCAGATGTCATGTCGCTGCGGGCTGTATTAACATCTATTTTTAATAAGGATATCTTATCCGGTTCCGTGGCGCTCTGGTATTCTGAAAGTTTTGTATTATATATTGTTTCTGCGGATATATAGTCTGAATTGCTTTTTACGGCCATTCCGATAAGGGCGGACTCTGCTACAAGTATTCCAAAACCCATAATCTTTCTTCCGCCGTATATCTGCCCGAAACCCGGTAGAAACAATGATCTGATTGTTGCTCCACCGCGTGTTTTATATTTTGGCCCTGCTGCAACCGCAGGGGATCCGCCTGCCCTTCTTACCAGGAGCTTTCTCGGAGGTTTAAGATCTAAAATTTCCCAGGCAAGAATTTCAATTTCCGTGATTAGTCCGTCGACCATGCCGCTATAAGTAATGCTTTTCATGTTTTCCGCTGCCCCGGTTGCAACAGAAAACATTTTTGCGTCTATGGTATAAGTATTTCCCAGCTTTCCGATGGCTCCTGAGACCATAGACTCAACCCCCAGCATCGCGCCTATTTCTGCGGCACACTCATCAGATGTACAGTCTCCTGTTTCAAACCCCTGTTCTTCCAAAACGTCTACAACCGTTCCTCGTTCAACAAGAATGACTTTTTTTGTTCCGCTCAGGGCAGTAGCAAATCTGTCTGTAAGGGTCTGCGCTTCCTGCAGGGTAATGCCGCGGCCTTCAAAATCCAAAACTGCAACCGTTTTCGTTGCTTCGGATCCTGCCCGTTTCAGTTTTAGTTTTTGTGGAGCCTGCAGACCTATGATTTCCCACGCCATGATCTCCATCTCTGTGAGCAGCCCGGAAATATCACCCTTGTGGGTAGCGTTTTTCGTTTGTATCGTTTCCCCTGTTTCCACTGAAAATATTTTGGCATCTATGGTATAGCTTTTTCCCATTTTTCCAATAGATCCGCCAATCATATATTGCACGCCCAGAAGCTGTCCCACTTCAGCGGCACACTCATCAGAAGTACATCCGCTTTGTTGGAATCCCTGCTCAGCCATTATCTTCTCAACTGCTTTTCTTTCAATTAAACGAACATGATCAGTATTCCCAATTTCTGTGCGGAGGCGCTCTGTGAGGGTTTGCACTTCTTCTTTTGAAACGCCCTGTCCTTCAAAATCAAGGACAGCAACTGTCTGGTTTTTTTGAATAGACTGTCCCCGGAAAACGGAAACAAAAAAAACAAATAATATAAACGGATTAAAATATGTTTTTAACATATTGAACCTCTTTATCAAGAACTTATCTTTTTTTTGGCATGTTAAATGGCCGTGACGGGAACCATTTTACCAAATGTAATGCATATTATACTAAAAATACAATATAGAGACAATAATTGAGTGTCTTCCATTCCGGTTTTTGGACTTGCTATTCAAAAAGAACCGGAACGGTTTAAAGGGTTATTTTTTTTGGGTCATTACCCAGACACCGTCCCAGTCTTCTTCCGGAGGGGAGCTTATAAAATGTTCGCATCTTTGAGCGTAAATCCCGGAAGGGCTCTTGTTTCTGCCAGGTAGCGGTTCTTCTGCTTTTTCCAGTTTTTTAAACATGTTTTTGGCTTTTGTAAATTTTTTACTTCTATATGTTTCCAAAGCTTCATGAAAATCAGGAACAAGAGTTTTGTAAAGCTCGTTCTCTTCACCCTGAAGAGCTATAAGCTCATAAGTTCTTACCGGGAGGAGTTTCCCGACAACTTTTACAAAATCCAGCTCCCGCACAACCACCCTGCCTTCCACTGCTCTGTAGGTGTCTTCAGATATCTGCGTGTATACTCCGTACTGCTTTGATGATGCTTCAAGCCGCGCAGCAAGGTTTACGGTATCGCCCATCATGGTATAGTTCATTCGTTGTTCCGACCCCATATTGCCCGTAACCATGGGGCCAGTATGCAACCCTATTCTTGTATTCATCTTATGAACAATATCCGGCCATGTTTTCCCTTCTCTTTTCCACTTGTCCCGGAGCATCTTCTGCTGTTTCTGCATTTCCAGCGCAGTTATGCAGGCTTTGTATTCATGGTCTTCCACGGAAATTGGAGCACCATAAAAAGCAACTATAGCATCACCTATATATTTATCCAGTGTGCCCTGATTGTTGAGCAGGGTTGTGGTCATTTCTGTAAGATACTCATTTAAAAGCTTAACCAGGTCTCCGGCATTCATTTTTTCAGAAATTCCTGTAAAACCCTCAATGTCTGAAAAAAACGCTGTGTGCATTCCTTCCTGCCCTCCAAGCTGAGGCTCTGTTTTTTCTATGATCATTTTATCAATCAACGCAGGAGAAATGTAGGTTCCAAAGGTTTGCCTTAAAAACCGCTTATCCTTATCCAAAATTAAAAATGTATAAGAAAATACACTTAACTGGGTCAGGGACATTGCCAGAGTTGGCCGCACAATCTCCCAGACAACCAGGTCGCTTAGAAACTGACTATAGGTAAAAACAACCCACACTACAACCCCGCAAATCAAAACAAGAAAACTCCAAAACGGCTTGTCGGGATAACCAGAAAGCCCACCGACAAAAACCGACATTAGAACCATTGCCAATAGAATCGATGAAGATTTTTTCACAGATATAAACTGATTGCTTAAAATGCTGTGAATTACATTGGCATGAATTTCTACACCGGTAAATGTTTCCTGAACAGGAGTGTTTCTCAGATCCATCAGTCCCGGCAGCGAGGATCCAACCAGCGCAACTTTACCATTCCAGTATGTTGGATCCAACATCTCAGGATCAAAACAATACATATAAGGTATATAGTAAAATGTTTTGAACAGACCAAAATAATTCACATGCATCCTGCCTTCGCTATCTATAGGTATTTCACGCAACGTGACACCGTCCGCACTAACAAGGCGGAGCAGGCCTTGTTTAAAATCGTATTGAAAACCGTCATCTGGAATTCCCAAAACATCTTTCACGGCCGACATGGTTAAAGAAAGAAAAACATCACCTGTTCCTTTAAAACATATAGCTGTCGGGGCGCGGCGGATAACTCCGTCATTGTCTTGAGGAAAGTTTGCAGAACCAGCACCCCAAGACCCGCTTAATAAATCCATATATGTATTTCCCAGCCGGGCAGCGCTCGGAAGACGGTTTGCCACTTTTTCAGAAACTTTTATTATATGCCGTTCCGCATTGTATCCTTCCGGAAGATCATTCATGGCATAAAGAAAGTTCAGTGTGTCTTCATTCTCAAAAACAAGGGCATGGTGTGTTTTTTTACTCTGTGAAGTGCTCCAGACAAACCGACCAGGATCGTGGCTCACGAGAAATTGGTCAGCCGCAGCTTTTACATCTGGCAACGGATTGGGCTGATTCCATGAAAGAGACTCTACCAGCTTATAAGTTTCGTCATCTTTTTGATCAAATATAATATCAAAAATGAGAGCCTTTGGGTCTCCCGACGAAACAACGTCTATTAATTGCCCATGAAACGCATGAGGCCATTCATGGTAATTTCCAAGAGTTTCTACAGAGTTTTGTTCTATATCGATAATGACCACATCATCAATAGAAGCTTCTTCAACGCCCCTTGTTTTAGCACGCATTCTTGCATCATAAGACTGATGCTCATATCGGCTCAGCAAGTCTGCAAATGAAGAATTTTCTGCTCTGGTGCCAAAATGAATAATCAGGCATATAAATATTCCTGCAGAAAGTCCGAAAATAATACGTTTTAGTCGATCATTCATTTTTTATCTAACAGTAATTAATTTCCTGCGTCTAGTTCCTTGTTCCACTTAACAAATTCATCTTTATCATCTTTGTCCTGGTCAAACTCAAACATATAATATTTTCCATCTGAGCGTACATTAATCTGCATGCCTTTCACCAGCGTGACCCATTCTTCTAAGGTTACTTCATAAGGACCGGAAACCTGGGTAGGGGCGGCAATCTCTTTTACCGGTCCCAGCTTAAATTTTGGCTGACCATTCAGGCCTTTCGGTGTTAAGTTTTTTCTTCTTTTTTTTCTCTCTTCTAAAAATTTTTCTACCTGATTTACATCTACTTTTCCATCATATACCTGAACCGAACTCTCATCTTCTCCAGCCTTTGCTTTAAAAACGGTGCCCCGTATGGCAGCGACGGCTGTGGGTGTGCGAACAGCCACATTTTTCTTTTCGCCAAATGCTGCTTTTGCGGAGACCCATACGCTGCCTTTTTTCAGGTTGGCATTAAAGTTCTTAACCATTGGTTTCACGTCCGCTTCATTTAGTTCCAGCTCCGATTTTTCACCGATTCGAACTTTTCCTCCTCCTTTAAGCACAATCTCACAGCGGGATTTCTCATGTGTTTTAATATGATTCCCTTCAAATACTGGATGGTTTGGTTTTGCTTTTGTCCATTCAGCACCAGAACGAACCTGAACCTTGCCTAGGGGGAGAGAAATTTTACCGAAAGGTTTTTGAGCAAATAAAACACTTATAAAACAAAGAGCGGATAGTATTTGGTTACACATGGTTCTTTCCTCCTCAATCCTGGACAATGTTAACCACGACAAAGATCAAAACCAAAAATTCTAATTGCTTCTTTTTTTTTACCTATAAAACACCAAAATAAAAATGTTTACTTATAAATCAATATTTTCTTGAACCAAATAAAACAGTTCCGAGGCGAACCATTGTTGATCCTTCTTCAGCTGCAATCTCATAGTCCCCACTCATTCCCATAGAAAGCTCTTTTAATTTTTTTTCACCAAACTGATTGTTAAGCATCTCGGCAAGTTTTCGAAGCTCAATAAAAGATTTCCGTATTTTAGCCCTGTTTGTAGTGTGAGGCCCAATGGTCATGAGTCCTTCTACCTGTATGTTTTTTTCACCCATACAAACTAACATCTGTTCGGTCTGGGATGGGTTAAATCCGCTTTTTTGTGTTTCTCCACTTGTATTTACCTCCAACAGAACTGGATAAGTTTTTCCCATCGCATGAGCACGATTAGATATTCTGCGCGCTAGCTTAACGCTGTCTACTGAATCAACCGTATCAAAAAGTTCGAGACATTTATTAACCTTATTGGATTGCAAGTGCCCAATAAAGCGGCGCGTAAGACCTGGCATATCAGTAAAGTTTTTAAACTTTTCTATTGCTTCCTGTATCCGATTTTCTCCAACAGCAGAAAGGTTTGCGTTATAACAATCTTTTATAATTTGAAACGGGCGTGTTTTTGTAACGGCTATGATTTGGACAGGGTGGTTAAAATCGCCCTTTTTTTGAGCAGAAAAAATTTTTTTACGTATCTGCTCCAGTTTTTCATTGAGACTCATTCCTCTTCAGTTTGAGCATCCTGTTCAGAAATTTCCTGCTTGGCATTATCTTCTTCTGGAGTTCTAGCTTCAGCATCTTCGCTGATAACTCTCGTAATAGATGATATGCTTGTTCCTTCATCGAGTTTTACCAGCTTAACCCCTTGCGTAACGCGACCGATAGTTCTTATAGCAGCGACAGGCTGCCGCATAAGAACCCCGGAGTCTGTAATAATGATTAAATCATCGGAGTCTACAACTTCCATTATATTAACCATGTTTCCTGTTTTTTCCGTACAGCGCATTGTCATAACGCCCTTACCTCCACGTGTCTGTGTCCGGTATTGAATAACATCTGTTCTCTTTCCCATCCCTTTTTCTGTTGCCACCAGTATTGTTCCTTCGCGACGAACAACCAACATTCCCACCACATAATCATCCTTTGATCCAAGCTTAATTCCTTTAACACCCATAGTTTTCCTTCCGCTTGGGCGAATGTTTCCTTCTGAAAAACGAATTGATTTTCCTTCATATGTGCCTAATAAAATATCGTGGTCACCATTTGTAATTCTTGCTTCAATCAACTTATCACCATCTCTAATGTCAATGGCATATATTCCGCCTTTTCTTGGCCTCCCATAAGCAGAGAGAGTTGTTTTTTTTACTATTCCATTTCTGGTTGCCATAACAATATAGTGATTATCATCGAACTCTTTTACGCTTACAAATGCTTCAACCTTCTCTCCAGGAGTACATCCGATAAGGTTTACAATAGCCCTACCTCTTGTTGCCCGGCCTCCCTGTGGGATGTCATACACCTTAAGCCAGTAACATTTTCCTTGATCAGTAAAAAAGAGCATAAAATTATGAGTGTTGGCAATAAACAAATGCTCAACAAAATCTTCATCTTTGCTCATGGCGCCCTGTACACCACGCCCGCCTCTTCTTTGTGTCCGGTATGTATTTAGTGCTGTACGTTTTATATATCCTTGGTGAGTAATGGTTAAAACCACTTCTTCTTCAGCAATCATATCTTCCATCGAAAAATTAGAGTCGACAGGAACAATTTCTGTCCGCCGTTCATCGCCGTACTGATCATGGATCTCTAAAAGTTCATTTTTGATAATATCCATTCTCTGGTTTCTGCTTTCAAGAATTCCTTTCAAATGGGATATAAGCTTGATTACTTCTTTATATTCAGAAACAACTTTCTCTACTTCAAGACCGGTAAGCTTTTGAAGTCGCATATCCAGGATAGCCTGTGATTGAATCTCAGAAAGGTTAAAACCGTTCATTAGTCCTTCTTTTGCCTGAGCGGGGTCTTTGCTTTCCCGGATAATAGAAATCACTTCATCAATATTATCCAGCGCAATTTTTAGGCCTTCTAAAATATGTGCTCTTGCTTCTGCTTGCTTTAAATCAAATTTTGTTCTACGAACCACTATCTCATGACGAAAATCGATAAAGTGCTGTAACACTGTTTTTAACGACATAATTTTTGGAACACCATCTACCAATGCAAGGAGAATTATTCCAAATGTGTCCTGAAGCTGTGTATGTTTATATAACTGGTTCAATATGACTTCAGGAACGGCATCTTTCTTTGTTTCAATTACGACGCGTATACCATCTTTATCTGATTCGTCCCTCAGGTCTGTAATACCCACAACCTTTTTGTCCCTGACAAGGTCCGCAATTTTTTCAACCATATTTGCCTTATTGGTTTGATATGGTACTTCAGTTATTACTATACTGTCTTTTCCTGTTTTGCCAGATTCGATATGTGCACGGGCCCTCATCTTGATTTTTCCTCTTCCTGTCTCATATGCGTCCTTTAAGCCGTCCATCCCCATAATAAGCCCTGCAGTAGGAAAATCGGGACCTTTAATATGTGTCATCAAATCATCAACACCTTGGTCTTTGTTGTCAATAAGAGAAATAAGCCCGTTAATTACTTCCCTTAAATTATGTGGAGGTATCTTTGTGGCCATACCTACCGCAATTCCCTCCGAACCGTTTAACAAAAGAGTTGGAACGTTTGAAGGTAAAACCGATGGTTCATTTAAAGTTTCATCAAAATTTGGTTCCCACTCAACTGTATCTTTTTCCAAGTCTTTTAGCATTTCACTGGAAAGCTTTGCCATTCTGGACTCAGTATATCTCATAGCTGCGGCATTATCACCATCAATAGATCCAAAATTTCCTTGTCCGTCTACCAGCTCATATCTCATTGAAAAATTTTGTGCCATCCGCACCAAAGCATCATAAACAGAGCTGTCACCATGCGGGTGGTATTTCCCCAGAACATCCCCAACTATACGTGCTGATTTTTTATAGGGTCTGTTCCAACTTGATCCCAACTCGCTCATACCATACAAAATTCTGCGATGTACCGGTTTTAATCCGTCCCTAACATCGGGTAACGCCCTGGAAACAATTACAGACATTGAATAATTCAAATAACTTTCTTTCATCTCATCCACGATATCCCGCGGAAGAGTATTGTCTCTATTATGATCAACCATAAATACTTCCTAAGCTTCTAAATATCAAGGTTAACGACAAATTTCGCATTTTTTTCTATAAAACCTCTCCTTGCTTCCACATCGCTTCCCATTAAGTTTTGAAATGTTTCCGCAGCTTCCGTAGCGCTTTCAACAGTAACCTGCATCAGCGTTCTTCGCTCTGGATCCATTGTTGTTTTCCAAAGTTGTTCTGGATTCATTTCTCCTAATCCTTTATAACGCTGAATGGACACTTTGGTATTTTTGTTTTCTTTCTTCATTCGTTCAATCAATAAATCACGTTCATTATCATCATAGGCATACATCTCTTTCTTTCCCTGTGAAACACGATAGAGAGGAGGTAGGGCCAAAAACAAATGACCTTCGTCTATTACTTCTTTCATTTTTCGATAAAAGAATGTGAGAAGCAAGGTTCTTATATGTGATCCATCTACATCTGCATCGGTCATTATTATAATTTTATGGTATCTAAGATTGGTAATATTAAAATCTCCTGCAGATTTTTCTCCGCCATCATCATCTGATCCTCCAAACCCAGTTCCCAGAGCAGTGATAATGGATTGAACTTCGTTGTTTGAAAGAAGCTTGTCTATCCTTGCTTTTTCAGAGTTAATAACTTTTCCTCTTAGCGGTAAAATAGCTTGGGTTTTTCTGTCTCGTCCCTGCTTTGCAGAACCACCGGCAGAATCGCCCTCAACAAGATATAATTCACAAAAAACAGGATCACGATTTGAGCAGTCTGCTAATTTTCCAGGCAGAGACGATCCTCCTAAGGCGCTTTTTCTACGGATAAGTTCTCTTGCTTTTCTGGCTGCGCTTCTGCTCCTTGCGGCCAATAATGCTTTCTCTATTATACGGCGCCCTATAGACGGGTTTTGCTCTAAAAAATCTAATATTCCCTCGTAAACAATTTTATCAACCAACCCCTTTACCTCACCATTTCCAAGTTTTGTTTTCGTCTGCCCTTCAAACTGAGGCTCAGCGACCTTTACGCTTATTATTGCTGTTAAACCTTCTCGAAAATCTTCTCCTGTTAAGCTTATTTTTTCATTTTTCTTAGCTTTAATAAGATTGTTTTTTGTTGCGTGGTTGTTCATCGCGCGGGTAAGCGCTGAGCGAAACCCAGACAGGTGCGTGCCTCCTTCGATTGTATTAATATTGTTTACGAATGTTAGTATGTTGTCATTGTAGGTGTTGCCATATCTTAATGCAACATCTACTGGCACATCCCCACCTTCCTTATTTACGGTTATAACTTTGTTGTGTAGAGGATTGTTGTTTTCATCAAGATACTTTACAAAATCGCTTAAACCTCCTTTAAACTTAAAAGAATCTGTTTCTCCGCCTTCTGTTCTTTCGTCTTTTAATATTATTTCTAATCCGCTATTTAAATAAGCAAGTTCCCTGAGTCTTTCTGAAATAATATCATATTCAAAATTAATGGTTTTAAAAATTTCTGTGTCTGGGAAAAAACATACTTTGGTCCCTGTTTTTTTCGCTTTGCCAATTTTTTTTACTTTATTTTGCGGTTCTCCAATTTTATAATCTTGACGATGTATGCTTCCATCTCTTTTTACCTCTACCCACAACCATTCTGAAAGAGCGTTTACCACAGACACCCCCACACCGTGAAGACCTCCAGAAACCTTATAGGACCCTTTATCAAATTTTCCACCAGCATGAAGCACTGTCATAACAACCTCAACAGCGGGTTTTTTTTCTTCTTTATGAATATCTACTGGTATTCCACGACCGTTATCTTCAACTGTTACGGAGCCGTCGGGGTTAAAAACCACAACAACCTTTGTGCAAAAACCAGCAAGAGCCTCATCAATAGAGTTGTCTACAACTTCGTAAATGAGGTGGTGTAACCCCCTTTTTCCAACATCGCCAATATACATAGCCGGTCTTTTACGAACAGCTTCAAGGCCCTCTAAAACCTTTATACTCTCTGCGCTGTATTGTTTTGATTGTGTTTCTACATTCATATAAAACGAATATCCTTAATTATGTTTTTGTCTAGTTTTTTATTTATTTTTTTTATAATAGATTTTTTTTGAAACGATAGTTCCTGTCTCCACGCAGGTGTTTGAGTTCGAATAACCAAAATTCCATGTTCAATTTTTTCTGCTATTGTTTTTTGAGCAACGTTTTCCCCGACAACAACTGGCCATATTTCGAGAGCGTTCTGTTGAGCAACAGCTTTTTCAAGACCTGTTTTTCTTAGAAATTTGTTAATTGCGGTAGAAATATGCTGCATTAACGCTCAAGATGATAGGTTTTGTGGCTGTATTTTTTTGATAAAAGGCCACTGTTTTCAACGTTTATCAGATCAGTAGTTGTTACGATAGTTTGAACTGGTTCTTTATATATTGTTTCTAACCCCTGAAGAAGATGAACAATTTTCTTTGATCTTTCCAGATCAAGTTTTGAAAACAAATCATCAAGTAACAAAGCTGGAGTTATTCCTGTTTTTTCTTTTATAAAAAACAATTCTGTTAATTTTAATATAACCAGGCAAAGCTTATGCTCCCCCTGAGATCCAAAAACTTTAATGTTTTTTCCAAACCAGTTTATGGTAATATTATCACGATGTGGGCCAAACCCCGTTCTCCCTAAAAAAATATCTTTTTTTATTAGCCCTTCAATTTTTTCACGGTATTTTTCTTTACCAGGGTCTAAATCTGGGTTTTTAATATCCATCATAATTTTTGCGTCATATTTTTTGGAAACATTTAGCTGTAGCTTTTTAAATTCCAACATTAACTCTTTTCGAGCTTTCCAAAGCTTTGCCCCTCTTTTCGCTAATGGTTCCGTCCATGTTTCCAAAGCATCTTTTCTAATAACCCCATCTCGAAACTGAATAAGTGCAATGTTACGTTGTTTTAGCGCTCTTCCATATTGCTGCAGCGTCTTTAAATAGCCAGGAGAAATAACTGAAAAAACCCTATCAAAAAAACTTCTTTTAATTGAAGGCGCGCCCATTGTGATTCCTTGTTCTTCAGGTGAAAGAACAACAACAATGTTCCGCCCTAAAAGTTCTTTTCTGCTTAATATTTTTTTTCCATTTAATTTTATAATTTGACCCGACTTCTTATCGACACAAGCCGCCACGACGTCTTCTTGGCCGCCGGCACAGAATTCACCCCTTATAAAAAGCTCGCTGGTTTTTATATTAATCAATTCCCTTTGCCTGTGCGTTTTGAAGCTTTTACCGAAAGATAATATATTAATTGCTTCTAGAATTGCTGTTTTTCCTGAGCCATTTTCACCCCAAATCACAGTAACACCAGGGCTAAAATAAAATTCTGCATCTTTATGGTTTCGAACTGATACAATATTTAGGCGTCGTATGGCCATTGGAAAATAGCTTTTTATCAATCATTCAATCTGATGGGCATAAGGAGCATTAGGCTGTCAATGTTTTCTTCCTCCGTTTCTGGGCTAAAAAGCGCTGCGCTGATTGGCGTGTTTAATTTTATCAATGCTTTTTCACCTCTTATGTGATGAACAACATCTTTTAAATATTCAGCATTATATCCAATGCTTATGTCTTCTCCATCATATTCTCCTGGTATTTTTTCAGTTGCGCGAGAAGATTTTTCTGGGTCTTCGGTAGTTATTTTACAACCGTCTTTACTAAGATTGAGCGCCACTTGATGTGTGGATTTATTTGAAAAAATAGAAACTCTGCGAATTGCTCCCAAAAGAATGCTTTTATCTACAAAAAATGTTTTTTCATTATCATTCGGAATGACGCTTTCATAGTTTGGAAAACTTTCATCGATTAATCTGGTTAATACCATGTCCTGGCCAAATCTTGCCGTAAGATAGTTTTTTCCTGTTTCTAATTTAATGGACCCTGTCAATGGCTGAGCCGACATAAAGGTTAAAAACTTTTTTGGAACAATAAAGTCTTCTTTAAAGCCGTCTATTTTAAAATCAGATCTTGTATATCTAACTAAACGATGGCCGTCTGTCGCAACTACAGTAAGACATTCAGAGTCAAACCGAAACAAAGCGCCTGTAAGCGCTGGTTTTAGTTCATCTTTGCTTATAGCAAAAGATGTGGCTCCTATGGCGTCTTTTAAAACCCCTGAATCCATTTGAATTGTTCCTGTCGCTTCACCACTTGGTGTTTTTGGAAATTCATCTGCCGGTTTCCCCATTAAATCATAAACACCCGAACTGGTGGAAATCTCTGTTCTGTTTTTTTCATCAACAGAAAGGGTTATTCTCGTTTCGGGAAGCTCAACAGTAATATCAAATAAGGTTTTTATGGGCAAGGCAACAGACCCTGCAGCTTCAAGACTAACAGAAATTTCCACCTCTATTGTTATTTCAAGGTCTGTAGACCGAAGGGTTGTTTTGTGTTCAGACGCCTCAATCAAAACGCATCCCAAAATTGGCAACGTAGATCTTGTTGGCGTCGCCTTATTCAGTTTTTGTAAGGCCTGGTGAAGCTCTGTTTTGGATGTGGAAAATTTCACTGTTTTTAACTAAAACAACGAGTCCTTTTGGTTGTCTTTTTTTTATTTATATCTATTGCAGAAACTACCCAATCGCCCTTTTTTAAAAAAGGGTTTTATCGTGCCGTGCCATCAAAAAAACCTTAAAAAATTTAAAGAACCCTATAAATATTTATTTTTTCTTTTTTCCCCTTTACGTTTATTCGCTCAAGCTCCTTACAGGGGGTGTTTTTTGCAACAGAGTTATAAACGTCCTGGGATATCAAAATTTCATCTGGCCCCGCAGCAGAACAGAGTCTCGCCCCAAGGTTTACAGCGTCTCCAATAATAGTATAGTCCATCCTCTCTCTGGATCCAATGTTTCCTGAAACAGCGGATCCCTTGTTGATTCCAATTCCAATAAAAACAGGTTTTTCTTTTCGTTTTTTTCTCTTTTTATTAATGTCTTTGATTTTCTCCTGCATTTCTTGTGCAGTTAAAACAGCTCTTTCTGTGTCATCGTCGCGCCTAGTTGGAGCGCCAAATACAATCATTAATTGATCGCCGACGATTTTATCTAAGGTTCCGTTATGTTTAAAAACTATGTCTATCATAGCAGAAAAGTGTTCATTTAAAGTAGAAACAACCTTTTCTGGGTCCATGTTTTCTGACATAGAAGTAAAACCTCTAATATCGCTGAACAAAACCGTTATTTCTCGTTTTTCACCTCCCAAATTTAATTTTGTTTCATCGTCTAAGATTTCGTCTACCACCTGTTTTGAAACATACCTTTTAAATGTGTTTTTTACTTTGCTTATGTCAGAAATATCCTCCAACGTTAACACCGTTCCCTGTACGGCTCCACCAAGCCCAAGCCTTGGGGATGAAGACACATTTATTCTTGAATCCTCTGAAACGGTTAAAAAGGAAATGTTCATCTCTGTTTGGGCCTGATTATGAGCTTCTGTTTTTTGGATTAGTTCAATAATTTCATTGTCCTTTTGAAATAAAAACATATAGTGGTTTCCCAAAACTTCTTTTTCGTCCATTCTTAATATTTTTTTTCCAGCTCCATTTATAGAATCAATCTCTCCGAGTTCATTTAAGGTGATAACCCCCGTTGCTATACTTCCCAGAATGCTCTCATTAAATTGCTTTGACTCATTAATATCTTTGAATAGCCGGGCATTATCAATTGCCACTGCGGCCTGGTTGCATAGCGCAGTCAATAAGTCCAAGTCTGAGCTGTTAAAACCAACAACCCCGTCTCTTGTTTCTTTGTTGCAAAGAATCATATACCCAATTGTTTTTTTTGCGGTTTGCATTGGTGATATAATAATATGGTTTTCATTAAGCTTTTTTTGAATTGTCGATTTTAGCTTTTCAGTGAAAACAATCCCTTTTTTTGTTGTTTTTATTGTTTCAAATATTTTAAGCTTTTTAGATAACAAAATTTTTGATGTCTCCCAATTAAAAGCTGAAGAAATTTTAAGTATGGGGCTGTTTTCTTTTTCATGAAGAATCATTCCTTTTGATGTGTTTAAAACCCCCACCGATCTCCACAGTATTTCCTCGCTTAGTTGTTCCACATCCAAAACAGAACTAATGGCAACGCTGATATCAAATAATGTTTGTTGCTCTAGCAGTTTCAGATTTAAATCATTGGTTTTTTTGTCAAGAGAAGCCAACAACATCGTATTATGTAAGGATTTTACCATGTGATTGCAAATAACCCTTAAAACATTATAGTCCAGGTCGGTAAACTTTTCTCCCATTAATTTTCCACCAATAAAAACCACACCAAGAGGGGCTCTTCTAAAAAACAACGGAATAATTATTTCTACATCTAAGCTCTTTACTGTATCTACAAAGGAGCTACTTTTTATTTGCCGAGACTTCTTTCTGTCTATAAAGCTTTTAGAGTGAAATTCCAGGCTTTTTATCAAATGATTATTGACCATGATAGGTTCGCTATAACTAAAACCCTGAAGAGATGTTGGAAAAAACACCTTGCTTTTCTTGCTATATAAAAAAATGGCGCCTTTAGGCGCCATTATTATTCCAAGCATTAATCTTAAAACAGACCTTGTAACATCTCCTGTTTGCTCTTCATTAATTAAAATATCTCCAAGTTCTGTTAACGCAGAAAGGTAGTGGTTTACTTTGTCATCATTGGATGCGCTACCAGCAATAGAAGACATTTCTTTTTATGAAAGGCTGCTTATAGCGTCGTTCTCGTCAGTATATATTGTGCTGTATTTTGTAAGGCCCATTATGTTAAAAGTTTTATCAACTATTGGTGCGAGATTGTAATAACCCAGGCTTCCGTCAACGTCCTGGAGCTTCTCTATTATTTCAATCAATATAGACACGCCAATACTGTTTACAACTGGTGATTTTTCCAAGTTTAAAACAAAAGCTTTTTTTCCTTTATCAATTTGAGCATAGCACTCATTGGCAATTACCTCACCTCCAACATTGTTCAAATACCCGTCAGTTTCTATAATAATTATATCACCCTGTTCTCTAACAGAAATATTAAAATCTGGCATTTTAAACTCCCAACTATTTACGTTTTGTCATGGTTACTGTTGTGCCTTCTTCTGAAGAATCAAACTTTACAGTGTCCATGAGCTCTTCTATTAACTTAAGGCCCCATCCTCTTTTATAATCAGAAGATATTTTTTCTTCTATATTGGGGATATCAACCTTTGATTTATCAAAACCTTTTCCACTGTCTGTTACCTGGATAATTAACTTGTCATCTGAAATTTTAAAATGAATTTCTATTTCACTCTTACTTTCACTGTGCTCAAAAGCATTAATACAGGCCTCGCTCAGCGCCATATTAATTTCTGCTGTTTTTTCATCATCTAAGTTCATGTGTTTAGCAACAGCGGCTGATGTTTGTGTTGCTAAGAGCTCCATATCTGGAAGCACCGGAATAGTGAGCTCAACTGTTGGTTTTTGTTTTGCTACCATATTGTTTTTCCCTGTTTCATTATAATAATAAAAATTAACTGTTGTTTTCTGATTTTTTTACAACAACAACCGTTATGTCGTCTTGGTTTTGTATTCCGTCGAGCCATGCGTTTCCAAGATCAAAAAGAGATTGTTTTATTTCCTCGGCGCTGTTTTTCCCGTTTTCCCTAACACATTCTAACACCGCTTGATATCCGAGCATTTGTTCGCTTTTGTTCGTGGCCTCTGGCAAACCATCAGAAATAAATACAAAAGCATCTCCCGCGTCAATCGGTATTTCTACCTGGCCATAGGTTTCTCCTTTAAAGCTTCCCAAAGGAAGTCCTTCTAAAAGAACCTCATCTACTTCTTTTGTTTTTAATTTATAGTGATAGGCTGGAGGCATTGCGGCTGATGTTAGCTCTACTCTGTCGGGCCAAAACCTTGCAACGCTTATCGCCATTTTGTTTTTTCCAAGCTCAATGGCCTTTATTGTTCTATTTAATATATAAGAAACCTCATTGGGCGGTATATTGGGAGGCATTCCATAAAGCCCCGCCTTGGTAATGGAAACCATCATTCCTGCCGTCATTCCATGCCCAGTAGCATCCCCAACCATAACATATATACTGTCATCGTTTTGTGGAAAAAAATCATAATAATCCCCTCCCACCTCTGTCGCTGTTTTTATGCCGGCTGCTATTTCAAGGTCCATTACCTTTGGACATTTTTTAGGCAACATTTTCATTTGAAATTCCCTGGCCTCCTCCAGCTCTTGGGTTCTTCGGTTTTCTTCTAGTCTCGCCAGTTGTTTTTTATCTCTGTTTTTTACGGCACCTATTGTTGTTAAAAAAGCAAGGCCCAGATAGGCAGAATAGGCCCAAATTGTTTTATAAAAAGGAGGTTTAACCACTATTTTTAATTCAGGGCTGGGGCGGCTCCAAACATTATCGTTGTTGCTGGCCATAAAGGAAAACCTATACTCGTCTGGTTGCAGACCCTGTAATATAATAGTTCTTTGGTTTCCCAGCTCAACCCAGTCAGCTGTAAAGTTTGAAACTTTATACCTAAACTTGTTTTTTTCTGTTTTTTTATAGCTAATCCCAACTATGCCTATCTCAATTTTTTTCTCACCGCTTTGGGCCACCACTGTTCCATTAATAATATCCTTCTTTCTTTTGTTGTTGTCTATATCATATGTATTAACAAATGAAACAGATAATACGGGAGGGGTTTCATTTTTTTGAATATTTTCTGGAAAAAATGTAATTATTTTTTCCCCTGCACCGACATACATAACCCCTTCTTTATTTATGTTAAATGAGTTTTGTTTAAAAATGCGCTGTTCCATCCCGTCCGTAGCTCCAAAAGTTGAAAATGTTTTGTTCTTTTTGTTCATCATAGACAATCCGTTTCTTGTCCCTATCCACAGCTGTCCTATTTTATCCTCCTGCAAAGAAAGAATGGTGTTGCTTGGCAATCCGTCTGCTATAGTATAGCGCTCAAAACCATCAACCTTAGGAAGGTACCGAAAAAGCCCGTCGCCACCCGTCCCAATCCAAAGAGTTTTTTTCTTGTCTTCATACAAAACATAAACAACGCTTGAAGAAAAACTTTGCTTGTTCGTTTTATCCAGGGTGTAGTGTTTAACTACGGACATGTTTTCTTTGTTAACCTTATAAAGCCCGTGTTTTTTAGAACCAACCCAAAATTCCCCCCAACCCGTTTCAATGAAGCTGCTTATATCTGAAAGATGATAGTTTCCAACCTGATCTAAAAAAGAAAACCTTTTTATGTCGCTGTCACTTATTTTCACCACCCCGCCCTTAAAGGAAAGAAAAACATCTCCGTCTTCGTCAAGATACATTTGGTTTATTTCTCCATCAAGAATAGAGTTTTTGTCGTCTTTGCTATAAAAAAGTCTTTTTACTTTTTGTTTGTTTACAAACTCTTTTTCCGTTCTTAAGTCAAAACCAAGCTCTATTTTTGAAAGGCCGTTAAATTTAGAAGCGGCCCAGACAAAATTCCTTTCGTTGTCAATTAAAAAGGGTCCTGTTTCATTTGATATAATTGTATTTACATCTGTTGGGTCAGAAACAAAACTCCTCAACAATTTTCCGCTTTCGTTATATTGATAAAGACCAGACTCGCTTGAAAACCAAACGTTTTTATTTTTATCAACCATTATTTTTTCTACCCCCGGGTAGCCCGAAGCAAACTCAGAAAAGATGTTTATTAGTTCAATTTTTTTACTTACCCCTCTTCTTGTACCAAGCCATGTTCCGTGCTTCGGATGAGATGCCATTGCATTTAAAGAAACATCAAGAATTGACTGCCTGTTTTCAGCGCTGTGCTCAACCAAGGCAATGTCTTTTTCAGCAATAGAACCATATTGATAATAAAACGAAGATGTGTTAAAAAAAACAAGTTCTCCGTTCATGTCTATCCACAAATTTCCATTTATATCTTCTATAATTTTATTTATGGGCTTCCCAAAAACAAGTTCATGCTCTACATCATACCAGCTTTCCATATTTTTATCGTAATAAACCAGTCCAGAATACGTTGACATCCAAAAACCCCCCTCCATTGTGTTGCCGCCTTGAAACGGAACTATTTGGGTAACCGCATACATTCCCGTCATTGAAAACCAGCCATTATTGGCCATTCTTGTTATTGTTTTTTCATCAAGGGATATTTTATCTAATCCATTGTCTGTACCAACCCACAAAAATTCATCATCAATGTGTAATGTGTTTATAGAATTTGCAGAAAGACTGTTTTGTTCTTCTGATGCATAATAGCGTTTAAATATTTTTTTCTTTTGATCGTAAAAATTCAAGCCGTTATTCGTACCAATCCATAGCCCGGACGGGCCCTGAACAATTGGCGTTTTTTGAAAAACAGAAAACCCGTTGTTTGATATTGACATAGGGTCAAGAGCATTGAAGGAATAGTTTTCCATGTTTTTTAGAGTTGTATCAATGCTGAAAAGGCCCCTGTCAAGGGTTGAAACCCAAACAAAGCCTCTACTGTCCTCAAAAAAGGATGTTGGTCTGCTTTCTGTTGCAAACCTTATAAACGAGTCGTTTGTCCATTTGTATAAATCAACACTATTATCCGTGCCAAACCAAACATTTCCTTTTGAGTCTTTAAAGGATGTCCATATTCTGTTTCCCGATATGGTTTTGTCATCAAAAGGGTTAGATCTGTATACCGTTACATCGTATCCGTCATATTTGTTCAGCCCTTCATCTGTGCCAATCCACAAAACACCTCTGGCGTCAAACTCTAAGGTGTTAACCAAATTGTCAGAAAGACCTTTTTCAACCGTGAGACTTGAAAAGGTGTGTCCGCACAAAAACGAAGATAAAAAAAAGAAACTTAGCGCTTTTAAATAAAACCCCAATTTTTTTCCTAAAGCTTAAACCTAAAAGGAAGAGTCATTTTGACTTTTACAGGAACTCCTTTTTCATAACCTGGTTTTATTTTCAGTTTAGAAACAACGCGCAAAGCCTCTTCGTCACAACCGGCGCCAAGAGAACGAATTATCTTCTGAGAACTTACTTTTCCTTTTTCGTCAACTACAAACTGAACATAAACCATTCCTTGAACTTTCTCCTTTCTTGCCTTTGGGGGATATTTTATCATTGAAGCAATTGTTTTTAGACCACCTTTAATTTCTGGCATTTTTTCGCAGGCAAGATAAATTCCGTTTTCATCTTTGAAAGACCTTTGTTGCGCCATCATTAAAGAAGATATAAAAACAAAAAAAAGAACAACTGCCCTGGCTGTCTTCCTTTGGTTTGTATTAAACATTTCCTAGCTGCTCCTTTGCTAATTTTTTTACTATTGAAAGTTCCCAATAACTAAAATTGTCATTAACTATGTTTTTAAATTCTTTGTTGGCTTTCTCATTGTTTCCAGTTGCTTTTAGTGCAAGCCCCTTAAAATAATTATAATATGTGTTGTTTTTGTTTCCTTTATTAAAAAAAGAAATGGCTTCTTCTGGGTTTCCCTGCATTAGTTTTGTCATCCCCATTAATCCATTATAGCCATAAAGAGCCGTGGGGTCTTTTTTTAAGGACTGTATTTCTTTTAATTTTTTTAGTTCAACATTGGCCTGTTTATATTCTCCAAACAGTATATAAACCCATGCCTTAAGGTTTTTTTCTCTTGCTTCTATTTGTTTATATGTTGCTTCTTCATCTAAAATATCAGCTCTTTCTTTATTAAGTTCTATTATTTTTTCCAGAGCTTCATAAGAATCATCTTTTCTTTGGCTATGTGCATAACAAATTAATTTGTGAAAATTAATTGTAGATATTTTTTCTAAAAGCTCTACTTCTGAAAAACCCTTGTTTTCCAAAGCTTCTTCAACTTTTTCTATATTTCTAAGTGCTCCAGAAAAATCATTTTCAAAAAGATATGAAATTGTAAGATAATAATTTAAACCAAACCACCCATCCTTCGTTTTGGTTTCTTTTATTCCAAGATTATATCTTTCTCTTGCTGTTTCAAAACTTCCCCCAAACATGTAGTTGTGTCCAGAAACAATATATGCAGTACCAAGACTGGATGTTCCTTTTCTCTTTTCTATAGATTTTTCATATAGAGGTTTAGCCTTGTCAAACTGACTCATGTTTCTATAAACATTGGCTTTAATGTGATAAGGATATCCAGAATTGGGGCGAATTCTTATCATTTCATCAATATATTTCATTCCTTTTTCCATGTTTCTTTGTTCTGTGGGTAACATGGTAAACCCTCCTGAAGGAATGTGTTGTCCTGCTAAAAAATTATAAGCAACAAAATTATCTTTATTTATAGATATGGCTTTTAAAAAAACATTTTCGGCTTCTTTTAATTCATTTCTATTGCTTTTTACAATCCCAAGCCAATTATAAGGCTCATAATATTCTGGATATTCTTTAACTAACATATTTGCATTTTCTAATGCATTGTCTAAGTTGTTTTCCCTAAAGGCGTTTCTAATATTTATTATATATTTTTCTGAGTTTGTTGTTGTTGATATTAGTTCTTTCGCTTTATCTATATATTTTTTTCTTTTAATAGGATTGTTAACATCATTCATTTCATAAGCTAGAGCAAAGTTTTGATCGTAAAATATTGAAGAATCAAGAAAATTTCTTTTTTCAATATCCCCGCCAGACTGCCACTCCAAAACAGCTTTCTTATAAAAATCTTTAGCTTTTTTTGATTCCGTGGAAAGAGGTAATTCGAGAACTGGGCTATCACCACAGTTAATTAAAACCAAAAGAATAAATAACACTGTATATTTTTTCATATATCTCTCTTATATAATTTTTTACAAACAAATAAAATAACTAAGGGCAATTATTAAAATTAATATATGAAAATTAATTATCTAAATCTTATTTATTATTTATAATACTGTTAATATGTTTAAAATTATTATAATAAAAAAAAGAAACTTATATATAATAATTTTTATTACTTAATATTTAAATAACTACTTTATGTGAATAAAAAATATAAATTTGTTGATAATTGTTATTTTTCAATAAAATTTTATTTTAACTCATGTTCTCTTCAATTTTTTTAATGTTGTGAAAAAGTTTGTGGAAAAATTAATTTTTTGTTTCTATATAAAAATTTTTTCTTGCCTTTTTTATCCAGTCCTGATACCAGTCCATTTTCAATTTGTTTAAAGCCATTTCCTCTATTTCGGGCCAGTGGTCTACTGGGTTAGGGCGACCTCCTTTTTTAATTCCCTCTAACCATAGTAAATGATATCCTAATGATGAATTGATAGGAGGACTACAAGTGTTCATTTCAATATATTTTATTGCCTGTCCTATTTCTGGAACAGGGTAATTTTCAGGATTTATCCAACCCAAGTCGCCTCCAATTTCTTTAGTAGACTCATCAGCTGAGTATTTTTTTACATAATTTTTAAAAACATGAATTGAAGAAATAGAATCTTTATATGAAAGAGCCAAATTAAAGGCTCTTTTACTGTCTTCTTCGGTAATTGCAGGCGAAATTAAAATATGTCTGACGTTTATTTTCTCGCCTTGTTTTTCTAAGGTTTCAATGATGTGAAAACCAAACTCTGTTTCAACAGGTTTGCTTATAATATTATTATCTAATGTGAATGCAACAGTTTCAAAGTTTTTAACAAGGGAACCTCTTTTTATCCACCCAAGATTTCCTCCATTTTTTTTTGAACCTGGGTCCATAGAGTATTTTGATGCCATTTCAGAAAAAGAAGAACCTTTTATTATTTTTGATTTTATATGAACAAGAGTATCAACAGCATCTTTTTTAGCTTTTTCGCTTGGCACAATTGAAATTAAAAAATTTCTTATTTTTGCGCCAACTGGAAGAACTGGAAGGCTGTCTTTATATGTTTTGTAAAACCTTATAACCTGTTTTCTATTAACGCTTATTTTGTTCATTAATTCTTGCTGGTATTTTTCAGAAATAAGCCGATCTTGCATTTCAAACCAAAACTCACGCCTAAAAGACTTTATGCTTTGGCCTAGCATTTTTTCAGCCCCGCTTTTCCCCCCTGCTTGGTTTATAAGCATTTCGATTTGTTGATCAAGGGCTTTATTTACATCTTTTTCTTCTACAACAACCGAGTCTAAGGATGCCATTTCTAAAAGTATTTTTTGATCAATCATAGACTGAAGAACAAAACCCTGTAAAGAAATAAAAGTTTCCGGATTTTCTTTTGGGTTAACGTTTTGTTGAATTGCGGCCATGTTTATCATTTGAGCAAGATCACTTTTAAGAATGATGTGTTTTTCAACAACAGCAGCCACCCCGTCAATAAAGCTGGTCCCGTTTTGAGAAAAAATGAAAGATACAAAAAAAATTAAAATTATTTTTTTATAAAGCTTAATTGTATGTTTCATTTATAAATATGTTTGATTTTTTTCTGAGGCTGTCTATAAGAACATTTGTTGAAAGCACTTGCTTTTGTTTTATAATTCTTTGATAAATTTCATCATACGCGTCCTCAAGCCCTATGCGAGAACCTCTTTTATATTTTTTCAGGACATCTATTATGTGGTAGTTTTCTTTAACTTTAACTGGACCGAAAACACCTGTGTTTTCATTGTTGAAAATAAGATTATCTAGGTCTTTTATTATCCGACCTTTCTTAACCGTTTTGGTGCTGGCGCCATATAAAGACAACAAATTTTCCATTGTTTCTCCTGCGTTTTTTTTAATTAGTTTTTTTCGTATGCTTCTAGCCTCGGAAATGTTATCTGTTGTAAAGTGGTGTATGGTTGCTTCATCGGCAAGACGAACAAACTCAGAAACGTTTTCTTCATAGTAGTTTTTAATTTGATTTTTTGTTATTGATGATAAAGGAGTTGTTTCAGTTTCTAAATAGGTCGACACAACTAACTTTGTGAAAAAAAGAGAGCTCTTGTTTAACAAAGACTTGTCCTTGTCCATCCCGTTTTTTCTTGCCTCCTGAAAAACAACAGTATTGTTTACCCAGTCGTGTATATATGCTCTAACCTGGTCTTTAGATCGTTGTCTAGGAGAAAGGTTTTGTTCTAGCTGTTCTGCGGTTAACACAAAATCATTAACGCGGGCCAAAACAGCAGACTCTTCATTTGGCGTTTTTTTATTACATGAACATATAAACAACAATAGGAACCAAGATGGCTTCATTGGCGGAAGTTAATTGTCATAATTAATTAAAACAATTTAGAAAAATTTTTAATAACAAACATTCCAGAACCGAAACCACGATATTCAAGCAGAACAATTAAGTTTTCTTTTTTTGTTTTGCTAAAGGAAAATTTAAAACTTTTTTTGGACCCCCATTCTATGACAGCTGAAATCAAAACATCAAGAGACTTGTATGGTTTTATATCATCAAACTCGAAGTGTGCTCTATTTTCGCTAATAAAAACCTTACAGACAGATGTGTTTTTAAAGAAAACCCTAATTAAAGCTAAATCAATTAGATTTTGTATTTCTTTTGGAAAGCCCCCAAACCTGTCAAATAATTCTTCTTCAATTTTTTCTATTCCAGAAACACTTGTTGCTGTTGAAAGACGATCGTAAAACCCAAGTCTTTGTGCTGGTGGCTTTATATAATGTTCTGGTATAAGGGCGTCTCGCCCTAAAACAACTTCGGGAAACTTTAATTTCCTTTTTCTGTTTATGCTGGAATCAAGCTCATCTCTCAAAATATCACAGTATAATTCAAAACCGACGGAACTTATGTGCCCACTCTGCTTGTAACCAAAAAGAGATCCCGCGCCTCTGATTTCAAGATCTTTTATTGAAATATCATACCCTGCCCCCAGGGACGTATATTGCTCTATCGTTTTGAGCCGTTGAAAAGCCTGGCTTTCTAATTTTTTTGGGGGAACGGTAAGCAGGCAGTGGGCTTGGCGCTCTCCTCTGCCAACTCTTCCTCGCATTTGATATAACTGAGAAAGCCCAAAGTTTTGAGCGTTGTTTATTATAATGCAATTAGCATTAGAAACGTCAAGCCCTGATTCAATTATTGTTGTACAAACGAGAATGTCAATTCCTCCTTCAAAAAAAGACAAAACCCTTTTTTCTAGGCTCAAATCAGGCATTTGTCCATGAATATACTCTACAGAAACACAAGGAAAAGATTTAGAGATGGACTTTGCAACAAATGGAAGCGAGCCAATGTCGTTGTGAACAAAATATGTTTGTCCTCCGCGTTTTAACTCCCTTTCAATATATTTATTTATTAGGGCCCAGTTAAAAAACCGAACTTCCGTCATAATAGGTTTTCTTGAAACAGGAGGGGTTTGTATTCGGCTAATTGTTCTTAAACCAACAGATGATTGCTGAAGGGTTCTGGGTATTGGGGTAGCGGAAAGAGTGATAACGTCTAAGTGTGTTTTTAGTTTGCGAATTTTTTCTTTATGTTTTACTCCAAACTTGTGTTCTTCATCAACAATTAACAGGCCTAAAGAAGAAAGAACCACGTCTGGGGAAAGCAGGCGGTGGGTTCCTATCAACAAATCAACTAACCCGCCCGCACACTTTTTTATTATTTTTATTTGTTCTTTTTTTGTTTTAAACCTTGAAAGCAGCTCAATACGAACGCCAAGGCTGCCCAGCCTTTCTTTACAGGTTATATAGTGCTGGTCTGCCAATATGGTTGTAGGACAAAGAAAAACTGATGCTTTTTTTGAAATAGCAGCCCTCATTATTGCTCGAAGAGCGACCTCGGTTTTACCAAACCCCACATCCCCGCAAACCAACCTGTCCATTGGGTGGGGTTTTAGCATGTCCTCTAAAACTGCGTTTATGGCTGCTTTTTGATCCGGTGTTTCTTTGAAAGCAAAAGAAGAAACCAAAGCCCCCTCTAATTCTTCGTCCGTTAAATAATTAAACGGCCTAAGGTTTTGTTTTTTTGCATAAATATTAATTAATTCTTTTGCAACAGCCTGGGCCGCTTTCCTGGTTTTAGTGAGCTCCTGATCCCACTTTTTTGAACCAAGCGAAGAAACAACAGGGGCGCTTGATGTTCCGATATATTTATGTATTAAGTCTAGGTTTTCAACGGAAACAAAAACAAAAGAATTGTTTTTATATTCAATTTTTATTGATTCACGAGAACCAGAAGAAATGCTTTCTTTTACTAACCCGCGAAAAACCCCAATGCCAAATTTTTTGTGAACCAGAAAATCTCCACCGATAAGCTCTGAAAGGTTTCGGGTTGTAAAAACCTGTGTGTCCTGTTGGTTTTCGGTTTTCCATTTTTCTACATATTTTTTTTCTTTTAGAATATCTCCTATAGAAACGACCAAAAAACAGAAGGCCTTTGAATAAAACCCTTTGTTAATGTTTAACTTTGTCTTTATTGTGGGCGCAATAAGAGACGTTTTTAAAACTTTGTATCTGTTTTTTGGATCGCTTAAAAAAACACGGCAATTAGAATTGTTTTTTATTTGTTTATATACACTGTCAAGCCGTTCAGCCCTTGTTATGCCATCAATAAAAAGAGTTGATATTTTTATGTCTTTTGTTTTGCCAGATGTTTTTTGAGGAGAAAGTTTATATTTTTTGTTTTTTATAGAAAGATTAACAACAAACCCGCCTGAAGCGTGCTCCATAAGACCAATATTATCATGCCCTTGAGAGACAGAAGGCGCCCCATAAATAGATATTCTATTAATTGGGGTAGATGAAGTTTGGGTTGTGGGGTTAAAATATGTCAGCCGATCTGGGGTGTTAAAATTAAAAGAGCACCTTATGGGAAAATCAAAATGGGGCGGATATATATCTAATACATCCCCCGCTGTGCGAAATGTTCCAGGGTCGTACACAGAGTCCACCTTTTTATATCCAAAGGAAATAAGTTTTTTTATAACTTTCTTAAGTTTGTTTTTTTCATTTACTTTTAAAAATATTTTTTCTGTGCTTATTTTGTTTTTATTAGGTATGTTTTTTTCCTTGAACCCAGTTTTAGTGGTTATATATATTGGGTTTTTTCTCTGTGGTGTAAAAAACACCTCCTGCCTATATCTTTCCCTTGAAGAAAGAAACCCAGGAACAATATAGTCGGTGTTTTTTTCAGGAAAAAAAAAGGTGGGCGCGCCTCCGGCAGACAAGATGTCCTGGTATAGCGAATAAGATTCGTCATATGTTTTTAAACACGCAATTATAGACGTGTTCTTTATTAGTCTATATTCCAACAAGAAAACACAAACGGACTCCTGGCTAAGGCCAGATAAAGCATCTCCCCCAGAAACCGAGGTAATTAGTTTTTTAGGAAAAACGGTTTTTTCAACAGGGGCGGTTTCACGTGAAACCATTAAAAGCGCCCGATGTTAACCATCACAATAGATATGTCCGTCGAAGACAGCCCTGAAATTCTCATAGCCTGCCCTATGTTTTCTGGCCTTACAAAAGAAAGCTTTTCTTTAGCCTCTGAAGAAAGACCCAATATAGATTCGTACCTTATTCTTTGAGGAATTCTCATGTTCTCATTTTTTTTTAAAGCCGATATTTGTCTGCTATGTCTTTTTATATATCCCTCATATTTTATCTCAGATTCAACATCTTCGAAAATTTCATTAAGGGCCCATCCGGGCACGTTCTTGTTTTGGAACCGGTTTTTTAAAAAGCGCTTTGGAAGATCCCAAATTGAAACATCTGCCCTTTTTAAATAAGTTGACGCAGGCTGCTTTTGTTTTATTTTTGGCTTCTTAGCGCTTACATCTCCAGGGCTGATTGATTCTTTGATTAATAGACGAATCTGGTTTTTTATATTTAGTCTTTGTTTTGCGGCTCCCCTTTCGTTTGTTGATAAAAGGTTGAAGCGGTCGCTTGTTTTAAAGAGTCGCTCTTCTGAATTGGAATAACGCAGTAAAAGTCGAAACTCGGCCCGAGATGTAAACATTCGGTAAGGCTCAAAGGCATCTTTTGTTATTAGGTCATCAATCATAACTCCTATATAGGCCGCGTTTCTAGGTAGTACAAGATAATCAAGTTCTTTTATGTAAGACGTGGCGTTAATTCCCGATATAAGCCCTTGGGCTGCGGCTTCTTCATACCCCGATGTTCCATTTATTTGTCCTGCAAAAAACAAACCAGATATGTTTTTTGATTCCAGCGTTGATTTTAATTGGGCGGGGTGAAAAAAATCATATTCTATTGCATATCCCGGCCTTAAAAAATCACATCTTTTTAGAGCGGGAATAGCCCTGATGGATTTTAATTGAGCAGATTCCGGCAGGCTCGTCGAAAAGCCGTTAATATAAATTTGGTCTGATCCCACCCACTCCGGTTCTAAGAACAGGGTATGAGATTTTTGGTGTGAGAACCTGTGTATTTTATCTTCAATTGACGGGCAGTATCTGGGCCCGACACCTGTTATTTCCCCTGAAAACATAGGAGAAGACGACATATTTTCTTTTATTATTTCATGACTCTCATTTGTTGTTGTTACCGTGTGACAAGGAATGTTTGGGGGGTTGAAATTTTTAGAGCTGTATGAAAAAGGAACCGGGGACGAGTCACCAAAAGCCTCCTTTGTTTTTTTCCAGTCAATTGTGTTTTTGTTTATTCTGGGAGGGGTTCCTGTTTTTAGGCGACCGCTTTTAAACCCAAGACTGACAAGGGATTCGGTAAGGCCCACGGAAGGGTTCTCTCCCATTCTGCCGGCAGCAACCTTTCGGTTTCCAATATGGACCACTCCGGATAAAAAGGTTCCGCACGTAATAATTATAGATCTACAAAGAATCTTTTCACCGGTTCGCAAAACTGCTCCTTGAATTTTATACTTATCAACAACAAGGCTTACAACTTCTCCAGCTATTGTTTTTACTGATGCCTTATTTATAGCACTCGTGGCAAGATGTTCATATTTTCTTTTATCAACCTGGGCTCGAGGAGACCAAACGCTCCGCCCCTTTTTCTTGTTTAACATTTTAAACTGGATTCCTGATTTATCAGAAAACTTACCCATGACGCCTCCAAGAGAATCTATTTCTCTTACAATCTGCCCCTTTGCCAACCCTCCGATTGCAGGATTGCAAGACATTCGTCCTATGGCCGCCGTATCAATTGTAACAAGAAGAACCCGAAGACCAAGTTTTGCAGAAATTAAAGATGCCTCTATTCCGGCATGTCCGCCACCAGCAACAAGAACATCAAAGGTGTGTTTTTGTTTCACGTGAAACCCTACTTACCAACACAGAAGTTATTAAAAACATGGTTTAATATTTTATCAGTTGTTGTTTTTCCAAAGAGAATGTCAAGGTGTCCAAGGGCGTCGCGAAGTTCCAAAGAAACAAGTTCATAGGCTATTACAGGATGATTAAGAAGGGCTAGGGATGAAGAAAGGCCGTCGGAACATTTTTTAATGCAGTTGGCCTGTCTTTTGTTGGTAATGACGCTATTTTCTGATGGTTCGGAGCCACATAAAAGAGAGCTTGATATAGAATCCAAAAGAGCCGGTATACCCGCCCCGGTTTTAGCTGAAACCATAACAGCTTTATTTTCTTTGTTATCAAAAGGACCCACATTATTAATATCAATTTTGTTTAACACCTGCAGTTCTTGTTCTCTATGTTCAATATTATCAACAACATCATGAATTCTTAGTACCAGGTCAGAGTTTTTCACTATATTGTGGGAGCGACGTATTCCTTCTTGCTCAACATCGTCTAATGCGTTTCTGTCTCCAGCGGTGTCAACAAGGCGAACGGGAACAGCGTTAATTAAAATATCCTGCTCTATGTAGTCTCTGGTTGTACCAGGCTTATGGTTTGTTATTGATCTGTTTTTCCCAACCAAATAATTGAACAAGGTTGATTTTCCCACATTGGGTTTGCCAGCAATAGACACAGTTGCCCCTGAAAACAAATATTTGTTTTTGTTGAATTCATCAAAAATTTTTGTACAGTAAGATATGGCATTAGTAATTGTTTTTATTATAAATAGGCTGTTTTTAGTGTCCTCGTCACCCTCTGATACATCAAGCTCATATTCACAATAAGATATAGATGTTAGAATATCATTATATAGCACATTTAGCTTAGAAGAAACTTCTCCAGACATTGCCTTAGCATAAATTTTGGCTGATTTTGACGACTTTGATGAAATAAGCAGGGAAACAGATTCTGCCTGCGATAAATCCATTTTTCCGTTTAGAAAAGCTCTTTTTGTAAACTCTCCCGGCTCAGCTAATCTTATTGAAAAACTCAAAAAAACATCTAAAATGCCACTTAAAACAATAGGACTTCCGTGACATGAAACCTCTACAACATTTTCTCCTGTATATGAATTTGGGCCCAGGTAAAAGACGGCCAAGCATGAGTCTATTTTTTCATCTTTGTTATTATAAATAAAACAAAGAACAGATTTCCTTGGTAAAAAATCTTTTTTTTGTTTTTTTGTTGCTAGCAAAAGAGAGCCAAGCGCTTTTTCTCCACTAATTCTTAATACTGAAATTCCTCCTTCTCCCGGAGGGGTTGCTGCGGCTATTATAGTATCTTCAACCGGGGACAAAATTAACCTGTTCCAGTTTTAAGGCTGGATGGTGAAATTAGTTTTTGTTGTAATATTGTTAAAATATTAAAAAGCGTATAATAAAGGTTCAGGCCGGAAGGAAAAGAATTAAAAAGAATATAAAAGAAAACTGTCATAAAGTACTGCATTGTCTTTTGTTGCGGCTGTTGCTCAACCCCTCCAGACATCATGCGCTGCTGAATAAACATAGATATAACCATAATAATTGGTAAAACGGCAACCTGTGAACCGTAGAGAGGAATTGTAAACGGCAGATTAAAGATTGTGTCTGGGGCAGAAAGGTCTTTTATCCAAAAAACAAATGGCTCTGCTCGTAGCTCAATAGTTGTCCTAAACACTTGAAAAAGCGCGAAAAGAAGGGGCATTTGAAGCAGCATGGGGAGACACCCTCCTAGCGGGTTTACTCCCCGGTCTTTATAAAGCTTCATAGTTGCCTGGTTTAGTTTTTGAGGGTTGTTTTTAAGTTTTTCTCTAATTTTAGAAATTTCTGGGGCAAGCAATTGCATTGCGGCTGTGGATTCGTAACTTTTTTTTGTTAGGGGGTAAACAAGAATTTTTATTAATACAGAAAAAACGATCAACACCACCCCATAGTTTGATATATATTGATTCATCTTTTTTAAAAGCCACAACACGCCTTTAGATATAGGCCTAATAATCCAAAAGCCCAAATTCATAACGCTTTCTAAATTTCTTCCGACAAGTTTAATTCTCTCATATTCCAGCGGGCCGAGGTATAGCCTAAGGGATGATGAGGTAGATGCGGGCAATGAAAGGGAAATGTCATAAATTTCTTTTCCATTGTTATTTCCAGATAAATAAGCGGATACCACATCACCAGGATTGCTAGGCAAAATTGATGCAATAAAATATTTTGTTCGGGTTGCTACCCAGTCAGTGGACCCTATAAAATTCATTGAGTTGGATTCACCACTTCCAACTTTTAGATCGACAAGCTCTCCGCCCTGGAAAACATAGGAATAAAAATACAACAGATCGTCTTGTGTGTTTTTTTCTGTTTTTTCTAGGCCACCATACCACCCTAGAGAATATGTTCCGGCAAAAACATTATCAGAGATTTCAGACATATCAATGTTTATATCTATTATATATCTGTCTGGATAAAAAGTCAGTGATTTTTTTATTTTTTTATTTTTACCTGTCCTTAGAAAAAAAGAAAAGGTGGTTGGTTTTGAAATTGGCCCGTCGAAATATTTCATTTCTGGCGCCCAAGGAACCCCAAGGTCAATATTGTTACCGTCAATATCCTTGTAGCGGATGGACAGGTTGGTTTTATTTATGTTGTTTATTAAGTTTAAAAAACTGCTGTCTTCATTTGTGAAATTTATAGTTTCGAAAGAAACAAGAGAGCCTCCGTGTTTTGACGAAATAGACGCATTGTACAGGTTGGTTTCTATTTTATAAACTTTCTCAGTTTCGGCGCTTTGCGGGGACAGAAAAACAGCTTTTTGTTCTGTTGTCTGGCGAGTAAGATTACTGGTTTTGATTTCAGGGTTTGGCGGTTCGTAATCCTGCATGTTTTCAATAGCGAGACTGTCTTGGGCAACAGCGGGGGGTGGAGAGACGAGCTCCATATAGTAAGGAGTAAATATTAAAACAAGAGCAATGAGCAAAAATGCTAATAAAGTATTTCGGTCCATTTTATATCTTATAAAAAAGGTTGTTCAAAGGAGGGCCAGATTCTGGAAAGGAACTTCTATTAAACAGCTTACAACGGGAAGACTGGTGCGCTTCACAGGGGCCTGGCGATCACATTAATATGACCACATTAGGCAGAAAGCCTTTTACGTCCTTTTTTACGTCTTCGCTTTAATACAGACCGGCCACCAACACTCGATCTTCTTTTGCGAAATCCGTGTTTATTTTTTCTTTTTCTTTTGCTGGGTTGATATGTGCGTTTCATTTTTTATCCAAAAAAGCCCGGGAAAATACAACATCGAAGATCTTAACACAAAAAATAAAATCAACGAAAAAGACAGGTTATAAAAAATTTATTGGCAGGATGCCTACAAAAACCCATAATTTTTATACATGTGCGGTTGTGGATAACATGTGGATAACTATTTAATATGAGTGCTGAGGCGCTTTGGGGGTCTGTTGAAAGGGAGCTGTCTGCTTCTCTTCCCGCGCACGCGGTTAGTGCTTGGTTTGATCCTATTTTTCCACTGGCCTTAACTGAAAACGAATTAGTGCTTCAGGTGCCAAATCGATTTTTTTATGAATGGATAGAGTCGCACTATAAGAAGAGCATCTCAAAGGCCCTGTCGGCTGTTTCCAATCAAAATATAAAACATAGACTCGTTATTTCTTCAAATGAAAAAGATATCGGCGGGGACGGCCTTGTTTTTGAAACAATTAAAAGAGAGCCTGTCGTTCCACACGGCCTGAATAAAAATTATTTATTTGATTCCTTTATTGAGGGAACAAACAATCAGTTTGCAAAAACTGCATCAGAAACTGTGGCCGACGAGCTTGCCAAGCAGTCATTTAACCCTCTGATTATTTACGGAGGGGTTGGTCTTGGGAAAACCCATCTTTTACATGCCATAGGGAATCAGGTGTTTAAAAAAACACCATCAGCAAGGGTTGTGTTAGCAACAAGCGAAAAATTTACTCTTGACTTTGTAAATAGTCTTCGAAAAAATAAAACGACGGAATTTGCAAAACAATATAGGCAGGCGGATGTGCTTCTTATAGATGACATACAATTTTTTCGCGGCAAAGAGCAAACCCAGGAACAGTTTTTTCATACTTTTAATGAATTGTATCAATCTGGCAGGCAGATTGTAATGACAGCTGATAGGTTTCCTGGTGAAATGAAGGGACTAAAGGACAGACTTCTTTCCCGTTTTCAATCTGGTTTATCAGTAGATATTCAACCACCGGACTTTGAAATGAGGGTTGCCATTCTCCTTGATAAGGCAGAACAGAACGGTGTCGAGTTGAATTATGATATAATAGAATTTATTGCAACGCACGTTAAAAACAATATTCGCGACCTGGAAGGAACTATTATAAGAATTTTAGCAAAGTCATCTCTTATGAATCGCGACATTGATTTTGATCTTGCAAAAGAGGCCGTGAGGGAGAGGGTGGGAAAACAAATATCACCCACCATCTCCGTTGAAGATGTGGTGAGACGCGTTTCAGATCTGTTTCGTGTAAAAGAAAAAGCCATCGTTGGAAAAAGCAGAAAGGCAGAAATAGTAGAGGCGAGGCAGGTTTGCATGTATCTTTGCAGATGCCTAATAGGTGACTCTCTAAGCAACATAGGTGTTTATTTTGGAGGGAGAGACCACACCACAGTTATTCACGCACTCCAAACAGTTGAAAAGAAAAAGAAAAAAAACAAAAAGCTGGAAAGCGCAATTGGCAGAATAGAACAGGAGCTAGGTTTTGGATCGCTATAAGTTTATTAGAAAATGAGATGTTGTTTTTTAAAAAACAGAGCTGAAAACTATAAAAAAAACAATACAAATCTAAAACTTGACCATATGGGAAACTCTAACTACATTTCATTTGGAAAGATTGCATGCGGATGGGCTCTTTCCAACTAATCCTCATACCATTTGCAACACGCCACAAAACAATTTAGAAGCACAGGCGAAATAAGCGCCTGTGTATTTTTTGAATAATAAAGTGCTAAAAACACAACTAAGGAGATAACGTCATGGGTAAATCGATAATTAAACTTCTTACTGTTTCAACTATAATAACATCGTTTGCTTCATTTTTATTTGCAAACAACGGATCAGGGCAGGTGGATTATACTGAAATCGAAAGGCAAGATAAAATTGCTAAAGGCTTAATTCCTTTCGTTTCTGAGGCCGCGGAGCTAAACCCAAATCAAGATATTGAAATCCAAACAGAGAACCACAAACCTTATCAGGGTTTTCTTGGTGTTAAATATTCCAAAGAGCAGGGCAGAGCCCTTAACGGACTGGCGGGCGATATTATAAAAGCGCTTAATAATGCAGACGGGTCAAGCGGCCCTATAAATGTTGAAAAGCTGGAAAAGGCTTTGGGGCAAATGAGCTATGAAGAAATAAAAGGCATATATCTTTATACGAACTCTCCGATAGTAGAAGGGTATATGTATAGTGCCTGGCTTGAAATGGATAGAACCGCCGATGTGTCTTTTCCCAGGGCGACAACAGGAGAAACGGAGCCAAACAACACAGCATCTACCGCGGGCGCACTGAGCGATACGGTTAAAGCATATCTTACTGCGTACGATGAAGACTGGTTTGTTTTTACAACAACAGCAGCTTCAGATATTGTTCTGGAAACCGGAGCAGGCGCGGGAACCGATAATGTTGGTGATACAAAAATGTGGCTTTTTAACAACCCTGATAGTGCCTATGTTGATTATGATGATGATGGTGGAACAAGCGGGTATTCAAAAATTACTTACCGCTCGTATGCTGCGGGAACATATTATGTAAAAGTTGCGGGATACACCGGCACGTACGCTGGAGCATATGTCCTTGCATATGCCAACACCGCTTTTAGCGCCCAAAATGGTAGTGTAGTAATTAATGAGATACATTATAACCCTTCTTCTGCGCAGGGCAGCGATAGCGAATACGAGTTTCTTGAATTGTATAACACCACGGCTGCTGATATTGATATGGGCGGCTGGAGCCTGACGAGAGATGGGGGGCTGTATTCTACTGATCTTTCAGGAACTGTAATTTCTGCAAACAGCTATGCTGTTATTGCTTATACCGGGGCAACATATGCATCCCTTTCTGTTCCTGTAGTTAACGCCGGTTATTTTGGTTTGTCCAACAGCGGGAAAGACCTTGTACTTTTAGACAGTCTTGGGCGCATGGTGGATGAAGTAACATATGATGATAACTATCCATCCACAAACCCTTGGAACCATACTGATGCCGACGGGGACGATGCCGATGGGGACGGACCGTCTTTAGAGTTGAAAGATCCGTCGCTGGACAACAGCCTGGCTTCCAGCTGGAAAGCTTCCGGTGTTGATAATGGAACCCCTGGCGCTGCAAACTCAATGAAGTCAGACATATTAATGGTGAACACATCTGTATCAACATACCAGGGCATAGGATCAACAGAGACCGCTGCACTTAAGGTGAAAAACCTGGGATATGCGGATCTTACCATTGACAGCGTTGTTGCGTCACAGTATATATCTGCAACAAGTTATCTTTCAGAAAGTTTTGAATCGGGTTTGTCTGCTTCCGGGTGGACTTTCAGCCCGTCAACCGGTTCCGGCGCATGGGGCCTTAGCAACGGGTCGAGCTCTTATCCTTATTATGGGCCTGGAACATCATCTGACGGTTCATATTCAGTCTATTTTAATGTATATAGTTTTTCTTCCGGCATAACTGGGTCTATGACCACACCAGCAGTGGATTTTACATCTGCTGCAACCCCATCTCTTACATTCGATTTTTGGAACTCTACAGGAAGCGATCCTGTTTATGTTGCAGTTTCGACTGATGGCGGCACAACATTCACGAATTTGGATACTCTGTCACCTGGCGTTACTTCATGGACATCACAGTCTGTTGATCTTTCATCGTACGCAGGTCTGTCAAGTGTCCATGTAAAAATTACAGCTGTTAGCGATTACGGCTACAGCAACCCACACATAGATAATGTTAGCATAGCAGAACCGGGGTATACTACGGTTCCGAGCTGGCTGACAGTTACTGCTCCTTCCGCTATAGCTGCCGGCGACTCAGGCGAAATAGGTTTAAGCTTTAGCGGTGCCAGTTTCACATCAGACTATGATGGGTCTGCTACTTTAAGCATATACAATAATGATCCAAGAGATACGCTGAAAACAGCAACGGCAAGTATTAGCGTGCGTGCCGATACGGCAATTTTATCCTATTCATCCGGTACGGCTTGGCTTATAGCACCAATCGGAGATACGAGCGGGGTAGTGGCTATTACATTGTCAAATCCTGGAGGAGCTGCTCTTCTGGTAGACTCTGTCCGTTTTAGCAGCGGTTCTTCAAGCAGCTATATAACAAGCCTTGCAGACAGCTCCGTTATTGAGCCGAACACCAGCACATCCTTTACAGCCAGCTTTGCCCCGACAGCAGCTGGTACAGATTTAGACACGATGGTTTTTCACGCCAACACCGATTCTTCCGGAAACAGCTCTCTAAAATTCAGCGGATATGGGTATGACAGTTCAACAGATACGCTTTATGGGTTTCCATCCGGATCTGCAGCAGGCGACGGCTGGGTTTTGACAGATGGCGGTTACCCGACTACAAACGGATCCGGCTATATACAGGCGGTTGACGGTACTATAATTTCTCCAAAATCCATTTTTACATCAGCAAGCAAGATGCACTTTACTTTTAGAAACCCAAATGCAGCCACTCAGGATGTTTCGGTTTATTATTCTGATGATAAATCAGGTTCACAGTGGGCAGACTGGACAGCAGTAGAAACAATTACTCTTGCTGCTGCGTCAACTGCAGGCTTGTCAAATACGCAAAGATTCGTAGTTGACGCCCCGGCAACTGCGGATACCGGTTATGTTGCGTTAAAATTTTCTGTTCCGGGCGCACTGACTCACTACTCCTCATTAAGAGACGCGGTTATTGGAAAATCAGCGGAATATACCACTGTTGATGATTCGGATGTTTCGGATCAGTATGTGTTGGAAGACTTTGACGGTTCATTTTCTTTACCATCTGGATGGACAGGCGATTTCAGCGTTACATCCTCGGGCGGAGCGGTCGACGGAGGATATTATGCCCGAGGAAATGTATATAGTTCTGATCCGAGGGATACAATGTCAACACATGTCGTTGGGCCTTTTGAATCAGGGGACAGCTTAAGTTTTTATTTTCGTGCTGTTGATTATTATGGTGGTACAGGAACATCGTTTTCCGGTGATGATGCTATGTCTGTTTACAGCCAGAATGCGGACGGTTCTGACCGCACGTTGCTTTGGGCTGCCACGGCGGCAACGCACACCCCAACAACTGACTGGGCACATGTTTCGGTTGCTGTGCCAAACAACCTTATTGGAGAAAGAGGCGTCTTTGTTTTCGATGGAGTAAGGGCAACCGGTGACTGGTATGCATCTTACGATCAGATTCGCTATGCAGAGCGTCCGATTCCTATAATTAGCGTATCTCCTAATTCCATTGATTTTGGCAGCATGGCAACAGGAGGGCAGACAAGAACAGCGACCATTACCGTAAACAACACAGGTGGAGACACTCTTACTGGCTCGATCTCAATGGGTACGCAGGCGACAGGTTTTGCCCCTCTTTCCACAACATCATTTTCCTTGTTGCCCGACTCATCTTTGGAAGTGCCGGTTGCTTTTCAAACCGACACCCTTTCCGGGCCTGTCTCAGCGACTGTAACCGTTTCGTCTAATGGAGGGTCTGATGTAGAGGTGGATGTTGATGCAAAGGTTATAAGAGCTGATTTTGTTCACGATTTTGAGTTTGGAGAGGATTTGGACTCTTTAGGGTATGTTAGACACAACATAGCAGGAGGTATTCACTGGGCGGAAGCGGCCGGAAGCAGTGTTTCCGGAGGAAGTAAGATGCTTAAGGTTGAGTCTCATGATTACGGTGGAAAAACATTATTGGTTCTGCCTATGTTAACGGTGAATGCTGATGGTGAGCGCCTGGCTTTCGATGCTAAAGTAAGCACTGTAAGCGCTACAAAAACAAGCACTCTTTATGTCCTTAGTCTTTCTGGAAACGGTTACGGGGTTTGGTCAACCGCAGACACTCTGGGCAAATTCAGTATCGGAGGAACGGGCGTAACCAGCGCTTTTGACACTGACTGGGGTACATACTTCGGTGACTACTACGGTATAACACAGGGAAGCTCGTATATAGGATTGATGGTGGAAGATGAATCAACAACTTTTGATGGTGCAGCAACGCTATATATAGATAATGTACATTATGTTGATGCTCCGACTGTTCCAATTGTAACGCTTGGAGCCTTTGATCAAAAGATCAGTTTTTTAGGACAGCCGTTTAGTTTTACCAATTATGTTATTGGAGGAAACACGGGAGGAGACACTCTCTTTATTTCATCTATTACATCATCGGATCCAAATATGGTTGTATCTGCTGTTTCTGATACAGTTGTAAAGGGTGATGATATTCTGGTAAACTTTTCTGTTGCCAGCGGTCTTTCTATGGGGCACTATACGGCAGAAATCATGTTTTCCCATAATGATACAAACTTTACGCTGGGCGGGATGAGTAAGTTTATGATAAGCACAGACTTTGCTCATGAAGCTATCACTTTTGAATCAGGTAATTGGTCAGACGCTCTTCTGGCTCTTGATGATGATGAAGACGGAAACACCTGGGAAGTTGGAATGACTGACGACATGCAGGGGGATTATGCTGTTTCATCAAACAAAGACCCGGAAAACCCAATCAGCGAAAATGTTCTGGCAACATTTCTGAGGCATGTTTCGTCCGGGGATAAGTTTATTTTTGATGCTTTGTATACATCTCCGGATCCTGACTTTATGCATGTTAAAGTCTCCAGCGACTGGGGTGGAGGATGGACGATAATAGATGACGTTCCTATGTCCGGAAATAACCAAATGTCGCGATATGAATATGATCTCTCTGCCTACGTAGGCATGGATGTGCGCCTTGCTATAGTGGATGTAAATTACGGTAACAGCAGCAATGACCGGTTGTGGGTAGACAGGATTTTGCTTCCTGCGGCTACTGCAATGAATCCTATTGCCAATACCCGTGCTATGGGCAGTGACAGCACTTATACGCATGTTGGAGATACGGTAATTGTTACCGGTGTTGTTACGGTCTCTGATCAGTATGGAAGTCTCGTTGTTTTTCAAGATTCTGCAGCAGGGCTTGCAGCCTATAGCTCTGCAATGGCCAGTGAGGTGTCATTAGGTGACCGGGTGATTGCAGAAGGAGTCCTGAAAAATTATAGATCGCTCCTTGAGCTTTCTCCTTTATTGGGTTTTATGGTTGTTGAAGAAGGTGTTCAAATAAACCCAATCAAGGTTAGCGTGGGAGACATAGAAGGCGGAACCAGCGCCGAAGCACTGGAAAGTATGTTGGTAAAGGTTGATGGTGCCACATGGGTAGACACATCAGACTGGACCGGCTCAGGCTCAGGTTTTAATATTGATATAGCCCTTGGTGGTGATACGGCTAAGGTTCGCGTTGATAGAGACACTGACCTTTATTATGAAGATGTTCCATATGGATCTGTTAATATTACAGGAGTAGTGCAACAGTTTGAATACAACTCTGCTCCGTACGAAGGGTTTCAGTTAATGCCAAGGTTTAACGAAGATGTTGAGCTGATGGCTCAATTCAGCGGTACAGTAACAGATGTATTAACCGGCAGTGCGGTTTCCGGTGTTTCTGTAGAAACGGATATCGACAGCGTGGCAACCGATGCAACAGGTATGTATGTTGTAAATGCTTCGCTGGATGCTGAAAGAATAGATTTTAGCAAAGAAGATTACACGGACGCTTTTTTCGCGGTTGATGCTTCCGGTGCAGGGTTCCCGATGCTGGATGTTGGTTTAAGCCCAAGCCCGGATGTGAATCTATATACAAACGGATTTGAAACAGCTGCTGACGCAGGTGTTGTTGATCCGGATGTTGCACAAAACACACAATGGGCTGTTGTAGATTCTGCTATTTTTGATTCTTCTTCTTCCAGCTCCGATACTGTGATTTATCCTTTTGCAGGAAGCTATATGCTTGCAGTAACAGACTCCGGCGGATATGCATCCAACTCCTATAGCTGGTGGACCGCTCCTCGTCAGATTGATTTAAGCCTATACACACAGGCAACTGTCAGAATGCAGGCCTGGGTAGATACAGAGAGTTGTTGTGATGAAGTTAGCGTTATGATGAAAAGCGCGAGTGACTCTACAGGCGACTGGACGATCTTAGGGGAAATAAATGGATCCACGAATGGATGGGAAGAGTTTTCCTTTAGTCTTGATTTTCTTGATATGGCCAATACTACAGATATGGAACTTGCACTGGTGTTTGATTCAGACGGTTCTGTTAATGATAATGGTGTTGCTGTAGATCAGATATGGGTAGACGGTCGGAATATATTTGTTGCTATGCCTCCTGTGAACCTTATGGCTGAAAGCTATGGTGATGGTGAAGTTCCTCTAACTTGGGGAGCTCCTGGAACAGATACGGCAATGGTGCAAATGCAGGTAATTAACCCAGACAACTGGATTGACGCCCAGGCAATTGTAAATGATATTATTGCAGGTGATCCTTCCCAGGCCGGATTAACGGTAGAGCAGTGGATTGCAGAAATTCGGGAGATAAATCCTAGATTTAACTTACACCCGCAACCGGAAACTGTTTTGGTTCCTTATGTTGCTAATATTCCTGCAAGCAGAGGTCTGAGGACTTATAATGTGTTCAGGGCTGATGGTGATGGCGACTGGGTGCTGCACGACTCTACATCTTCTACGAGCTATGCGGATGCAGATGTAATGAACTTTGAGACCTACGAGTATACAGTTTCCGCTGTGTATGATGAAGGGGAAAGCTTTGAAACTGCACCGGTTGTTGCAAGGCCAGGAGCGGTTGTTGAAGAACATCTGCCCATGATGACTGACTTTAATGTTCCTGAAGGAAGCCTTCCTGGTGACTGGTATAATGAAGGATTCCTTGAAGGAGGAAACGACTGGTCTGTTGAACATGCGGGAACAGTTTTCGATGATTATTATTTTGAAGTACCCGACCACGGTTTGTTTGCTGTGATTGATTCAAGAAACGATGATATGGAAAGATCAGAGGCAATTCTTGTTTCTGAACATTTTGCAATGGGTGAACCGCTTCCTGCTGTTTATTTGAAGTTTGATCACTTCACAGGAGTATCGTCTTCTCCCATAAGAAAAGTTCATATTAGACATGCATACGGACCATGGACAACAGTCGGGGAAGCTCCAATGTCTGAAGATGGGTGGACTGAAGCTTTCTTTGATATCACAGAGCATATGATGATGGGTAACGGTCTTTTCCAGATAGGGTTCGAATATAATGAGAACTCTAACTTTAGCAACTATGGTGGCTGGGCAATTGATAATGTAAAGCTCGGCGTTGAGCCAGGTCCTGATAACTTAATTGCATTACCGGGTCCTGGGGAAATTCACCTGCATTGGGGAATGGATCTCGGACCGGGACAGGATCCGGGAGGCTCTCCGTCAGGTTACGATGAAAACGGTCGCCCTGTTTACTTAAGTGCGCCTGAGTGCGAAGACTGTCAGTCTACTAACAGCAGAGTCCCGGGTGTTCATTTTAGCGCAAACTTTAGCGCTGATGAACCTACTCAGTTTGTGGAATATGATGCTGTTTTGGACACCACCACGGACCTTGGTGATGATGAGCCTACAAACTGGCAACATATGTTTTCAGATGATAACCTCAGCGGTTCCTTTGATGGAGACGATCAGGGTTGGTTGATGTTTCACTGGTCCCCGTCTCAACAAAACTTTGAACAGTGGGTTATATCTGATGTTTTTGACGCTGAAGGAGACTCAATGTACTTTATGTTTGATGAATATCTGGATGATTATGCCGGTGACGGTGATACGGTTGCGGCCCATGTTTCAAGTGATGGTGGTAATAGCTGGACTACCGTTTGGGAGATGGCTGACTCCAGCTGGCTTGCTCCATCAGGCCCTGAAGGGTATTGGAACAGGCATCTGTATGATCTTGGAGCCGGAACAGCACAAATGAAGGTTGCGTTCTCCGTAAGAGGTCAAAACTCGTATAACCTTGATTACTTTCATGTAGACAATGTAATGGTTATAGATGAGATGCCAGAAGATCATTATGATGAGTTTAATGTATTCCGTGATGGTGAATTAATAGCGGAAAACATTGAGGAAACCATGTTTGTTGATCATGGTGTGGTTTTTGGAGATGTTTATTGTTATCAGATTCAGCCTGTACACGTAAGTTTTCCTGATGGAGACGTAGAGGTTGGCGGATACTCAAACAGGGCATGTTCATCACCATGTAATGTTCCGCCACCACCAGCCGTGTTATCAACTCCTGCAGACTCGTCTTTGATTGTGCTTGTGCAGGATCAAAACGGAACTATTGTGGACACGGAAGGAAACACATCCTTAGAATTCAGCTGGTTACAGCCTGAAGATCATGATGGACATGAGCTTGCGAATGCATTTATGCTTCAAGATCAGTTACAATCTTTAAGCCAGATGCTTGAAGTGAGCCAGGGCGTAACAGGGGTAAGTGTTTCTTACGAAGAACTGGTTGCAGCAATGACGAATGCTGGTCAAGAAGAAATATCCGGATCCTGGGGGATATGGACAGCAGACAGCATAGACAATTCCTGCTGCTGGGCACAGTCAATGTCTACGATGAATCAATTAACTGTGAACATTTCACAGGCGCTAAAAGTTGATAATGAGTTCATACCTGATGTGTTTGCGCTTCATCAAAACTATCCAAATCCGTTTAATCCTGTCACAAATATCATTTATGATATTCCGGACGCTTCCGATGTAAGGATAACGATCTATAATATTGCCGGTCAAAAAGTACGGACTCTCGTACAGGACCAGCATGATCCTGGACGTTATCGCATTATTTGGAACGCAACCAATGATTATGGTCAGCCTGTTGCGTCCGGTATGTATTTTTATAGGATTATGGCTAAGGATTTTGTCAGTGTGAAAAAACTCATTCTGATGAAATAACTTATTATTTATAAATCTTATTATAAAAAGGGTCTCGAAAGAGGCCCTTTTTATTTGCATTAAAGAGAAGAGAAAAAACACTTGCACAAAACTTTCTTTTATAAATAATGTGCACAATCACTAATACCCTGCCACAAACTAACTTGTAACAATCATATTAAAGGAGTTGAGATATGCAAAGAAGCAGTGTAAATAAAGTAATATTGGTTGGCAACCTAGGACAGGATCCTGAAAGTCGCTTTACGCCTGCTGGAACGGCGGTAACCAATCTAAGTATAGCGACAAATGAATCCTGGAAAGATCAAAACGGAGAAACACAGGAACGTACAGAATGGCACAGGGTTGTAATGTATGGTCGAATGGCAGAAACGGCCGTTGAGTATATGAAAAAAGGACAAATGGTTTACGTTGAAGGACGGCTGAATACGAGAGAGTGGGAAGACAAAAATCAGGTTACGCGCAAGACTACTGAAATTCGTTGCGATAATTTTACTATGCTTGGAAGAAGAGGGGAAACATCACAACAGGAAAACAGAAACAGCACCACAGACGCTGTTGATGACGATCTTCCTTTTTAACTTCTTTTATTAACATAAAGGTTTTATTTACTTGTTTAAAATGATCAAAGAGTAAATACAATCGCTGGACCAGAATTTTTAAAAACCCTTTCTCCGCGTCCCAGATGGGTTCGTTATTTGCTTGGATACGCATCTATGTTTTTGTGTTCCGCTACTGCGAAAGTAAAAATTACAGGCAGATGGCATTTGCCAAAAAAAGGTCCTTTTGTTGTTGCTTGTAACCATTTTAGTTATTTTGATCCCCTTTATTTTAGCTATGCCGTTCAAAAACCGTTGAATTTTATAGCCGCTTCAGATCAGGTTGTGGAATGGTATTTTATCTGGGCGCCAATTATTTATGGATGGATTCCTGTGAACAGAAAGGCTTTGGCACCTTCATCAATAAAAAAAGCAAAAGAAGTTTTAAATTGCGGCGAAATATTATCTATTTTTCCAGAAGGAACGCAGACAGACCAGGCACTACAAATGCCAAAAAACGGAGCTGTGTTTTTATCAACAGTTGGAAACGCCCCAATTGTTCCAATGTCAATCTATGGCGCTGAAAATGCATGGGATGATCTTTTTTGTGGACTTCGCCCTGTAGTGCGCATAAACATTGGAAAACCCTTTGGTCCTATCAATATAAAAGGAAAAAAATCTGAAAAAATTAAAACCTTAAATAAATCTGGACACGATCTTATGTGTAGAATAGCTGCACTTCTTCCAAATAAAAGCCATGGCGTTTTTTCAGGGGATCCGTCAATTGTCGTTTATCAAAATAAAAACGGTTTTTTGCCAAAATCTGTTTACATAAGACCCACCAAAGAAAAATAGAAAAACTAATTGGAAGATTGGTTTTTCAATATATAGTAAAGACCTATTAAGGTTACCGGGCCCCCTATAAGAGATGTTGTGGGAATATGTTCCTGAAATAGTAAAAACCCAAAAAAAGAAGCTAAAAGAGGCTCGCCTAAAACTACAGAGGCGACTGCTGTAGAAGAAATAAATCGGACGGAATAATTCAATAGATTGTGTCCTAAAATTGACGGAACCAACCCCAAAAACAAGAACCATGGGGTATGGGATCTGTTAAAATCAAAAATAGAGTCTCCCATTGCTACAACAATAAATAAGATTACAACTGAAGCAATAATAAATAAATGACGACTATATATAACGGTGCTGGTATTCTTCCTGATTTTTTTTGCCAACATCCAGGCAAGAGCCATAAAAAATGAACTCAATAGTGCAAGCCCGTTTCCGGTTGTGTTTCCATGATCATTAAAATTAAATCCTTGAATTATAAGAGCGCCGCAAAGAGATAGAATTAATCCCATTGTAATTGAACTGTTCCATGGCTTTCCTTGAAGCCGCTCAAAAAGAGATGTAAAAACAGGAGCTACGTTTCCCAAGAGCGTTGCGTTGGCTATTGTCGTCAGGCTAACAGCTGCAAAAAAACAAGCAAAATGCCCGCCAAGAAAAATACCGGCTAAAAGAATCTTTAACCTGTTTTTTTTATTTAATTTTCCTGCGGGCTGATAAACGCTATACCCCCATAGAATGCTGCCAGCAGTGAACATTCTCCAGAAGGCTATAACAATAGGAGGCACGGCGTTTAAATACCGGATTACAAGAGATGTAGTGCTTACAGAAAAAAGGGCCAGCGCTAGCACAAAGTACAAACGTCTCGGCATTTAACTATGATGGAAAATCATTCAAGATGGAAGCAATACAGGCTGTAAGTTTTTTTGCGAATGGAATATGCAAAAACTCGTTTGGTCCATGCGCGTTTGATCCAGGTCCTAAAACGCCTGTGATTACGAACTGGGCCCTTGGAAACTGTTCTCCGAGCATATACATAAAAGGAATTGTTCCGCCTTCTCCAATAGAACAACTAGGTTCGTTAAAATATTTTTCGGATGCATTTTTCATGGACCTTTCTAACCATGGAGCTGTCTCTGGAGCATTCCATCCCGATGCAGATTTCTCAAAGTCTAAAACAATTTTTGCGCCATACGGAGGGTTTTTTGTCAATATGTTTTCCAGTTTTTTTTGTGCTTTTGCAGGGTCGACCAAAGGAGGAATCCGTAGAGAAAGTTTTAATGTTGTAAACGGTCTGAGGACATTTCCTGCATTTTCCGAAGGCGGTAGTCCATCTGCTCCAATGATAGACAGTGCCGGTTTCCATGTTCTTCGCAATACGCCATCAATATTATCCATTGTAGACGGTTTCATGTTTTTTATCCATGGAAACTCATCAACAACTTCTGAACCAAGAATAGAAACAAGTTTTTCACTTTCTTTTATTCTATAATCAGGAATATCTGTTTTTAATTCTTTTAATAATATGTTCCCTGTTTTTTCGTCTTCAATTCTGGAAAGCAAATGTCTTGCAATTCTAAACGAAGATGGAACATGGCCGCTGGCGCCTCCGGAATGAACACCTTCAGTAAGAACGTCTACACGCATGGAAAAACCAATCAGCCCCCGCAGCGAAGTTGTTGTCCAAAACCTTTTATAGTCTCCCGCTCCTGAGTCCAGACAAATAACAAGATCTGGAGAACCAATTGTTTCCGAGCATAGATTCATATAATGAGGTAGGTCTGGAGATCCGCTCTCTTCAGAGAACTCTATTAAGATAAGAATTCTTGGGGTTGAAACGCCTTGCTTTTTCAGGCCGCGAACAGCACAAAGAGATGCAAAAAGCGCATACCCGTCATCTGCTCCGCCTCTACCATAGAGCTTGTTGTTTTTAATCACCGGTTTCCAAGGACCGAGGTCTTTATTCCAGCCGTCCATTTCCGGCTGTTTATCCAGGTGTCCATACATTAAAACATTCCCTGGTTTTTCTCCTGGAATATCTATGAGAATTATCGGTGTCCGTCCTTCCGTTTTTTTGATTATTAATTCCGAGTTTTCCGGCATATGTTTTTTAGACCACGTTTTAGCCAGATTAAGAACTTTATCCATATGTCCCCCTTTTTCCCAATCTGGATCAAAGCTGGGGGATTTGTTAGGAATTTTTATATAATCTATTAAAGCAGGTAGAATATTGTTATCCCAGAAAGAATTTATATAATTGTTTAAACCTTGCATTTTAGAGCATCTATATTGGTGTTTTAACTGTAATTTTAATCAATATTTATAGATATACTGATAAAATAAGAGGGTTTCTATGATCAGGAAGTTAAAGTTTTTATTTTTTATTTTTGTACAGGTTTATTCACAGACAATTTCTGTTAACTCAGACACTATACACATTGATGTGGCTCCCGGCGACTCAACTGTAGATAATTTCACTATTTATAACACGGGAACAGATACGCTGGATGTAAGTATTAAAACATCAGGTTTTTGTGCTGACTATTATATTAGAAGTTTTCCATATTCTCATATTGGGTCAACGGCAGGGAAACCGGACGATTGGCCTGTTAATAACGGTACATCGGCAGGCCCGGATGTTGCTTATTCATTAAACCTTGCTGATTCTATGACTATTGATATAACACTATGTCATCCGCAAACAAACTTTGATACCCGGCTGGAAATTTTTACTGCTGATCTTGAATGTGTGCCGACTACAACCAATTATTCCAATGATGATGATAACAGCAACTGTGTTGATTTTGATACAGTTGCTGTATATGCGCCAAGCGGTATTTGGGGTGCAACCCTTGTCCCTGGGCAATATTATATTGTTGTAGACGGGTATAACCACACTTCCGGCTCCGCCCCGACAGAAGGGGAATATAAGATAAGCGTGACAGAAACAACGGATAACGATGAGATTGCTTACAACAATGTTGATCAACAAGAGCGATTAAACAACCTTATACAGTATTATAATAACGTCGGGAAGGATGTTGGATCTATTAATTTAGAGAGCTATGTTAACAACAGCTTTCCTGTTGATGAGCAACAGAACAATAGAGATGTCTTGGGAGATATGATAACCTTAAGTCCGCTAGACACAATAGTGTTACCGGACTCTTCTCAGGATATATCTATATATATAGATGTTGCAGATGGTGACTCCGGAGGGGTTTATACATTTCCTGTTCTTGTAACGTCTAACGATTCTATCAATCCAGACATTAACCTGGAGATTCAAATAGATGTTGCCGATATTTTTCCTCCTGGGGTTCCGCAAAACATCACTGCAGCTGTAAACGCTCGAGATATTTCTATACAATGGGATTCTGCACCGGGCACACCTTCAATGTATAAAATATTTAGAGGAACAGATATATCAAACATTACATTAACTGATAGTGTTTCAGGTGACCCGCTGCAAACATATTATCTAGATTTCACAATACAGGCAGAGCAACTTTATTTTTACCAAATATCTTCGGTTGATATGGCAGGAAACGAAAGCGAAAGATCTTCTTCTGTGAGTGCAATGATCAAAAACAGCTTAATGATTACTGAAATTATGAACAATCCTAACGCTTCATCAGATGAAGAGGGGGAGTGGTTTGAAATTTATAATGATGGTACAACGATGCTTAATTTAATAGGTTGGAAAATAGTGAGCGGTGTATCTGAGCAATATGTTTTCGCAGAAGAATTTTCTATAAACCCTGAAGAGTATAAAGTTCTAGGGGTTAACAACGATACCAGCAGCAACGGAGGAATTGATATTGCACATCAATACAACAGCATTAGCCTTGACGATGCAGAGGATGCAATAGTATTGATGAATCATATCGGAGAAACTCAAGACAGCGTAGGGTGGGATAACGGAGCCACCTTTCCACAAGGTTCGGGGTCATCAATGTCTCTGTTGGGGTTAGACCTGGATAACGGCATCGGAACGAATTGGGCGTTATCTGAGATGCCTATTGGTAATGGAGACTTTGGCACGCCGGGTTCTCCAAATTACTATAGCCTGATTACCCTTAGCCAAGACACTGTGTTTTTTGACTCATTGGCTGTTGGAATCGCATCAATGAAACAAATAGCAGTATCCAACTCCGGAAACTCTGCTTTACAAATAGATACTGTTTTTTCTGATAATGAAAGTTTTTCGGCTCTATACCCAGACACATCAATTATATTGGGTTCATACATTGATGTATGGTTTAGCCCTTCTGATACAGGCCAAATAAACGGATCGTTATATATTATTTCTAACTCACAGGAGAGTGCAGAAATTATTGTACATCTGTTTGGATCCGGTTATGTTGACAGCTTGGCTCCGGCTGCCCCTGTTGGCTTCGCGGGAACTTTTTCAAACAACACCGCCCTCTTTACATGGACCGAAAACCCTGAGGATGACATTGATTATTATATTATAGACAAATCAAATCAAATCAATTTTGTTGAAAATCAGTTTATCAGGTTTACGAGCGAAAACACTCTTTTTATTGATACAACCTTTACAGTCGACCAAGTCGCATATTATCGACTGTGTGCGGTGGACCTTGTTGGGAATAACGGAGACTTCTCAGAAACAATACAGATAACAGTTCTAAATACAGAGTATGGCTTATCCATCCCTAATCAATACGCTTTGCACCAAAACTATCCAAACCCATTTAATCCAACTACAACCATATCCTATCAAACAATTGAAGCAGGGGATGTTGTGGTTGAAATATTTAATATTTTGGGAAATTCAGTTAGAAAATATTTAATAAGCAGTCAACAAGCAGGTCACCATTCAATTATGTGGACAGGCAGGAACGATAAAAATAAATTTACCGGAGCAGGTGTTTATTTTTATTCTTTAACGGTAAATGGTTTTTGTGAAACCAGAAAAATGGTGTTGTTAAAATAGGTTTTTATACCTGTTTATTTTGTTTTTTGTAAAACCGCACTTATGTAAACAAAAGAACCGTCTACAAAAGATTCGAATGTTTTGCTTCCCGTTACGCCGGCATAGGATTCAAAAATACTTCTTGCTATCCAGGGAACAGAGTTTTTGATTTTCCTTTTTCTAGAATCAGACATTTTTTCTAATCCATGAATCACGTTGGCAGTTATATCATTCTTTTTAATTAACAGAAGACCACATTGTTGAAATTGCTTGCTTAACACTTCTGCCATTTCAAGAGTTCTTAGGTCACAAAATAGAAAATATCCTTGATGTTTTAATACTCTTTTTACCTCAGAAAGAAAAATATCCATAGAGCCGTAACAATGAGATGATTCAACGTTAATTACAACATCGCAGCTTTCATTTTCAAAAGGAAGGTCTTCAGAGTTTCCTTGTAAAAACTCCAGATTTTCTTCTTTATACAAGGATCTGCAAAAATTAATCGCCGTGTTGGATATATCAACTGCTGTTATTTTTTTTGGTTTGAGATATCTGGAAACGTAAGAAGCTCCTCCACCACGACCAGAACCTACCTCTATAACTGTTTTTCCAGATATTTCTACCTGGGTTGAAACGTGATGATATAATTGTATAGGATATCGCTCAACCTCATCTTGCTCTAGCAGGTCCAGGTTAAGGTTTTCCGAAAAAAATCCGAAATTCATACATTTAAATTCAGTATCTGGTGCCAGTTTTGGAAACAAAGTGTACCATTTTTTCCAAAACCATCTTTTTGTGAATGGAGAAAATTGAATAAACCAAACTAGAAGTTTTAGAAGCATTTAATAACTTAATTCTATGGAAACAAATTATAAAACAGATTAAAATTTTTTTTCATCAACAAAACTATTATATTGAAAGAGACCCTTTTCGAAAATCAGTTTTTCCAATGATAACATTTACAACAACCGGCGTTCCTTCCAATGCAGACTTTTTTGCTTTTTCTAAAATTTCTGGTATTTGATTTTCATCATCCACATAATATCCTTTTCCACCAAGACCTTCAACAGCGCTATGATAATCAGTTTTTTCCAGTTCTGTTCCTATCGGATCTTTGAGAAGCTCAACTTGGTCTCTTGCTATTTGTGTCCATCCAGAATCATTTCCAATTATGGCTACAACAGGTATGTTATAACGAAAAAATGTATCAAACTCCATTAGGCTAAACCCAAAAGCGCCATCTCCAAAGATAGCCCAAACAACAGACTCTTTGTTGGTAAAGTGAGCACCTAATATAAACCCCGCACCCACCCCCAATGTCCCATACACACCTGGATCCAACCAACCTGTGAGTGAGCGTGGGCGCAATATATAAGAAGCTGTTGCAACAAAATCACCACCATCCGCTACTATAACATCTCCATCTGCCAATTTTTGATCTATCAAGGTGCAAAGCTTAATTGGATTAACGAATTTTGTTAATTCTTTGGATTGTTTAGAAATCTGTATATTCCTTTCTTTCTCTCTTTTATATAAAACATTTTTCCATTTTTTCCATTCTTTTTTTTCAACGTTTTCAGAAATATGAATTAAAAACATAGATGGATCGCCAAGGATTGCGATGTTTGGTCTACGATTTAAATAAAGATCCTTTTTACTTAGGTTAACCGATACTGTTTTAGCTTGATTATTAATTTGTCTTCCATAATCCATTCGAAAATCACAGGGCACACCAGAAAGGATTACTAAGTCCGACTCTTTTAATGCTTTTTTCCGCATATGCCTGAATACAGGAAGATCTTTTTTTGAAAGAAGGCTTCTTGCTGTTCCTGATACGAATATGGGAATTTTCAGCTTTTCAATACTTTTCGCTAAATCTTCAGACTTTTCAACATCAAGCATTGTTTGGCTTCCAATAAGTAAAATGGGTCTCTGTGCTGATCGAATCAGGCTTGACACCTTGTTAAGCATTTTCAGGCTATGATTTTTTATAGATGGGTCTGGTGTCCGCAAATATGCTCTGTTTTTATTTTTAAACAGTTTGTTAACGTTCCGCTTTAGATAAGCTTTCATCCACCACGGCATATTCTTGCTGTCTGATTTTAATCCATACCATTTTCTTACTATTGATTCTGGATAAAGCAGGTCTACCGGAAGCTCCAAATAAACTGGTCCAGGAACTCCCGATCTTGCGATAATGATCAGTTTTTCAAGTGATGGTTTAATATCCTTTAACTGGCTAACAGACTTTGATTTTTTGGTAACTGATTTTGCTAAAGAAATATGATCTATGTCTTGTAAACTTCCACGGTTTTTTAAAACTGTAGCAGTAGCGCCTCCCAGAATTAATATAGGAGACTGTGCCAGTTGAGCGTTTTTAATTGCTGTTATTGTGTTTGTGAATCCAGGACCTGCAGTAACGGCGGCGACGCCTATATTTTTAGATAGCCTTGAAACTGAATCTGCTGAAAACACAGCCGTAGCTTCATTGCGTACACTAATTATATCAATGCCAATATTTTTACACCCAGTTAAGATTGGAGATATGTGTCCACCACAAAGAGTAAATACTTGCCTAATGTTATTCTGGCGTAAAACATCGGCAACCAAATCGCCACCATGTTTCATATAGCGGGTTTTATTTTTTTCCTATGCGGATATGTATAGGGGCTTCCAGCAATGTACTTACCCATTTAGTTTTTTCCGTATTTGCAAATGCAATTTTTATAATTGTAGTAATTGGAACACAAAGAATCATACCAATAGGGCCAAACATCCACCCCCAAAATATTAAAGACAAAAAAACAACTAGGGTTGAAATCCCCATTCCTGCGCCTAAGAGACGTGGCTCCAAATAGGTGCCTAAGAAATTATTAATAATCAAATATCCAAATCCAACAAGGAGCATTGTAAATATATCGTATTGAATCAAGGCCATTAATACTGGAGGCAGCCCAGCTAAATTTGATCCTATAGTAGGTATATAATTAAGTAAAAATGTTAAAAACCCCCATAAGAAGGGATATTTTATATCAAGAATAATTAACAAAACAGTAGCTATGGATCCTGTGGCAAAACTGATCGCAGTTTTAATTAGCATATATCGTTTTACTGTATTTGTAAAGGACGCAATCTGATCGATTTGTCCATCTGTTTTACCAAATATTTTTATAATTTTATCTTTAAACATTGTTGCTTCCATGAGCATAAATACAACCAGAACTATAATAAAAAACGATTTTGTAAGGATATTGCCCAATCTGGACAAAACACCCGATGTTAAAGAAACAACCGCCCCAGGATCAAATTGTTCTATTATAACATCGCCAGATATAGAAACCCCTTTTTCTTGTAAATAAACGAAAAAGCTTTCGGCATATTTTTTTAGTAAGATTTGGTATTGAGGAAAATTATTAGAAAATTGATTTAGCGATGTCGCCAATAGGCTGGTAATACCAAAACCGAAACCAATCATTAATAAAAAGATAAAAAATATAGAAAACCCTCTTGGAATCTGTTTTTTTTGTAAAAAATTAACCAGGGTATTACCGATTATTGCTATAAAAATAGCAAACAAAAAAAGTATTAGTATTTCTTTTGCTGCGCGCAACCCAGCAACAGCAACTACAAAAGCAGCAAAGGTAAAAATAAACTGCTGCGCCCTGCTAGCTTGTTTATTTAATGAGGTATCCATATAGCTGATTTTAGGAAGATTATTTAAAGAAAAATAATGCTTCTGAGTAATATTGTAACAATGAAGCAATATAAAGTTTAATTAAATTTCTTTTATTAATTATTCAATGGAGAAAAACAAATGAGCAATTATCGTATTCTGAAAAATGGAAAAAAAGCAATAGAGCTGGATACTGCAATAAAGCTGGTAATTAAAACTAAATGCCCAACCAAGTGGATAATTGAGGACTTGGAAACTGGCCAAAGGTACAGAGCCAATGGTAACAAAGAAATTGGGAAAATGTTTACACCGATAGAGGAGAATAAATAATTTCACATATATTCATATAGTCATGTCTATCAAAGTAAACATAACTGAAGTCGGTCTAAGAGACGGGTTGCAAAATATAGAGCACCTTATAAAAACTGAAGAAAAACTATTTATTGTTAATCGTTTAATAGATGCGGGCGTTAATAGAATCCAGGTAGCCAGTTTTGTGCGCCCTGAAATAGTTCCTCAAATGGCAGATGCTGAAAACCTTGTTCAACAGTTGCCAAATATTAACGGTGTAGAATATAGCGGGTTTTTATTGAACCTAAAAGGGCTTGAAAGGGCGGTAGAGTCGGGTTTAAAAAAAGTAGAAACATCTATTTCTACAAGCGAAACATATAGCTGGAAGAACACCCGAACTAATTTAAGGCAGGCAACAGATAATCTTAAAAATATTATCCATATTGGAAAAGAAAACAGGATGACAATACGTGCAGGTTTGCAATGTGTTTGGGGTTGTGTTTATGAAGGTTTTCCAAGCCAAAAATATATATTAACTAAAGTTTCTGACATTGTTGAAATGGGGGTGAATACAATATCCTTATCAGACTCTACAGGTATGGCCAGCCCCGATAGAATATCAAGTCAATTAGAGATGATATTAAATAGATTTCCTGACCTTTCTATTTCACTTCATTTGCATAACACGGGAGGTCGGGGATTGGAAAACCTATATTCAGGATTAAAACTTGGCGTAAANCAGGTAGACTGTTCTTTTGGNGGTATAGGAGGGTCTCCTTTTATAAAAGGATCAACTGGAAATATCGCAACAGAAGAGACTGTTTATATGCTGGATAATAGAGGGTGCTATACTGGAATTGATATAGAAAAAATTGCAAAGGTTAGCAGATGGCTAGAAGAAAAAACCCACAACTCTTATTTTGGCGGAAAGTTATTCAGGGAAATAGGAAAAATAAAAAATATTTCATAGTCTAATTATTATTTTCCAAATGGTATATTGGTAAATATTAATTGATGGCTAATTATATTGGATTTTCAGATGCAACAGCAATAAATTGATTTGCCTAATACAAAAAACAAGGGGTATCTTTATGAAAAAAACAGTTCTCAGTTTTATAATTCTATTCGCTAGTGTCTTTGCTTCTGGAATCTCAGATTTATGGCTTCAGCAGGGCTATGATGGCTCAAACAGTGCTGGTCAAACATATATCGATAACACCGATAGTCGTTATTATTCAATTTTCCGTGAGGATTTTCTTTATATAACCAGCCTTGAAGAAGACACTTCTGAAAACCTTTGGTGGACAACATTTATGGTTGGTTTTGATGAATGGGATGCTCCTGCGACAACCCTTTATGACACCTGGACAGAAGCATGCCCTGGAGAAGACGACTGGGGCTGTTCAAATAATGGGTTAATTCATGAGAATTTAGATACCACCTGGGATGTNGANTCATATATTGAAGAGTTCGATGGATATGAACTGGACACAACCCATTTAATGAAATATGATGGTGGCAATCTAGGTATCTTGGCTATACACTATGTTCCAGATGATTATGAAGGAAATAGTACAATTTTGCATTTTGTTTTACGAAATGAAGGAACAACAACTTTAACTGGAGGATATGCGGGGCTCGTTTCAGATATAGATGCTGGCGGCGCTTGGTGGCCTGATGCTGAATATACAGAATGGGAAGACGGATGGGATGCTCTTGCGTGGAACAATTCTGGTTTGGACACNACAAATCAAATGGTATATCAATATTTTCATCCAGCTATGTTAGATACCAATGGAGACGGNACAAAGGAATATCCGAATGCTGCNCCATATATGTATGTAGGAACGNCAACCANACCATTAGAAGATGACGATTCTAGTGAAATAGCATATGGNGTTGGAGATAACTGGCTTGATCTGGCTGTTGATGATGGAATATTTTTAGAAATCGTTGATGGTGATTATGAATACGACGGTTACTATGAAGAAGATTCTACAATGGATGATTTATGGAGTTATGTTGCTTTTGGCATCGGTGATCTTGCTCCAGGAGAAGAAGCTGATGCTGTATTTATTATGGTGGCGGGAGAGACAGAAACTGAATTAATGCAGGCAGTCTCTGATGCAATATCCATGTGGGGGTCAGGCGAAACATCGGGTGCGGAAAATGAAAAAGCTTATGTTCCAGGAAGCTTTATTCTTTATCAAAATTACCCGAACCCGTTTAACCCAAAAACATCGATTTCGTTTGATTTAAATAANAATCAANATGTAAAACTTGATGTATTTGATCTTCGTGGAAACCACATAATAAATCTTGTTAATAAAAAAGCCTATTCTGGAATGCATACCATACAATGGAAAGGAACAAACTCCAATGGTGAAAGCGTCCCTACGGGAGTTTATTTGTACCGACTGTCCACCGCTCAGGAAGGTCAAACAAATAAAATGCTTTTTATAAAATAAATAATCAGCNAATCAGANTATTCAGGAAGCCCNNCCCATTAAANTNGGGCTTNCTGTGTTTTGCAAATAAACTATTNAGATGGTTGTTGTAACCATTTGTATATAGCATGAAATTTTATTGTTATTCCATTGTTTTTATTATNGCTGTTTTTTGTTTTGCTATTGGGGGGACAACAGGAAAAATAAGCGGCTTTGTNTTAAGCAATGATTCAAAAGATCCGCTTCCTGGAGTAAATATATCAGTCATNGGGNCTNCTGTTGGAACCATTACATCCGATCAGGGNGATTTTGTTATATTGAACGTTCTNCCNGGAANATATGATATAAGATTTTCTTATATNGGTTATGAGACANTAATTATTAAAGAAAATATTGTCAGNTCTGATCAAACCACANCTATAAATATTGAACTAAAAAGCACAGTAATNGAAGGTGCNGAGGTCACGGTAATTGCAGAAAAACCAGTAGTGAACAAAAATATCACATCTTCTCTTCATTCTATGACAAGTGAAGAAATTGCCTATATGCCTGTTTCAAATATCAATGATATTTTATCAACCGTTAGCGGCGTTGTTACAAAAGGCGGTAAACTGCATGTTCGCGGCGGGCGGAGTAATGAAATAGCTTTTATGATTGATGGAGTTCTTGCACAGGATCCGCTTACAGGGTCCCCAGGGCAGTTACTCTCTACAGGAAGCATAGAAGAAATGGTTTTAATTAGCGGGACTTATAATGCTGAATATGGAAATGCAATGTCTGGAATTGTCAATTTAGTGTCAAAAACTGGAAACAACAATCATACAGGANGAATNCGCTTTTTTGCAGGAAGTNCTGGAGTTTTGGACAAATCCCGATTNAGCTATGATGAAACTAAGCNCAGTTCTTCCGAAAACTCTCGGGCACATATTGAATCAGAATATTTTGAAGATGAAAACGGGAATAGCGTATATGATCNGGGAGAATTTTTCCAAGATTGGAATAATAATGANCAATGGGATAATGATGAATCNTTNTTTAATCAACTGGANTCCAGCACAAAACATAATTTTGGNGATTGGAAACGANCAGATNTTTCACTATCAGGACCTTTNTTNAAAAACATNTTATTTTATTCTNTNAATATGGATGGTTATACAGACCCTGGNTGGCTACCATTTGCATATAACAATTCNAGTATTATTAATAATGTTCCTCTAGGATCTTTTTTTGGGAAAATAACCTATCAGGCAAAAACAGGAATAAAATTATTTTTATCCGCTCGTTCATCTACGCGTGCATGGAAAAGCTACGATCATCTTTGGAAGTATAAGCCTTTTCGACAGGCAGAATCAGAAGAAANCACAATGCAATATATATTATCATTTTCATATCAATTTTCACCAAAAACATTTACTGATATATCTATTTCAAATTATCAAAANAAGTATTTTTCTGGCGCTAATAAAAACTGGANNTTTNGNNATGANGGNCCNTATTTTGGAGAAATAGAAAATTTTGGTGCAAGCTATGATGACCCAGAAGAGTTTGCTGTGGGNGGCTATCAGCCATNATGGGTTAATTCAGCCGCCANAAGAAACATAGTAAAATNAAACANNACCAGCCANCTAGGAAAATATCATCTTGTTAAANCNGGCATCACNTATATCAAAAATGAATTGAAACGCATAAGCCATGAAGGCATGGTGGATGATTTTGGTTGGAANTTTATGGCAGGAGAGTGGATTGATCAAAACTATACGTATAGCCCCATAGAAATTTCTTCTTATCTGCAGGATAAAATAGAATTTGATAATTTTATTTTAAATATTGGTTTGCGCTTGGATTGGTTTGATCCACGGGCTAAATATTGGAGCAGTTCTCGGGATGTCATTCGCCTTGGGTGGAGCCCTTTATTGGATGATTTATCAATAGATGCCAGTGCAAAATGGCAACTCAGTCCTCGTTTGGGGTTTTCGCATCCAATAACTGATAGATCAATATTACATTTTGCCTATGGGCACTTCTTTCAAATTCCAGACTATCAAAACTTATACTGGAATATTAGCAACAGTTTTGAAACTGTCGGTTCTGATACTCTTCCAGAAGCGCCTCAGGTTTTTACAGTAAACAACCCATCATTAGGAAACCCAGATCTAGAACCACAGAAAACTGTCTCTATGGAAATTGGTTGGGAACAACAAATTGGACAAGGAACGCGAGTTGATGTTACAGTGTTCCATAAAGATATCCAGAACCTGGTTGCCAGTCGTATTGTACCCGCAACACCAAATCCTTTTACTCAATTTATTAATGCAGATTATGCAAATATAAGAGGGTTTGAAATAAATCTTGATTATGCCTTAAATCAATATGCTCAACTAAGTTTTAACTACACGATATCAAAGGCAGAGGGGAATAGTTCTGATTTGTTTGCGGGGTTTTATGATGTTTTTAATACACCGCCACTAGTTTTACCAAAACGGACTTTAATATTAGACTGGGACCAGCTTCATACAGCAAGCTATACGATTTTATTTAACACAGAAAAGTTGAGTGGGCGACTTTTTAGAAATTTACATATTTCTTTAATAGGTTCTTTTGGTAGTGGCTTGCCTTATACTCCTGAAAACACACAAGGTACCAGAATTGGAGAGATTAACAGCGAGCGAATGCCGCATACATCAAACGTTGATATTTATATATCACGCAAATTTTCTTTCTTTAAATCATATAGCCTAGAAATATTTGCAGAGATAAAAAATTTCACAAATCGGTTAAATGCAATATATGTAGACCCAACTACCGGGCTTCCCGACCGAACGCTTTTTCCTGATGCTACAATTGACGGCACCAATGATCCATCTAATTTTTCACATCCTCGAAGACTCCAAGTGGGAATGGAGATCGCCTGGTGAAAAGATTAATGATAGTATTTATCTTTTGTTTTGGTTTTGCTAAGAAGTCTCCGAATAAAATTTCTAACCATTTATTTTGGAAAAACTCTGTCGGAAGAATCCTGGGGTTCGAAGACCGTACCTACAATGTGCATAATGATGGAAAGCTGGCTCTTTATTTTTCTAATTACGGACTTATTGGATTTTATAATCCGTCTTTGGAATATCCTGTAAACTCACAGAGATATTATATATGGCAACTGGGGTTGATGATAGGTGCAAAAATCGACACATCTGATAATGACACTTATGACCCAGTGCCGTTGGTTTCAGACACATACCAAGATCAGGGTGAGGCAAACTTTAATCCAGTTCCAGGGTATTTTCGATTAGGATTAAATCCTTTGGTTGCAATTTCTAATATCCCAGAGACTTGGCCATTGTCCTGGCCAGAAGGAATACAAGTTGGAAATTCGGGATGGCCAGGCATAGATCAATTCGAAAATGAATCAATTGCGTCACAAGAATCATTTTGGATAATGCGTGATTATGAAAAAAAATATTTTGATACACATAACCAAACAAAAACAGCACTTGGCAGCCTGGAAATTATGTGCCGCGGCTTACAAAGCAACACAACATTAACAAGTCGAATAATTTATTTTACCTATGATGTAATAAATAAATCTGATCAAACTTTAATGGATTGTAGAATAGGATTGATGGTGGATCCAGACCACCCTGCTCATCTGGAAACGGAATATTCAGATGATAATGCAGAATATATACCAAGTTTAAATATGGCAATGACATATGATTATGATAATAATTATTCTAATTGGCCAGGAGCAGATTTGGCATATATGGGAATAATGATGTTGCAAACGCCGATAGATAGTAGCGGAGCAGATATTGGTGTAACATCTTGGAAGAGTTTTAAATACTCTGATATGCCAAAATCTGGTAATATAGGAGGCTCTTACTTTGCTTCAAGGGATGAAGCACAATACAATTATATGAAACCAGGTGTTTTTTCGCCCAGTCCGCAAATAAAGGCTGATGTTTGCTATACTATGTCCAGCGGAGACTTCAATATGGCTTCTGGAGACACACAAAAAATTGTAATCACAATAATAGTTGCTGACAGTAGAGATGAATTACTAAAAACTGCAGAAAATGCTATTACCGTATTTAATAATGATTTTAAAACTCCATCTGCCCCAACGCCACCATCCGTAACAATAATCCCAGAAGACAAAAAGATCACGTTGGTTTGGGAGGGTAAGGAGTCTGAAGAAAGCATTGATAAACTTACAGGAAATCTTGACTTTGAAGGATATAGGGTTTACAGAAGCACCGATTTTGGTTCTAGCTGGGGTAAGTTAACGGATGATGAATTAAATTACCCTCTAGGGTTTTTGCCACTAGCTGATTATAACAAATTTAATTCTATCAGTGAACTTGGTGCTGTAGAGGTTTCACACAGCGCAATTATTTCAGCGGCAAGCATTATTAATCTTGGGATTGTTCCTGACACAAAAAGTCTTGTTGATAATTCATATTTAATTACTTTCATTTCTGACACATCTTTTCAAGTCTATGATACGCGTAACGGTTGGCTCTTGGCGTTGAATAAAGGATCTTTAGTAGATGGTTTTTCTATATTAGACTCCACGGCAGGGTGGGAAAACAGCCCTCAGTTTACAGATTTAGAAGAAGGACTTACTACAGTTCCGTTCTTTCCAGGTACAGTTTTGTATGTTGGAGGTGTTGCAGCAATGATAAAAAACAGTTCAAATGATTGTAACGCAGACCCAGGTCTATGCACTAAGACTGGAGATATATTTAAAATTAAAACGATGTTAATTGACCAAGGTTCTAATACTGGACTAAGACATAGTTTTGTGGATAATAATGTTATAAATGGTGTTGAATATTGGTATGCAGTAACGGCCTATGATCGAGCAGACCCTATACTTGGGGTAAGCATGAATGAATCTTCCCCTTCATCACAGGTTAATACAGATTTTGCGCCACATACCGTTTCAGCCATCCCTCAGACAAATACAAACGGTTTTGTTCCAGGAGGTTTGATTGCTGATACGGTTTACCATATTTCGGGTTATGGCACAGGAAATGTTAACATACAAATGCTTAATCGCCAGGCTATGGAAACGAAGGACTATATAATTTCAGTTCATTCAAAAAATGGAATATATAAATATAGTCTTATTGAAAACGGAACAATTCCAGATACAATTTTAAACTCTATTTCATTTTTGAATTCCTTCACAGCAAATGCTAACCCTGATTTTAATCCTATTATAAATGGTTTTCGCTTAAGCATAATTGATGATCCTTCCAGTTTTGATGTATTAATGCAGACAGCTGGAGATACAAATCGTGTTTTGGAAAGAATTATAGAACTCAAAGAGTCTGAAAGAAACAATCAACCACATTATCCATATCGAGATATATCTATAAGGTTTGATAGTTCAGGGTATATTGCTCACCAATACGCCAATCGTCCGTATAATTATCCGATGGAAACGCCATTTTCAATATGGGACATCACAGACAATAATCCAGAAAACCATTATATGCTTCATTCTATTTATAGAGATGTCGGTGGTAGCGAATGGGATCCGTCTCAACAAATTTGGATATTGGATCTTCCATATGCTGAATCATTTCCTAATCAAACTAGATCGTGGATTCAAAATAATGCTTTAGAAGCAACAATTAGGTTTGTTGGGGATAGCGATGAATGTGAATCGGATCCTGAATGTAGATTTGAAAACACAAAATGGATTGGAGATGAGTGGCGCCTTACCACAAATCGTCCTTTTACAAACAATGACATGTTTGTTTTTTCTATAAAAGGGTTTGATAAATCTAAAAAGCCGGAGCTAGATAAAATTAAGGTAGTTCCTAACCCTTTTTATGTAAATGCTGCGTGGGATAGTCAAATGGGGGAGCACCGAATACAATTTACGCATCTACCTGAACGGTGCAAAATCAACATATATACAATATCAGGTGATATTGTAAAACAAATTAAACATGATAAAGGATCAGTTGAGTGGTGGAATCTACGCAGCAAGTCTGATATGGAAGTTGCCTATGGGGTATATCTTTATCATGTAGAAGCAGAAATAAATAATACAACATATTCAAAAACTGGAAAGATTTTGTTGGTGCGATGAAAAAACAAATTTCATTAATGGTTTTATTATCAATTCTTTTTTCTCAACAAAAACCAGTGAGTTTTGAGAGCAAGGTGGGTACAACAGCGGCGAACTTTTTAAAAATAGGTATAGGTCCAAGAGCTATCGCTATGGGATCAGCGTTTTCAGCTATAGCAGATGACGCAACTTCAGTATTTTGGAATCCTGCTGGGATCGAGTATATCGATCGATTTTCTTTTTATACAGGATTTGTTGATTGGATTATGGATTTAAAATTAACCCAATTTTCTTTTGTTGGATCTCATTCAGAAATTGCTTCTTTTGCTGTTTTTGTTAATGCACTTCAGATGGATAATATTGCAGTGACTACATTATCTTATCCAGAGGGAAACGGAACGTATGCTGGCGCATCTGATATGGTTATGGGTTTTTCACTTGCCAAATTATTATCAGAATTTTTCAGCTTAGGTGTTAGTGGTAAAATAATTACAACCAAGGTTTCCAATGAATCTGCTATGGGGTATGCATTTGATATTGGGACAGTTTTTTCACCTGGGTGGAAAGATTTTCGTATAGGTATGAGCCTAATGAATTTTGGCACAAAAATGAGATTGGATGGCCGAGATCTAGATATTATATCTGATATTAATCCTGCGCTTGGTTTAGATGCCCCAGGAGAAGGCCGACTCAAGACACAATCCTGGGATATTCCTACAACATTCAGGCTTGGAGCAGCAATGACATTGATTAAAAAGAAAAATTATTCATTGGTTTATTCTATGGACGGCGTTCACTCTACCGACGCAAAAGAAGTATTAAATTCAGGTTTTGAGCTTAATATAGGGTCCTTTGTTTTCAGGAATGGATTTGGGATTGGATACGATCAAAACAGGATTAGTTTCGGAGGGGGATATTCCTATAAAAGAGATTCGAATAATTTTTATACTGATTATGCAGCTTTAATTATAAATCCTTTTGGTTTAATTCAGGCAGTATCATTAAGGATAGATTTTTGATGGCATATAATCCAAACAAACACCCCATAAATCAATCTAGAAAAAAATTTATGCAAATGAAAGATGAGTGGATAATAAAGTTTTTACATAAAACAAAAGTGGGGCACATTAGTACTGTTAATGAAAAACAGCCTTTTATTAATCCTACTTCATTTTGGTATAGTGAAAAAAACCATGAGATTTATTTTCATTCTAATGCTTATGGGAGAATGCGGTATAATGTAAAAAACTCATCTGAAGCATGTTTTGAATGCTTTAAGTCTGGTAGGCTTTTGCCATCTAATCTTGCTCTGGAAGTAAGTTTTCAGTATGAGTGCGTAATAGCATTTGGAAAAATTAGACTCGTGGGGCTGGTAAGTGAAAAACGAAGCATATTAAACGGTTTGCTTGATAAATATTTTGGTGAAATGAAATCAGGAAAAGATTATAGGCCGATAACAAATGAAGAACTAAATCAAACTTCTGTTTATGGTATAAAAATTGATTCCTGGAGCGGGAAAAAAAATTGGGAGATGAAAGCAGAACAGGCAGAAGAAAATGAATGGCCTGATTTAGATCCAAAATGGTTTGATTTTTATTAAAAATATTTTTTCCAAATCTCATCAGATTCGGGCCATCTAGCAGTTACCTTCTTTAGATTTGTCCAAAAATTTACTCCACTTTTTCCTGTAATATCTCCGTGTCCATATTTTGATTCATTCCATCCTCCAAAACTGTATGGTTCCCGGGGAACGGGAACCCCAATGTTGATTCCTACCATACCAGATTTTGCGGACTGAGAAATAGTTTTTGCAACATCTCCAGATGTTGTAAAAACAGATGCGGCATTTCCGTAAGGATTTTTATTTTCGATTTTCATAGCATCTTCTAAGGAATCTGTTCTGATAATAGATAATACAGGACCAAAAATTTCATCCCTTGCGCAGGCCCATTCTGGGTCAACCTCATCAAGAATCGTAGAGCCTAACCAGTATCCGTTTTCATACCCATTCGGCGGTTTAACATTTCGCCCATCAATTAAAATTTTTGCTCCCGTTTTTTCCGCTTCATCAATATATCCCGTGATACGATCCAGAGCTGTTCTGCTAATAATTGTCCCCATATCTTTACCGATAATAAATTTTTTTGCTTCTTCTACTAATTGATCAATAATAGGGTCAACTCCAGAAACGCCAACAGCAACACTTGCCGCCATACATCTCTGTCCCGCGCTTCCCATAGAGCTTGCAAGCACACCTTTTGCTGTAGAATCTACATCGGCGTCTGGAGCTATAATCATATGGTTTTTTGCCCCTCCAAGACAAAGGGCTCGTTTCCCAACATCAGAACACCGTGCATAGACAATTTTTGCTATATTTGAAGACCCAACAAATGCAACTGCTTTAATGTCAGGATGGTCACAGATTGCCTCTACTGTTTTTCGCGAACCGTTTAAAACGCTAAATACGCCATCTGGAAGCCCAGATTCTTTTAAGTATTCAGCTAGTTTCAATGCCGCAAGAGGGGTTTGCTCCGATGGTTTTAAAATAAAACAGTTTCCAGTTGTAATTGCAAGAGGAATCATCCACAGGGGAACCATAGCGGGGAAATTAAATGGAGTGATCCCTGCTACAACACCAAGGGGTTCGTGCGTCATAGTGCAGGTAATCCCATTTGCAACCTGAGATGAATCACCTCTTAAAATATTGGGGAGAGATGTAGCGAACTCTACAACTTCTTTCCCTCGGAGAATGCTTCCTTTTGCATCTTCGATGGTTTTACCGTTGTCTAAAGCTATAAGATGAGATAATTCTTCCAGATTTTTTTCTAAAACTGTTTTAAAGCGGAACATAACCTCTGCTCGATCCCTAATGTTCAAATTAACCCAACTGTGAAATGCCGATTTTGCGCTTTTAACAGCTTTTTCAAGATCATCAAAGTCTGATTCGGGAATAGTGGCGATCTCTTTATCAAAGTAAGGAGAAACCACTGAAATTGTTTTTCCTGAGTTAGAGTTTGTATTTTGTCCAGTGATCCAGTTTTTTTTCGACTCAAAATTCTTAAAAATTATTTGATTCATTTTTAACCTCTTTAAGCATTTTGTATTGCATCGGAAAGTATTTTCAGGCTTTGGTTTAATTCACTCTTTCCAATGGTTAGCGGCATTAAGGTGCGAATAACGTTTCCGTATGTTCCAGCGGTTATCATTATCAACCCATTTTCAAGGGCATGTTGATGGATTCGCGATGTTCGGTCCTTATCTGGATTTCCAGTTTTAGGATCAATAATCACAATCCCCTGCATGGCTCCAATACCGCGAATTTCACCAACCCAGGGACATTGACCTATAATGTTTTTAATTGTTTTGCGAACCTTCTTTCCAATTTTAAAAGCCTGTTTTGTAAGTTTTTCTCGTTCTATAATTTTTAGAACAGCAAGTGCAGCAGCGCAAGACACAGGATTTCCTCCAAATGTTCCTCCAATTCCCCCAATATGCGTTGCATCCATGATTTCAGATTTTCCAATAACGCCACTAAGAGGCAATCCTCCTGCAACAGACTTTGCAACTGCAATCAGGTCTGGTTCTACACCAAATTGTTCTATAGCAAAAATGGAACCTGTTCTTCCAAACCCTGTTTGAATTTCATCCGAAATAAAAACAATGCCATGCTTACTGCAGAACTTTCTTAGCTTTTTCATTGATTCCATTGATACAGGTATAAATCCGCCTTCTCCAGCAACAGGTTCTATTACTGCGCAGGCAATAGTTTTGGGGTTAAAGTTTAATGAATCTAGTTGGAAAGGTTTTTTATCTGATGGAAACTCAATACAGTGAATGTTTGGTAAAAATGGCCCAAATCCTTTTTTGTATGGATTTTCTTTAAACGTCATAGACATTGTCATTTGGGTTCTTCCATGAAAAGCATGAGAGAAGACAATAATTCCATTCCGCTTTGTGTAAGATTTCGATATTTTGACTGCATTTTCTATTGCCTCAGCTCCAGAATTGAAAAACGCGCCTTTGCAACTTCTTGAAATTGGGGCCAGCTCTGAAAGTTTATTTGCTAAAGCAACATAAGGCTCATATGGCGCAACAGTGAAACAGGGGTGGATGAATTTCCCAATTTGTTTTTTCACTGCTGTTAAAACATTGGGGTGTGAGTGTCCAACATTCATTGTCCCAATCCCACCAGCATAATCAATAAAAATGTTACCATCTACATCAATTAAATTAGATCCAATTGCCTTTTTTATAAATACGCCGCAAACAGACCCATGACCTCTTGCGACACTTTTAAATCGTATTTTGGACAGGGCTTTCGATTTTGGTCCAGGGATCTTAGTTTTTATTTTGGCTTTCATTGTTTAAGTTTTTCTGCCGGCATCAAGGTTATAAGGAAACCAATAATCTTTTTTTCTAATCTGGTAATCAATTAAAATGTGTTTTGTTTCTCTATATTCATCTAGCCCCTCTATGCCTAGTTCGCGACCTCCCCCAGACATTTTCATCCCTCCGAACGGCGCGGCTTCATTATCTGTTAGAGGGTCATTTATCCAGAAAGAACCAGCTTTAATATCGTTTGCTGCGGTAAGGGCTTTTTCCATATCATTGGTGTAAATATTACAGCCTAGGCCATACTGAGATTTGTTGGCTAGTTTAATAGCAACATCAAGATTTTTTACATTTTGAATTGGAATAATGGGTGCAAATGTTTCCTCATTCATCATTTCCATTTCAGATGTAACCTGATCAAATACTGTGGGATTATAAAAATATCCTTTTTCGAATTCTTTGGGTTGGTTACCGCCGCATAACAGTCGGGCACCCTCTAATTTTGCTCTTTCTACTTTTCCTTTTGTTTTTTCTAATTGAACTTTTGATGCGAGAGGGCCCATGTCTGTGTTTCCATTCATTGGATCTCCCAACCGAACATTTTTTGTTTCTTCAATTACAGCTTCAGTAAAATCATTAGCTATGGATTCCATAACAAATACTCTCTCAAGCGATGTGCAAACCTGCCCAGCATTTAGTAACCCCCCCCAAGCTGTTCCTTTTGCTGCAATTTCGATATCTACATCATCACAAATAATAATTGGATCATTTCCTCCCAGCTCCAGACTTGTTTTTTTTAATTGTTTTGCTGCCATAGCTGCTATCTTTTTTCCTGTATCCACAGAACCTGTGAAAGCTATTACTCTTACGTCTGGGTGCTGAACTAGCGCTGATCCTGTTTCACTGAAACCCGCTACCATGTTTAATACACCCATTGGTAAATGATCGCAACATTTTTTTATCCAAAGCATTATAGAAAGAGGGGTTATTTCTGAAGGCTTGATCACAACAGTGTTTCCAGCTGCTAGTGCAGGGGCTACTTTCCACGCCATTAAAAGCAGAGGATAATTCCACGGCACTATGCACCCCACCACCCCATATGGTTCCTTTACTACCATACTCATGGAGCGCGCTGTCACTGGTGCGACTACGCGGCCTCGTTGATCTCGGCCAATCTCTGAATAGTATTCAAAAGCAGAAGCGATCCATTCGATTTCATCTAGACATTCAATAAGGGGTTTGCCGCTTTCCTTGGTTATAATTTCAGCAAGTTCTTTATCATGTTTTCGGCTTTTAACTGCAATTTCCCTTAATAAATCACGCATGTCAATTGATCCTAATAATTTCCATTCTTTCCATGCCAACTTTGCAGAAGAGACAGCCTTATCTACATCGTTTGCAGAGCTATTTGGAGCCGTGCCAATAATTTTTTCTGTAAATGGATTTTCTACTGGAAAAAAATTACCGTCATTGGGATCTTGCCAAAGATTATTAATATAGTTTTTTTCAATCATTAATTAAAAGACTTGAATGATTTTGAAATAATAGATAAACATTCATAAATCTCCTCCTTTCCGATGTTTAAAGCAGGCGCTATGCGTACACAGTTTCCGTACAGCCCACCCCGACCGATGAGCAGGCCTCGTTTCTTTGTTTCCTCCATTAAAATATCGACAGCAGCTGGATTAGGTGTGCGGTCTTTATTGGTTTCATCTTTTACAAGCTCTATTCCGATCATAAGACCCTTTCCTCGTAAATCCCCGATAATTTCTTTGTGTTCTGATTGTATTTTTTTCAACCCATCCATTAATATGATTCCCATTTTTTCCGCATTTTCTTTTAAATTATCTCTATTAATAATTTCTATTGTTGAATTAGCTGCCGCACAGCTTACAGGGTTCCCTCCAAAGGTAGATATACTGCTTTTTTTCAATGTTTCCGATATGTCTTTTGTTGTAATTACGGCAGCTAATGGCATGCCGTTAGCGATACCTTTGGCGACAGTTATTATATCTGGCTCTACTTTAGAATGTTCAATTCCCCATGTTTTACCAGTTCTTCCAAAGCCAGTTTGAACCTCATCCGAAATAAATATTCCTCCATGATTTCGTACAATATCTGCTACAATACCAAAATATTCATCCGGTGGAGTTATAAAACCACCTACGCCTTGTATTGGTTCTGCCAATATCCCGGCAATATTTCCCGTTGTTGTCGTTTTGATTAGATCTTCTACATCATTTGCACACGCAATTCCACAATCTGGATAATCCAAATTTATTGGACAACGGTAACAGTAAGGAGAAACTGCGTGTTTAACTGCACTTACCTGAGTTGGGAGAGCTCTCCAGGTAGAGTGCCCTGTTAGAGACTGTGCAAGGATGGATCTTCCTGAATACCCATGGCGGAGAGCAATCAGTTCCGAGTTTCCTGTATATAATTGAGCTAACATTACTGCTGTTTCGTCTGCTTCTGTTCCTGATGCATTAAAAAAAACTTTTTCAAGGTTTCCAGGGGCGGTGTTCGATAGCCGCTCAGCGAGTTCTACAACAGGAACAGTTGGATATAAAGATGAAATATGAGTTAAGCGATCAATTTGTGCTATTGCGGCCGCATTAACTTCATCGTTTGCATGGCCTACCGATACTGTAAGAATGCCGCCAAAAAAATCGAGATATTTTTCCCCATTACAGTCATAAACATGAAATCCTTTACCATCAGTAATAACAAGAGGTTCTTTATAGAAGTTTTTTACTGCATCGAAAAGATACTCATTGTGTTTCTCCCTTACCGATTGTTCACTATTCATTATTAATCCTTTTTCCAAACCACCAATCTTTATTTTTATAATTATAATCAATAAAAATATGTTTTGTTTCCTGAAACTCCAACAGGGCCTCTACACCATGTTCCCGCCCAATTCCAGACTGCTTCATTCCTCCAAAGGGGGCAGCAATATTTTCCATAAGCGGGCTGTTAATACATACTGTTCCTGATTTTATTTTGTCTGAAGCTCGAAGAGCGCGTTCCATATCCTTAGTAAATATAGTACACCCTAGGCCGTATTTTGTTGAATTGGCCATTTCAATTGCTTCATCTAGAGAGTGGATTTTTTGTATTGGGATAACTGGGCTAAACGACTCTTCTGTAACAATCTCCATTGATTTATTTATTTTATCAAATACTGTAGGCTCAAAAAAATACCCTTTAGAAAACTTATCGGATCTTTTACCTCCAGCAAGAACTCTGCACCCCTGCTTTTTTGCCATATTTACTTTTTCTATTGTATTATTGAGCTGGCTCTGAGATGCCATGGGGCCAATATCAGTATTGGGGTCCATAGGGTCTCCAAGTTTTACTTTGTTTGTTTCTTCAATCAGGGCATCAGTAAAATTATCAATCACAGAATCATACACATATACTCGCTCCACAGATGTGCATACTTGTCCTGAATTAACAAATCCACCCCAGGCTGTTCCTTTTGCGGCAACCTCAATATCTACATCATCACATACTATTACTGGATCTTTGCCGCCAAGCTCAAGGGATACTTTTTTTAGATTGTCTGCTGCAATTTTAGCTATTCTTTTTCCTGTTTGAACCGAACCTGTGAATGTGATTATTGGAACATGGTGGTGTTTTACAAGTGGCTCACCTGCATCTTGACCAAATCCTGTAACTATATTCATAACTCCAGGCGGCATATCGCCGCCTGCTAATTCAGCCCAATGGAGTATAGAAAGAGATGAAATTTCACTTGGTTTCATTACAATTGTATTACCAGCGGCCAATGCAGGAGCGAGTTTCCATCCCATTAGAGACAGAGGATAGTTCCAGGGGATAATACATCCCACAACCCCAAATGGTTCGTGTTTGACAAGGGACATAGATTTTTGTTCAACAGGAGCAACAATCCTTCCGATCTGGTCCCGTGCAAGCTCACTGTAATATTCGAGGTATTCTGCCAGATCATTAATTTCAGATAATGCGTCTTTATATGGCTTCCCCATTTCTGCAGATATAGTTTTAGCAATAGGTTCTGCATTATCTCTAGATTTTTCTGCGAGGGACCTTAAAATATCCCGGCGTTCGCCAGGAGTTAGGCTTCTCCAGTGTTTAAAGGCTGTTTTAGCAGCTTTAACAGCATTATTGATATCCAAATCGTTACTTGCAGGTACTTGAGCAATAATATCTTCAGTAAAAGGATTAATCACATCAAATGTTTTTCCTGATTTTGCATCAAACCATTTATTATTAATAAAATTTTTATATATCATACAAAATTCCTTATTGAAATTTTTTTAAAATCTTTTTTATGTCTTTTAAGAAAAAAACAAATACTGCTATAGATCCAAATCCTAAGAAAAATACCGAAACCCATGTAAATATTTCCCAATAGCTCATGACTGTTTCTTTTTACTTATAAATAAACCTATAAAAAACCCAATAAATGAAATTGGCAAGCTAATATACATTACAAACTCCTGTAAAAAATCTATTCCGAAAAACTGCACAACATAAGTTTCTTCAGATACGTTAAAGCTACCCATAGTCATAATATAAATATTTAAAATGACAGTAGATAATAAACCAGATCCTGAACTAATAAAACCAGCAAGTGGTTTTCTAAACATAGGAATGTATAAGCCAAGCAAAATAGGAATCAACGTGCTTGANATTAAAATAGANGCCATAAACACCCAAAGCCCAAGCATTTGTTCAAAAGCNGTAGCCATGAAAAAACCNAAAACCCATGAAAGCAGAATTCCATAGCGGGTTACTTTAATTAATTNATTATCTGTCGCTTCTGGGTTTATAAAAGGTTTATATATATCGTAGGATATATTTCCTCCTGCCACCAAACAGTATGAATCCAAAGTTGACATTTCAGTAGATAATACACCTGCAAGAAATAAGCCTACCATACCAACTGGAAGAGCCGCAACTACAATAGTTAAGAGAGCGGCGTCNGGGGNNGTGTTGTAAGGAAGCGANCCNTGCATTACTGCAGTTTTTGCAGACATAGCTAANATAGTTATGACCCAATCATAAGAGCCCCAAATAAAAATACCTATGAGAAGCGCATTTCGAATGTTTTTATATGATTTTGCAGCAAATATTCTTTGATAGAACGTGGGCTCTACAAGTACAGATAGTCCTGTAGATGCATATATAATTATAAGAAAAATGTTGAGATCGCCCATTGTATCAAAAAAGCTTGTTGGCAGAATTTTAATCATAGACNCAAAGNCGCCGATAAANTTCATGGCAAAAGGGAAGGCAAGGGCAATGACTAAACACATCATTATAAATTGAACAGAGTCTGTAAGTGCTACTGCCCAAAATCCTCCAGTAAGAGTATATATTAATGCAATGCCACCCAGCACAAGCATGCCCGTTGTTGGATCCCAGCCAAGAATAACATCACCTAACATCCCGAAGCCATAAAGCGATAATGCTGGAAGGGAATAAATAAATGACGTTATGGCTCCAATATATCTAGTGTTTTTACCATAATAGAAGTTTAAAATATCAGGAAGACTTTTAAAATTATCTTCTCTTAAACGTCTTGAAAGAAGAAGAGCCGCGATTAAATAAAACGCATATGTTGGTCTAGCGTATCCAAACCATGCGACCACACCATCAGTAAAGGCAAGCTGCGTATCGCCAAATAAAACATCAATTCCATAATACGTAGATATAAGAGTTGTAATTAAAATAGGGGTTGTAAGAGATCTTCCTGCAAGAAAAAAATCATCAAAATCAGAATGTTTTTTTGCAAACCAGAATCCAACCCCCACCATTCCAGATAAATATAAAAAAATAATAGTAAAATCTATTGATGATAAATTGTTCATATACTAGGAGATCCAATCTAAAAATCTGAAATAGCGCGCAGCTAAAGGAAGAAACCAGGGGTTTTTTCGATAGAAAAACATTGTTTGATGAGAAATTTCTTCAAAAGGACTCCTGTCTTTTTCCCCAGATAGAAGCATCCCCAGCTCAGTNCCGAGGTANGTNGCAATTGATAATCCATGNCCTCCATATCCAAAAGCATAATGGATTCCGTTTANTGTACCTATATGAGGCATNAGGTCAAATGTAATACCTAATTTNCCAGACCAAGTATGCGTGAATGTTACATCTTCCAGCTCTGGGAATACCGATCTGACTTGTCGTGATAAAATTNATGCACTTTCTTTTAGGTCTAGATTGGTACTTAGATCGTTTCTTCCTCCCCAAAGCATGCGACCATCTGTTGTAAGCCTGAAATAATTGATGAACCACTTTGAATCGTAGAACATTCGTCCTTTTGGGCTNAATTTTTTCTGTAAATCATTGGATAANGGTTCTGATACAATGATATAGCTTCCCACTGGAAATATTTTTGGTTTCAATCTTGGAACCAGCATATCGGTATATCCATTTGTTGCTATAATTACNTCTTTAGCTTTTATAGATCCAGTAGANGTGATAACATCATAATTTTTATTATNAGGTATAATNTTTTTTACTTGTTTGTTTTCAAAAAGTTGCACCCCAAGATTTGTAACAGCCTGGGCCANTCCATTAACAAATTTAGCTGGGTNTAANCCNCCGCTTATATCGTCCGAAAGGCCTCCAAAATAGAAATCAGTTCCTATTTCAGAATGAATTTGTTCTTTCGGAACCAGAGTTTTTTTATGCCCTAATTCATGATTTATCCATTTCGCATACTCAGGCATTTTATCATAGTGTGATTGTTTACATGCCAGGGCAATGTGGCCATTCCTTTCCCAGTCGCAGTCTATATTTTCTTCCTGGATAATTTTTTCTAAAAGATCAATTGCGTCTATTGATGCATTCCAGAATTCTCGAGCATAATCNATACCGTAATTCNTATATATTTTAAAAATATCTTGCTTAAGTCCTGGTGTCGCCATTCCACCATTTCTCGAGCTTGCACCCCAACCAATCGTTTTTTGATCTAATACAGCGACTGATCTTCCTCCCTTAGCCAGAATTCTTGCTGCAGATAGACCAGTATATCCACTTCCTACGATTACTATATCTGTTTTTTCTGGCAGATTTGAAGATATATTTAGNTCATTTCTNGGTGAAAAGCGATCAGACCAGAANACTTCAGNCTTCATGGTTTTATTGGATAACTTCTTTNACTGATTCTTGAAATCTATTTAANGTTTCATCTATAATTTCNTTGGTATGGGCTTCACATAAAAACCAGGGTTCCCTGGGGTCGTTTTCAATCCAAACACCTTTGTAATACATGTTTTTCATGATTTTTTCATACATAGTATCGTTGCTTTTAGCCAAGCCTCGAACATCTTTTACTGGTTCATCAGTGATTATAAAACCCTGAATNTTTGGGTGGCCACACATTTGATGAGGAATATCCGCATCATTTAAAATCTGATCTAAACCTGTCTTTAGTCTTTTTCCTCTTTCCTTAAGATTTTTTAGAACAGGAGACTCTGATAAGACATCAATAACGGCATTTGCAGCTGCTATACTGACNCCATTNCCTCCAAATGTTCCTGCATGNGTAACGCTTCCCCCTCCAATAACATCCATTATTTCTGATTTTCCACCAAAGGCNGCTACAGGAANCCCATTCCCAAGACTTTTAGCATAAGTAGAAATATCAGGTATTGTTCCATAAGCTTCCCTAGCGCCCCCATTATCTAATCGAAAACCTGTTTTAACCTCATCAAAAACAAGAACAATATTATATTCATCGCATAGTGACCTTATGTGGTCCAAAAATCCGTCCTCGGGTTCGATGCCAGCTATATTCCCGAGGCANGGCTCAACTAAAATTGCAGCTAATTGTCCATGATNATTTTTTACACATTTTTCTATAGATTGAAAATCATTGAANGGTAAACAATATACNTAATCNCTTATNTTTTTCGGGATTCCTGATCCCACCTGAACTGGAATTGGGGATGTTAGAGANCCCATTGCTGAAACAGGTGATGATGCGGTACTAAANAAAACATAATCGTGCGCTCCGTGGTANTGCCCCTCGAACTTGATAAACTTTTCTTTACCAGTGTAGCCTCTTGCAGTTCGAAGAGCATGCATTGTGGCCTCTGTCCCTGTATTTGTAAATCTTAGTTTTTCCATTCCTGGTATCAAATTAACCAGTTTTTCGGCCACAATTACTTCAAGTTCTGTTGTTGCAGCAAAGGTTGTTCCATTTTCTAAATGCTTGGTTACTGCATTATTTATACGATCATCAGCGTGGCCTAAAATAATTGGGCCCCACCCAAGCCGATAATCGATGAATTTATTATTATCGACATCCCAAACATGGGCACCTAGTCCCCTGGAAATAACAGGGGTGCTTTTATTNCCNAGGAATCGAAAATTAGAGCTAACTCCTTTTACTAGTACATCTAGGGAGCGATTAAAAATTTTTTGAGTTTTTTCTAAGTTTAACATTTAGTTCTCCTNATAAAGCAAAATGGTTAAATAGTTTTTTTATNTTATTATTAAAATAAATAGTCAGATATTCTAATTTGTGATATGTAAAGCCATCAAACACTACAAATTTATATTAAATACTCTTTTAAGTATTGGATTGAATGAGTTTTTTNGGGTGGANTGCAATNTAAATATTTNAATTAAANATAATTTAATTATTATTAATTGAATTAAATATTNTTTAAATAATTAATTGATNNTTNATNTTAATTAATGTAATATTAACAATATGGATACAGCTGCAAAAATAATTAATGANTTAATGNACTTGAAGGGTTTTCGAAAAAAACAGGATGTTGCTAAATATTTCGGTGTNTCCCCTCAGGCATTAAGNATTTGGATTGCAAAGGGGNAAATTCCTCCAAAACACTTATTAAAATTGCAATCNGAAAAAAAACNNATNAAAGCAANAANGNCNNNANNANTTAGCACGACTTCTGATNCATCNGAAGAATTGAAGACNGTAATTGATTATCTGATTGATCAAAATCATNNTTTAAAAAATGANATANAAGNTCTTAATATCGAAATAAAAAAATTAAAAACACCTGGAAAGAATGATGATGTTATTGGCAAATGGGATAATGTGGTTGAAAATCTTGAGGAAGACACGCTTTTTATGTCTGGTCGTATATCAGATGGTGTAATTACAGATGTTAATGGTAATTGGGATGGTATACTGGGATATAATTCATCTCATTTATTGGGGCGTAGATATGATAGAAAAGATCTAATGCATGGGGATGAATTATCACGAACAAAAAAAATTCAGGAACTGTTAAAAGCTTCACAAACTATTAAAGAAATTCGCTATAGCACAATCCAGCGTTGGAAGCATGGAGACACGGGTGAATATAATTTATTAAGCCTGGTTGCTTATGTAAACATGGATGAAGACCGCATAGATGTTATAGCAAAACCTATTGATAATTTATTTAGCGATGGATATTTGTTGAATTAACTGGGGGAATTATAGTCGATAGGAGGCTTTGGTTTTTACTAACTGACGTATTTTATATAAAAAATCCCCCAGTTAATTTTTCTGTATTTAACTTCAATCTAAAATATTAAAAAAAATTTAAACACACTTAAATTTTTTTAACATTATAAACTGCTGAAGTATTTTCAAGGATAATTTATTCCATGTATATTATGTTCCTATGGTATATCCAATATTAGATTTAAGTATATCTTGGAGTAAACTATGAAAATATTTTTTCTTATTTTAAACTTATCTATTTTGTTTGCAGAACGCCCCGTTAAAAAGGATATTGCTTTCCAGATGGTCATGCAGCATTTAAAAAAAAGTGATGTCCCAGAATCTTTTATTGTAGATTCATTTAAGAGCGATAAAGTAAAAATACATTCAGAAATTCCAGATAAATTTGCCCGCCCCTATGAAAAGAAAACTTGGGAACAATATCGGAAAATATTTGTGAAGGAATCCCGAATAGTAGCGGGCACAAAGTTCTTTACTGAAAACTATGGTCTTATAGATTCGGTTTCAAGAAATTATAAAGTAGACCCATATATTATTGTAACAATTGCCGGCATAGAAAGCAACTACGGAGTCCACCATTCACAGTTTTCAGTTTTTAATTCTCTTTACACTCAAATTCGTGAAATGCCAAAAAGAGCTAAATGGGCCAGTAGAGAATTGGCTGAGTTTCTAACTTATTGCTATAATGATAAACTAGATGCTCAATTAATTGGAGGGTCCTACGCAGGGGCATTTGGATTTGGGCAATTTATTCCATCAAGCTTTAATAACTATGCGGTGGATTTTAATAAAGATGGTATAAGACAACCTTACGAGTGGCCAGATGTACTTGCGAGCATTGCTAATTATTTACGCCGCAACGGATATAAAGAAAATAGTAATAACTATGATCGTAATGGTGATATATGGAAATCTATTTATGCCTATAACCACGCAGATAATTATGTTATGGCAGTATTAGAGCTTGCAGAGGAAATTAGAAAAAGGAAAAAATCTGATTCTTTTCAATAAGCACATCCATTTTATAATGCTTTTTATAAAGCAACTAATAAGATTATAATTTTTCCGTTACGTTCAATTTTGACAGGTATTTTCATTCCTGGTTTTAGTTCATTTAAACGATCCATATATTCATAAATACTATTTATTGATTTACCATTTATTGATTTGATCAAATCACCCCTTTTTATTCCTGCCATTGCCGCAGGACCATCTTGATCAGAAATGCCATCAATTTTTAATCCTTTATTCAAGCCTCCATAAGATGGCATAATACCAAGTTTCACATTAAAATTCCTATAATTTGTTACTTGCTCTTTAGGTCCAGCAAAACTGTATTTTGGTTTTTTGGGGATTCTGCATAGTTCATATATTACTTTATGAACATAATTAAGTATTTCTGTTTCTCCTCTTAAATTGATGAGCTTCCATTTATCTTTCGGTGTGTGGTATTCCTCATGCGTACCAGAATTAAAAAACAGTACTGGTAAGTCCTTTTTGTAAAAGGAAGCATGATCGCTTGGTCCGAATCCAGCAGTGCTTTTGTGTAGCTTCATTGATGTGCCAAGAATTAAACTGTCTAGTAATGGCTCGAATATCGGTGAGGTTCCCACGCCACCTACATTTAACGTGGAATCTTTTAAGCGACCTATCATATCAAGGTTTATCATGGCGGCAACATTTTCCAGTTTAATAGTAGAGTTATCTACAAAGTACTTGGATCCTAGCAATCCTTTTTCCTCTGCGTCAAAAGCTATTAGCAAAACACTGCGTTTTAAATGACTTTTTTGACTCATAATTTTGTGAGCAAGTTCCAAAATTCCAGCTATTCCTGATGCATTATCATCCGCACCATTATGTATAGCTGAGAGGCCAGGGTTTCTCGATCCAGATTTTGAACCACCTAATCCTAAATGATCAAAATGAGCACCAAGCACTACGTATTCGTTTCTGTATTTTCGGTTACCACTGCGAATTTCTCCAATAACATTAGCCGCACGAATTTGTGTTTCTATTAAGTCTACTCTGGCAGATATAGTAATATTTTGAAGTTCAAAACTGATGGACTCACGCGTTTTGTCCATTGTTTTTTGAATGTTTTCACGAGACCATCCCGTATTACTAAAGAGTTTTTTTGTGGCTTTATTCCCTAAATGCAATACAGGAATACCTGCCCCAGCATAACCTGGTATATATTGTAAAGGATATAATGCAGTATCTTTTTCCTGCGAAACAAATATAACACCAGAAGCACCATTATCACGAGCAACTAACATTTTTTTATGTAATGAGGAATAAGGAGAAAAAACAGAATTTCTTTTATCGCGCTCGGGGTTATTTCTCATTATTACTGCCCATTTTCCCGAAACATCCATTTTGGAATAGTCATTCCATTTTATTTTCTCTTCATTTATACTGAAACCGTATCCCACAAAAATTNCTGGTGCAGATAGTTGCTCATTGCCAGAAAACCANAAAGGAATAAAATCTTTATTAAGTGTTANCGAATCNCTGCCAATNAACATTTCATTAACTTTNCCTAATTCAATTCCATCAATTATGTTGAAGGGCTGTACAAAAGATCCATTTTCCCCGCCAGGTCGAATACCAAAAGAACGGAAATACCGTATGATATATGATATAACACTTCTCGATTCTATTGTTCCTGGATATCTTCCTTGCAAGGACTCATCGGATAAAAACCTAATATGATCCATAATTTCATTAGGTAATATTTCAGGCGATGAATTAGGAAGCCTCCCTTGATGCTTGACCCAAAACATTCCCAGTCCCAACCCTAGAATTAGGAAAAAGATTAAAAGTGATTGACTGTTGTTGTTCAAAACGAATGAAAATTTATAGGGAATTGATCGCACAGCAAAGATAAAGGAATTAATTTTCTAATATGAATTCGCCTATAAAAATTAAGGTAGAGTCAAAATATATTCCTGAACGATCCAATCTGGCAGAATCATATTTTTTCTTTGCTTATCAGGTAACAATCACTAATAACGGTAACGTTAAGACTCAACTTATTAGTCGATATTGGCACATCACAGATGCAAATGGAAAAACTGAAGATATTCACGGCCCTGGAGTTGTCGGTCAACAACCAAATTTAGCTCCAGGAGAAATTTTTCAATACACTAGCTTTTGCCCTCTTCCAACACCACTTGGGACTATGGAAGGTTCATTCCAAATGATGGAAGAAAATGGGAGAAAATACGATGCTATTATAAAACCTTTTAGACTCGCAGCCCCACAGGTTTTAAATTAATTTCTTTGAGATAAATTAAGATCAAGCAGGGCAGATATTTGGAAAGCAATATCTGTAATCATCATGTTTTTCAATACACCTTTTTCGATACCTCTTCCTGCTGCGATATAACCAGTTTTTAATTGAGAATTTCTTGGGTCTCCTCCATGGGTCCCGCCACTTTTTTCAGTTATATACGATTGATCCAGGGATTGAATAAAACAATAATTTTCTTTTGCTAAAAGAAGAAAGTCTGTTTCAATAGGTGCCCATAAAAAACTATTCATATGGCGCCTCTCAAGCGTTTCAAATTCTTCCTGTCTGGCAAGTGTAACCCTGACCTTTTTCTTAAAATCATTATTTTCGTCATTTTTTATACGAATAAATGCTGATCCACCCGATGAAAGCCCAATAACGCGCCAATCCTTAATTTCTCCTTTCTCAATATTTATCCACCCTTTTTCTTCAAAGAGTTTATTTATTGATAATTGCTTACTATAATTTCTGAATCCATGATCACCAGTTATTATTAAGGTTGTAGAAGACCAAAGATTATTCTCGGCTAATAAAGCAATGATGTTGCCGATAAGCGAATCCATAAACATAAAAGCATTTATTGCCTCCCGAGAATTTTTTCCATACTTATGTTGAGCCAGATCTGTTTCAATCATATGATAAAGAGATAAATGTGGAGTCTTTTCTTTAAATGCATCTAAAAAAAGTTCATGAAGAAGCAAGTCTCTGGTGTATCCCTGGGGGTTCCCGTTATCAGGTATTACTCCTCTTATTTTGGCTGATTCTAGAAATCTCTTAGGGTTATCATGTTTTTTAATCAGATCTATTGTTGAAATTGAATCATTTACTGATTGGATTTCAGGTAACATATAATTTATAGGAGCCCCAACTGTAACAGGCCAACTAATGCCCAAGCTTACCAGTCCTCTTTTTTTTATTTCTGTAATTAATGTAGGTGTTTTTACTTTATCCTGATACCAGTACCATTCTGCAAAATTATTATTAGGTACAAAGGGTTTATTGTGAAAAATTCCATGTTTTTTTGGCATAACACCAGATATCATTGAAGTATGGGCAGGGTAAGTCAAGGATGGGAATACAGATTGCACATTAGCGCAAAAAGTTCCTATTGACATAAGGTTATACATATTGGGACAATTATTTTTAAATATTGAATCTGTAAGCAAATCTCCTCTAAGCCCATCAATAGAAATTAAAATCACGCGAGGATCCTCCAATTTCCCCACAGGTCCTTTTTCACATCCCATAAGAGTTAACAGATATAAAAATATAAATTGTACTTTTGATTTCATTTATAACTTATACAAATACTGGTAATTTAAAACTGTGAAATACAGACGAACGAAAATAATTGCTACTTTAGGTCCAAGTTGTTCCAATCAAAAATCTGTACAGGATTTAGTTGATTTAGGTGTGAATTGTTTTAGGATCAATTTATCTCATGGGACAGAGAATGAAAAGAAATCTTATTTTAATTTGGTGAGGTCAGTTTCTGTCGCTGAAAAAGAACGACCTTCTATTTTAGCAGATTTAGGAGGTCCAAAAATCAGGATTTCAGGGTTAATTCAAGAAATGTATCTGGAGGCAGGACAAAAAGTTATTGTTAGTAATGAACAAAATGGTATTAATGTTATTCCTGTATCTGATGGTATCCTGTTTAAGAATGTGAGTTCTGGGGCTAGAATATTGATTGATGACGGTAGAGTTGTTCTAAAGGTTATAAATCAAGTTTCCAGTAAAACTTTAGAATGTTGTACTGTGGTTTCGGGGGTCATAAACAATCGAAAAGGGGTTAATTTCCCAGGAATTGATTTAGGTGTTCCTTGTCTAACTGAACAGGACCTTCTGGATATGGAATTAGCTTTATCTAATGGCGCAGATTGGTTAGCCCTGTCTTTTATAAGACAAGCAAAAGACTATCTTGATGTAAGATCAAAGATCAATAAATTGGGTTTTAAAACCCCTATTATGGCAAAAATTGAAAAGTGGGAGGCTGTAGAAAACATAGATGAAATTATTGATGCGTTCGATGCTGTTATGGTGGCAAGGGGAGATTTGGGTGTTGAAATTCCCGTTGAGCGAGTTCCTATAATTCAAAAAGATGTAATAGAAAAAGCAAACCATTCAGGAAAACCAGTTGTTATTGCTACACAAATTCTGGAATCTATGACAAAAAATCCTTTCCCTACACGAGCAGAAGTAAGTGATATTGCTAATGCAATTATTGATGGAGCAGACACTTTGATGGTAACAGGTGAAACAGCTATTGGACTATATCCTGCAAAAGTAATTCATGTATTAAGTAAGGCCATAGAAGAAACAGAACGGGCAATTAATTTTAATGAATATTATATATCTAGAGGAAAAAATCTATTGAACACTTCACAGGCAATTAGTAATGCTGCATGTTCAGTAGCTAATGATCTAGATATAAAAACAATTGTTACTATGACTCACAGCGGTAGTACTGCACGAATGGTTTCCCGTTATAGACCAGGTGCTTGCATAATTGCAATGACACCTTTTCCTCAAATTTGTAGGCAATTGGAAGTTGTATGGGGGGTTATTCCTATTCTTGTGGAAAATTATAGAAACTCTGATGATATCGCTATTTCAGCAATAAAAACCTTGAAAAGTAAAAAATTAATTAATGAAGATAAAAAATTTGTTATTACTGGAGGGGTCCCTGTGGGAATTTCAGGCACTACAAACTATTTATCAGTTCTTAAATCTTAATGAAATCCGCATTAATAATAGGAGCTACAGGTTTTGTTGGGGGCTATCTATTAGCTGAGTTGCTAAAATTAAATAAATATGAACTTATAATTGCACCAGTAAGGAAGCCTTCTCTAAATCCACATCCAACTTTGGAAGAAATTATTTTTGATTTTCAAGATATTAATGCCATAGATAGACTAAAACCAGTAGACCATTTATTTTGTTGCTTGGGTACTACGATTAGCGCTGCAGGATCAAAGGATGCCTTTCGTTTTGTAGATTTTAAATTACCTTTGATTTTTGCGCGATGGGCAGAAAGAAATGGTTCCGAATATTATTCTATAGTAACCGCTATGGGAGCGAATTCGCATTCTCAAATATTTTATAATAAGGTGAAAGGTAATATAGAAGATGAATTAAAGAAACTTAGTATACCAAAAATCCATATTTTCCGACCATCTTTAATATTGGGCCCTAGGAAAGAATTCCGATTAGGGGAGATAATAGGAAAGGGATTAATGAAAATTATAAGTCCTTTGATGATAGGACCGGCAGATAAATATCGTGGAATTCATGCACGCTCAATAGCAAAAGGAATGATTAATTATTTGGAAAAAAATAAAAAAGGAATGCAAATTATCGAATCAAATAAGATTTAAAGGGGGGATATACAAATTATTCTACTCTAATCTCATCAGCAAATATCCACGCATCTCCACCGGCGCCACTATGCCAATCTGGGCAGACCTTTCGATTGGTGGCAACTATCCGAATAAAGCGAGTATTTATTCCAATATTATTGATGCTTACGTTAATGCGGTTGTTTTTTCCATAGTTTTTCCCATCTGAAATTATTATGTGTTTTTCATTTTCATATAATTCATTGTTGTTTGAGAAAAAGACCGTCATATCAGTAGGAAGAAAAATCCAAGATTTTTGGGCCTCCAAAAAACCACATATTATTTGATTAATTTTTATTTTAGATCCTAAATCAATGATAATATCTAAATTATTTCGTTCCCACCCCTGCCAGAAACCATCGTTATGATTTATAGACCCACTAATTCCATTAACCAGATTGTAAGTTCCGTTACCAGGGTATTTATTTTTGTATTTGGTGTTATAGTTAATAGTCTTTCCTATTGCTTTGTGGGAATGGAAAGTTTTTTCAGTGATTTTCCCTAAAGGCTTTTCACCCATGAAAAGAGCTGCTTTAATAACTGCTGAATTATTGAGGGTGAATATTTCTTTATATTGTGTAGAAGAAATTGTTGGTTCTGTGCCATCTAATGTATAACGAATCTTTTCGCCAGGCTTTTCAGACTCAAGCTTAATTCTTATTTCTTTGTTTAATTTATCTAGTTCTGTTTTAATTGAAACTGAAAATGATCCTGGTGCATAAGTCCAGTCTAATTTATCAAAACGATTAAGCAGATATTTTAAGCGGCCATAAAAATTTTCATAGGAATATTTTCCTGGTCCAGACCAAACAACTTCTGATAATGCGGTCATTCTTGGTAAAACGCGATACTGAGCCAGTTTTGGGGTTTGTACATATTCAGTCCAGAGATTTCCTTGTGCCCCTAAGATAAATTTTTCTTCCCTTTTTGTAAGTCCTTCTGGTGTGGGGTTAAAAGAATAAACTTTTTTTAGGGTTATATAACCACCAAAGGCTTCTGGAGACGCTTCAGGGTCAGATTGGTAATAATCAAAATAACAGTGCGATGTTGGGCACATAATTACATCATGCCCAGCTTTTGCAGATTGGATTCCTCCTTTTGTCCCTCTCCAGCTCATTACAGTTGCAGACTTAGCAAGTCCGCCCTCGAGAATTTCATCCCAACCAACCAGCTTTTTATTTTTTGATAATAGATATTTTTCTATTTTTTTGATAAACCAGCTTTGCAATTCATGCTCATCTTTTAATTTTTTATCTTTGATTCGTTTTTGACATTTAGGACAAGTTTTCCAATAGGTTTTTTCTGCTTCGTCTCCGCCAATATGTATGTAAGGACCTGGAAACAAATCAATTACTTCTTTAAGTACATTATTAAGAAATATAAAAACATCATCATTCCCTGCACAAAAAATATCAATATTTGGCCAATAGGAGCCTGGGTTCACAGGTATAATTTCTCCCTTACAGGACAATTTTGGGAATGCTGCAAACACTTCTGATGTATGGCCTGGCATTTCTATCTCTGGAATAACTATTATGTTTCTTTCTGAAGCATACTGCACAACTTCCCGTATTTGATTTTGGGTATAAAAACCTCCATACGTTGCTTTTTCACTGGGCTGAATTGGCGACCAATCTTTCCAGGGCTCATGTCTTCTATCTACGCGCCACGCAGATTTTTCAGTTAATTCCGGGTATTTCTTAATTTCAATTCTCCAGCCGTTATCATCTGTAAGATGCCAGTGAAACACATTCATTTTATGAAGAGCGATCATGTCTATATAGGTTTTAATAAATTCGGTGTCGAAAAAATGCCTTGATACATCTAAGTGCATTCCGCGATAAGAGAAAGCTGGCCGATCCTTAATTTTGCAATTTCTTAATTTTACAATTCCTGGTGAAATATTATTTTCAAGTTCATCTGGGCAAATCTGACGAAATGTTTGGAAACCATAGAAAAGCCCAGCTACAGAACTGGCATTAATATATACTGCATTTTTACCTCCAATAATTAATTCATAGCCTTCTTTTGGTAAAGACGATTTAGAGTCAATAGAAAGCACAATTTGATTAATATTGTTTTTTTTAAAATTAGAAATAGATAAAGTGTTTATGGGTTGAAGAAATTTTTTAAATAAAACAGCAATTTTATTTTCATCTTTCAAATTATTCATTAAAGCTATGGTTTGTATGGTATTTATTTCAGTTGTTCCATTGTTTATTTTGATTGATTCAGGTCTTGGAATAATATTTAATTCTTTCATTAGTTTTCCCTGGTTACTATAAATTATTGTACTCAATGTTGTTAAAAAGGTAAAAATTAAGACACGCATATTAAACTATGACTTATAAATAGACTTAATCCATTCTGTATCTTCATAAGATAATGCATTCCCTAATGTTGAAGCTGCCTGCACTTGTTTTTTATTTCTTTGTCCCAAGAGAACACATCCAGTAGGAACATCATATAGTAAAGAATCAACAAGGCCATGAAGCACTGGGTTGGGATGAGCAGGAAATTTTTTTTCTAAAATGCATTTGTTCAATATCATTTTCCCCAAAATTTTTAAATTTCGAAATTCTTTTATTTGGCCTCTATGGTCTCCTTTGGGAAAGGCAGTAGGGTTTTTATATTTTCCCGTTAATAATCCGTGTTTGAGTGGGGAAAAAAAACAAATTCCCAAGTTATGTTTTTCAATATAGTTTTTCAGGCCTGATGATTCATAGGTATCATCTATGATGTTTCTATATGGCTGAACTACATCTGGATCACAACGAACAATGAATGCCATGATTTTTTCAGATGACCAATCTGATAAACCAACAAACCTAATTTTACCTTCATCTTGGAACCTTCTGATCATTTCAAGAGCGTCATCAAAGAATTCATCTTTTTCCCCAAAATTGCAATGATGTAAATACATAAGATCTACCCATTCAGTTTTTAGGTTTTTTAACGAGCGTTCCATATTATTCCTCATATGATTCGGGCTATACCAATGGTTTTTATCTCCCTTATCCCATCCTACTTTTGTTGCTAAAAAAATATCATTTCTCGGGACCTTGCGCCACATTTCACCTATAATTAATTCAGAATGACCGTTTCCATATACATCTGCTGTATCCCAATGATTTATACCAGAACTCCACGCTTTCAATAGTGCAGATTTTGAATCAGAATCATGTTGCCCTCCCCATCCTACGGATATTCCTCCAGCAGTATTAGAACCACCATAGGCCCAGGTTCCTAGGCTAATAACGGACACTAATTCTTTGGTTCGACCAAGTTTAATTTTTTTCATAAAATTATTTTGCTATTATTGATCATTAAAATTAAACCAAAGACTGTATAATTGGTGTTTAAATATGCAAATCGAAAAACTAAAAATAATTGATATTGGTCATTCTAACTATAATGTAGAACAGGCAATATCTTTGCTGGAAACAACAATAAGCCAATCTATGTTTGAAGGAAAAACCAAAGCTATAAAAATTATAACTGGTCATGGGACTGGCAAACTTAGGCAAGCAGTAAGAGAGTGGTGCAAGGAACAAGAGGGCAGGTTCCAAGCAGTAATTCCTGGAGAAGATTATACTTTATTTAATAAAAAGGCTATAGATATGCGCTCAGATTGTGAATTGAAGCACGATCATGATTTTGGTCGAGGTAATAGAGCAACAACTTATATCTGGTTATGGTAACTTTTTTTACAATACAAATATAACCTGGCCGAACTATAACAAAAAATGAGAAGAATCAAGATCTTATATAATAAGATAGGAATAAAAAAAACAAAGATCTTGATTCTATTTTTTTGTTTATATACAATTTATAACTGTACTGTTCCGGCATATGAGAAACTAAGTGTAGAGGACCCCGGGTTGTTACTTTCCATAAAGGATTCTCTTATAGACAAGCATGGAAAAAAGCAATCACTGATAGAGTCTTTTGTTAGGGCACATAATGCCCTTGGTCTTTCTGAAATGAAAAGACAAAATTATTATGCTGCTGTTGATCATTTCATTCTATCTCAAGAATTAATTTCTAGCGATACAGCGGCAATATATAATATGATAATGGCAGAGGGCCATATACTATATATGAAAGGTTCAAAAAATGGACTATGGAATGCTGTTGAAAAATATTCTAAAGCTGCTCAGTTATATACTAATCTTGGGGATCCATATTACTATATGGGCTTAACCTACCAGAAATTAGGTGATAAGGATTTTGATTTAATACTTGAATCCTATAATAATGCTTTAATGAGAACACTTACAGATAAAAAAAGAAATGAAGTAGAAATTGCTAAAAAAATAGCGTTAAACAGACAAAATAAATTGAAACAATTTTGGAGATAGCTATTTTTTCATAGTAAAAAGTTTAATTATTGAACTGGTTATAAATTCTTGACACATTAATTATTTGGCGGTAAAATCCTTTAGCTTTAGCGCAATTGGTTGCGGAAAGTGTTCATAATCCGAGGTAAAAACATGACACTACTAACAAGCCTACATAAGCGATCTCGAATCGTACTTACGATCTTAGCATTATTCTGTACTGCTATATTTGCTAAAACACCGAAGAAATTTACCCTGAGTGGTAAAATAGTTGGTGACAATGGTGATGCAGTGAAAAAAGCGGAGGTAACCGTATTATTTGATGGTGAATCAAAATTAAAGAAACCAGTAGAAACAAAGAAAAAAGGTGATTTTAGTATTACTATTAAAAAATTTGAGCCTGGTGATTACACTGTTAGCGCGACCCATGACGATGAGGGTAGCGGAGAACTAATCATTACTCTTACAGAAGATGCATTAGATGAAAAAGAATGGAAAAAGGGAAAGAAAAGTATTGGCGATATGACAATTTCTAATGAGCCTCCAGAGGCTCCAGTAGAAAATGATGTTGCTGAGATCAATCAAGACAAACGCGGTAATGCAATGGCTGCAATTACAGTCCCAAGTTTGCAAGCTGCAACTCCGAGAACTCCAGAAGCCACTGGAGTCCCCAGTAAGCATTTTATTGTAAATGAGCTTAGTTTTGAAATTAAAAGACTTTCAGCAGAATTCAAGCATCTTAACCAAGAATTAAATGATCTCAAAGCATTAAGTAAGATGTGGGTAAATCCTCTTACAATGTATTCAAAGGAAATTATTCTAAAAAACGGAAGTACTGTATTTGGGAAAATAGTGTATCAAGATGATAAGTCCCTGAAGGTTGAAACTTTGGTTGGTTATCTTATCGTAGACCGTGCCCAAGTGGTTCGAATTGTTGACAATGTCATTTCTGAGGACCGACAGGAATATGTCCCAGAACAGATCCGCGAAAGCTATACACCCCCTCCAATGCCTAAATTAGCACAACCAAAGTATACTTCTACTAATAGATCGGCTCGAAATGCTCCCGCTAAGTTTTCTGCTAACTGCGTCTTGGTGGGTAATATTTCTGAAAAAAAAGATAGCCAAGGGAACATTATATTTGAGGGTGAGATTAAAAATATCGGCGGTAGAAGAGCCGATTTCGTAAAAGTTGATTTTGTATTTCGCAAGAATTGGAGTGGAGAGACCAAAACCTTGACTACCTTTACAAAAGGATCTTACAATACTTTTGAAAGTGGAATAGTTTCTGATGCCAGCCTACTCCCGGGGGCGACGGGGCAATTTGATCTTTATGTTCCACAAGATTTTGGTTCCTTTATTGGCTATTCTTATGTTATAGATTGGGAAGAATATCAGTAATTAATCGCTCTTATAAGAATGAGATGGAATAAATGAACAGATTTTTAAAACAATTATTGTTTATCACATCNATTGTTTGTGTTTCTTGGGCTTCAACNCGTGTTGCNTATACAAGACCAGGNTTAATGATGCGNGTNCCTACAACAAGNGTNGGCAAGGCNCCTTATTTGTTTAGAGCTGGNTTTGGAGCTGAAATNCATAATTTAAATCCAGTCAATACAGCNAAAGGAGTGTTTTTTGACATGGAACTTAGCAAGGGTTTTGCTGTAGGTTTTTCAGCGATACAGGGTGGAGATACTACATCGCTTGATGCTATTGACCAATCACAATATAAACCACCAGTTGAATTTGGGTTTCATATCCAGCAACGGCTCTTTACCTATAATGATATTTCTATTTCTGCTGGTTTGCAAGATGTTGTTTTCCAGAATGACCAGGACTCCGAACAAATTTTAAGTCTNAANACTCAGCTTCTATCTTTTTTTGTGGTATTGGGCAGTGANAAAGANCTAGGNGACTATAAGATGAATACCTATATGGGTTTTGGNACTGGNGGCTTAGCTCCAATGGACACATTGGAAATAGATCCTGATTCAGCTAAAGCTGGGACAGGGGTNTTTTTAGGATTTGTAATGAAGACACCCTATTTTCTTAAATCGGGTGGTTTAGATATAGTGGGTGAATTCGATGGGACAGGTGTCAATGTGGGACTCCGCATCCCCCTTACCTCGGATTATCGCCTGAACTTAGGGTTCACCCACATTGAAAAACTTCCTCAATGGAAACAGCGATATTGGGCTGGACACCCTGGATTTACAGTGGGTTTAGATATGGCTGTCCCCAGGGTTGGGAGCTCTCCTAATAGAGGGCCATCAGCTCCTCTAGATGACCGTTTTAATCCTGATATAGGACCGATGGATAGGATACAACCGCTTTACCGTGACTCAACTATTGCAATGGCAGATTACGCAGTTTTAGGCATGAGAGATTCTATGGCCTTAATGAATAACGAAATGAGAAATCTAATTGTACGTCTATCATCTATGGAGCAGGAATCAAAGTATTTAAATGATTCTTTAAGATCACTTAAGTTAGAGTCAAATGTTTCTGAAAAAAATATGAATGAAGCTTTACGACATCTTTCGAAGTCATTGAGGTTTTTCTACGCTGGAGATTATAGAGAGGCTCTTAAAGAGGTTGATATGGCCCTTGAGTTAAACCCAAATCTTGCTCTTGCGTATGCTAGAAGAGGTTCGATATATTACAAATTAGGAGATGTTCAAAGAGCGACTATTAACTGGAATCTGGCACTAAGGCTGGACCCTGAGTATACGGATGTAAGAAACATACTGAAGGCGCTCAATGAGAAAAAAATGAAATCTGCAAATTTTATAGAGGATTAAAAGAATGGATATAGCCTTAATTATTGGTGTTTTACTAGGTTTATTCTTCATGATAGGCAGTATTGCATATGCTCTTTTTGTGGAGGGCTCCGCAGGAGGGTTTGGAAATTTTTTGTCTGCGCCCAGCTTTGGAATTGTGGCTGGCGGTATGTTAGCTTCTATATTTGTAGCATTCCCGATGTATCATGTTACCGCTTTAGGGAAAGCTATTGGCGCTGTTTTGAAACCAGCAGATGATAAAATGGGACCTCTTGTGGATGAGGCGTGCGATGTGGCAGAGGTAGGAAGAAAGGGCCCTGCTGAACTTGAAAAAGCTGTTGATACAATTAAAACCTATTTTTTTAAGGACGGAGTACAGATGGTCGTTGATGGTTATTCTATGGAAGAACTAACTGAGATAATGGAAACCCGTATTGAATACCGTGAAAAGCGGGAGAAAGTTCAAACAGACATGTTAAAATCTATGGGTGATTTGGCTCCAGCTTGGGGTATGGTAGGGACTCTTATAGGATTGGTGCTAATGTTAGCTGGTTTTGGCGGTGAGGGTGGAGCAGATAATCTTGGTGGCGGTATGGCCGCTGCGCTTATTACAACGCTATATGGGGCTGTATTTGCAAATCTTTTTTTTCTTCCTATGGCTCAGAAAATGGGAAATAAAACTGTTCAAACATCTATGTCTGCCAATCTNTTGGTAGAAGCTTCAAGNTTAATTCATGCAAAAAAGCATCCTCTGATTGTAAGAGAAAAACTTAATTCATTCATACCTCCTTCCGAATGGAAAAGNGAGTAGTTTAAATGGGTATGACTCCGGGAGAAAAAAAAGCCTGGAACAAAGGCTTTGAAGCGGGTGAGAACTCAGTAGAGGAGGGCCTTCCGGGTTGGTTTGGNACTTTTGCCGATATGATGACACTCCTTTTNGCNTTTTTTGTTTTATTGGCNGCAATATCTACCATGGATCCTGTTAAGCTTCAGGAAATGGCTAATTCGGAGGGAAAGTCTCTTGGAAGCAAAATAAAAAAAGATGGAGCTGCCGAAGAAGAAGGAGAGTTTGAACCAATTGAAAATCTTGCTCAAATGAAGCAGGAAATGGAAGATGCTATTGAAGAAATGAAAAAGGAAAGCCCTCAAGGAGATCCACCGATTGATATTCAAACGAGTTCTAAGGGTTTAATTGTAAATATCAAAGGTGATTTTGCATTTCCTTCGGGAAAAGCTGAAATGAAGCCTGAACTTAAGACATTGTTAANTGATGAAATTATTCCCAGANTTCAGGTAAGNCCATTCCAGGTTGAAGTAGCAGGNCATTCGGATAGTGANCCTATGCCAAAAAAATGGCAAAAGTTTTATGCNAGNAACTGGGAGCTTTCAGCGGCAAGAGGGGCAACCTGTGTTAGATATATGATAGANCAAGGTGTTCCTGCCCCCAGACTANTAGCTGCGGGTTATGGTGATTGGTATCCTAGGGGGATAGATAGTATTAGATCAGAAAACCCTATGTATAACCCTCTTTCATTAACTTGGGATGAANNNATTNTNNTANATGAAGAAANNGGNAAAAAGGCGCCNACNGTTCTATCTTTAAATGCAAACAGGAAACAAAAATCCAGCAATCGNAGAATTCAAATTACGTTNATACAGCCCCCCCANCATGGAAAAGGGCGCTCGGCGACCNNCTATGAAGATTAATAAAAATTTTTAAAAATGCGGAGTAAACACATACCAAGGAGTAACANATGAGTAAGGGGATAAAACACTCAAAATCGATATTTGGAATACTGTTAGCGGNATCTNTTTTAATTGGTCAGGGCGGCGTTAGTTATCTTTCCCAGAAACTGCTAGTGGAAAACACTATAAAGGATCGGATCCAGGATGCTTTGTCCAAAATTATTGATAGCCATAAATATGTTATCAATGTAAATGTGGAATTAGATATTTTAGATGAGGTTGAAGAGCAAATTACGGTTCTTTCCCCTAGACGTCAGAGCAAAAAGAAAAATATTTCTCCTGCTGAAGAGACAGCGCAGGCTCTTTTGGAAATGCAAGCTCAAATTATAGAAGAAACAGAAACAGAAAAAAGTGCATATTCAATTGGACTTCCAATTCCTGGTTTTGAGGTAGATATAGCTGAACAAAAATCAACAAAGAAGCCTAAAACAAAACCAAGGCCAATGACGCCAAATACAATGCGACCTATGGATGAAGAAATAGATGAAATTGAACATACTGATCCCAGTGTAGATAAAGTACTTAGGAGTAAACGACCCGCAAGAGCAGAAGTCAAAAAAATGGAACTTAGTCTTATTTTGCAAGAGGGAGCCGCACCAGAATTAATCGAGAATATTCGTCAGCTTACAATGGCAGCCTCAAAATTTGATCGAAGTCGTGGTGATAAAATTACTATTATGACAGCCAGCTTTAAAGAGCGTCGTGATAAGCGTTCTGCAGAACAAATTATGCTAAAAAATATTGCAGAAAAAATTGATATTCTTGAACAAAAAAGAATTACAGAAAATACAGATTGGCGTGATGACATAGAAAATTATCGAAGTGAGGAAGAAAAGCGTAGAGAAGAGGACAGAAAGTTTTTTCAAGATCAACTTTCACAGATGGAAGAGCAGGCAAAACTACAAGCCTACGAACAAGAGAAAAAAGAAATGATGCTTCGAGATTCGATGAAAATGGCAAATCTTAATAATGAGATATCTGCACTAAAGGACTTATTGGTAGTATCAAAAAGCGAAGATAGTACTAAAAAAGTTAATCGTCAAAGTAAGCTTGATTCATCGCGGTTTGCAACTTTGGATAATGAACTACAAGGTCTAAGACAAATGTTGCTCAGGTCAATGTTGCAGGATTCTGTAGATGCTCAGAAAAAAGCACAGTTTGAAATAGAAAAAGAGCTTCAATCTAGAGAAAAAGAAAAAGCTAGAAGAGATTCTTTACTAGCAGAAAAAATAGCTGCTCTTGATGCGGTCCAGGGCGATTTGGATGCTTTGCAAATGGAAATGGAAAGTGGGATTGACTCATCAACCTGGATTATGATTGTTTTGGGAATATTTTTAGTATTACTAATTCTTGCTTTGGTGTTTGTGTTGTTAAGAAATAAACAGCAGGCAGGACCACCGATGCCTCCCTATATGTATGGTCCACCTCCCCGTCCAAGGAAAAGGCCTCCTGCTAAAAAGAAAAGAACAACTGCCAAAAAAAAGAAATCACAGGAAAAATCTAAAAATGTTGAAAAAGAGCCAGTTAATGATGAAAAAGAAGTAAAACAAGTGGAAGAAAAAAAGGATGATCCACCAGAACAGAAATCGGAGGATAAAACTGAAGCATCAATTCCTATAATGGAAGATCCAAATGTGGTGAAAAGTGAAATTGATGATATTCGTAAATCAGTTGTGTCTATGAGTGTCGGTCAGCCTGATAGAACAACAACTATAGTTAAAGAATGGCTAGAGCAGCCAGCACCAGCGCCTTCAGCGCCAGTAGAGGCTCCCGCAGAAAGCGGCGGAGATGGTGGCGGTGAAGAAGAACCTGGTGAAGAGTAACAGAGGAGTTCTATAATGATTAATGATTACAACATGTTATCAGGTCTTCAAAAAGTAGCTATTCTGTTTTCAGTTATGGGAGAAAGCCTCGCTATGACTCTAGTTAAAGGATTATCTCGAACTGAAATCCGTAAAATACGATCTAGTATTCGAGAAATGGGTCAAATCTCATTTTCTGTTAAAAAAAGAGTTATGGAGGAATTTTACTTTGGTTTTCTAAGTGAACAATTTCAGCCAGCAACAGAAGAAGGCCCTCTCGTTCCTTTTGATTTTTTGGAAGATTTGAATGATGAACAATTATCAGCTCTTCTAGCCAAAGAAGACCCACCAGTTATTGCTATTATATTGGCTCAACTTGATGCTGAAAAACGTATGAAAATTTTAGAAAAATACGGCCCAACAGAAAAAGGTCAATTATTAATTGAACTAGGATCATTGGATGATATACCTTTGGAGGCGATTATTGAAGTTGCTGCCAAAATGCGTGAAAAAGCTTCGTTTTTACCAAGAACAGTAGATTTTTCAAGGGGTGGCGGTAAAGAAATTGCTGGTATGTTAGGAAAGATGTCTGCAGATGAAGAGGAGAAATACCTACAAGCTATAGCGAATGAAGATCCAGATCTTCATAAGGAAATAAAAAAATATCACCTCACATTTGATGATATTATTGAAAAATTTCCACCTGATATATTGCGAGGGCTTTTGAATGCCGTAGAATTAGATGAGTTAGCCGTAGCAGTAAAAGGAGTTGATCAGGAAAAAGTTGATGAATTGGTTGAAATGTTACCTCAGAAAAAACAAGCAATGTACGAACCAATCGAAAAGCCTTTGCCTAAAAGAGAAGTAGATACTGCAAGAAAAGCTATTGTTTCCAATGCAAAAAAACTTGAAGAAAGTGGGGAAGTAAACCTTGCGGACATTCTTGGTGGTGGAGAAATGGTAGAGTAATGAAAATCAATATTTTATAATAAAAAGCCCCTTTTCAGGGGCTTTTTTATACATACTGGTAATACATATTAAACTATTTTATATTAGATAATACGTTTTATTATGGATAACTGTCCTAATCGGGAAGAAGCATTAAAACTTCTAAATCAATATACAAAAAGCGATTCTTTATTAAGGCATGCGCTGGGAGTAGAACAGTCTATGAGAAAGATGGCTGAAAAATATGGCGGAGATGTGGAGGAATGGGGCATTGCTGGACTATTACATGATTTCGATTATGAAATGTATCCTAACATAGAGGATCATCCATATAGGGGTAACGAAATATTGAAAGGCCGAGGATACCCAGAATCTATATGTAGAGCAATTATGGGGCATGCCACCTATACTGGTATTCCTAGAGATACTAATATGGCGAAGGCATTATTTGCTGTAGATGAGCTTACTGGATTTATTTTCGCTGTTACCTATGTTCGGCCGTCACGGTCCATTCTTGAAGTAACTCCTCGCTCTGTTAAAAAAAAATTAAAACAGAAATCTTTTGCTGCAAGTGTAATTAGAGAAGATATTTTTCAAAGTGTGGAAGAATTAGGAATCGATCTAACAGAACATATTCAATTTGTTATTGACGCTTTAGCTGAGAGGGCACGCGATTTAGGATTAGCTGGTTAGAATTGATTGATGAAAGACTGAACAAATATTAAATGGTCTATTTTTTTATTGCTGAATATCAATAGTTGCTTGTGCAGCAGCAAGTCGTGCAATAGGGACACGGAATGGTGAACAACTTACATAGTCCAAACCATTTTCTTTGCAGAATTTTATTGATGCTGGATCCCCACCATGTTCTCCACAGATGCCAATTTTTAATTTTGGATTTACATTTCTTCCAGCTTGTACGGCTATTGTTACAAGCTTGCCTACCCCTTTTATATCAAGACTTTGAAATGGGTCATGATTAAGAATTTTTCTTTCAAGATAATCAGGAAGAAATGAGCCTATATCATCGCGACTAAAACCATATGTTGTTTGTGTTAAGTCATTAGTGCCAAAACTAAAAAATTCTGCGTGTTTTGCAATTTCATCTGCAGTAAGACAGGCACGAGGAAGTTCTATCATTGTTCCAACTAAATAATCGAGTTTAATATCAGTTTTTTGGGAAATATCTTTTGCTATATTTCTAATAATTTTTTCTTGATCTAAAAATTCATTAATTGTTCCAATGAGTGGGATCATGATTTCTGGCAATATTGTTATCCCTTGTTTGGTTAATTCTGCCGCTGCTTCTAGGATTGCCCTGGCCTGCATTTCTGTGATTTCTGGATATACAATTCCTAGTCTGCATCCTCGATGACCAAGCATAGGATTTAATTCGTGTAATCCGTTAATTCGTTTTTTTATTGTGTCCTTTTCTATGCCTATGTGATTTGCTAATTCTTTTATTTGGATTTCAGTAAGTGTCATAAATTCATGCAAAGGCGGGTCAAGAAGCCGGATAGTTACTGGTAATCCTTCCATTACTTTGAAGATACCCATGAAATCTTTTTTTTGATAGGGCAAAAGTTTCATCACCGCAGCTTTGCGATCTTGTTGATTATTTGCAAGAATCATTTTCCGTATATCCAATATACGGTCTTCATCAAAGAACATATGTTCAGTCCTGCAAAGTCCAATCCCTTGGGCACCAAACTGAAGTGCTTGTTTTGCATCCGATGGCGTTTCAGCATTAGCTCTTATTTTGAGTTCACGAACTTGATCAGCCCAATCCATTAGTACTTTGTATTCATTATGGGTATCTGGATCTGCTGGGATCAAACTTAATTGCCCTTGATAAATTTTACCTGTTGTTCCATTCATTGTGATCCAATCACCCTCATTTAAGACTGTATTTCCAATATTAACTTCTTTTTTATCTAAATTAATATGAAGATCTCCGCAACCCACTATACAGCATTTACCCCAACCTCTTGCTACTAAAGCAGCATGTGATGTCATGCCTCCTTTAGCAGTAAGAATAGCAACTGCGGCATGCATTCCGTGTACATCTTCAGGAGATGTTTCTTCTCTTATTAGAATTACTTTTTCTCCCCTACTGTTCCATGATTCTGCTTCATCAGCAGTTAAAACTATTCTTCCTGAAGCACCTCCAGGACCAGCTGGTAATCCTTTTGCTAGTAAAACTGCACTTGATTCACTTTCTGGGTCTAACATTGGGTGCAAAAGTTCGTCCAATTGTTCTGGTTTAACCCGTTTCAAGGCTACATTTTTATTAATCATTCCCTCTTTTACCATGTCTACGGCCATCTTGATTGCAGCAATTCCATTCCGTTTACCTACGCGAGTTTGTAGCATCCATAAACGCCCCTCCTGTATGGTAAACTCAATATCTTGCATATCTTTATAGTGTTTTTCTAAGTTAGATCTTATCTCAGACAGTTTATCGTATAATTCTGGTATAGATGATTCCATTGAAGTTAAATGTTGTGTGTCTGCAGTTTTAGAATCTTCATTTAGCGGGTTGGGTGTTCGGATCCCTGCCACAACATCTTCTCCTTGGGCATTAGCTAACCATTCACCATAAAATTGATTTTTACCAGTTGCAGGATTGCGGGTAAAAGCAACACCGGTTGCAGAGTTATTTCCCATATTGCCAAAAACCATTGCTTGAACATTGACTGCTGTGCCCCACTTATCAGGTATATTTTCTATTTGACGATAGCTGATAGCGCGGGCACCATTCCAGCTTTTGAATACTGCCTCGATACCGCCCCATAATTGTGCTATGGGGTCATCAGGAAAATCAGAACCAAAATTTTTTCTTATTTCAACTTTGTATAATTGGGTTATTTCCTCTAGCTGATCTCCAGAAAGATCTGTATCTTTCTCCAAACTGTTCTCTTTTTTAAAAATATCTAAAATTCCTTCGAGCTTTTGTCGAATTCCTTTTCCCTCAGCAGGTTCGACACCTGCAGCTTTTTCCATAACTACATCTGAGTACATAGTTATCAAGCGACGGTAGGCATCAAAAACAAATCGAGAATTTCCTGTTTTAGAAATTAGTCCTGGTATAGTAGAGCTTGTCAATCCTACATTGAGTACTGTTTCCATCATTCCAGGCATGGATTGACGAGCTCCTGAGCGGACCGATAGCAACAAAGGGTTTTCATTATTTCCAAAACTAGAATCCATGGTTTTCTCAATTTTTTTTAATGCGCTTTCAACCTGCATTCTAAGTTCTGTAGGAAATGTTAAATGATTATCATAATAAAATTTGCAAACATCGGTTGTAATTGTAAACCCAGGAGGAACAGGAATACCTAAATGATTCATTTCAGCTAGGTTTGCTCCTTTTCCGCCCAATAGATTTTTCATTTCAGAATTTCCATCAGCAGAGTCGTTTCCAAAAGAGTATACGTATTTCATTTTTCTCCCGAATTAATATTATTAAAGAAAATATAGGGCAGGAAATTAAATTACTATTGTATGTTTTATAAACAGTATAGATTTAATAATCTAGAGAGCTGAGTTTTTAAAAAAGATTAGTATTAATTGAAATCAGGAGAAAAATACCTAATTTCTTTTAAATTACCGTTCTTATCATAAAAGTACCATTTATCCACCATTTTACCATCTCTATATTTACCCTGCATTTCTTTCCTAGTTCTGTCATGATCCCACCAGCTTGTCCACGTTTCATTTTTCTTGCCTTTAGTATAGTATCCCTCTGTAGATCTCCCATCATCAAACCAGGCGGTCCATTTTCCTTCTTTTATACCATCTTTAAATGTACCTTCTTGAATTTTTAAAGAATTTTTATTCCAGAATGTCCATAAACCATCAGCATTTCCATCTACAAGAACACCTTCTTTTTCTTTTATACCATTAGTATAGAAGAATTTCCAAGGACCATTCATAATCCCATTTTTATAAAATCCATTGGATTTTATACTTTCATTATCATGCCAAAAAGTCCATTCTCCTTCTCTTTTTCCATCCCTAAATTGGCCTTGTTCTTCTTTATTGCCGCTCCAGGGAATTGCTGGTTCAGGTTTTGGTACGTCTGTAAGAAAAATTTCGGGAACTTCTTTTCCGCTAGGAAACCATTTTACCCAAGGACCATCTTTTTTACCATTAGTTGTTCTACCTAGAAAAAGATATCCAGCTTCCTGATTTTCTTGAGTAATTATACCTGTAAAGGGTTTGGAATTTCCAACTTTATAAAAAATCTCCTCTTTTTCTGATAAATTCTCTAAGGCTATATGTTCAAGGTCTTCCCCAAAATCAAAATCAAAATCTTTTTTCCCTTCTGAATTCCAGTAAGTCCATATTCCTTCTGGAAAACCAGAGTTGTAGTATCCTTCACGTTGTTTAACACCATCTGTATAATAAAAAGCTGTTAAACCATCTCGATTCCCGTCACGGTGGAAACCCTGTTCTTTAACTTGGTCGCTAGTAGGATACCATATTACCCATGGTCCACTAGGAACATCAGATTTATATGTGGTCATAGTGATGCGGTATCCATTATCCCAGAATGTACTTGGACCATCTAGTTTACCAATTTTAAAAAATTTTTCTTCCAATTTTTCTTCTGGTGTAAGCCAAACTGTGGATCGTCCATTTCGCTGGCCCTCTGAAAATGTTATTTCCTCCCCAATTGATCCGTCAGGATTATAGTAAAGCCACAATTCGTCCTGTTCATCATTTAAATAACTTCCTTCAGATTGTTTAATACCACTATCATACCACCAAGTCCAAACACCGTTTTTCTTCCCTTCCGTATAATAGCCCTCTTTTTCTTTATTATCGTTAAGATACCACCACCACTTCCAAAGTTCTTCCCCGTCTTCTGCTTTATAGGTTGTACCATTGTAGCTCCAATTTCCATCTGTAAAAGTAAGATTGTGATCGTGTTTATACCACCATGTCCATTTTCCTTCTGGTGTACCTTTTTTATATGTTTGCTCTTGCATTAAGTGACCATTGTCATACCAAAATTTGTAGACAGCATCTACTTTCCCCATATCGAATGTACCCTGTTCTTTTAATGTCCCATCTTCATACCAAAGATTCCATTCTCCATGTTTTTTACCTCGGTAGTATATACCATCAACTTCTTTCTGTCCATTGCGGTACCACTGCACCCATTGTCCATCTTGTTTCCCTGCAATAAATCTTCCGACGAGTAAATATTCTTTTATTCCTCCAGTTTCAATTACAATACCAGTATATGCTTGGTATTTCCCGATCTTATAAAAAACATCATCCCTTTTTTCTAATTCAGCGATACGAACCCGATCCAATCCTTTCCCATAATCAAAAACAAAATCTTTTGATCCGTCTGGGTTCCAATATTGCCAGGCTCCTTCAGGCTCTGTACCTCTAATGATTCCTTCACGATCCTTATTACCGTTTTCATACCATACTGTAACCTTCCCATCAATATTTCCATTTGTATAAGTTTCTTCTAGTTTTTTATGATCTTTGTTATTCCAAATTGTCCATATACCATGCTTAACACCATCTTTGTAAGTTCCTTCTCGATCTTTAACACCATCAGGTCTATGCCATACCCAAAGACCTTCTTTTTCTCCAATTTTGTAGTTTTCACGGCGTTCAAGGATCCCGTCATTGAACCAGAAGGTCCAATTTCCATGTTTTTCATCTTTATTGTATTCTCCTTCAATCACTTTATAGTTATCTGAGTTCCAACGAATATGTTTACCATGCTTTTTACCTTTATCATAGCTAGTTTCTTCAGTTTTTCTTCCATTGTCTGACCAATAAGTCCATTTTTTATCTAATTTATTTTCAAAGTAATTCCCAGATTTTTCTTTAATAATTCCATTGTTATACCAAGATGTCCATTCCCCGTTCAGTTTTCCGTTTTTATATGTTGTCTGAAATTTTTTATTTCCATTATCGTACCAAGATGTCCATATACTATCTCTTTCACCATTAGAAAATTTTCTTTCTGATTTTTTTGCACCATCTTCGAACCATTGTATCCACAGACCGTCTTGTTGCCCATCAAAAAAATTAGTCTGTTCTTTTTTAATACCAGAAGGATGGTACCAAACCCACTGTCCAGATTGCTTTCCAGATTCATATACTCCTTGCTGGGACATATTACCATTTTCATACCACCTTATCAATGTTCCATCTAATTTCCCATTGTTATAATTAGCTTCTTCTTTACGGCTTCCAGTTTCAAACCAAACAGTCCAAAGTCCTTCCCTGTTTCCATTTTTATATGATCCTTCCTCTTTTTTACCTGGAGGATCGAAAAATGTATCTCCGTCTAAATCGAGGACAACTGTTTCTGTTGAATCCCAGGATCCATTTCCTTCTCCTTCATCTTGGGTATTTGGCTCTCCGTCCTCTCCATAATCTTGGTATACTTCTCCCTCATACCAGATGACCCATAGGCCATCACGAACCCCGTTGGCGTAATTTCCCTCTGTATGCAATGCGCCACTTGGATAATTTGTAATCACCATACCATCATTCTGGGCAAACGCCGAGGATAGCAGCATGGTGGACATAACCAGTATTTTCCGCATGGTTAATCCTTCCTGTAAGGAATTTATTAAACTAAGGATATTCTCGGGCGATGAGATGTTCTCCCCCTACTCGGATACCTTTTGTAAGCTAAAATTAATAAAACAATAACTTAAAGTCAAAAAATAGTATAATTAAAAGAGTTATTCCTTTTTGTTGATGCGAATCCAGAAACTTTGACCAAATTTATCATTTAGATTGATAAGACCTTCATTAGCATTATTAGTTCCAAGGAAGGCAGTTTCAGTTTCAAATTTATTATTGGTTCGTAAATATCCGCCTCCATCACGACCATTGCCAAGGTAAGTCGACATTTTTCCAAATTGATTATAAGATCTAAAATAACCACTACCAATAAAAGTACCTGTTCCTCCAACAGAATCATAAATTCGGATTTGACCTGAACTGTCAGCACCAGTCCCTAAATAAACTGTTTCTTGTCCATCAAAATTATATGTTCTTAGGTATCCACCACCACTTGAACCTGTGCCTATGAAAAGGGTCCTTTCTCCAAATTGGTTGTAAGCTTGCATATAGCCACTTCCTATGTAAGAGCCTGTCTCTCCCTCTTTATTATAAATCCGAAGTTGACCTGAATTATCAGACCCAGTGCCCAGGTAGCTTGTTTCTTTCCCAGAATTATTATATGTTCTTAGGTATCCACCACCCATACGGCCTGTCCCCACATAAGCAGATTCATCTCCACTGCCATTATAGACTCTCATATATCCACCACCATCTTTTCCAGTGCCCACAAATAGCGTAGGTTCTCCAAATTGGTTATAGGTTTGCATGTACCCATTCCCTAAGTAGCTCATAATTATTCCACGGTCATCTTCAACAGTAAGGCTACGTACAATGAGGTGTCCCAATTCATCAGTTTCTGGTCGAAAACCTAGATTAGAAATAATTAATAATGTTATTAAAGATCCAATAATAACACTTTTGATATCAATGACTTTCATAATTCCTCCAGTGCTTAATTGTCATTGAAATAACAATTAGAAATTTACTCATATTCATAGGTCATTACTGTAATTGGTATTGCTTGGTCATTTTTACCCCTTCGAAGCATATCATAGCTTTTTATAGAAATAACACGATTTTGAATATCATATTNAAATANTCGTTTTTCTGTAAGNCGNCCTTTTTCATCAATTACNGCCTGAACAAAAGGTCGGTTTTCCTTNTCAAGTCGTGTTTCTACTTCTTTGAAAGAAGTCCCTGATGAATCGGCTTGNATTTCNGTGATTCGNAAATCCAAATCNCGATAAATTTTACTAATTGTTNTTATTNGTAAACCATCAGAATTATATATNANNGTTTTTATTCTTCGTCCAAAACCATCATATTCATACGAAATTGATTCTTGAGATTTNCCNAATTTTTCCACCGTCATCTGATTTACTAGTTGCCCAAATTCATTATGAAANNATATNGTCCTGGATATTACGGATGGNTCAAAATATTCACTTNGCTTTTNGGGNACTCCAGAGCTATCAATATTNNAAGTTGTTATCTCCAATAAGTNCCCATCNTATATTTCCTCTTTTTCTAGNANAGTCCCTGTNGAGTCNTAATTGTAATTTTCACCCCANATTAATTGACCAGAGNGTNCAAGANNTGANAGTTTTTCTTTATTNATANNNTTNCCTGGNCTATATCGTATTTTTTTTATAAGCCTNTTTTCAATATCGTATTTATAAAATTCTTTCCAAAACAAAGTGTCTTCTATTCCATAAAGAGCAGTAGAAATTTTATTTCCTTCAAGATTATNGGNAAAATGATAAGATAATATTANTTTTTTATCATATGATTTTTGNAGCCTTACGCCTTCCTGGGGNCCAGTTATATAGATATATTTTTTACTTAATGGTATAGAATGTGTGTAGATGGTGCTATCTATTATTTGTCCTAAAGAATTATAATTTATAATTGTTGAATTTTTAAGTTCTTGTGTTTCTGCCCCAAAACTTTCAAATATTGAATATAAACGAATTGTTGTTCTTGAATTTGCGTATATAATGTTGTTGATCATAAAAAATAAAATAATCATGTATATACGAAATTTTTCTAGGGTGGTCATCCTTCTATTTTAGAAAGTGTGTACTTATAATTCAAATCATGAATTGAAATGAATTATTTATAAAACAGTCTCCAGAATTTTATTTAGGGAAGGTGTAATGAAAAGGATGGAACATAATATTTTTCTCCAGCTAAAGTGTATATAAATTAGTTTAGAAAATATTTTATGTTGCAGAATATAAATAATCCTTTTGTTATTTATTATTATCGTTGCTTTTATATCAATTGATGTAATGCGAATACGGTGTTCAATATTTATGATAAAACACTATAATGTCTAATAATATCCCTAAGTCTTTATATATTAGTATTTAGAAAATATTATTTATCCCTTGCTTTAAATTTGTAATCATATTTAAAATATTGGTGAGTCATTTATTGGCTCATCAAGCGGAGTCCTATTGAAAAAACTAATCATTTTATTAGTCCTGTTAGAGGTTTGTATAGCTGATAAACGGCTAAAAAATCTACAATATAGCATAAAGCAGAATGGTATAATGGTAAGCTTAGACTTTACTGATCCTGTTAAGGATGATGATATAATTGGATGGAAATCTGATAGGGGCTGGTTATATTTAACCCTTCTCGGTGTTAGGGCTCCGAAAAACCAAATTCCATCAGCAACATTTAATGGAGTAGTCAGGGATATTGTACTTGATGATTTTGATGAATCAATTCAAATTGCGATATTGGTAGGCCGCCCTATTGTAGGATATGATATTGTTAATTCGCCAACAGAACCCACTACTGTTGTTTTTATTCATACCGAAATGAGGAGATCAGAGCTATATACTTTAAAGAAACATATTGAGAAAAGCGGATCTTCTATTTTTGGGCAGGTAAAAACATCAAAATTCCCAGAGTATAATACAGATTTTGAATCTGCTTTTAAGCAGGCTCGTTTAGAATTGGGAGCTAATGCAATTTTTAGATATGATGGGAAATTATTTACAACAAACCATCCAGAAGAAGAGCAAGAAAAGATAAAAAATGCCTTACGTCAAAAGCCAAAAGGGTATTTTGAGATTGAGCCAGCCTATCGTTCTTTTGATGGAGAGTTTTATACGGATGTAGAGGTAGAACCAAACCAAGAAAAAACATCTAGGACTAATGCAAATAAAAAAGATCCGATTATCAAACCTAATGGTAATAATAATCTTGATTTAGATTTATTAGAGAATATAAAAGAAGAAACTGAAGATGTTTTAGTAGTGGGTTCTATGGAAGAAAAAAATGAGGTAGTTGAAAAAATAATCAAGAAAAAAAAGTTAGGTTCAATTGTAAAATCGATATTTTCAAATATTATTCCTAAACGCATGGTTAAGGATTTATTGGTTGATTCTGTTGAGACTTCCCCTAATTTGGCACAGGATGAAAATAAATATTTAAATGAAATAGAAATCCTTGAATTAAAAATAGCTGAATTAGAAAACAGCCTAATTAAAAAAGAAAATATTTTAAAAGAAGAACAAAGAACATGGGAAAATAGAGCTGAAAAAAGACAAGCAAAATACAGTCAGGATGTTGCTGATCTTGAATCAAAGCTTATTGATTTAAGTAATGCCTTAAAGGAAAAAGATCGCATTATAATTACAGATGAAAAAGAGAAAAATAAAATAATAGAGGAAAAAGAAGAACAATATTTCTCTAGAGAACGGCAACTTCAGAACAGAGTTTTTGATATGGAAAAAAAGCTAAAAAACCTAGAACAGGAGCGCTCAGTCGAACAAAAAAAATGGGAGTCTCAAACTAAAGAAAAGGATCTGCAATACAAAGCTAGTGCCCAAAATCTTCAAATGAAATTACTAGATTTGGAATCTGCTTTGGCAGAAAAAGATCTCGAACTGTTTGATGAAAAAACCAAATGGGAGATGTTATCTGAAAAAAAACAGGATAAATATAGAAAAAAATCTTTGGATCTTGAATCGCAACTCATTGAATTACAAAAATCTATTCAGAATAAGGGCGAAAAAATTTATGCTGAGAGGGATAAGTGGCGACAATTGGCTAAAGAACGGCAAAAAAAACTTGATGATTATGAACCACTTTTACAGGATTTTAATGATGAATTAAAAAATTTAAGGAAAGAATTATTATCTGATCTTTATGATCAAAAGATTGTTCTAGATAAAGAAAACCAATCTTCAGCAAAAAATATGAGAGATATAGTAAAAAAAGCAAAAAATAGAATATTCCCTGATAAAAATGCTAAGCAATATTGGATAGATTCAGTTTATGCTGATTTAGAAGATGATGAATTTGCTTTTAAGGAATATTTTTCTCTTGCGTTGCCAGATGAATCAGAATCTTTAGATGAACCTTCTTTTCCCCATGGACCAGATAGGAATGATGAAAAAAAATGGCGTGCAGATTTACCTCCCACTGATAGAGATAGATATAAAACTGCTGCTGCAGATCCTATTTTTCAATATTATTACAATGGTGGCATACGAGTAGAAACAAATATGGCTGGAATTCCAATCTATATTAATGGGAAACTGGTAGGGAATACGCCACTTAATACTCCAATTCAGGTTGAACCTGGTTGGCATCAGGTAAGCGGGTTTTCACCTGTATATAACCAAGTAGCTAATTCAGATGGACTTTCTTATGTCGGAAATGACCCTATTATTAGAAATAATCAATTGTATGGGGCAAAAACAATATTTGTAGAATCTGGGAAAGTTGCAAATGTTTCTCTAAAATTTAACAGGATGGGAAATGTTCCTAAAAAATTAAGAGAATTAAAAGCTGGATGGGCAGCAGGATTCCCCATGGTTTTATTTTTATTTTATTTTATTACTTGGAGTCTATAACCTATATTCATTTTTTTCTTATACAGTATATTTAANCGANAACATGGACATTTACGATAGTATTAAATCAGTCATTTTATCCAAGATGGTTAGAATGAATAAAAAGATGGTTGGTATTGAAGAAGAATGTATTATTTATTCTTCTGATTATCGAAGAATACCTGTAAATGTTTGTGATCAGTTTTCAGCTTCAGATTTAGTTTTATACATGAATGATAATTCTAAAGATAATGGAGTTTATACATTAGANCCAGGTGGGCAGTTAGAATGGTCAAGCCCACCTTTTAGAAACCTNAACAACCTTCAAAAATCCTATAATAANCATCAAGNNTTATTAGAATTAATTTCNAAAAAGCATGGATTACATATCATATATTTTGGNGTGGANCCTCAATATGATCCAGATGANATTGATTTAATAAACCAGCTAAAATATCAGCTCATGAATAACAATATGGAAAAAAATGGACAATTAGGTAAATGGATGATGCGCAATACATCGAGCATACAGGTTAACTATGATATTTCAAGTGAAAAAGATCTTGAAGAAATGGTATTTATCGCAGACTGTCTCCATCCTATATGCGCGTATTTGTTTTCCAATAGTCCATTTAAAAATAAAAAATTAACAGGTCTAAAAAATATAAGAAATATAATCTGGGAAAATACTGATAAATCCAGAAGTGGTAATTTAATGGATCATGGAATAAAGTCTCCCCAAAACCTCTTGGACTCATATATTAAATATATTATGAATGTTCCAGGTATTTTTCAGTTAAATACTAATGGGAATATAGAGGACACAAATCAAACATTGGGCCAGAGACTAAACGAATTAAACAATTTAGGTATTCTTAAAACAGATGATATCCAAGCGGCTCTCCACCAGATATTTACTAATGTTCGTCTAAAAAATCTTGTTGAAATTCGTGGTGCTGATCGACCTCCGAAAGGTTATGAAATGGCACCAGTCGCGTTTTGGACAGGATTATTAACAGAAAAATCTGTAAGAGAAGAAATTTTATCTATTATTATAAAATGGTCAATAAGTGACCGAAATAAATTAAATAAAGCTGCTAATAGTTTGGATTCTTCGCAAACGGGACCTGATGATAGATCTTATGGTTATTGGAATAAATGGATCGGTGAAATGGCTATAAAAGGTTTAAACTTAAGGGGCTATAATGAATCGCACCTATTTAAAAATTATTTTAATATTGTTTTAAAAAATGGACCATTGGGAATTCAAACACAGAATGCATTTAAAGTATGTGATAAAACATTTAATCATTTTATTATTAAACCTGAAATATGCATATAATCTTTAATGAATTATTATTTCACATCTAATATATTTAGAAAAACACTGGCTTCTTTATCTGGATTATTTTTAGTTACTTTCTTATTTGGGCATCTGACTGGGAATCTTCAATTATTAATACCTGGTATAAAGGGACAAACACAATTTAATAAATACGCATTTTTTATGACTACAAATCCATTTGTTAAAATATTATCAATTTTAACATATACATCAATAATATTGCATGTTGTAGTCACTATTTATCTGGAATTAAAATCAAGGCTTGCAAGGCCTATAGGGTATTTGGTTTCTAATAATAGTTTAAATAGCACTTGGAGTTCAAGAAATATGCCTCTTCTAGGTGCGATATTGTTAATATTTATTATTATTCACTTGAAGAGCTTTTGGTATGAGATGCATTTTGGTAAAATGCCTTATCAAATTTTAAGTGATGGAACAAAAATAAAAGATCTACATACAATAACGGTTTCAGCATTTAAAAATCCAATTTATACTTTATTCTATGCTTTTAGTATGGTAGTACTTGCATTGCATTTAAATCATGGTGTTTTATCTGCATTGCAGACGGTAGGGTTAAAAACTCAACGCTTTAATATAGTTTTTAAATATATATCTTCAGTTATTACTTTGTTTATACCAGCTTTATTTGCTTTGATACCAATCTATATTTATATAAAGAATTTTAAATAATATTTTGGCATATGAACTCATTAAAAATAGGAATATTTTTTATCAATGAAACTCAATAGTGGCATACCAGGTGGTCCGCTTCAAAATAAATGGGCCAATTATATATCAAATATACCTCTTGTCAGTCCTTCAAATAAAAGAAGAATAGAAATTATTGTTATTGGAACTGGTCTTGCGGGAGCGTCAGCATCCTCATCATTGGCAGAGATGGGTTATAAAGTGAAAGCATTTTGTTTTCAAGATAGTCCAAGGAGAGCACATTCAATAGCGGCTCAGGGAGGAATAAATGCAGCTAAAAACTATCAAAATGATGGAGATTCTATATATCGTCTTTTTTATGATACTATAAAAGGTGGAGATTATCGTTCCCGTGAAGCAAATGTATACCGCTTAGCAGAAGTTAGTGTAAATATAATTGATCAGTGCGTTGCCCAAGGTGTCCCATTTGCTCGTGAATATGGGGGGACCTTAGATAATAGATCGTTTGGTGGTGTTCAGGTTTCCAGGACATTTTATGCAAGAGGACAAACTGGGCAACAACTTTTATTAGGAGCATATAGTTCTTTGAGTAGGCAGATTTACAAACAGAATGTGAAAATGTATAACCGTCATGAGATGTTAGATATAGTCAAAATTGATGGAAAAGCAAGAGGGGTTATAGCTAGAAATTTGTTAACAGGAGAATATCAACGCCATTTTGGACATGCAGTAGTTTTAGCGACTGGTGGATATGGAAATGTTTATTATTTATCTACAAATGCAATGGGAAGTAATGTAACAGCGATTTGGAAAGCGTATAAAAAAGGAGCAGTATTTTCTAATCCATGCTTCACTCAGATTCATCCAACTTGTATACCTGTTTCTGGTGAATATCAATCGAAATTGACATTAATGTCGGAATCTCTTCGTAATGATGGGCGTATTTGGGTACCCAAGAAAAAAAAAGATAATCGTCCACCAGAAAAAATACCTGAAGAAGAAAGAGACTATTATCTAGAACGTAGGTATCCTGCATTTGGAAATTTAGTTCCTAGAGATGTTGCTTCTAGAGCAGCAAAAGAAAGATGTGATGAAGGATATGGTGTTGGGCCGACTGGATTAGCAGTTTACCTTGATTTTGAAGATGCTATTAATAGGCTCGGGAAAGAAATTATTTCAGCTAGATATGGAAATCTTTTTGCAATGTATGAAAAAATAACTGGAGATAATCCCTATAAAATGCCAATGCGTATATTTCCCGCAGTACATTATACAATGGGTGGGTTATGGGTTGATTATGATCTTATGACTACAATCCCAGGACTATATGCAATTGGTGAATGTAATTTTTCTGATCATGGTGCAAATCGTCTGGGGGCATCCGCACTAATGCAAGGCTTAGCAGATGGATATTTTGTATTACCATATACAATAGGAAAATATCTTTCAAAAGATATCAGAACAAAACCGATAGATACTGAACACGATGCATTTAGAAAAGCAGAGAATAATGTAAAAGAAAGAAATAATAAATTTATTAAAAACAATGGTAATCGATCAGTAGAAAGTTTTCATAGAGATCTTGGTAAAATTGTCTGGGATCATTGTGGTATGTCAAGAAATCGATCTAATCTCATCCAGGCTATTGAAGATATAAAAAGCTTGAAAGATGATTTTTGGAGAAATATAAAAGTCCCTGGAAATGAAAATACTTTTAATCCAGAACTTGAAAAAGCTGGACGCGTAGCTGACTTTTTTGAGCTTGGTGAATTAATGATGATAGATGCTCTAGAAAGAGAAGAGTCCTGCGGCGGTCATTTTAGAGAGGAACATCAAACTCCCGAAGGTGAAGCATTACGAGATGATGAGAATTTCACATTTTCTTCAAATTGGGAATTTAAAGGGCCCGATTCCTCTCCAGTTTTGCATAAAGAAGATTTAAATTTTGAAACAGTTAAACCAACACAGAGAAGTTATAAATAATATGACTGAATTAAGTTTAACACTTAAAATATGGAGACAAAAATCTTCACATGAAAATGGAGGTTTTAAAACCTATGAGATTAATGGGCTTAATACTCATATGTCATTTTTAGAGGTATTAGATATTCTAAATGAACAATTAGTAAACGATGATAAGGATCCAGTTTCATTTGACCATGATTGTAGAGAGGGGATATGTGGTATGTGCTCCATGGTAATAAATGGGCGTTCTCACGGTCCTATAAAAGGAACAACAACGTGCCAACTACACATGAGGCATTTTAATAATGGTGATACGATTACGATAGAACCATGGAGAGCCAAAGCTTTTCCTGTAGTGAAAGATTTAGTTGTGGACAGATCATCGTTCGATAGAATAATACAGGCGGGAGGCTATGTATCTGTAAATACAGGGAGTGCGCCAGATGGAAATGCTATTCCCATCCCAAAAGACGTTGCGGAAAAAGCATTTGATGCTGCTGCCTGCATTGGATGCGGAGCATGTGTTGCATCATGCAAAAATGCATCAGCAAGCTTATTTGTGTCAGCAAAAATATCTCAACTTTCATTATTGCCTCAGGGGAAACCTGAAAGAGAAAAAAGAGTATTAAATATGGTTTCAAAAATGGATGATGAAGGATTTGGACATTGTACTAATACTGGCGCATGTGAATCAGAATGCCCAAAGGAAATTTCTGTTGAGTGTATTCGTAATATGAATTGGGAATATCATAGAGCGAATTTGAAAAGCTGATATTTGAAAAATAATTAAAAAAAGTTTAAATCTGGGCAGGATAGGTATTTACTAAAAAATCATTTTAATCTAAAGTTTACTGGGATTGAAATCCAGACACCCACAGCTCGTTCTCTTTGTTTTGCTGGGCGAAATCTAGTTTTCCTAATTGCTTCCATTGCTGCTTCGTCAAGCCCTGTGTTAGGAACACCTTTAAGAATTAAAGTTTCTTTTACACGACCTTTTTTATCAATGAAAGCTTGCACAACAACGACACCTTCTATTCCAGCTTCTTGAGCAATTTCAGGGTAAGTTGGTCTAATTGGAGACAAAGCTTGAGGAGGATCATCGTAAGGTATAAAAACAACTTTTGGTCCTGATGGCGGCGGCGGCGGAGCATCTAAATTAGAGAAATCATCAAAATCTAATTCATCTAATGTTAAATCATCTGCAATATCTTCATCATCCGATGGAACTGGTATAGATGGGCGTGTAGGTGGAGGAGTATTATCAATCTGCTGGGTTTGTGGTATATCTATATTTTCAATAATAATTTGATCAACATCATCAAACTCAACAGTTGCTAAAAAACGTGGGAACAAAACAAACATGATAATAACTAAAATAATTCCCAGCAATCCACCCGACCTTACATTTACAGGATAGGTATTATGGAGAGAATTTATTTTTTTCATTAGTTTACTAGAGTTTTTGTAGAATAATTTAGCTTTAAGGCATCTGCATCCCTTAATTTTTCATGAATGCTAGAAACCTGTTCCATTTTGGCTTCTTCATCTGCCTTTAATGAAACAACGATTTGTGGATCAGCAACTCTTTTATCATACATTACTTTAGAAATATCTTCAATAGCAAAAAGTCTATCATCAATTGATATAAGTCCATCCTTTGAAACCCATATGTGGGATGTATGCCTTTTTGATTTTAATTTTTCTATCCTTTTCGCTTTAGGAAGATTTACAGGCAGGCCAGAATATTCACGTAAAACGGTAGTAACCATAAAAAATATCAATAGCATAAAAATAATATCTGGCATAGAAGCAGTTGGTATTTCAGACGATAACTTTGTTTTTCGGGAAAATTTCATTATTCACTATTTGCTATAGAGATTCGCTTAGCATCAGCCATTTTCAGTTGATCAATCACTCTGATATAGTCTGTATATGCTGTTTTGGGATGAGATTTGACTGATACAATTAATTTATCATTTTCTCGTAATTTTCGACCAACAATTCTACTAATTTGTTCGACTGGTGTCGGTTCTTCATCTAATAAAACCTTCCCTCTGGAATTGATCAAGCAATTTAATATATTCTCTTTTCTTATTTCAATTTCTACATCTCCAGCGGGGGGTAATACAATTCCAAGGCCTTTGTCCGTATCTATGGTGGTAGTTACTAGAAAAAAAATAAGCAACAAGAATGCAATATCAGCCATAGATGATGTAGGAATTTCTCCACCTTTAAATCTGCGTATTTTTTTAGCCATAAATGAATAGCTAAGCTATTTTATTGCTTCTGCTTCGGATAGATAATCTATAATATTTACAGACTGTTCTTCCATTTCTAGGATAAGTTTATCAATTCGTGAAACAAAAAGATTTTGAAATGTCTGAATAATCATAGCTACAACTAAACCAAATGCTGTAGTAAGCAATGCTTGAGATATGCCCCCAGCTACAACTGCGGGAGAAATATCATTAGCTGCTTTTATAGCATCAAATGCACTTATCATACCAATTACCGTACCAGTAAAACCTAACATTGGAGCTATGGTTATTACTGTATTTAGCCAGATCATGTTTTTTTCTAGAAAAGCCATTTCAAGAGCTCCAGCATTTTGAATTGCTTTTTCTACTTCAGCTAAACCACGATGCATTCTTGATAATCCAGCATGAAATATTGCAGATACTGGCCCTTGTGTTTTTTCACAAAGATTTAAGGCTGCTTCTGTTCCATCATTATCAATCGCTTTTATTATATCATCAAAGAATTTTTTGGCATCAATTCTAGACATCATCAGGGAATAAATCCTCTCCAGTGTGAATCCTAAGCCAAAAATAAGGGCCACCAGTATAGGCCACATAAAGTTTCCACCATCATGAAAATATTGTACCATTTTGTCTCTCCCTAATTAATTAATCTAAATATTTTTGTTTTAAATGGAAGCGAATTTAATTCAAGGTTTTTATGAATGCATCTGCTTCGTGAAAATGTTTTAATGATTCTTGAACTTGGTTATCCATTTTTAATTTTATGCTAGCTGACTTATTTTTCCCCCAAGCAAATCCAGCAATTTCTCCCTTGATTTGATTGTGAAGGAATTTTATATCTGCAAGAAGAGAATCTTTGATATATACAATAGAATCTTTTTCCAAAAGAGAAAGAAAATCATCAAACACTTCTTCAGTTACTTCCCATGAATCTCTAAAAGAATCAAAAGAATTAAATTTATTTTTGTTTTTTGAAACATATTCTGAAGCAAAATTAAAAATAGGGCGTTTAGGATCCCGTAAAATTTTTTTTGTATCAATAGTAAACTTTTCTCGATATGGAATATAAATATCTGGTGTGATACCTCCCCCTCCATATACAATTCTCCCTGCTTTCGTTCTGTATTTTGGTCTTAGTTGTTTTAAACTATCAATCTTAGCTTCACGATCAGATGTATAAAGTTCACGATAATAAGCTAACTCTTTTCCATCTTCGTAAGGTCGTTGTATTAATCGACCGCTGGGCGTATAATATCTTGCAATTGTTACACGTACAGCACCCCCACTATCTAGCGGTAATTGTCTTTGAACAAGTCCTTTCCCAAAGCTGGTTTCTCCAATTACTAATCCTCTATCAAGATCTTGTATTGCCCCTGAAACGATTTCACTGGCGCTTGCTGAACCTCGATTAATTAATACAATTAATGAAAAATCACTACTGCCATTTTCTGGTTTAGAAACGAAAACTTGATTTGATTCTCTGATTTTCCCCTTTGTGAATACAAGAGTATCTTGGGTAGTAATAAATTGATTTGAAATTGCAGCCGCCTGTTCAAGATAACCGCCGCTATTGCTTCTAAGGTCAAAAACAAGGCGCTTCATTCCTTTTCTTTTAAGTTTTTCTAATGCACTAATTACTTCATCTTCCGTAGTCGCCGAAAATCTTCTTAAAGAAACGTAACCAGTTATATTATCAATCATGGTAGATGCCCCGACACTGTATATAGGTATATCGTCACGGATAATTTTTACGTCAAATGGTTTTCCAGCGCCAAGACGGCTAATGGTAATGATCACAGATGATCCTTTTTTACCCCTTAGCTTATTAAATACTTCTTCTTTTGTTATTTTGTACGCATCTTCACTATTAATAGCAATGATTTTATCCCCGGGCATTAGTCCTACAATATCTGATGGGCTATCGGGTACTGGAGAGATTACAGTTATGTATCCATTTAAAATATCAAATTCAATTCCAATTCCTTGAAATTTCCCTCTAAACAGTTCATCAATATCGCCTTGTTCTTTAGCGGGTATATAAACTGAGTGTGGGTCCAATTCCTCCATAAGACCATGAAAAGCACCATCCATTATTTTTTCCATATCAACGGTACCAAAATAAAAGTGATTTACATATGAAATTATTTGTTGAAGAGATCGTGTTTTATCTCTTAGTATTTTATAAATATTATCATTATTTGGATAAATTTTTGGGGCAAATAGAAAAACACCTACTACAATTCCAAAAAGTGTTGATAGAAATAGCGGCCAAATTCGCCAGTAATTTTTAATCATTATTTTTTAAAGTAGTTTAAATGATTCTATAAGCCAATATAGAGCATAGTCCTAAAAGCCACGCCTTGAATTGCAGACATAGGAGAATCACCAATTTTGGTTCTTCCATTAAGGTTCCAGCTACCATTTCCAATAGTCCCTTTATTAAATCCTACGCTGATTCTTAGTCCAACGCGCTCTAAAAATTGCCACTTCATAGCAATGTAGGGTTGAAAATTAAAAAATCTGGCACTAACATCTCTCAGGAGACCTGGAACTGGCCCTGGGACAATAACTGGAATAACTCCAGTAATAAGAGTGTCTACCCCATAATAAAGGGTACCAGTTGAGTCAAATGTTCCGTAAACATTTGAAAACGTATTATCCCACTTCGGTGTTCCTGTTTGTTGATCTACTGCGATACTTGCTCGGCCAAGTCCAAAAAGGGCACCTCCTGAAAGTTCTAGATCTTGCAATAGTGGCAATACATACTCTACAGAAGCTGCTCCTAAAGAAAATGTGAATTTTGCTTGAATGGTAGGACTAAAAAATTCAGTATAATCTTGAGGTGTACCATCCTCTCCTGGTTGGTAACCTTCAGTTTGTCCGCTTTCTTCATAAATCATAATATCTGGTACTGTGCTTATGCTAGAAGCTCCCACGCCAGCGTAACCACCTATTCGCCATTTCCCAGTTACATGTGCAAATCCTTCTCCTCCATGGATTACAAATGGATCTTTAAAATCTTCTATTTTTAGCCCAAGACTCGACAATCTTGATGATGCAGGTATAGAGTCAAGGCTGATATACATTGGGCTATAACCGATACCTCCTCCAAAAAAATCTTCAACAGGATAACCGAACTGGCCAAGTGCAATTGAAAAATTAAATAATATGGTAATAATTCTGTTTTTCATATTAATAGGGTTTTCCGCGTTAGGACAAGTTTGTGGATCATAACGTAAATTATGAAGAAATTATAGAAAATAACCGTAAAATTACCTGAAAAACTATAATGGTGCTTTTTCTTGTAAAAAAAGAGTCTTTAACCTTAACTTTAGTAAGTAAACGAGGTAAGGGAGACCAAACGTGATTTGCCTCCCAAGAAATAGTATTCAAAATATTGGTATGAATCATGAGGTTAAGTGCGTCTAGTAGTGGGAAAACCAACCCATTGAAGTTAGTTTTTTATATAATCATTATGTTTTCTGTGTTAATTGCAGAAGGAACGCTCTATTTCAAGGACGTTTATGATTTGGATAATGATGGTATTAAAGAATCTTTGTTACTTAACTCTGGCCATCATTCCGCTAGTTGGATAGAGCTTGTTAATGAAAAAGTTGATCAGGTATTATGGGGATATGATCTCCCAAATAAGGGGAAATTTTCAGATGTTGAATTATTAGATATTAATGATGATGGTTTTTTTGATTTGGTTGCTGTTGCTGAGGTTTCTCCATCAATTGAAACAAAAAACTGGCTATACGTTTTTATGGGTTCAAATACTGTATTTACAACTGAGCCGTTAACTTTTAACTACAAATCACTGGATATTGGTAAAGCTCGTCCATTAAATATTTCTAAAATACCAGATACAAAAAATCAATTAGCTGTAGCTTTTGGAACCCCTATTCGAAAGGCAATGGTTTTCAATATATTTATTTCAAATAAAAACATTTCACTTAGCAATAAAAAAATGTTGACTGCTCCTATTGTAGAAAATGGATATGGTCATCTTTTTGCAAGCGGATTTATTAGTGATGGTGTTAGTTATCTGGCAATTTTATCACCCGAAGGAAATAAAATTAATACTGCTATTTTTGATATGAGTTCTGATGGAAGGTTTATTAAATCTGATTTGTTGCTTGTTGGAGATGCTGAACAACTAATTGGTGCCGGTATTCAACCATTTAAAACTATGCAAGCAACAAGTGATGGTTTAATTGTTCCATATGGGACAGATGATGTCTTTCTGTTAAAAGTTGATGGGGAAAATTTACAATTAAAAAAAACAGATATGTCTGGGCAGGCAATTCCTCAAATAATAGAATATGAACAGGGAAAAGTACAGAAAAAAATCGTTCAAAAATTGTCCGAAAGCAGCATGATTCCCCCTCCTCCTACGGAAATTAGTGATGAAAGGATGAGCTTCAAGGCACTAACCAGCTTACCATATGATTATAAGGAAAGTCAGTTTAAACAACCACCTCCTCAGCTTTCACCTAAAAAGGATATAGAAATATTAACTCCTACTTTGGGTGATTACATTGCATCGGTAAAATCTATAAAAGATATTCCCGAAGATGCTGAGGGCATAAGAAATGGAGTGCCAAAAGCAACAAAAGAAATGCATAGTGAAAGCTGGGCAGATGAAGCAGGGTTCGAGCAAATAGACCTAGGAGAATATATTCTAAAAAAAGATGATAAATCTGAGATTCCTGTTGTCCCTAGCTTGGATGATGGAGTAATAACATTTAGTAATGCAGTGAAAGAAGTAATTGCTTTTGAACCAGTAAATCAAGATATTACACAATTTGAGCCAGTTGAAGGAGAGATTGATCTTTATTATGTATTAGCTATAACACCTGCTATTAATGATACAAAAGATAGATATGTTTTTGATGGTGAAGCTCCATTCGGTGTTTCAGTAAATCAATTACCGCAGATTGGGAAACCAACTCATTTTCAACATGGTGTTTCAGCAAATTTGAATGGCTTAAGACCTGGAGAAACATTTGACTTTGCNTATTCTCTTCGCAATGTTAAAACTGATAGTGTGACTACCCTAATAATGGTACATGATATGCAAACCAATGTTGTTTTTATGTCTATTTTACCAGAGCGTGATTCTTTGTCACAGTCTTATCAACCAGAAGCTTTCGACCCAACATTATTNGAATTCCCCGATTATTTTTTTGATGGTTTTCCAACATCNCTNGGTATGGATTTTACTGANAAACTTATTCGTTTTTCATTCTCTGGGNATTCAGATACTACGATTCATAGAGGNATTTACCTTTCTTCTACAACACCATCAGTTCCAGCGCAATCTNTGGCTGTGTTTATGGACGAAGGGAAATTGCAGGCAATCCGAGGTGAAATTATTGTGCGCGAAAATGGTTCAAAAAAAGTAACTACAGAATTTGATCTAGATGGATATGTTGAGCCAAGNGTTATGTTTTCAAGACTTATACAAGAGTATTTTCCTGATTCTCTAAAAATACAACTTTTACAAGATGGNACNTTGAAGGAACCNTTATTCGGNCCAAAAGNAAAATTTCCTAAGGTTTTACGTGAACANCGGNTTCCTGATGNNCAATTTGATCAANCTAGNCCAGAAATTCCAGTAGCTCCAATTCAAAGTATAGTACCCAAAGATGAATCATCTGAAGTAAAGAAAANATCGATTGATGAAACATNTGATTTNCCAGCTGATGTNCAGGNTCCTGATACTACTGCTATAACTCCTATTNTAAAACCTGTTGTTNATGATTCACTTAAACTAGAAAAGATAAAAGAATTNCCAAAAATTAATAANGAGATNAATGAATCATCTGAGGNTTTTCCTNCTGAACCAGAAGAATCTCAACCAGANNCATCTATTCCAGANCCTAAGGGTGNAAATCACTAAAAATTTTNCAATAATTAATNAATGCGGAAATTTAAATATAATTTATTATTAANTTTNTTGTGCTTTACTAGTTTGTTGGTNGGNCAAAAAATTNTTCATATGAATGGTTCTTATGACTTAGATGGAGATAAGCTTTTNGAGTTTATTTCTTTGGAACTAAATCCTGATNCAGAAGTTTTTCCNAAANCTGTTCGTTTCTATGAAATGGACNTAGANGGTTATCAAAACCTTATATGGGANTTTTCNCCACCANCAGGNTTGGAAGGATATTTTGTTGATGCTCAGATNGGGGATCTTTCTGGNAATGGATNNCCAAGTNTGATTATTGTTATGAATTTATCTCGTTTTGGNGATAATTCAACTCCTCATGTTTTTATTGCAACATATTCTTGGGATGGNCAATCATTTTCAGAGTTNCCTTCGACNACTCTTGATATTGGNAAAGGNAATCGATCACTTCGATGCAATAATTTTCAATTAATTGATCAAGATGCAGATGGGGATGATGAATTAATTCTTTCTTTAGGGAGTCCTTTNAGAGGNTTTGCCATTATTGACTCTNAAGAAGAAGGACTCATTTTAACAAAAAAAGTAAGACCAGATGAATTATTAATTGGGTCTGCTCTTTTATATGTTGGNGTTGTAGACTANGATGGGGATGGTTATGANGATGTTCTAGCTATTAGTCAAGAAGGCAATACATTAAAAGCTCAGCCTTTTTATAATATTGGAGGTGTTTTTGATTCTGGNCATCTAATCCGTAAAAANATAGATGGTTTGGANGGNNTACTNCCTCGATCTTTTCAACTCACAGACTGGGATGCNGATGGGTTTTTTGATGTATTNGCAGGNTTTAATTCTGGAGATGTGATTGGTTTTACATTAACTCCAGCTACATTAGTTGTAGAGGANGTNCCTGTAAACCCAGGNCCTTTAACTCANATTAACATAGAGGATATTAATCAAGANACATATGAAGATATGCTTATGCTTTCATCNGATATAAATGCTTTGACTTTAGTTTCAGGNAAAGATGGAGGNGTTGAGGGNGTNCAAAATGCTATGAACAAAATTCCACAAAATATNCAAATCTTTTCAGCCCTTCCTTTAACAAAGTCNGGACTTTATACAGGAAGCGTTTTGNTATCAGGNTGGNATGGTAAAGAAAACTCTCTTTATNTNGTNAATATTGGTAAAAAATCAGATCGTTTTGATCAAGGTTATATTNTAAGCTCAGATTTTATTTCAGANAGNTTACCAAATNTACTTTCAAACCTGCAAGATGATAAACCAGAAGTCCCTGAGGTNTATATTGAANTATCNCCNGAANAAATAACTACTTTAGANCCNCAGACNCAGGANAGGATTATCACGGANCTTGGTGAATCCCCAGCNTCTTTTATACCAAAAACNTTAACACCTGGCATGTTTGAAAGTAAAGTTTTAAAAGAACAGCCTAAAATNATACCACCAAAAAAAATCGAAAGAACTCTCGAAAAACCAAAGNAAACAAAACCTAANGAAACAGTNGGNATGCGTTTACCTAANCATATTTTACCTAAATATGTTTTAACTCCANGNCGNCCCTTTCTTTATGAATTACCTAAAAATGAAGAAGAAGAATTTTACAGTTTTAGATGGGAATCCATTCCACCTCAAGGAATGTATTTTTTTTATGAAANCAAATCAATAAACTGGGTACCNACAGAAAAGCAACTTGANGCTTTCCAAATTAGCTANCATTTAAGAATGAAAGTTGATGAAATTATGGAAGCTATNTCTTNNTCAACAGAAGAAANACAGGAATACAAANCGTTGCCTGTTTTAGAAAGTCGNGATGAAAGTATGTGGATTTATGTTAATGATCCACCAAGGTTTTTAACACAGCCAGAAGAAACTGAATTTGTTGCTGGTACGACTTTTAGGTATGAACCAATTGTGCAAGACTTGAATAAAGATGCAACCTTTCAATTTGATCTTGAGGTTGCTCCAGAGGGTATGACTTTAGAAAACGGTATTTTACTTTGGGAAACTGATAGTAGTCATGTTGAAGTTTATGATATTCGCTTAGTTGTCACCGATGGGTTTGATAGGGCAGTGCAAGAGTTCAAATTATTTGCTCGCTCTGGTGTGCGAATATTATCTACTGCACCTAATGAAGGTAAGGTAGGGGAGGACTATGCTTATTCTATAAAAGTTTGGAAACAAGGTCAGGACGAAACTGTAAAATATAAATTATTTTACGGGCCCGACGGTATGAATATAGACCCGAAGGGAAATCTTCTATGGACACCCAATCCTGTTCAGGTTGATACTATAAAATATGCTTTGGTAGCTATACATGGAGTAGCTACAGATACACAATTTGTTAATTTATTTATTAATCATCCCCCTGTTATTAAAAAAGCCCCCCTAGCTATGAACAAAATTAATGTAGGAGGTATTTGGGATTATCAATTAGAAATAGAAGATCCAAATGAAAAAGATCAAATTGTTTATACCGCTCATAATTTACCTCAAGGAATGCGTATGGACCCAATGACAGGCCGTTTGCGTTGGGAGCCTGGTATACAAGATGTAGATTTTCATAAACTTAGGATTGAGGTTTCCGATGGCCATGAATCCAGATTTATTGAATCAGAATTCTTTGTTAATGCTCCAATTCAAATCATTTCAGTCCCTTCAATGGCGGCTACAGTTGGTGTTGAATATGCATATCCAGTCATGACAGTGGATAAAAACAGAGGTTCACTTTTACCATTTAATAAAGTTGTTAAGATAGAAAATGTTTCTGCGGTAAGGATGTATTCTGTAAATATTACAGATGATGTTGCTATGGAAAATATTGATCGTTATCTTNCTGATTGGCATAANGCGGATGCAATTTATTATGTTGATCCAAAAANTCCTGCCGACTCNTTAGTNTCACGGTTAAATATGAANCGNTATACACATTCCGTCTTTTTTGAGGAAAATAGACTTTGGGTNATCTTAGAAAANATAGATGGCAGGACTATTAAAATTAAAGATTTTTTATGGGAATTTTTTGCTGGNAAAAATAAAGGTCGCCCACCAAGGGTAATTGTAGAAAGAGTTAGTCCTATAAAATATTCATTACTTGATTTTCCAGAGGGGATGGTTGTGGATGAAGGTTCTGGGACCATTCGATGGAACCCGAGAATAAATCAAGTAAATACGCAACGCATCACTTTAGTTGTTTCAGATGGTTTTACAAAAGATGAACAGACGTTTGAAATATATGCTAATCATTTGCCTACTATTGTATCTAANCCTCCAAGAATGGCTTTAGTTGGGGACTTGTTTAAATATCAAATAAATGTGGATGATAAAAATGAGAATGCTAATCTAGAGTATAATTTGTTAAAAGGACCTCATGGCATGCAAATGGATCGTTACGGGAAAATTTTGTGGGTCCCAAAAGCAGCTCAAATAAATTATAATAATTATGAAGTTTCAGTTAGCGATGGATATGGAACAGATATACAAAAAGGTAGAATTTTTGTAAACAATCCCCCAACGCTTATGTCCGCACCAAAGCCAGTTGGCCTTACTGGGCATACTTGGCGATACAAAATGACTACTGAAGATTTAAACAAGGATCGTGTAACCTATCGAGCGGTTCGATTNCCAAAATATGCTGAATTTGATAAGAAGAAAGCTACAATTGAATGGACTCCGCGCCAAAATCAAACAGGTATGAATGATTTTATATTAATGGCCATTGATGAGCANGGAGCTACTACNGCTCANGAATTNCAGATTCATGTATTTCACGATCCTAGTTCAAAACAATTAGTAAATACAGGTTGGCCATTAATGCTTACGTTTGTAGGAGTAGTTTTTGCGTGGGGAATGTCTAGCTTATAAATGGAAGNAANAGTTTTTNNAATTGTACTTCATTTGATAAGCTGATCTNTGNTNCTAAAACAATTATATTATACTTNCTTTTAAAATTTTCGATTTTTACCCAATCTTTTTCTGTAGTTATTAAATATTCTGCATCAGTTTTGCTTGCTANTCTNTCTATATTTATTAAATCCNTCTGTGAATATATGTAATGATCATTAAATTCTTTTTTGCCGCAAATNANTGCCCCCAATTTCTCTANACTAAGGATAAAACTAGCAGGATCTCCAATAGCAGAAAAAATAAATACTCTTTTGTTTTTNAGACNTNNATTTTCTGAATNTAGATGTTTTTTTAAAGGAGATATAACACTTTCCATTTTTGAATTAATTAATATTTTATTTGTTTTGCTTAATTTTCGATATAAAAACGATTTTGGTTTTTTTAGATTTGTTTTTGTTACAATAATTGCATCAGCTCTNCTGATATTTTNCCAAGGTTCCCTNAATATACCATAAGGTAANAATTTATGATCATTAATTCTATCGATAGNGCTTACTAAAACNAGGTCAAGATCNCGCTCCAAGGATCTGTGCTGGAATCCATCATCTAAGATTATTATTTGAGGTTTAAACTTTTTTATTAAATACATACCNCCTCTAAAACGATCATTATCTACAACCAAAGGAATTCCTTTAAGTGTATTAGCTAATAAATAAGGNTCATCACCANAATCTTTAAAATTGGATTTTAATTTTGAATNGCCATCAGTAACCAATATGGTTCCTTTAGTTTTACGTCCNTANCCNCTACTAAGAATAGCAACATTTTTNCCATATTTTTTTATTAGNTTGGCAAGAAACATAACCATCGGTGTTTTNCCAGTCCCTCCTGCAGTAATGTTTCCCACACTTATTACATAACAAGGTAAGCGNCGAGAAATAAAAAACCCGAAATTATAAAATAAATTTCGCCAGNAAACTATTCCCCNATAAAACAAGGATAATGGGAATAAGATCCATATAAGAAAGTCCCTATTTANTAATCGTTTTATTTGCATATTGCAAATTANTTTTTTCTAATAANTTCATTGCATTAATTAATTGATCTCTACATTCTATATAGTNCATATTTTTATTAAATAACAAAGGNTTACCGTATTCTATAAAAATATTACCAAACGGTTTTTCAATATAGAATTTGTCCCAGTTAGAAAATTCCCATCNATTAGTAGAAAATGCCGTAACTGGAACAATTGCAGTACCTGTTAGTCTNGCTGCTCTTATTATTCCNGGCTTNGGTATTCTTGCNGGNCCTGCAGGNCCATCNGGTGTTATAAAAATAAGAGAAGGTTGANGGNTTTTTAATACATCTACNATCTNTTTGTATGCANCTGATCCCTTTTCTTTNCTTGATCCTCTTATCATATTCACTCCCCATTTTAAGCATATTNGGGAAATNATTTCGGCGTCTTTATGNGTGCCTGCTAAAGCATAACAATTTATTTTAGATAGGTTTTTTATAACTGANAGTAGCTGNCCATGCCAGCAACAAATTAAAACTGATTTNCCTTTATTTAATATANTTAGGTAATTATTTTCTTTTCTTACATCCCACCAGNTAGTCCANTAGAATAAATTAAATAATAAATTTCCAATNAAAGCATAAAAAGGGATCATTANTTAAAACCTACCTATATATCTAANNTTTGTTATTCCTTGAAANAATTGCTTCAGCCGCTCTNTTNTAGACACCTGGNTCNCCAAGGTTTTTATGCAAAATATCAAATTTATCTAACATNTTTTTTCTTATATCACTTGAAATATCCAATAAGGGCTNTAATGCTTCTGCTAAGTTTTTAGGAGTCATTTTATTTTGTAGGTACTCTGGAAGAATAGTCTCTTTTGAAATAAGATTAACAATCGAAGCATGGTCAATATTGGACATAAATTTGATAATTAACCATGATATGAAAGAAAATTTGTAACATACAACTAAAGGAGTGTTTTCTAATGCACATTCTAATGTTGCTGTCCCAGATGATACGATTGCGGCAGTAGCACTTCTCATTGCTTTGCGTGAATTAAGTTCAATTTTAAAACTTTCAGGTATAGTATTTAAAGTAATTCCAGGAGCTGGAGATACAACTATTTGAAGATTATCTATTTTCCTTTTTAAGAGAATAACAGTTTTCAGGAAAACTGGCCAATGTAATTTTATTTCTTGTTTACGACTTCCTGGTAAAAGTAAAAGAATTGGGTGGTTGGAGTTAAGCTTATGGTATTTAAAATAATCTTTTTCATTTGACTCTTTTAAATTTATGGTATCCATAAAAGGATGACCAATAAAATCTGTTGATAATCCCATTGATTCGTACCATTTTTTCTCAAAAGGGAAAATGGATAAGGCTTGGTCAAGTGTAGATATCATTGTTTTAACTCGATTTGCTTTCCATGCCCAAGCTTGTGGCAAAATAAAATAGGTAATAGGAATATTTAAATGTTGGATCTTTTTTGCTAGCCTAAGATTAAATCCTGGGTAATCAATTAAAACAATACGATTAGGTTTTGTTTTAGTAATAATATCCACAGTATTAAACATTATTTTTTTCATTTTTGGTAAATGTTTAATCACCTCTATAAAGCCCATTATTCCTAGAGTATCTGTGTTCTCTAAAATTTTCATGCCAGACTTTTCCATATTTTCTCCACCATGTCCTATAAAAGAAGAATCAGGATTAATATTTTTTATGGCTGTTATTAATTTTCCTCCATGTATATCCCCCGATGTTTCCCCAGCGATAAAAAAATAATGAATTGTATTTTTACTCATTTTTATATCTGTTTTTATTAGAATAAAATAACATCTTTTTATATATTTTTAATTATTATCAAAGACATAAACAGTATAATATTTTGCAAGGTTCGTTTTTCATTTATGAATGTGATCTTAATTGAAGCGGGTATCCGATTATCTGAATTATTCCATGGAGTTGATCTAGGAATAAAACGAGGCACATTATTTTTATATTGATCGTAAACTTTACCAAAAAGATTTGAAAGTGTTTTTTCTTCGAGAGCAATTATCATCGCATATTGAATTGAAAAATAAATGAATACAACACAAAATAATTCCCATATATAATGACTGCCAGCTACAAACACAAAGCCTATATAAATATACATATTCCCTACATAAAGTGGATTACGAACGTAAGAATACGGTCCAGATTGACATAATGAGGGAGCGCCAACATTACGAGTTCGAGTGATTCCTCCAGCATATTGTACTGCCTTAAAACGAATATATTCTCCAATAAAAACTAAACCTAATCCAATCCACAAAAAAGGAATGCGAAATTCAGTAAAATAAAGAAGAATAAATACAATAGGAATTGGTGTAAAGCTTCTATAAGAAAAAATGAAATTTTTTATTTTCATCAATCAATATCTTTAATAATCATTTCTTGAATTTGTAAAGCAATATCAAGCGCATTTCTCCCTTCAATTCCAGTTACTATTGGTCTTTCTAATCCTTGGACTGATCGAATAAAATTTTCTAATTCCATTTTAAGAGCATCAGTTTCTTTGATAATAGGCTTATCGTAGATAATGTATTTATGGTGATTTTTATAATCAAAAGGAATAGTTTCCAGTGCTTGAGGATGTTTTTCTGATTTATCTACAATCCTATATACTTCCGTTAATTCCAAAAGAAAATCAATTGTAGTATATAGATCCTTTTGAAACAATTTTAATTTTCTAACCTTATTTTTTGCAACCCGGCTAGAGATAATACTTGCCACAGTCCCATTTTCAAATCTTATGCGCGCATGAGCAATATCCAATGAGTCAGTTAATATTGACATCCCAGTTGCACGAATAGTTTTTACTGGAGATTTAATAAGCGAAAGTAATATATCGATATCATGAATCATTAGATCTAAAACAACTGGGATGTCAGTGCCACGCGTTTTATATGGTGAAAGTCTTTGAATCTCTACGAATTTTGGATGAATTTGGTAATCTTTTAATACTTGTAAAGCTGGGTTTAAGCGTTCAATATGGCCAACCTGAATGATAATACGTTGTTTTTGAGCGAGTTTTAGTAATTTATCCGCTTCGGCTAAAGTTTTAGTTATAGGTTTTTCAATAAATATATGTTTCCCTGCATTTATGCACTTTTCAGCAATTTTAGCATGATTGATGGTTGGGGTAACAATTGATAAAGCATCTACTTGGACAAGCAAAGATTCCAAAGAAGAAAATGCGCAGGAATTATATTTTTCTGCGATTTTTTTTGCTCTGGCAGTATCAATGTCAAATAAACCAATTAAAACAGCTTCTTTTATACAGGAAAAATGTTTTACATGATGCTGACCCAAATGACCAACGCCAATTACACCAACTTTTATAGGATTAACAACCATTATTTGTTTTAAAGTTACGGAATAGATATCTGTTGTTAAATGGTAGAAAGCAATATCTATTATAAGGGTAGATATGTTTCATAATTCGATAATTAGACTATACTTAATTTAAATTCTTGCATTTACGGCTTACTTCTGGCAATTTCGCTGGTAATTCGAAATAAGTTTGGAGTTCCATTATGAGCCACGATATCAAATCTGGTATTGGATATTTAATCCCTGCGGCTGGCGTAATCGGTTTCTTTGTGTCACTTATTATGGGGGAATCAATCCTGAGTATAATTGTTGCTGTGGGAGGAATATTGGTTTGGTTCACTTATATGATGATCATGGAGTCACCTTTGCCTGAACCATCACAATTGGGGAATTTGATCATTTTTTTTGGTGTTCTTCTTACTTTAGGAATTTTTATGGCTTTTGGAGTGACTCAGAATATGTTTGGTGGCTTTGAATTCCAGACAGAGGGGTCTCTTGTATCGCTTATAATTCTTTTCTTTTCAATATTAACGGGTATGCTTTTTCGTAACCAAATTATTGGAAACGCTACAACAAGTGAATTAAATGCTGGTTTAACAGATGCAGATCGTAAATGGGTTAAAAAAGCTTTAGAAGAAAATCTAGATTCTGATAATAAAAAAGATGAACCAAAAGTAATAGTAGTGAAACAAGAAACACCAGATAAAGAAATAATACAGGATAAGAAAGAAAAAGACACCCAATCATCGCCACCCAATTGGTCTTATGGATCAACTAATAACCCTTATTATGCTTATCCTCCTCATGGGTACTATTATGGAGATGAATATGAAGATGAATATGGAGATGAATATGAAGACGGCTGGGAAGAAGAATAATAAAATAATTTAATTTTCATTTTAACAAAGTAAGATATTTTATTATACATTGAAGTGAAAATAAATACAGTCGCCGTTTTTTACTTTATAGTCACGTCCCTCTAATTTAGATAAGCCACGATCTTTAACAGCTTTTTCAGATCCTAGTTCAACAAGATCGTTATATTTAATAACCTCTGCTTTAATGAAACCTCTTTGGAAGTCGCTATGAATTTCGCCTGCTGCTTCTGGTGCTGTAGTACCGTTTTTTATTGTCCAGGAACGAACTTCATTTGGTCCTCCAGTAAAAAAAGTTGAAAGATCCAAAAGTTTAAAACTTGATTGAATCAATTTTTTCAGCCCCGCTTCCTTCAGATTGTATTCTTTAAGGAAAATTTCTTTTTCCTCAATTGGTAAATCAGCTATTTCTTTTTCTAGCTTTACACATAAAGGAATCACCATGTTGTTTTTTTTTAAAGCGAATTCTAAGAATTTTTTTTCTACATGTATTGGATTTTCATTAATGCTTTGTTTATCATCTATATTGGCAACATAAAGAATTGGTTTTGCTGTTAGTAAATGAAGTGAATAAATATCATTATATTCTTCCTGACTGTGTTTAAAGGTTCTAGCGCGATGCCCCTTATTGCAGTGTTTTAATAATCGTGTTATTGTATCAAGTGTTTTCTTAACTTTTTTATCCCCTGATTTAGCGATTTTATCAATTTTATAATATTTATTCTGAATTGTCTCAATATCAGCTAATAATAATTCTGTTTCGATTAGTTTTGCATCTCTAATAGCATTTACTTCATTTTTAATGTGCGTAATATTTCTATCATTAAAACAGCGTACCACATGAATTATAGCTGACACTTCCCGGATCTGAGCCAAAAAACGATTGCCTAAACCCTCTCCTTTACTTGCCCCTGAAACTAAGCCTGCAATATCTATGAATTCGATGGTTGCTGGAGTAACTTTATCTGGCTTATAAATTTCTATTAGTTTTTCCAAGCGCTCATCTGGTAATTCTATCGTTCCTATATGTGGTTCAATAGTACAAAAAGGAAAGTTTTCAGCTGGAACGCTAGCTTTTGTTAAAGCGTTAAATAAAGTAGATTTACCAACATTAGGCAAACCAACGATNCCGCATTTTANNACCATCTTTAATTGGATAAATNGTTTTATCTAGAAAGTATCTGAATATGGATCGCCNCCAAAATCATAAATTANATTATCAAATAGTCCAACCTGAAGACCTTTAGCAGAATATATTTTTTTCCCTTTGACATACATTTCTCCATCGCCCCAGACCATTGGTACTGGTTTAGTAAGAAGTTTTTTAACGTTTATTTTATAAGTNATTACTTTATGATATGGGCGAACCTGGCCTTTGAATTTTACATTTCCTACACCAAGAGCACGACCTCTACCAATGCACCCGCTCCAAGTAAGAAAAAACCCTATAAGTTGCCACATCCCATCAAGCCCTAAACAACCAGGCATAACAGGNTCNCCTATAAAATGTGAATGAAAAAACCACTTTTTTTCATTTATATCAAGTTCAGCNATAATNATCCCTTTATTATATTTGCCTCCATTTATTGTAATATTAGTAATTCGATCTACCATTAATAATGGATCTGTTGGAACACGNGCATGATTANTGTCAAATAGTTTTCCTTCAGNACATTNTAATANNTCNTTNCGGNTAAANGAGTTTTTTCTTTTCATTAAANTATAAATTTTTNTTNATTATTAATGATTAAGAGTACATAAAATTTTTGNTATAAAGAACTCACTTTTCNATCTCCATTTTTGAATTGAATTCTGGTAAATTATTTTTATAAAAGAGGGGATGAAATGTCAGATTGGGTATTAATACTTGGTGCGTCTACAGGTCATGGNGGCGCAACGGCTAAACGTCTTGCAAAAGATGGNTATGGGATAATTGGNTTCCATTTTGATAGAGGAGAAACAAAAAAAGAAGCTGAAAAAACTATTTNTGAAGTTGCTGAACTNAGCAATGGGAAATNTGTTTATTGGAATACCAATGCAGCATCAGAAGATNCTATGGAAAAATATATTCCTGANATAATTAAAATAACNTCGGGTGANCCTTTAAAACTTTTNTTACATTCAATTGCGTTTGGAACAACAACAAATTTTTTTGGGGAAAAACCTGTTACAAAACGCCAGATGGATATGACAGTGCACGTTATGGGAAATTCTCTTCTTTATTGGACTCAAAAACTTTACGAAAGTCAGCTATTAAGATCTGGTTCTAGAATTATTGGTTTGACCAGTGAAGGAAATTATCTCGCAATGGAAGGTTATGGCCCCGTAAGTGTGGCAAAGGTTGCAATGGAAGCAATTATTCGCCAAATTGGTTGGGAGCTAGGAAAGTATGGGATAACTGCAAATGCAGTTCAAGCAGGCGTGACACCTACTAGAGCATTAACAAAAATTACTGCAGGATGGGAAAAGTGGATTAAAAAAACAAAAAAGAGAAACCCTATAGGCAGAAATACAACTCCAGATGATATTGCAGGTGCTATTTCTATGTTGCTACAACCAGAAGCTGACTTTATAAATTGTTCTATTATTTACTGTGATGGCGGAGAGCATAGATCAGGTTTGACATAAATTCAATGTCAAATCCTAAATTTAAACAATTAGGATTCTGATTTTAATTCAAGTTTTTGTTCAATTAGTTGCACTAAGTCATGACTGTCTTTATTTGGTTGAACATCAAAACTAGTTCTTGCTTCGTTTAATGCATACTCCCACCACCCTTTTTTTGTATATGCAATTGCAAGTTTAAAATGAGCCTTACCTAAAATACCAAACTCCTCTCTGGAAAGCTCACTTTCATTCTTAGAGTATGCACGAGCAACCTCACGGTATTCTACAATGGCCTCATCAATTAAACCTTTGCTTAAATACCAGTTTCCTAGATCCAAATGCCTTGAAGGGTTTTCATTACAAGCGTTGAATACCAACACAAAAAACGAAATAAAAACAAACTTGATATATCGATGCGCAAAATTCATCATATTAGAGTCATGATTTTGAGAATTCGTAAATGGAAAATCAAGAAGAAAATCTATCTGTTTTAATTAATATAATCTTTTATTATTAATTCAGACAATCAGGTTTTGCCTCTGTAATTAGAATCATTTATGTCAAGTATTAATTTGATAATACTGAGAGTTTGTAAGAATGATTAAATAACATAAATATTTTAAAAGAATTTTATTTATTATGCTTTTCCACCTATTCCTTCGGAAATTCCTAGATCCATACCAAGGCTTCCAGCAGCTTGTCGCCACATTTGATCTGGGTTAAGATTAAAAATAAAATCTGAAGTAGTAGACTGTATAAGCCAATCACCATTTTCGATTTCACGCTCTAATTGTTTACCTGCCCATCCTGCATGCCCAAGCATTAGTTTATAAGGGATTTTTTTATGGAGTTTTAACTTCTTTAATACCGTTTTTTGACTTGTTATGGAAAAGTCGTCAGAAATAAAGATAGTCCCTTCGATATTAAATTCTGAACTGTGTAATACAATACCGCGTTCAAGCATTATGGGCCCACCAAAATAAATTTCAGGAGCAAGTGATTCAATGGTTTCATTTTCAATATAAACTTTTTTAAATAAATTGTTCAAATTTTTCTCTTCAAATTTTTTATTTATTATCAATCCCATTGCCCCATCTTTATTATGTTCACATATAAATATAACAGAAGAAGAAAATAATGGATCTTGCATATGGGGCATAGATATAAGGATTTGGTTTCGGAGTGATCCCACGCCTCAAAATAATGCTAATGATGTATCGTGTCAAGTATTAGCAGTGTTTATTTTAGCAAGTATGATTAAGTAATTCGTTTTTGATGGTAATAAATAAAAACCTGTAAATTGCGGATTGTTTTAAAAATCTGTTTTACTCGAGGAATTGAGTTTATGTCAAATCTCAATGATAAAATCATTGTNAAAGGTGCCCGNCAACATAATCTAAAAAATATTGATGTGATTATTCCCAGAAATAAATTGGTTGTAATAACAGGNCTATCTGGTTCTGGNAAATCATCCTTAGCNTTCGATACAATTTATGCAGANGGNCAACGTCGNTATGTAGAATCTCTTTCTTCATATGCACGNCAATTNCTTGGTCTTATGGAGAAACCAGATATAGANACTATAGAGGGTTTATCACCTGCNATATCAATAGAGCAAAAAGCTNCTGCANGAAACCCTCGTTCTACAGTCGGNACTGTNACAGAAATACATGATTATCTACGATTGTTGTTTACCCATATAGGTAAGCCNTATTGNTGGAAGTGCAATAAGCCTATTCAAAGACAAACAGTACAACAAATCGTAGACACTATTATCAAATTTAAACTTGGCACTCGAATAAATATTTTGGCTCCATTAATACGTGGGAAAAAAGGCCAACANAAAGGGGTGNTAAATGAGGNTAGAAANGAAGGCTTTGTTCGGGTTCGTGTGGATGGTAAAATTTTTTCTTTAGATAATAAAATTATATTAAATAAAAATAAAAAGCATACCATTGAAGTAGTAATTGACCGTCTGATTATTAAAAAAACAATCCTAGAAAGGTTAACAGAATCAGTAGAATTAGCTCTCAAAATTAGTGGTGGATTATTAATTGTCCANGCTTTNCCTAATTNTGAANATATTTTTAGTGAACATTTTGCATGTNCTGATTGTGANATTAATATGGAAGAGTTAGTCCCAAGAATGTTTTCTTTCAATTCTCCTTNTGGTGCCTGTCAAAAATGCGATGGTTTGGGATCACATATGGAGGTTGATCCAAATCTAGTAATTCCTGATAANTCAAAAAGTCTTATNCAAGGAGCAATCGCTCCNCTTGGAGTACANCCTCGAGGAAACTGGTATGGTNGTATTTTAAAAAGTTTGGCNCAGGAACTTGAGTTTAATTTTACTACTCCTTGGATAAANATAAATTCTGCAGTCCGCGAAATTCTTCTTTTTGGTACAGGTGAAAAAAAATTCGANATGGAATATAGTTCCCNTAGATGGANTGGAACTTATAANGGAGGGTGGGAAGGAGCTATACCAAATCTGATNCGCAGATATAAACAAACAAAATCATCTGGTATNCGTGAATGGATAGAACAATTTATGAGTATGCGTATTTGNCCAGATTGTAAAGGTGCTNGGCTTAAAAATGAATCTTTAGCAGTGAAAATAAATGATTTTAATATNGGTGAAATATCTGCAATGTCAATTAAANATTTGCAGANCTTTTTCCAATCTATAGAACTAACTNGTATGGAAATAGATATTGCTGATCAGATTCTAAAAGANATTCGTCAGCGACTTNCCTTTCTAGTAAATGTTGGTTTNAGCTACCTTAGTATGGANCGNNCNGCTGCAACTCTTTCTGGAGGAGAAGCCCAAAGGATTCGNTTGGCTACCCAGATTGGTTCACAGCTAATGGGTGTGNTATATATTNTAGANGAACCATCAATTGGGTTNCATCCTAGGGATAACAATCGATTGTTGAATATGCTAAAANCCTTACGTGANATTGGNAATACAATTTTAGTTGTNGAACACGANAAGGAAACAATTATGTCTNCTGATTATGTAATTGATCTTGGTCCAGGTGCNGGGAAACATGGTGGTGAAGTTANATTTTCAGGGANACCAAAAGATATATCAGAAGCAAAGAAATCTTTGACTGGGAAATATATNACAGGNAATAAANAAATTAAAACCCCNAAAATTCGTAGAAAAACNNANACTAAANCTTTATCTNTGNTAGGNGCAACAGGNAACAACCTAAAAACTGTAAGTGTGGATTTTCCTCTTGGTAGNTTTATTGCTGTAACAGGTGTTTCTGGCAGTGGGAAAAGTACTTTGNTAAATGAGACCTTGTTTCCTGCTCTTNCTAGACAATTAAATAAAACCCGANCTTACCCTATGAATCANGATTCTATTAATGGGTATAAATACTTAGATAAGGTANTTGATATAGATCANAAACCNATTGGNCGAACTCCACGCTCAAACCCTGCAACTTATACAGGAGTTTTTACGCATATAAGAGATCTTTTTGCAAAGCTACCTGAATCAAAAATAAGAGGATATAGGCCTGGCAGGTTTTCCTTCAATGTTAAAGGTGGGAGATGTGAATCTTGTGAAGGTGATGGGGTTATAAGGATTGAAATGAATTTTTTACCAGATGTGTATGTTACTTGTGAAATATGTAAAGGGAAACGCTATAACCGAGAAACTTTAGAAGTTAAATATCGTTCAAAAACAATTGCAGAGGTGCTGGGAATGTCAGTGGCCGATGCTTTAGAATTTTTTAAAAATATTCCACCTGTTAAAAAAAAATTAAAGACCCTCTACGATGTTGGACTAGGATATATTCATCTTGGACAACAAGCAACAACTTTATCGGGAGGAGAGGCACAGAGAGTAAAACTGGCGACTGAGCTTTGTAAGATTAGTTCTGCTAAGACCTTATATATACTAGATGAGCCTACTACAGGCCTTCATTTCGAGGATATTAGAATGTTGTTAATTGTATTGCAACGTCTAGTTAAAAGAGGGAATACAGTTATTGTTATTGAACATAACCTAGATGTGATTAAAACTGCTGACTGGATTATTGATCTCGGACCTGAAGGAGGAAATGATGGTGGGGAAATAGTTGCAACTGGCTCCCCAGAATATATTTCTACTATAAAAAAATCTTATACTGGTCATTTCCTTAAGCATGTTCTAAGTGTAAAATATTAGTTTGCAAAAACAATGATGAATTAAAACAATACTATTATTCTTACTGTTCTGTATATTACTTTACGATGCCTTTTTGAAGGTGTATCTTTGGAAGCAGATTTAATTCAATTTATTTACATTTTCTTAAATGATAGATATACATATAGCTGATTCTAAACCTCTTGATGAAGATCTGGTCTTAGAAAAATCTCTTCGACCATCAAAATTTGATGAATTTATTGGGCAAAAGGATTTGGTTGATAATCTTAAACTGTATATTGAGGCATCAAATCGTCGTTCCGATGCTCTTGACCATGTTCTTCTGTTTGGTCCTCCTGGCTTAGGTAAAACTACTTTGGCCAATATTATTGCTAAGGAATTAAATGTAAATATCAAGCAATCATCTGGACCAGTAATAGATCGAGCAGGAGATTTGGCGGGGATGATTACGAATCTAGTTCATAGAGATGTTTTTTTCATTGATGAAATCCATAGGCTAAATAGTGTAGTAGAAGAATATCTTTATTCTGCTATGGAAGATTTCATGATTGATATTATGATTGATAAAGGACCAAGTGCCAGAAGCGTACAGCTTAATATAGAACCATTTACTTTGATTGGTGCGACCACTAGATTAGGTAATCTAACATCCCCATTGCGTGACCGATTTGGAGTTGTTCTCCGTGTTGATTATTATCAAGATGAAGATCTATTTCATATTATTAATAGATCAGCAAAAATATTGAATGTTAAAATTGATGATGATGGGGCAATGGAATTGGCAAAGCGAAGTAGAGGCACCCCTAGAATTGCAAATAGAATTCTAAGAAGGTCTCGTGATTTTGCCCAAGTAAAGGCAAATGGAGAAATTGATATACACGTTGCTAAAGGCTCTCTTAATAAATTGGGAATTGATGAAATTGGTTTAGATGATATGGATCGAAAGATTCTTAATACACTTATTGAAAAATTCACAGGGGGACCAGTAGGAGTAAAGTCTCTTGCTGTTGCGGTAGGCGAAGATTCTTCTACTATAGAGGATGTATATGAACCTTTTTTGATTAAGGAGGGGTTTTTGCAGCGCACTCCTCGAGGGAGAATTGCACAAGAGGCTGCTTTTAAACTGCTAGGAAAAGAGTTAACAACAACAAACCAGGAAAGATTATTTGAATGATAGAGAAAAAGAAGAAATATAAACTAGGCGATTTTGATTATCCATTACCTAAAAAGTTCATTTCCCAATATCCTGAACCCCGAAGGGATTTTGCAAAACTATTGGTTGTTCATAGAGATACAAAGAAAATAGAACATAAGAGGTTCCTTGATATAACAGATTATATGCGTAAAAACGATCTTCTAGTATTAAACAATACCAGAGTATTCCCGGCGCGGTTATTCGCTAATAAGGATAGAACTGAAGCTAAAGTTGAAGTTTTTTTATTACGTGAATTATCTAATGATCTTTGGGAAGTAATGGTTAGGCCTGCTCGAAAGGTGCGTATAGGGAATAAACTAATGTTTACGTCAAAATTAATGTGCGATGTAATCGACAATACTGTTTCTGGAGGCCGTGTAGTTCGCTTTGAGTTTGATGGTGAGAATCTTCATGATGCTATTGATAGGCTCGGCACTTGCCCTCTTCCTCCATACATAGATAGGGAAGCAGATTTAAATGATAAAAAAAGATACCAAACTGTTTATGCGTCTGAACGTGGAGCAGTAGCTGCTCCGACAGCGGGGTTGCATTTTACATCGGGTTTAATAAAAAAAGCTCAGCAAAAAGGAATTAAACTAGAATATATTACATTACATATAGGTCTTGGAACTTTTCGCCCTGTCCAAGTTGAGGATTTAAATCGACATCAAATGGATTCGGAATATTTTGAGGTATCACCAAAAACAGCATTAGCTATTAATCAAGCTAAAAAAAGGTACCGAAAAATAATTGCGGTAGGGACATCTACTGTAAGAGCATTAGAAACAATCGCAATTTCAGGATTCCAAGTCACCCCAAAACGAGGTTGGACAGACAAATTTATTTATCCTCCTTATGATTTTAAAATGGTAGATAAAATGATCACTAATTTTCACGCTCCTAAATCAACTTTAATGATGATGGTTAGTGCTTTTGCTGATCGAGATCTAGTTATGAAAGCCTACAGAGAAGCTAAAAAAAATAAATACGGTTTTCTTAGCTATGGGGATGCCATGATGATTATCTGATCAGCGATAAATATAGAAGGGATGCTAATTGAACTATGAAAAAGATTTCTGCAATTATACCAGCTGCGGGGATAGGATCTAGATTTGGTGAAGCCAAGCAATTTAAATTGCTAGATGGCATCCCCCTTTTGTTTCATTCTTTGAAAATATTTTTGTCGTCCAACATCATAAAGGAAATAGTTCTGGTCATTTCAGAAGATCAGATAGAGTTTATACGCTATAATTTAAATTCTATAGACTCTACAAAACCGATAATAGTCGTTTCTGGCGGACCAAGGAGACAGGATTCTGTAAAAAACGGTTTAAATGCTACTTTTTCTTCGGCAAATTTGATATGCGTTCATGATGCAGCACGCCCTTTTGTTACAGAAAATCTTATTGAAAAATCTATTTTTGCATCTAGGAATTGTGATGGCGCTGTTTTGGCTTTACCTATTAGAGATACAGTTAAACTTGAAGAAAATAATCTAGTTAAAAAAACACTGGATCGTAGTCTAATATGGCTAACACAAACTCCGCAGACTTTTAAAAGAGATAAATTAATATTGGCATTTGATAATGCAGAAAAGAACAATATAACTGGGACAGATGAGTCAGTGTTGATGGAGGCAATGGGATTTCCTATAGCGCTAGTGCAAGGTAATTCAAATAATTTTAAAATTACCACAAAGAATGATTGGGAAAGAGCAGAACATTATTGCATTTACAGATCAAAAATTAAAGAAAAAATAGACTAAATGATTAGAACGGGGATTGGCTATGATGTTCATCAACTTGCGATAGGGAAAAAGCTAATTATAGCTGGGGTGACAATTCCAGCACCCTTTGGATCTGTTGGCCATTCGGACGGGGATGTACTTATACATGCATTAGTAGACGCGCTTCTTGGAGCTGCATCTTTGGGAGATATTGGTACGCATTTTCCTAGTAAAAGTGGTAAATGGAGCGGTGTATCCAGTAATCATTTTTTAGTTGAATCTGTTAAGATAGTTGAGAAATCTGGTTTTGAAATATGTAATGTTGATACAACTATAATATTACAAAAGCCAAAAATAAAAAGATTTATTCCCCAAATAAAAAATAATTTGACTGATTATATGAATATAGATGAATCTGGGATCTCGGTAAAAACAACTACAACCGATTATCTTGGTTTTATTGGAGATGGAAATGGTTGGGCGGCTCTAGCTGTGGCTACTTTATTCAAATAAGATGGCGCCTGTTACTATTAAATCTTATTGTAAGATAAATATTGGTCTAAAAATTATTAAACAGCGTGATGATGGTTATCACACTATCCATACTTTATTCCAAGAACTAGATTTTTTTGATAATATAATCTTGAAGAAACGATTATCTGGTTGTCATTTTTCATCTAATGTAGATTGGCTAATAAATGATAATTCCAACTCTTGTATTAATGCTTGGAAAAAATTATGTGAATTGTACAATATAGGTGGTGTATCAATTAAATTAGAAAAAAAAATTCCAGTAGGAAGTGGATTAGGTGGTGGGTCATCCAATGCTGCTTCTTTATTAAAGGGTATTCGTGAGCTTTATAAGCTAAATATTTCAAATGGAGAATTGGAATGTATAGGTTTGGAATTGGGGGCGGATGTTCCTTTTTTTATAAATGGAGGCACCCAAATTGGTGATGGTATTGGTGAATTGTTAACCATTATTAATAATCCTATTCATGGGGTTTTTTTATTGGTAATGCCAGATATATTTATTGAAACAGCCTGGGCTTACAGAAGAGTAAAAAAGATTTTGGACAAGCGGGAAGAGAAAACTAAGTTCGCTGGATTTATTCAAGATGATACTATTCATTTTGAGCTTTTTGAGAATGATTTTGAAAAGATCGTTTTTCCAGCATATCCAGAGATTGGGAATATAAAGGAAACACTCCTTATATTTGGAGCTCGTTATGCCAGTCTGTCGGGTTCAGGCTCGACTGTGTTTGGGATTTTTGATGAAGAAGCCGATGCGAAAAAGGCTGAGTCACATTTTTCATCTAAGTACCGCACTGTTGTATCGGACCCTATAAAAAAATGATATGTCAAAACAATTAGTAATCTGGGGTGTCGTCTAACGGTAGGACACCGGGTTTTGGTCCCGGCAGTCGGGGTTCGAGTCCCTGCGCCCCAGCTTAATGATAATAGAAAATATCGAAATTGAAAAATAAGATGAAAATATTTAGCGGAAGAAGCAATCTGCCTTTATCTGAAAAAATAGCATCGGTACTAAACTGTAAATTAGGTAAAATTTCAATTAAAACTTTTTCTGATGGAGAATTATGGGTCAAGTTTGAGGAAAATATTAGAGGGCATGATGTGTTTTTAATTCAGTCAACAAACAGCCCTTCAGAAAATATAATTGAATTAGTACTTATGGCAGATGCTGCGGTACGTGCTTCTGCCGGAAGGGTAACAGCAGTTATTCCTTATTTTGGCTATGGCAGGCAGGATAGGAAAGATCAACCAAGGGTTCCTATTTCATCTAGGGTTATGATTGATATTTTAACCGCGATGGGTACAAATAGAATTATTACAATGGATCTACATTCTACACAAATTCAGGGTTTTACAAAAATTCCTTTTGATCATCTTTATAGTAGAATGGTTCTTCTTGATGCAATAAAAAAAGAAATAATTGATCCTGGTAATGCAACTGTACTAGCACCTGATATAGGTTCTGCTGCAATCAGCCAAGCCTATGCAAAACGCCTTGGGACGCATTTTGCTTTGATAGATAAAAGACGGTATGCTCCTAATCGCGCTGTAGTTAGTCATTTGATTGGAGATTTAAATGGTAAAGATGTATTGATTATTGATGATATGATAGACACTGCTGGCACAACGGTTAATGCGGCTAAAGCTGCTGAAAAAAGAGGAGCAAAATCTGTCACTGCTATTGCTACCCATGGTGTATTGTCAGGCCCCGCATTAGATTGTTTAAACAAGTCTAATATCCGAAAAATAATTATTACTGATACAATTAATACAAAAAATAAAAATATGTTAAGTAACATGGAAATAGTAACAGTCGCTGAAGTTTTCGGAGCTGCAATTAAACGAATTCATAATAATGAATCTGTTAGTTCATTATTTGAATTTTAGTAAGGAGATATAATAATGGCATCATCTTATTATAAATTAAATATTGAGAATCGTATCTTGACACGTTCTAAAGGATCAAAATCATTAAGGAAAAATAACATAATCCCTGGTGTTCTATATTACAAGGGTGAAGAAACAATGAATGTTAGTATTAACAAGCTTGATTTAAATCAGGCGATCTATTCAGGGCAGCGTATATACGAGATAGAAATTTCAGGAGATACACAATATGTAATGATCAAAGAATTGCAATATCATCCTGTTAATGATGATATTATTCATATCGATTTAATGCGTGTTAGGCGCTCTGAAAAAATGAAAATTTCAGTACCATTAATACTGATTGGTGATGCAGTGGGTATAAAAGAAGGAGGAGTTCTTTCTCAGGCAATGACAAAAATAGAAATAGAATGTTTGCCAACTAATGTTCCAGAAAAAATTGAATTGGATATAAATGAATTGGAGATGAACAGCTCATACAGCGTTTCCGATGTGGAAATTTCGGATGATGAAATTACTATCCTATCAGCATCGGATTTAAATGTTGTTTCTATCCATCCTCCTGCTGCAGAAGAGGAACCAATTATTGAAGAAGAGATGATTGAAGGTGATGAAATAGAAAGTGAAGATGGAGCGGAAACAGAGGATGATTCAGGAAAAGATGAAAGTGATAATGAAAAATCAGGAGACAACTCTGAATAGTCATGATTGCCTTTATAGGATTGGGCAATATCGGTGATCAATATGCAAATACAAAACATAATGCAGGATTTTGGGTTGTGGATGAAGTGGCACGGAGAAAAAAGTTGTCTTTTAAGCCTGGAAAAGGTCATTATGTATTTACCTGCCAAATCAGCAGGGAGTTTATATTGGTAAAACCAACAATAGGGATGAATTGTAGCGGTAATGCAGTGCAGGAGATTACCCAAACATGGAATTTTCTTCCGCAGGATCTTATTGTTGTTGTGGATGATGTGGATTTACCTCTGGGCAGTATTCGCATCCGGCCTAAAGGCGGAGATGGATGTCATCGTGGTATGAAAAATATTATATATCAATTACAATCTGACCAGTTTCCCCGTATCCGCCTTGGGATCGGAACTGATGAAAACATGCGCCCGGCAGAAAATTATGTTTTAAAACCATTTCGAAGTAAAGATAGGGATACTGTATCTAAAATGGTTCAAACTGGTGCAGATGTAATAGAAAATATTTTAATTCACGGATTAAACAAAACAATGAATCAGTTTAATTCATAAACGAGGAGTAATTATATATATGAGTTCAAATTTAATTTTTGTTGTAGGTGCTGGAATATTAGCCATGATTTTTTCATTCTGGAAAACAAGCTGGATTAATAAGCAGGATGAAGGGACTGAAAGAATGAAACAAATTGGCGCAAGTATTACCGATGGCGCTATGGCTTTTCTAAGTGCTGAATATCGTGTACTCGCTATATTTGTCGTATCAGTTGCACTCGTGCTTGGATTTGCTAATTCAGGACGAAACGATTCAAGCGCCTTGATTTCAATGTCATTTATTGTTGGGGCTATCGCCTCTGGTTTGGCTGGATATTTAGGGATGAAAGTTGCAACCAAGGCCAATAACCGTACAACAAATGCTGCAAGAAAAAGTCTGGCATCAGCCTTGAATGTTGCTTTTACTGGTGGCTCCGTCATGGGATTAAGTGTTGTTGGTTTAGGCGTTTTAGGTCTTAGCGGATTGTTCCTTTTTTATTTAAATTATTTTGGATCCGATTCGGTTTCTATCAAAACAGTATTGAACGTGATTTCAGGTTTTTCTTTGGGTGCATCCTCTATAGCTTTATTTGCTCGTGTNGGTGGNGGTATTTACACGAAAGCTGCTGATGTGGGTGCTGATCTTGTGGGAAAGGTTGAAGCTGGTATTCCTGAGGATCATCCGTTAAACCCGGCAACCATCGCTGATAATGTAGGTGATAATGTAGGTGATGTAGCNGGAATGGGTGCTGATCTTTTTGAATCTTATGTTGGATCTATCGTTGGATCAATGGTATTAGGNGCNAGCATATTGGTCGCTGGGAGNTTTGATTTGAATTTTGTCATTTTACCTCTTTTCATTGCTGCTTCNGGTATTCTTGTNTCTATTCTTGGTACTTTTATGGTTTCTGTAAAAGAAGGNGGNGATCCACAAANNGCGTTAAACCAGGGTGANTTTGGCAGTTCGGCTATNATGGTCGCATCCATTTACTTTTTGATNCAAAAATTNTTGCCGGCAACATTTATACAAGGTGATNTTGAATTCACAAGCATGGGTGTATTCTATGCAACTGTCATCGGATTGGCTGCGGGTCTCGGTATTGGTATAATCACTGAACATTATACTGGAACAGGGACGCCACCNGTTAGATCCATCACAGAGCAATCCCTGACGGGTCCAGCCACAAACATTATTGCTGGACTTGGGGTTGGCATGCAATCTACTGCTATTCCCATTTTGATTATTGCTTCGGGTATTATGGGCGCGTTTCATTTNGCCGGGTTATATGGGATTGCCATGGCGGCCTTAGGAATGCTGGCCAACACAGGAATNCAATTGGCTGTTGATGCCTACGGNCCTATTTCAGATAATGCTGGTGGGATTGCTGAAATGGCTGAGTTACCTNCGGAAGTTCGTGAACGAACCGATAAACTGGATGCCGTTGGNAACACAACNGCTGCAATCGGAAAAGGATTTGCCATAGGTTCTGCGGCACTTACTTCCTTGGCATTATTTGCTGCTTTTAGAACTACAGTATTTAATGTTCGTTATGAAGAACTTATTAAAAGTGGTGTGGAATCTGCTGCGGCAAAAGCACAAGCTGTTGTTGCCATAGATATTTCNAATGCTTGGGTGATGGCTGGATTATTTGTAGGTGGTATGCTGCCTTTTTTATTCTCTTCCATGGCTATGGGTGCGGTCGGTCGTGCGGCTATGGCAATGATCGAAGAAGTTCGTCGCCAATTCAAGGATATTCCGGAACTGAAAAAAGCGCTGGAGCTTATGAATTTGAAAGATGAGCAAGACTGGAATGATAATGACCGCTTTGTTTATGAAGATGCGCTTGGGAAAGCTGAACATAGTCGTTGTGTAGAAATTTCTACACAATCTGCTATTAAGGAAATGGTTATNCCTGGTCTNTTGGCTGTGAGTACGCCTGTAGTTGTTGGGTTCGTTTTTGGCCCCGAAACATTGGGCGGACTGCTTGCNGGCGTTACCGTTTGTGGTGTTCTCATGGCAATTTTCCAATCTAATGCTGGTGGTGCTTGGGATAACGCTAAAAAAATGATTGAAGAAGGTATTGAAATCGACGCCAACAAACTGATGAAAGGTTCTGATGCCCATAAAGCTGCTGTAGTGGGCGATACAGTTGGGGACCCATTTAAAGATACATCTGGTCCATCATTAAATATTTTAATTAAACTGATGTCTGTGGTGTCACTGGTTATTGCACCGTTGATTGCATAAAAATTAAGGAGTCAATATGCGTTTTTATGAAACACTCTACATAGTAANTCCTAATTATGAATCTGATAAATTAATTAAATGTCAAAAGGNAATTGAAAATGAATTAGGGAAAACAAAATCAAGAATTATTAACCATCGGATATGGAGTAAAAAAAGACTAGCCTATCCTATAGATAAACAAAAATATGGAACTTATATTCTTTTACAATTTGAAGCTGTACAAGTTNATAAAATAATTGATTTCGATAGTTGGATGAAATTGAATAAACAAGTCTTACGACATATGACGACCGTTTTAGGCAATGAACCAGAAGTGTATGCTGAGGAAGAAGACAAAGAAATAAATAAAAAAGATGATTCATTATCAGATAATAATGAATTGAAATCTGATGAATCAGAGGTGGAGAGGGTAAAAGACGAGATAATTGACCAAATTAATGATGAAAAGATTCCAGAAAAAGAGGAGGATGAAGAATAATGGCACTACAACAAAGAAGAAAATTTTGTTATTTTAAGGAAAACGGGATTACTGAAATTGATTATAAAGATATAAAACTATTACGTCGATTTGTAAACGATCAGGGTAAGATTATGCCACGTAGAGTTACTGGAACCAGTGCAAAAATGCACCGAAAAGTTGTTAGAGCTATCCGCCGTGCAAGATCAATAGCATTAATGCCATATATAGATGGTGGTTCAGAATAACTGGGTAATAAAAGGGAATAATTATGGATATAATTTTGTTAAAAAATGTAAAGGGTCTCGGGGATGCTGGTGATGTTGTTTCAGTAAAACCTGGATATGCTCGAAATAAATTGATTCCAGATGGGGTTGCCCTTAGGGCTTCTAAGCGAAATTTGGCTGTTGCTGAAGAGAGAAAAAGAGTTGTTAAACTGAGAGAAAATCGAGAATCAGAAGCACATCATAGCCTAGTCAATAAATTATCTAAAACCGAAATTACAATTGAAGCACAAGTTGGAGAAGATGAAAAAATGTTTGGATCGATAACAGCGATTGATATACATAAAGCATTAAAAGAAAAAGATATTATTTTAGATCGTCATACAATAGTTTTAGATAAACCGATTAAATCTCTTGGTATTTATCATGTCCCCATAAAAATTAATGCTGAAGTTTCAGGTGATCTTAAAGTTTATGTAATCAAGGCATAAGTATTATTAACATATGTAACCCTTTCTAATGGTTATCACTTGGAAAGGGTTTTTTTTGCCTAAATCTTGCACTATTAAGTAAAATTCACATAAATGTTTGTAGAAGTAGCTTTCCCAATATCCAGCTTTCAGACTTTTTCCTACAAAGTTCCATCAAAGTTCAAGAATTTTTTACAGGTTGGATCCAGGGTAACAGCACCATTGGGGCATAGAAATGTTCGAGGAATTGTCACAAAATTGTCAAAAAAAACTCTATATAAAGGTCAAATTAAATGTATTACTGAAATAATTGATGAAGCTCCAGTCATTAGTGCTGAAATATGGTCTTTAATTGAATGGATGAGTAAGTATTATTTCACTCCGAAAGGGCAGGTAGCGAAAGCTGTTTTGCCTGGTAATCTATCAATGATGTATTCGCCATCAAAAAATTGGTATGTTTGCTCAAGAAAGGTAATTGATGAAAAAATTATTTTTAAACTAAAACAAACAGCACCCAAACAATATATAATTCAACAAATAATATGGAATTCTCAAATTCCAGTACGGGTTGCATCTTTAAAAAATAAAATATCCAATCCGCTAAATACTTGTCGGATATTAGAGGATAAAGGTTTTGTTAAACTATTTGAAAAAAATTATTTTCCCGATATTAAAGGTTTTTCATTCCCGCCAATTAAGAAACATATATATTTTAATTCTGCTCAGCGGGATTGTATAGAAAAAATAGTTTCTTCTATAAGTGAAAATAAATATTCTCCATTTTTACTTCATGGGGTTACTGGTAGTGGAAAAACAGAAATATATATTGAGGTGGTTCATCAATGTCTCCAAAGTGGGAAAAGCGCTATAATTCTTTTACCAGAAATTTCTCTTACACCGCAGATTGCTGGAAGGTTTAAAGCAGTTTTTGGTGATAAAGTTGCTCTTTGGCATTCTAAATTAAGTCAGGCTCAACGTTCGTGGACTTGGAAGCAAATTTCTCTCGGTGCTTATAAGGTTGTAATTGGAGCAAGAAGCGCAGTCTTTACCCCTTTAAAAAATATTGGATTAATAGTTATAGACGAAGAACAAGAATCATCTTTTAGACAAGATGCTCCAGCACCAAGATACCATGCTCGTGATGTTGCATTAATGAGAGGTTACATAGAAAATTCTATTGTAATTCTTTCTAGTGCTACCCCAAGCCTCGAGAGCTATTATAATTATATAAATAAAAAACTAACTTATTTATATCTCCCAGAACGATTTGGGAATGCTAAATATCCCCAGGTAAACGTTGTTAATATGATAGCTGATCAAGAGGATTCTGGTAAATACGGATTAATTCTTTCNGGTTTGCTNCAGGATAAAATTGAAGATAGGNTNNNGAAAAATGAGCAGATAATTCTTCTTCATAATCGTCGNGGTTATTCTCCAGTGATTAGATGCTATGATTGCGGTGAAATNGTTTTATGTCCNNATTGTAAAGTATCACTTACTTACCATATTCAAGATTCAAAGTNAAGATGCCATTTCTGTGGNCATGTTGAAATTNANAAACGAGAATTATGTANTTTTTGTGATAGTAANAAATTAAAATATTCTGGTGCNGGTACCCAACGTGTAGAGNTTTTGNTGCAAGAAANATTCCCAAATTCTAAAATTTGCCGATTGGATATTGATACAGCAAAAGATGGAAAAAAGATCACATCGATTTTAGAAAAATTTTCCGATGGGAAAATTGATATTTTAATTGGGACACAAATGATTGCAAAAGGACTAGATTTTCCTAATGCAACACTAGTCGGAATAATTAATGCTGATCTGGGTCTTCATATACCCGATTTCCGTACTGGTGAACGAATTTTTCAACTCATATATCAGGCATCAGGTCGAGCAGGGAGAAGAAATAAACCAGGGGAGGTAATTATTCAGACATATATGCCAGAAAATCCAGTAATTAAAAATGTTGCAAAATTAAACTTAGTCGAGTACTATAATATTGCTCTTAATGAAAGAGAAGAATTAAACTACCCTCCTTTTAGCTGGATTGCTAAAATAGAAATTTCTGGACCCATTTTAAATTCTGTAGAAAAATTATCAGGTCGTATTTCGAAATCATTGAAAAGAAAATATATAGGATTAGATATTTTAGGCCCTTCACCTTGTTATTTAGCAAAATTAAAAAATCTGTATCGGTTTCAAATTCTTTTTAAATCATTAAAAAAAGAAGATATTAATGGGAAAAAGCTTAACTCATTTATTCATTATAATTTTATACACACTCATACCAGGTTTAGGCTAGGTAAAAATAAAATCAGTATTCATGTAGACCCTCAAAGTTTATTATAGAAGAATTACTTAATGGGGAAAAATTTATTATCTTTATCTTTTTTGTTTTTATCTATTTGTTATTCAGAAATAGGATATCCAGGATTTCATTCTTGGACTTCTCCATCTAGGATGGCTTTAGGAGGCTCTGGTCATTTATCTTGGTCTCCTCTTTCATCAAGCAATAATCCATCAACAATTTCTGAGAAAAAAATATTTTCAACAGGATTGATTAGATACCCTGCTGGGATAACTAGTCAAAATTTTGCAACAAATTTTCCTGTTAAATATGGCTATGCTGGAATTTCTATTTATCATCTTTCATATGGATCATTTGATGGATATGATCATAATTCGAACCCTACCAGAGATTATTATTCTAGCGATACTTGGATCAAAACTAAATTTTCGAATAACAATAATAGTTCCACATTAAAATATGGATCTGCTATTACACTTTTTTCATCTAATTTAGATACAGATAGGATAAGAGCACTTTTGGTCTCTGCCGGAGCACAAATACATATCAATAAAATAAATACATTTATTGGAATAGGAATCAAAGATTTTAAATTAATAGCAAATAAATTTGCGGAAAGAGCTGGTGTTTTCACTCATCGAACAACCCTGAGTTTATCAAAAAATCTTCTTTATCTTCCAATGAAAATTTTTATTGATGCAGAATTTTTTTCTACTTTTAATAAAGGAAATGTTTATATAGGTGGGCAGGCTAATATAACATCTTCAATTCAATTTCTTTTTGGCACTTCAACAAAAAAAATAGATCATAATATTAATCAGGATCTATGGAAAACTGTATTTGGAGCAAGTGGTTTTGGTATAGTTTATAATATAGGAGAGACTAAAATAATATATGGCGCTTATGTTTTTGGAACAGGTGTTATTCAACAAGGTATTGAATTAGAAATTACATTTTAATGAAAAAATATTTAATTATATCAATTCTTGTTTTTAGAGCAATATTTGGAAATAATAACTATCCTATTGTATTTATTCATGGCTTTTTCGGTTGGGGGCCAGATGAAATGGGTGGATATAATTACTGGGGAGGAAAAAGTGATATTGCTGATTTATTAAGGCAGGATGGATATAATGTTTTTGAGGTTTCTGTTGGCCCTGTTTCATCAAACTGGGATCGTGCAGTGGAGGCATATACTCAATTAAAAGGGGGGCAAGTTGATTATGGTAAGGGGCATTCCAATAAATTTGGTATAATTCAAAAGCCAGAAGGTAAAGTCTATAAAGGATTGTATCCTAAATGGGGTGAAAATAATCCAATCCATATTATTGGACATAGTATGGGTGGCCAGACAGCTAGAATGCTACAATATCTTTTATCATCTCAGATATATGAAGACGATGAGTTTACTGTTTTAGAGGAATCTCCTCTTCTTGGGAAGGTAAATCAAAAATGGATTCATAGTATTACGACCATATCAACCCCTCATAATGGGACAACAATGACAGAATTGATCACTAATAATTTACCTTTTATACAATACTATATTGGACTTGCTGGAGTGATTGGAACCCAATTTTATAATTTTGACCTTGAACAATGGAGCTTGAAAAGGGGGGAAAATGAATCATGGAGCAAATACGTAAATCGGATGAGGAGTCATCCAGCCTGGGAATCAAAAAATATAAGCAGTTGGGATTTAAGTTTAGATGGGGCGAAGTTGATAAATGACTTTTCCATAGCAAGTCCACATATATATTATTTCTCGATTTTGACTTCTATTACGGAAAAAAATAATAATAATAATTTTCACTCACCAATAAAAAGTACACCTTTGTTAATAAGAGCTCGAGCAAAAATTTTAGGTTCAAAGTCTGCATATTGGAAAGATGGATCGAAAACAGATTCATCATGGTATGAAAATGATGGGTTAGTTAATACTTGTTCTATGGTGGGACCAATTACAGGAGTTAATGGTCCTGACCCCATAGCTCCATTGAATGAAAATGATTTATTAATCCCTGGACAATGGTATACGATTGGCCCCCTAAAAATGAATCATTGGAGTGTTATAGGTCATAAATTAATTCTGGGAAATCTTAGTGATTCTGCAATAAACTTATATAAGTCTCATGTTTTACGTTTAAGCAATCTTCCAATATATTAATTTTACTAGAATTATTTTTGTTTGTAATATACAATTATGAAGTATGGTGAAGTTTTATTCTCTTTATTGATCGATTTACAAGGGATTTTCCGTAGAAAAATTAAAATCGATGGTGTATCGTTTCCACAGATACTAGCTTTAACAGTAATTCCACATGATGGGATTGAAATGTCTTCTTTATCAAAACAACTTGGATTAGATAATAGTACAGTAACAAGACTAATTATAGGATTAGAGAAAAAAGGATGGTTAATTAGAAAAAAGCACCAGAATGACAATCGGATCATCAAAGTATTTCTAACATCAGATGGTGAACGAAAACATTTACAATTGGAGAAAAAAATTGATGAGCTTGGTTTGTTGATTGAAAATGAAACAGATCCTTTTCTTCGATCAGAATTGCTAGAGCACCTATGTTCTCTGCACTGGACTTTATCCACATTTATGTTGAAAAAATAAATTGTATAATGCAAATATTAACCATACAAAATAGGATTTTATATTGGTATGCTGAGAATAAACGAGATCTACCTTTCCGAAAAAGTAAAGATCCTTATCTGATCTGGATTTCTGAAGTAATGTTGCAACAAACAAAAATGAAAACCATGATTCCATATTTTAATAAGTGGATCGATCTTTATCCAACTTTAAAAAAAGTTGCTGAGACTGAGCTATCTGATCTATTAAAACTATGGGAGGGGCTGGGTTATTATTCGCGTTGTCGGAATTTTCACAAAGCAACTATTATTCTTAATAGAGACAATAATGGCCTAATCCCAAAAGATTGGCATACCTTTCGATCTTTGCCAGGCATAGGAGATTATACAGCTTCCGCTGTTTTTTCAATTGCGTATAATTTGCCATATGTTGTTGTTGATGTAAATGTAAAAAGAGTTATGGCAAGGGTTTTAGGTTTAAAAAATCTTTCTAATAAAAATAATTCAATTATACTTAATAATTTAAAGGATTGGATATGTAAAAAACATCCAGGAGATTTCAATCAAGCAATGATGGAGCTTGGTGCTTTGGTATGTACGCCTCAAAAACCCAGTTGCTATGCCTGCCCTATAAAGACTAATTGCATAGCATTTATAAAAGGATCACCAGAACTTTATCCTTATAAAAAGAAAAAAATAATAAAACCACATTTTATAACAGTAGGGGGGTTAATTTGGAGAAAAAACCGATTTTATATTCAAAAAAGAAATATATCATCTATGCTGGGAGGATTGTGGGAATTCCCATCTGTGAAAGTCAAAAAAACTGAGTCAATAGAAACTGCATTAAAAAAGTTAATAGAAAAAGAATTCGGCATTGTGCCTAAAATTGAAAAAAAAATTGGAATTATTGAACATTCATATAGTCATTTTTCCATTACCTTTCACGGATATCATTGTAAAGAAGATGGAATATATTTTGAATCAAAAACTGAACATGAATGGATAAAGTTAAAGGATATCGATTCATTTGCTTTCCCGAAAGCTAACCATAAAATATTTAATTTGATCTAAAACTATAATGTATAAAACTATTATATCACTGATCTTGTGGCCGATTTGGCTTATATATATGTTTATTTCATTGATTATTTTATTAATATTATTATACATTGTTCCTCGTCCATATCTTTTCTATATAATACGTATTTGGTGTTGGGGAGCATGTTTTTTTGCAGGTCAATGGTTAGTAAGAAAAGGAAATCTTCCAGATCTAGATGGAGAGCCATATTTGTATATGTTTAACCATGTTTCTTTATTCGATCAATTTATGGTAGCTGCATTTATAGGCCATTATGTTACCGTTGTGGGCGCATTGGAACAATTCAAGTGGCCAATATGGGGAACCGTGGGTAAAAAATATGGCGCAATTCCTATTGAGAGAAAAAAAATAAAAAAAGCAATGAATGCTCTAGATAGAGCAGAAAAAGAAATAAAAAATGGAGTTTCACTTATGATTGCACCAGAAGGGACAAGAACAATTACAGGTGAAATTGGCGAGTTTAAGAAAGGGCCTTTTCACCTTGCAAGGAACACAAAAGCAACTATTATTCCTATTGGTTTAATTGGAGCTTATGATGCGAAGAATAAATCTGACTGGCGCTTGAAACCTGGTGTTATTACTGCCCGATTTGGGAGTCCTATATTTAGGGACTCTTATGATGGCCTGGATGTGGAAGAGATACGTAATTTGGTTAGAGAACGTATTATAGATTTAATAAAAATAAAAGGTGGGGGATAAGATATTGGTTTAAAGTCTTATCAATTTTTCTATTAATGTATCCTATAGTTATTAAACAACAAGTAAATTCAGATGAGATTTTATTTCATGGATATTTTATTAATTATAGACAGTCAACACCATCAAAACTATATTGAATTATTTGGTCTGAAAATGAAGAACTCCCTTATACTTTGTCAAATATTAATAGCTTTAATGATGTCAATTACATTTATCCAATCTGGTTTGGACAAAATAATTAATCGTAAAGGGAATGTAGAATTTTTCTTATCCCATTTTGAGAACACACCTCTAAAGTCTGTATCTAATATTAGTTTATCAATATTAACTATGTTGGAGATGATGGGTGGAGTTATTTGCATTTATGGGGTCTATTATGTAATTGTTGAAAAAAGTTCCATATGGATTTTTTATGGGCTTATATTAAATGCTATAACAATTTTAATCCTTTTTTTTGGTCAGCGCGTAGCAAAAGATTATATAGGTGCAGCAGATTTAGTTCCTTATTTCATACTAAACATATTAGGTATTATGATTATCTATTAGGAATTATAGGGTGTTTATATTTGATAGTATGATAAAGCTGCTTTCTAAATATCAAATGGATTAAAGAAAGAAATATAAAGGAATGGTACACTATTCTATGGAAATTAATTAAAGCAACAATAGCAGGTATTGATAAATGTCAAAAAAAATCGAATTGAAAACTATTCAATCCTTTAAAAATAGGATCAATATAAATGATAAAATAAATATCGCAAAAAATGCAGCAGTTAGAAATGAAATAACAGAATTATCTATGGATTGGGAGCATTTTCGACAAATTGATCACTCCTTCTCAAATGTAATTAGTGGTGAGATGCCAGTAACAAATCAAAAATCTAGTGGTCGTTGTTGGGGATTTGCAGGATTGAACTTGTTTCGTATTTACCTTGGGAGGGAGTATAATCTAAAAGATTTTCAATTTTCTCAGAGCTATTTTATGTTTTGGGATAAGCTAGAAAAGGCAAATTATTTTCTAGAATCTATATTGAAGACAGCTCACAAGAAATGGAATAGTCGCTTAGTTATGCATTTACTTTCGGATCCAATCCAAGATGGTGGTCAATGGGATATGTGGGCTAATCTTGTTAATAAATATGGTGTAGTACCTCAGTCAGTGATGCCAGAATCTTTTCAATCTAGTAAATCCAGAATGATGAATAGAATGATTACCCGTAAACTTCGGGAAAATGCAAAACAACTTCGTGATAAAAAAATAGCAGGCGCAATGATTGATGAGTTGAAAAAAACAAAAATTGAAATGCTTGAGGTAATATTTCAACTATTGGTTATTCATCTTGGTATGCCTCCAGCCTCATTTACTTGGCAAATACGTGGTAAAAATAAAAATTTTCATCGTTTTGAAAATTTAACTCCAGTTTCTTTTTATAAGGATTATGTCGGGATAGATTTAAATGATTATGTTTGTTTAATAAATTGCCCAATGGCTGATAAAAGTTACAATCAAGTTTATACTATTGATTTTTTAGGTAATATAGTTGAAGGTTCTCCAATACGTTATTTGAATGTTGAAAGTGACGCAATGAAAAAGGCAACTATAAGTTCTATAAAAAATGATGATCCTGTTTGGTTTGGTTGTGATGTAAGTAAGCATTTTCATCGTGGTCTTGGTGTTATGGATATGGATCTTTTTAATTATAATTTATTCTATGGAACTACATTTGGTTTAGATAAATCATCCCGTTTAGAATATGGAGATAGTCAAATGACTCATGCTATGTTGTTTACAGGTGTTGACCTGGATAGTAATGGTAACCCAACAAAATGGCGTGTAGAAAATAGCTGGGGTAACAAGGCTGGTGATAGGGGGTACCATATTATGACAGATAAGTGGTTTGATGAATATAATTATGAAGTGGTAGTTAATAAATGTTGGCTAGATAAACAATTAATTGAAATATATGAAAATGCAAAAGCAGTTCCATTGAAACCATGGGATCCAATGGGAGCTTTAGCACATTAACTAAAGTGTTATTTATTATTAATATGAAATTTGTTTATAGGTAGCGAAATATTTTTCTATTGTACTTTTTTAAGGTCAATGTATATGTAGAAAGTATTTTTATAATTCATTAAATAAGTTAATGGTGGCTCATCAATTTTAAATATTAAACCAAAACATTTTACACAATCAATTTATCAATTTAAATTAGCGAGTTAATAAACGCCACAATATTTAGTAAGGGAGATTAAATATGACATATATTATTTGTGAGCCTTGTGTAAGTACGTGCGATACAGCTTGCGTAGAAGTATGCCCAGTTGATTGCATACATGGGCCTGATGATAAAACGGGTGCAGGAGCAGAAGCTAAAGAAGATGGTTTTGACCCCGAAGGAAAGCAACTTTATATTGATCCAGAAGAATGCATCGATTGTGGAGCCTGTGAACCAGAATGCCCAGTTGAAGCTATTTTTGAAGAAAGTGAAGTTCCAGATGAGTGGAATAATTTTATTAAAATTAATTATGAATGGTTTGGACAAGAATACACTGGATAATATTGTATTATAATACCATTTTGTTATAACGGCTGTAATTTTGCAGCCGTTTTTTTTCTGGTATATTTATGAAAAAAGAAAATGTAATTAAAATTTTAAGCGAGGTCAAGTATCCTGGTTTCAAACGTGATATTGTATCATTTGGAATGATAAAAGATATAGAGATTAATGATCGGGCAGTAACTGTAACATTAAATATAACATCTCAGAATACTGAAAAGAAAAACGTTGTTAAAGATGAGGTAAAAGAAAAATTAGCAACAGTGTTCAAAAAGGTTAATGTTAAAATTTATGAGAATTTAACAAAACAAGATATCTCTTCCAGTCCAAATAGGACTCAATCATCGGACTCTTTGGAAAATGTAAAAAATATTATTGCTGTAGCCAGCGGAAAAGGAGGCGTTGGGAAGTCGACTGTCGCTGCAAACTTGGCTTGTGCTTTTCAACTTCAAGGTAAAAAAGTTGGTTTACTTGATCTTGATATTTATGGTCCTTCACTTCCGATTATAATGGGAATTAATGAGCAACCGAAGATAACTGCAGATAATAAGCTTATTCCTCTACAGTGTTATGGAATGGAAGTAATGAGTTTTGGATTTATTAGTGGTAATGAAACACCAACAATCTGGAGAGGCCCTCTTGTTTCTCGTATGACAGAACAATTTTTTCNNGATGTAAAATGGGGTGAATTGGATATTATGGTTCTTGATCTTCCNCCAGGAACAGGAGATATTCAACTAACACTAACTCAAAAACTAAAAATATCTGGAGCTGTCATAGTNACNACNCCCCAAGATATAGCGTTGGCNGATGTCCGTAAAGGNGCTGATATGTTNAAAAAAGTAAATACNCCAGTATTAGGAGTTATAGAAAATATGTCGGGATATANTATAGATGGNAAATTNTCAGATTATTCTTCTTCAACCATGATNATTAATGANCAGATNGTTCAAGTAAATAAAGATGGTTCATTTAATATAGAATTAGATCTTTTTAAAAAAGGTGGNGGTGAAAGAGAAAGTATTAGACTAGGAGTTCCTTTATTGGGGGAAATTCCTATTTCGCAAATTGTTATGGCTTCAACAGATGAGGGTGTCCCTATTGTAAAAAAAGATCCAAAATCTTCAATTACCAATATTTATTCCACTATAGCAGAACTACTAATTAATTCATTAAGATAATATATGAAAAATCAGTATTTTTTTTTCTTCTTTTAATAATTGCCAAATTGGTTTACTGTAGGATTATGCTGGTTGTTTTCAGAATACATCCAGAGTTAACTTCGCCCGNTTTTTCCTACTTATCATGATAAAATCACTTCGAAGAAAGATTCTTACAGGTCGAATCCCTGTTCATATTGCTATTATAATGGATGGAAATGGAAGATGGGCTAAATCTAAAGATTTACCTCGTCTTGCTGGTCATAAAGAAGGAATCAATTCTGTTAGAGAGATCACAAGAATCTGTGGTGAAATAGGAGTGAAGCATTTAACTCTTTATACTTTTTCCACTGAAAATTGGAATCGACCAAAAAATGAGGTTGGTNCNCTTATGAAGCTATTATTAAAGACAATNAANATTGAAATAAAAGAACTNCATAAAAATAACGTTCGTTTTACTACTATTGGNGATTTNAGNCAATTGCCTAAATCAACTAGGNNAGGTATTAAAAATGGAATTANTCTAACTGAAAAGAATNATGGTTTAAATCTTTGTTTAGCNCTGAGNTANGGAAGCCGACAGGAAATAGTAAAAGCGGCTTATTGTATTGCAAAAAANGTCGTTANTGGNANAATAGANTTGAAAGATATTAATGAAGTTATTTTCNGTCGTGAATTATCTACATCATCGGTACCAGATCCAGATTTNTTGATTAGAACCAGNGGTGAAAATAGATTAAGTAATTTTATGCTTTGGCAGATTGCATATTCAGAAATTTTTTTAACTGAAACTTATTGGCCNCAATTTCGTGAAAAAGAATTTCTAGAAGCAATTTTAGATTATCAATCCNGAGAAAGGCGTTTTGGNAAGGTAAGTGAGCAGGTGTCTATTTGAAGTTANTTANATGTATTNTATTATTTATTTCNTTGTGGAAGATTGCAATCTNCCAACAAACTCAGGNAATCAAACTATTTGATGTGAGTGTTGATGGTAATNTTTTANCATCAGAAAATACAATTATATTTACTTCNGGTCTNAGAAAAGGGCTGACAGTTTCTGCNTCAGAATTTCAAAGAGCAATTAAGCGTCTATGGAATTTGGGGTTNTTNCAAGATATACAAATCAGGTATGATAATGAATCNCCAAAAGGTATTAGCATCACAATTGTTGTTAGTGAAAATCCTATACTGGGAGAACTTCGCTTTAAAGGAAATAAAAAAATAAAAAATAAAAAATTTGATGAAGAATTAGAATTGACGAAAGGTCAGCGGATACGGCCAAATACAATTAATGAGATATCGCTAAAATTAAAAAAACTATATGAAGAAAAAGGTTATTTGAACACTCATATTTCTGCGCGATTAATTAAACCTGATAATCCTTCAACACTTTATGGAGGCAAAGCTGAGACACTCGTAAAAGATATTGTTTTTACTATAGAAGAGAATAGTAAAATAAAAATTGCAAATATTATTTTTAAAGGGAATAATGCTTTTTCAGACTTCCGCTTACGCTATAAAATGAAAGAAACAAAAAAGCAGAGATGGTACCTATTTTGGAGAGGTCCATTTGATGAAAAAAAATATAATGAGGATCTTAATTTGATAAAAACCTTTTATAAAAATAAAGGTTATAAAGATTTTAAAATTGTTAGTGATACATTAGAATTGGATNNNGAGCGAAACAGGATTGATCTTGTTTTAAATATTGANGAAGGNCCTNTNTATAAATATCGNAATCTNACTTGGGNTGGACATACTCTTTTTGATACNNAAGTTTTNAATCNTTCACTTTCCATAACNAAAGGNGACAATTACAGTGAAGAAGATTTTAATTTAGCTGTTTTTGATCGAGTACAAGGTNTGTATATGGATAGAGGNTATATATGGAGNCGTATTGAGCCTAANATTACACCTGTNGGGGAAGATTCATTAGATGTGCATTTTTCAATTACTGAGAACCATAAAGTCTATGTAAATCACATTNTAATACGNGGGAATACACGTACAAGAGAAAATGTTATTCGNCGTCAATTAAGAATCTTCCCNGGTGATGTATTTAATCGAGATCGTTTGATACGTAGTCAACGTGAAGTATGGCTACTTAATTTTTTCTCNAATGTAGTCCCAGATGTTGTTCCTATAGATGAAGATAATGTCGATATTGAAATTACAGTTGAAGAGAAGCCCGCTGGTCAGGCAAATGCGAATATGGGCTTTACTCAAACTTATGGTATTATGGGTGGAGGGGGTTTAGCATTACCTAACTTTCGNGGNAAAGGACAAAGTCTAAATGTNAGTTTTAATGTTGGAACNAATTATAGCGTTTATGGAAACACAACACCTTCAAAGTATGAATCTGCGAGCCTTAGTTTTACAGATCCGATGGTAAACGATACAAAGAATTTACTTGGAGCATCAATTTTTTATACATTTCGTGGAAGTTCGTCNATGTATTATTCACCTCTAAATTTTACNTTAGCAGGTGGATCTTTTACTTGGGGNAGAATTTTCAAGTGGCCTGANGATTTTTTTCGTGGNACTTGGTCATTTCAACTTGTTCGCAAGGTATATGAAGGAAGCCANTCTGATTTAGANCGATACACNGGNGGTATGGTAGAAACAGATGGGATAAATATTACCCAAACTATACGTCGTGATAGTCGAGATCGNCCAGAATTCACAANTATTGGATCAGTCTTTTCACTGAAATCAACATTGGCAGGNGGGTTCCTTGGAGGNAATGAAGATTTTCATAAACANATATTGAATCTAGAATATTATACACCTACATTCTGGAAATTTGTATTAAAGACTTCGCTCAAATTGGGAATCGTTAAGGCTATNCCATCTTATGATAATGAGCGAACAATTATTCCTTTTGATGAGAGNTTTATAATGGGAGGAAATGGGATNCCTTATGGTAATCCATTNNGAGGATATGATGATAATAGAGTAGGNCCATTAACTANTTCTGGTAGNCCAGTTGGGGGTGATGCAATGGTAAAATTCAATACTGAGTTTCGTGTTCCTTTTTCAGAAAACCCTGTTGTATATGGATTGGTTTTTTCTGAGATGGGTAATGTTTGGGCATCTCCATATTTAATGGAAAGATTTGATTTTCCTCGTCAAGGACCATTGGATTTAAAACGTGCGGTCGGAGCTGGTATACGTTTCTTTATGCCTATGATTGGAATGTTGGGTTTTGATATTGGTTATGGCTTCGATCATTTCGAGGATGGAGAAAAAGTAGGTCAGTGGAAAACTACAATTACATTTGGACAACAATTTTAAAAAGAAGGAGAAAATAGTGAAACTATATTTTAAAAAAATATTTTTCTTATCTTGTTTTTTTGTATTCTCAAATAAAGCTAATGCGCAATTAAAAATTGGTTATATTCTGTCTGAAAGAATACGAACTGAATATGAGGAATTCAAAGAAGCAGAATCTCAACTACAATTAGAGTATAGGAAGGTTCAATTTGAATTTGATCAGATGGTTTTGAAAATGGATAGCCTTAAGCAGGAATATGAAGTTAAGCGGTTAATGGCTCTAGATAAAGGTGCTAGCATAAAACAAGAAATCGAGCAAATGGAAAGACAAGCTCAAACGTATCAAGCAGAAAAAATCGGACCCCAGGGTGAACTAATGCGAAAACAAGCTCAATTAGAATACGATATACTTGGAAAAGTGAAAAAAGCAGTTGATAAGGTTGCAATTGCTGGTGGATATGACTATATCATAGATGCTTCGGTTGGATTATTGTATTTCAAGCCGAAGTTTGATCTTACTGATGATGTATTGCATGAATTAGGAAATCTAGGCTCCGAATAATAAATAACATTGAAGTTTACCCTAAGTGAGATTGCGACTTACGTAGGTGGCAGCGTATCGGGAAATCCAGATTTAGTGATTACAGGAGTATCAGAAATTCAAAACAGTAATCCTGGAACTATTTCTTTCCTAGGGAATATGCGGTATAAAAAATTTATATCTAATACAACTGCATCGGCAATTTTGGTTAAAAACCCCGATCACCTTGCTGGGAAAGATGGTATTATAGTAGATAATCCGCAGCTAGCTATTGCTAAAACAATAAAATTATTTTATCCTAAACAGAAAGTGAAAAAGAATATTCATCAAGAATCTTTTATTCATCCCAATTCAAATATAGGAAATAATGTAATGGTTGAATCTGGAGCGGTAATTGAAAATAATGTAGTTATAGGAAGCGAATCTTGGATAGGACCAAATGTTTATATAGGAGAAGGAACAACTATAGGAGAATATTGTAGGTTATATCCTAATGTTACAGTTTATCATGATATTGAAATCAAGAATCAAGTAATTATTCACAGCGGGACTGTGATTGGCTGTGATGGATTCGGTTTTGTACCAGGGGAANATNCACATGAAAAAATCCCNCAAATTGGNAATGTTTTNATTNGTGATAATGTGGAGATTGGTTCTAATACAACTATTGATAGAGCAACAATTGGGTCTACCAGAATAGGNGAAATGACCAAAATTGACAACCTGGTTCACATAGGTCATAATGTTACTATTGGGNAAGGATGTTTTATTACTGCGCAGGTTGGAATTGCTGGTAGTGTTACTATTGGAAATTTTTGTTCATTNGGTGGNCAANCAGGAGTTGTNCCTCATGTTACGATAGGTGANAATTCGANATTTGCNGCTAAATCAGGTATNACAAAATCTTTAGAAGGAGGTAAAATGTATGCAGGTTATCCTGCTAGAGAAGTCCGTGATCATCACAANAGAGANGCANTGGTTTNGGAAATAAGGTATATNAAAAAAANGTTACATNAANTNTTAAATNCTNAAAAAGAAAATTAAATTTGANNTATGNTAAGAAAACAAAAGACTATTCGNAGATCNATTTCNTGTANGGGCGTAGGNTTACACACTGGAGTAGANACATCNATTACATTTCATCCAGCGAANGAGAANNCTGGNATTAGNTTCATCCGGTCTGATATNCCAGGNTGTCCAGAGATCAAGGCNGATATCAATCATGTAGTAGATATTTCTAGAGGAACTACTATTGAAGAAAATGATGTTCGGATCCATACAGTAGAACATGCATTAGCNGCAGTTAGCGGNCTACGATTGGATAATGTATTAATTGAACTCACTGGTAAAGAAACACCTGTNATGGATGGTAGTGCTAAAGATTTTGTTGATGTNCTTTTAAGAGCAGGNATAAAAGAGCAANNNCAAAAAAGACATGTGTTGGAAATAACTCGAGCAGTTAATTATACAGATCCTTACCGTGANATTGATATTCATGTAATTCCATCNGANAGTTTTAGAATCACATTTATGGTAGANTATCCATTGCCTGCATTGGGGACTCAATACGAAGCTATTTACAATATGGAAGAGGANTTTGTTGTTGAAGTTGCTCCAGCCAGGACCTTTTGTTTTTTAAGTGAAGTAGAAATGTTAAAAGAATCGGGTCTCATAAAAGGNGGNAGCTTAGAGAATGCTCTTGTAATTNTTGATAAAGACATAGACNAAAATGAAATTAATCGTCTTAAGAANNTATTTGGGATTGAACACANTATATTAAATGGGAGNAATGGTATTCTAAATGGNAAAGTTTTAAGATANAAAAATGAACCTGTACGACANAAAACTTTAGATTTAATAGGAGATTTAGCATTACTTGGAGTTCCTATTANAGGCCATGTAACGGCCGCTCGNGCTGGTCATGCTAGCAATGTAGAGTTTGTAAAAAAATTAAAGCAGGAGTACCGTNATGANTTAAATAAGATTTTAAACAANAATTTTGCATGAGTGATTTNAAGAATAAAACAGAATTTAATCTAAAGGAAATTTCTGATATTTTGCCACATCGATATCCTTTTTTNTTGATTGATAAAATCNAATCATTAATACCNGGNGAATCTGTCACAGCATTAAAAAATNTCACAATAAATGAGCCNTATTTTCAAGGCCATTTNCCAGATCAACCGATAATGCCAGCNGTTTATTTATTGGAGTGNATTGCTCAGACAGGNGCATTCTTACTTTTGAATACTTTAGATGATCCGCTTAAAAAAAATGCCTTTATATCTGGAGTTGATGGAGCACGTTTTCGTCAACCTGTTTTTCCAGGNGATCAATTAAAAATAGATGTAATTATTGCNAAACGAAGACTNAATATATGTAGGTTTNAAGGNAGTTGTTTTGTGNATAATGCATTGGTAGCAGAGGGATTAGTTTCAGCAAATATTGTCAACCGGGCTGGAGCTTAATATNCCNANNCTAATTCACCCTACTGCTATTGTAAATCCNGATGCANAGCTTGGNTTNAATGTAANTNTTGGNCCTTATAGCATAATTGANGCNGATGTTATTATTGGTGATGNNACTTTTGTGGGAAACCATGTTACAATTTGTNCTGGAACAANCATTGGGAATGCTTGNAACATATATCATAATTGTTCTATTGGAGGAAGTNCCCCAAGATTTAAAATTTAATGGAGAAAAAACCANTACATGTATAGGTGATAGAACNACAATTCGTGAATATGTAACTATTAATAAAGGNACAAAAGCTTTGGGTAAAACTNTTATTGGTTCTGATTGTTTACTCATGGCATATGTACATGTTGCACATGACTGTGTATTGGGNAATAACGTAATTTTAGCAAACATGACAACTATGGGTGGGCATGTNAATATAGGTANTTGGGCATCTTTAGGTGGTGNNGTNTTNGTCCATCAGTTCTGNAGAATTGGNGAGCATGTTTTTGTNGGGGCAGGATTCAAGGTAACGCANGATATACCTCCCTATNTNCTAGCTGCTAATGAACCNTTATCNTTTGCTGGTATTAATCAANTTGGTTTGAAAAGAAGAGGNTTTTCTNANGNGGAAAGAAAAAANATAAAANAAATTTACACTATTTNTTTTAGATCAGNATTGAATCGCAAAGAATCNCTTNAAAAAATTGANTCTGAACAAAANAAATCGAAATACAAAAATTNTATACTGGANTTTATACGTTCTTCGGNGCGGGGAATAATCTGANTTATAATAATGAAAATTATTTGGATTTTATTATTNCTANTAGAAATACTTATTGGTNGNAATCCCAATTTTCGATTAGATAGNCNTTCGGAATTANACGCTCAAAAAGTTGTATNCTATTCCGCTTTCTGGNTAAGNAGAACTGCAGCTTTTAGTCCATATGANTCAAAACGTTTNTTAATAAGTCTTGGTTATTTANGGTTATTAAAACCTTTNAATGATGAAAAATGGGTATTNCCAGATGCGAATTTGGCNATTAAAATAACNAATAATTTGGCACTATCNGGNAAAATATTTAGGTTTTCTTCTACAACTGANCAGCCGCAGGTTATTGGTGCTGGNTTGCAATATTTTTTTGGAAATAAAAAAAANAGAAGCTGGGTTTTTTCTATTCAGCGGGTAGATNTGAATGGACTNTATAGCTTCCAAATGAAATCATTTACTTTTGATNTAAGNAAATGGTTTTCATGGAAAACNTTATTAATACGGNTTGGAGCAGGTNCTAATTATTTTAAGCAGAANACCTATAAAAATATAGAANTAATACCTTCAAANNTCGAAGGNAGAACTAATTATTTNGGTTCCGANNCAATGCTTGATATTGTTGGTTTAAGNGNNGGGATNGGTTTTAAGNTTAATCCNGATCGGAGTTTTATNTCATTTTTTNTTCAGAAGAANATTTAATATGAAAAAAATATCAATTCTNGGGTCTACTGGTTCGATNGGAGTAAATGCATTAAAGGTTATAGANTATCTTTCANANGATTTAGAAGTTCTTTATTTGTCTGCTCANTCNAATNGCNCTCTCCTTATTGATCAGATAAAAAGATTTAAACCTAAAACAGTAGCAATTGTTAATCCAGATNCTTGTAATGAAGTAAAAAATTCANTAAGTGNAAAAGGGGTCGAANTATTAGAGGGAAGAGATGGNCTTCTTGAACTNTCTTTAAGAGATGATGTTGATATNATGTTAAATGNATTGGTTGGAGCCNCGGGTATGGAGCCAACTCTNAATGCTNTTTCCAATGGAGTTGATGTTGCCCTNTCGAATAAAGAAAGTNTAATAATGGCAGGNGCAATAATTAAACANGCTATGGAANAAAGTGGTNCAAAATTATACCCNGTNGANAGTGANCATTCNGCTATTTGGCAATGCATGGNAGGNGAAAATATAAGTGATATTCAGAAATTAATTCTTACTGGAAGTGGAGGNCCCTTTCGGAATAGACCATTAAACACTTTTGAAAATATTTCTGTAGAAGAAGCATTNAATCATCCTAACTGGNATATGGGGAAAAAAATTNCTGTAGATAGTGCCACAATGATGAATAAAGGTTTGGAAGTNATTGAAGCGTTTTGGTTNTTTGATTTTAANTATACTGATATCGAGATAGTTATACACCCNCAATCAATTATCCANTCNATGATTGANCTAAANGATGGTTCTATTAAAGCACANATGGGTATCCCNGATATGAAAATCCCAATACAATATGCATTAACATATCCAAGNCATTTATATGCACCTTGGGAAAAATTGGANTTTTTTTCATGTGGNGATATGACTTTTGAAGAGCCAGATATANANAAATTCCCATGTATATCATTGGCTTTTGAATCATTAAANAAACTTGGNACAGCTCCTGCTGCACTTAANTTATCAAATGATTATGCTGTTNAACGNTTTTTAAATAAAGAAATTAAATTCATTGATATCCCTAAAATAAATAAANTGATAATGAATNCACATNATTGGANAGAACANCCNAATCTNNANGANTTAAAATATTTAGATGCTTGGGTTTATAAAACAGTTTTAAACTTTAATTGATTTGGAACAAGAATAGTTTTTTTTTGTTAAAAAATAGGTTAGTTTATATTAAATGACATTTCTTTGGGCAACAATATTTGTATTGGGCGTTTTAGTTTTCGTTCATGAATTGGGGCATTTTATTGCTGCTCGGTCTGTTGGAATTCGTGTTGAGAGATTTTCAATTGGTTTTCCGCCAAGATTTATTTCTATAACATCAATATCTTATGGTTGGAATATTCGATTCTATTTTTATAAAAATGTGGGAGGAAAACTTATATGGAGCCCAGTTTATGAAAAACAAATTAAAAGACAAGAAAGAATAGCATCTGGAACGGAATATGTTCTAGCTTTGATTCCTCTTGGCGGATATGTAAAAATGGCTGGTATGATTGATGAGAGCCTAGATAACCAGATAACTGATGCTCCAGATGAGTTTATGTCTAAACCAACGTGGGCTAAATACTGGGTCCTTAGTGCTGGAGTGATTATGAATTTAATTACGGCATTTATTATTTTTTCTGGTATCTCCTATGTTCAAGGAACTGCAGAAATTGTAGATGAACCTGTCGTTTCTGAACTTAGACCTGATATGCCAGCTCATGAAGCAGGGGTTTTGCCAGGTGATAGAATTATTGCAATTGATGGGTCTAAAATAAATACATGGGAAGAATTAACAAATAAAATTCATAAAATCCCTAATACACCTATTACACTAACTATAGATAGAAATAAAATTAAATTTGATATATCTTTAATTACGACATCAATGATTATTCCAAATTCCGATAATGAGATGGATACTTTGGGAATGATAGGTATCGTCCCTGAGATCATTTACTCTGATATTTTATTTGGCGATGCACTTATTTCTGGTTTTGGTGCAACTTTAAATAGTGTTGGTATGATAATTATGAGTATAAAAATGTTAACTAAAGGTGTAGCATCAGTTTCAGATCTTGGAGGCCCTATCATGATTGCTCAACTTGCTGGGCAAACAGCAAATGAGGGCTGGATACCACTTCTGTCTTTTATGGCACTCATAAGTGTAAATCTAGCCTTTTTAAACATATTACCAATTCCAGGATTAGATGGTGGGCATATATTTATTTTATTAATAGAAAGTTTTATACGCAGGCCTCTTACCCTAAAATCGAGAATTGTAATCCAACAGATTGGTATGACTTTTTTGCTACTATTAATGGTAACGGTAGTTTATAATGATATTTCGCGTTTATTTAATTGACCCAGTTTTCTAATTCCATTTTCAAAGAACCGTAATTTAATTTTATCCATATTTTGACAGGTATTTGTTCTGGCATTTTTTCGGAAAACCATATTGATATTTCACCTTTATTTTTGAATTCCTTTTTATCGTTTCTAACAGGTGATACTTTATTGCATAAAAAATTCCCTCCAGGAATTATTACATTTTGCTGAGACTCTACGATTAATTTTAATTCAGTTACTTTTTTCCCATCTATAATTTTTAAATTGGTTCCATTTAATTCTGGAATTATTTTATTGCGTAATGAATAAAATAGTGAATATGGTGATATTATTCCTTTGGGGACTGATATAGAATCCCCATCGACTACAACTAATCCATCATTATGATTAAAAAAAGATTTAGAATTTTTTTTATAATTACCTTCTTGAATGTTTTTATCTACTCTTAGAGTTTTTAATGTATTTTTATCAAGCCATATATCAATTCGATCCTTTATAGGGTATATTTTGTTTGTAAACCCAGTTGTCCAAGTACTAAAACGCACATGATAGGAAGGTAGATTTTGTACAGTATCCAGTTTAATAACTGATAATTTACCATGCCCCGCTTGAAGACCAGAAAAGAAAACATTATAATTAAAACTTTCACCAATATCGAAAGGCATTGGTTCGCATTTCACCAAGTTAGAAGTAAGTAAAAAAATCAGAATTATCACTATCTTATTTTCTTTAATACACCATTTTCATAAATATAAATTGATGATCCACGTCCTGCAATAGTTCCGTCTTCTATCAATAAATCTAATTCATTTTTAAATTCTTCATAAATTTCATCTGGATTAACCATTGGAGGATTCCCTGTTCGATTTACACTGGTTGTTGTTATGGGGCCTCCAAATTTTTTAGAAAGTTTATTGCAAAATGGATGATCTGGAATTCGTATTCCTAAAGTATTATCATTCCCAGTTATTAATGAATCAACAATGTCTTTCAAAATAGGAACAATAACTGTTGTATTGCCGCCTAATATTTTTGATACTAGTATTTTTTCGTTTTTCGACAATCTCATCCAACTTAAAGCAGTCCTTTTATCAGGCGCTAAAACACTTAGGGGCATAGTACGACGCTTTATCCGATTTATTTTTTTTATTGCTTCTCTATTGTTTGCATTAACTCCAAAGCCATATAATGTATCAGTTGGATATACAATTACTTTTCCTTTTATTAAAACATTACAACAGGCATTGATTATACCTGTAGAATTCAAACTAATTCTCTTCATTTGATAAATATATTTTATATTTTAAATATCAATTGGTAAGGTTTTCCAACGACGGTGAAACCAAAAATATTGTTTGGGATAAAGTTGAATATATGATGCAAATATGGATGTATAAGCTTGAGTTATTTCTTTTATACTATTATTTTTTGGATTGACAGATAAAAATTCGATCTGAAATCTTTGTAGTCCTGTTTGGATACAAGTACCGACGATCATAGGTGCGTTAGTTTCATTATGAAAGATAGCTGCTCCTTTTGGTGTCGATGCTTCTATCCCTAAAAAATCCACAAAAACACCCTTTCTTCTGGCATCCTGGTCACTGATCAAAACCAAAATTTCACCTTTATTAAGAATTTCATACATCTTTTTAAAAGATTCTTTCTTAAAAATATGCCTGGCTCCGCTTAGTTCCCGTTGTTCTTTAAAAAAATTATTTGCCCCATTATTTTTTTGTCGGTAGGCTACTCCTGTAATTGGATAATTGTTTTTTGCTAACCATACACCCATCATTTCCCAAGGCCCAAAATGGGCTGATAAAAAAATAACACCCTTCTTTTTCCTTAAAGCATTATCCAACACATTTCTACCAATTATATCATAGTGTGAATTTTCCCAAGAATGGGGAAAGGATATGAATTGAATAAAATTATTTGTTGCAAATTCAAAACAAGATGATAAAACTGATTCAACCCATTTTTCCGACCTATTAGGGAATACACGTTGAATATTTTTTCGTGCCATATCCTGCCTCATATTCAAGTTGTGATAAATAAATCCAGCTATTTTTTGCGATAACTTTATTCTTTGTTTTGAAGAAATTAAGGATAGATATTTCTTTAAATATTTTAAAAATGAGTATGTAATGATTTCATATTTTCTCATAATATCATATAAAATTACATTAATGTTTTTTATTTACGATTAAAGGAATTTGTTTTACACTTAATTATAATAGTATGAAATTCGGTGACTATGCAAAGGGTTTTACTTTTTCTTTTATTACTATCATCAGTTATTTACTCTAATGTCGTTTACCGAATCCCTATCCAGGGGACAATAGATCTTGGATTACCCCCATATATTTCTCGAGAACTTGCTGAAGCAGAAAAAAACAGAGCCTTAGCAGTAATTTTTGATATCGATACTTTTGGTGGACGTGTAGATGCCGCTACTCAAATCAAAGATGCTATTTTAGATTCTGATTTGCTAACAGTAGCATTTATAAACCGTAGGGCTATATCTGCAGGAGCACTTATATCTCTTTCTTGTGAAAAAATATATATGACTGGAGGGGCTTCAATTGGAGCTGCAACTGCTGTTGATATGTCTGGGAAAAAGGGGAGTGAAAAGGTGATCAGTTTTATGAGAGAAGAAATGGCTTCTACTGCTGAGAAAAGAAATAGAAATACAGCAATAGCCAGAGGTATGGTGGATGAAGAATTATCCTTTAATCATATTGTAATAAATGGAGATTCTATTATTGTAGATGATCTGGAGGGGAGGAAAGAAGGAAAACTTATTTCTCTAACTACACAGCAAGCTATAAAGTATAAAATTGCCGATGGGACAGTAGAAAATATTAAGCTTCTGTTGGATTCACTTGGTTTATCAAAAGTTAATATAATAGAATCAACTGAAAATTGGTCAGAGAGCATCGTTCGTTTTTTAACAAACCCTGTTGTAGCTTCACTGCTTACTACATTTGGATTTTTAGGAATTTTATTTGAGCTTCAGAGTCCAGGGTGGGGAATCCCTGGCTTCGTTGGCCTAACTTGCTTGATTCTATCTTTGGGGGCATCTTACATAGCAAAATTAGCTACTATGTCTGATTTTTTATTCATTTTTGCAGGAATAGGGTTTTTATTTCTAGAAGCATTGGTAATCCCTGGTTTTGGAATTGCTGGAATTGGAGGGATATTGCTTATGGTATATGGGCTTTATATGCTTTTACTTCCTGATGTCCCTGTTTCTGATGAGATATTATCCCAAGCTACAGACGGTTTATTGATTGGAATTATTGGAGGAGCAATTGGTTTATATTTTCTTATTAAAATGATGATTAAAACTGAATTTTGGAAACAATTAACTTCTCCAGATATCCAAAAAAAAGAAGATGGTTATACTACTACATTTGGATGGGAAAAATTAACTGGGAAAACTGGGGAAGCAGAATCTGATTTACATCCATCTGGATGGGCCAAGATAGATAATCAAAAATTTTTTGTAATAAGTGAAGGTGAATTTTTAGAAAAAGGTACCTCAGTAGAGGTTCTATCAGTTGATGGTAATCGTATAGTTGTGAGAAAAGTAGATAAAAATTTAATTGAAGGAGTATAAGTAATGCCTATAGTAAGTATAGTTATGTTATTTGTTATTGTTATTGTTATTCTATTACTGTTGTACTTTGTACCAGTAGGATTGTGGATTCAAGGTATTGTCTCTTTGGGGATAGGTAGAATAGGCATAGTGGATCTTATTAGAATGCGATTGCGAAAAATTTCCCCCAGGCTAGTAACAGATGGAGTAATAAATTTACACAAAGCAGGCTTGAATCAAATCAACACGGATATGTTAGAAACCCATTACTTGGCTGGCGGTCAGGTTGAAAATATTGTTAAAGCTCTTATTGCTGCTGATAAAGCAAATATACCTTTACCATTTGAAACTGCTACCGCAATTGATCTTGCTGGAAGGGATGTTAAAGAGGCAGTTCAAACTAGTGTTTATCCTAAGGTAATTAATGCGCCTATTGATGGTTACCTAGCGGCAGTTGCTAAGGATGGTATTGAGCTNAAGGCNAGAGCTAGAGTTACAGTAAGAACAAACNTGGCAGGTTTAGTTGGGGGGGCTACAGATGATACTATAATTGCTCGAGTAGGAGAAGGGATTGTNAGTGCGATAGGNTCTGCAGGTACCTACTCTGAAGTTCTTGAAAATCCTGATAATATNTCCCGNGCTGTTTTAGATAAAGGTTTGGATGCTGGAACAGCATTTGAAATATTNTCAATTGATATTGCNGATCTNGATGTGGGGAAAAATATTGGNGCTGCTTTACAAACTGATCAAGCAGAAGCAGATCTNCAAGTTGCTCAGGCAAGAGCAGAAACTCGTCGNGCTATGGCTGTAGCTCAAGAACAGGAAATGAAAGCAAANACACAAGAAATGAAGGCAAAAGTTGTGGAANCAGAAGCAGAGGTNCCACTTGCTATGNCTTTTGCTTTTCGNGAGGGGAATATNGGNATTTTTGATTATTATAATATGCAAAATATAAAATCCGANACAGGNATGAGAAATTCCATTGNAGGTTCTGATANATCTGAATCTGATCAAANTAGTGATGATNAAGAAAANGTTTAATNGGATTTAAGTTCTANACGGTTTNATATCTTATAANTNTAAANNNTAGAATTNAANTTGATAAATAATTATTTAATCCAATCAANGTANAAAAACATATAAGATGGAATGGATTTTTCTAGTATTGTTTTATGCTCTATCTCTTTATTTGAAAAAGAGACAGCAAAAAATAATTCNTAAAGATATTGAGGATNANCCCGATTGGGATTCTGAAGATAAACCTGAAAATTTAAAGGCTACAGATTTTTTTGAAAAATTTCTTAAATCTCAAGGAATTATCGATGNTGAAATCATTTCTAAAAAACAAGTTTNTAATGATGAAAATGATGAATATATANCACAANGATATGANNTTCAGGAANATGTGNANAATNATTTAGAGCCAATATCTGAGGNTCAAGATGNCCCTATNGATGAAAGATCCNAATTTTATTAAGCGTANTACNATTGANNGGAGATTNAACAATCGTCGTTTAATANATCAAGAAAAAACNCCNATCAGACATTCAACATTTGATTANAAAANTCTGGTAAAAATTTTTAATACAACTANTTCTTTGAAAAAGGGAATTATTGCGAAGGAAATTTTGGATAAACCANTAGCATTGAGAAAAAANCGATAATTTATNATAATTTNTCGAANATCATTCTCGCTTCNTNTTTTACAGAATTTTCCGTACTATTATTNTGGATAACGAAATCTGCTAAGTGTATTTTATCTTCATCAGNCCATTGTANATTGACCCGTTGTAAAAATTCATCTCTAGTAAGNCCTCCNCGNTCCATAACTCTTTCNGTCCTTAANCCCATCCTAGATGTTACCACTATGATATAATCCATATGTGTATCNGCACCCGATTCGTATATTAAAGCNGCATCTAGTACAAAGAGATTATGTTNNCCTTTTTTTNGGATTTTATCAAACTGCTTATCTATTTCACGAAATATATAGGGNTGAATTGTTGTATTTATTCTTAGTTGATGGTATTCATCTTGAAATGCAATCCTTGATAATTTTTTTTTATCAATTTTATTATCAGCGCCTAAAACATCTGTTCCAAATTCAGCAATAATCTCATTTTGAGCAGTCTCATTTTCTTTTAGGATCTTTTGACCTATTTTATCCGCATCAAAGATATAAGCTCCCCATTCCGAGAAAAAAGCACTTACTGTACTTTTTCCACAACCAATTCCTCCTGTAAGTCCAACTTTGAGCATTTTAATTTAATTTTCTTAATATACGAGTTGTTATTTCTGAAATTTTACCAATACCATCAACATCCTTTAAGATGCCCTTTAAACGGTAAAAGTCTAATAAAGGTGCAGTTTGCCCCCAATAGATATTTTGTCGACTTCTAATTATTTTAAGCGTATCATCATTTCGACCAGAGTCCAGCCCTCTCTTGACCAATCTTTTTATTAATTCATCTTGATTAGCGGTTAGGCTAATTACCGCATTTAATGTATGTCCAAAATCATCCATAATTGTTTCTAGCCCATCAGCTTGAGGCAATGTCCGAGGGAAACCATCCAACAAATATCCAGTTTTACATTCTGGTTTTGAAATATATTCTTTAATTATATTAAGTAGTATTTCATCAGGAACCAGCTTCCCTGCTCCCATATAAATTTTTGCTGTTTCCCCTATAATAGATTTTTTTTTAATCTCAGAACGAAGTATCTCGCCAGTAGATAAGTGCGGAATATCAAAATGTACTTTTATTTGTTTTGCTTGGGTCCCCTTACCTACTCCTGGAGGTCCCATTATTAATAATTTCATGATTATTAATTCCTTTTTAAATTAATATCCCTGCAATTGTTGCCGTTAACCAGGATGCCAGCGCTCCTCCTATCATAGCTTTAAAAGCCAACTTAGATAGATCTTTTCTTCTTTCTGGTGCGATACCTCCAATCCCTCCTAATTGGATTCCTATTGATCCAAGATTAGCAAAACCGCATAGTGAATAACTAGTAATAATTGCTGAACGTTCAGAGATAGCATTACTATTAATAATTTCTCCTAAGTTTGAATAGGCAATTAATTCAGTTAATACAATTTTTTCACCCATGAGCCTTCCAGTAATTTTTGCTTCATCCCATGGAATCCCCATACACCAAGCAAGAGGTTGAAAGATAATTCCTAATAGTGCCTCAATAGTTGTGCCAAAAAAATAATCTAGAGAAAAATTTATCATGGCGATTATAGATACAAATGCAATCAGCATAGCTCCAACATTTGCGGCTAGTTTTAATCCGTCAGAAGCTCCNCTCCCAAGTGCATCCATTGCATTTGCATCTTGTTTTTCAGTACTTATTTTTAAATCTCCAAATGTTTCTGATTGTTCGGTTTCTGGGTAGATTATTTTTGCCATCACCAATGCTGCAGGTGCAGACATAATGCTTGCGGTCAGCATATGTCCAGCAATACCTGGTATAACGTTTAGCCATAAAACGTATAGAGCCAATACAGAACCAGCAACAGTAGCAAACCCTCCTGTCATTATTGCTGTTAATTCCGAATTAGTCATTTTATTTATGAATGGACGTATTAAGATAGGAGCTTCTGTCTGCCCTACAAAAATATTTGCAGAAACACTTAATGTTTCTGCTCCACTTGTTTTCATAGTTTTTTCCATTAATTTTGCGATCCATTTTATCATAAACTGTATAATTCCGAAATGATATGTAACAGCAATTAAACTGGAAAAAAATATAATTACTGGTAATGCCCGGAATGCAAAGTTAATCATAGCTTCATGATATCCTACTCCAGGAACAAATGATTCAAATAAAAAAGTACTTCCTTGATCAGAAAAACTAATTAATTTCTGAAACAATTTATCAANAAAAAAAAACTTTGATTTGATTCCTGGTATTTTTAGGATAATAATAGCAAAAAAAACCTGTAATCCTAACCCCCAAATAATTATTCGAGGCTTAATAGATTTCTTGTTATTAGATAATATATAAGCTATTCCTAACAATATTAAAATACCAATAAGTCCAGTAAATCTTTGCATTAGTTAGATCCTGGGAAAGAAAAACAGTTTCTGCACCTTGCTTCATATTTATCAAGTTCACCAATAACAACCTGTTCTGAATCAGATGATGTGCGCTGAGTATATGATGCTGGATTTCCACACTTAACACAAATAGCTCTTAATTTATCTAGATAGTCAGCTTCACACATAATTTCCGGCATTGGGCCAAAAGGTAAACCTCGGTAATCTGTATCTAAGCCAGCTACCACAACGCGTTTTCCATTTCCTGCCAATTTTTTACAAATATCAATAAGAGATTTATCAAAGAATTGAGCTTCATCAATTCCGACAACATCAGTTTCTTTTGTAAAATCAAAAATTTCCTTTGCTTTATCTACAATACGAGAATCCATTTTCAATAGGTTATGACTCACAATCTGGTTTTCGCTATAACGAGAATCAATCCTAGGTTTAAAGATTGAAATTTTCATCTGAGCTATTTGGGCACGACGAAGTCTTCTTATAAGTTCCTCTGTCTTNCCGCTAAACATATTTCCGCATATAACTTCAATCCATCCAGAGTCTACAGGCGTAAGTGTCATTTTATGTTAAAATTATACCTTAGCATTGTGAAACAAACAGATATTTAATTTTTACTTCTTTCTAAGAATATAATATCTACAAAAAGTTTCTTTGTTTTCAGGAATATACTATCCATGGGAAAAAGTTTTTTTACCTAATGATTTACAACTGATTTTATGCTTATCCACCACTATTTATTCCTTGAACTCAGTTGTTTAATTGTATTCAGTTTTTAAAAAGGTCATATCAAATTATTTCAAAAAAAATGATTTTCTTATCTGAGTATAATGCAAAACACGAATGTCTTCAACAACAATAATATAATTTGATAGTATTGTACATAATCCATTTAGAAAAATCTGTACTCTAAAATCATAACTATTTATCTATCCAGAATTTTCATTTAATAGGAATTAATAGTTACAATTTTGATTTATCAAATGCATCGGGTAATAAATTTTTAGATGATATAGTTTTTATGCATTCCTTTTTATTACAGATGTAGATAGGGATATCTCCACAATATTCCCAGATCACTTGACGACAAGCACCACAGGGCATACCACCATTATTAGTGGAAACAGCCATAGATTTGAATACAGTGTATCCTTCTGCTAAAGCACGAAAAAGCGTGACCCGCTCGGCACAGCAGGTTAGACTAAAACTTGATGATTCTATATTACAACCTCCAATAATTTTTCCTGATTGTGTTTCAATAGCAGCTCCTACTCTGTATTTTGAAAAAGGGGCTATTGCTCTAGTGCGCATAGCAAAAGCTTTTTTTATAATTAATTCCTTCATAAAATTTTTAACCGAAAACTCTGGAAGCGATTTAGCAATCCAACTCCTGAAATAAATCCTCCAATATGGGCAAACCAGGCAACGCCCCCAGTTGTGTCCATCCCTAACGTTCCAAGTCCGCTAGTTAATTGCATTAAAAACCATAGTCCCAGAACAATTTGAGCTGGAACAGCAATTGTAGTGATAAAAATAAATATAACTAAAACATGAACTTTCGCTTTTGGAAATTTGATCATATAGGCACCTAGAATACCCGCAATGGCTCCGCTTGCACCTATCATAGGGATATTAGATGATGGTGAAATCAGAAATTGACCAATTGCGGCACCGATTCCACAAACTAGATAAAAAAGGAAATATTTCAAATGACCTAGAACACTTTCTACATTATCTCCAAAAAGCCAAAGAAACCACATGTTCGATAAAAGATGGCCAAATCCTCCATGTAAAAACATTGATGTAAATATATTGATTATATTGAATTTGTCTGGTATAAAACCAAAAGTATAAACGAATGCTCTTCCCAAATCAGGATCNGATGAAAAGATAAATAATTGACTCAGAAATACAAAAATGTTTATCCCCAGTATACTATAGGTTACAAAAGGAATTAAAACCCTAGGATTATCATCTTTGTAAGGAAAAAACATTAATGGGCCGAAAAAAAGGCTGACTTGGATGATGTATTACCAAAGCGGTCACTTACTTTAAAATCAATTTGGTGTGGGCCNTCTTTTAAGGGTTGTTCTAAAGTATAAGAAATTTCCTTTTTTANAGGCTGNTATGAAAAATAGAGAGGATNCCCATTGAGAGAGAGTTCAAAAGATTCTTCTTTTGCATCAATNCCNGAAATTTTATCATCAACAATAATTNGAATATTTTTTATATCTTCAATNTTATANCCTGCTCCATTCCCAGGGTGCATACTNAGAATAATAGGNGGTTCTANATCCTGAATAATNGTGACNGCATCCAATTGGGCCAAGGAAGCGGAGAGTATCTGTTTTTTTCTATTATTCTCTGTTGAAACATAAGTCCATTTCTCATCCTTGTTATCAAAATAATAAATCCCAAGATTTGAATGTTCTACCAATTCAAAATCATATCGAATCCCAACTTTAAATTCACCTCTTAAGGCTATATTAAATGGCTGTAATTGATAAACGGGAGATAGATGAAATCCTTCTTTGACAGGAGCATATTTTTTTACTTTCTCTATCCATACCGCATTTGTCTGATATAATGTCTCTGGTAAAATTTGAATTGAACAATTTTTATCTTCTGATAGTACAACAGTTTCTTCACCAGGTTCTGCTACAGAGGCTCGAAAATGAAACCTGGTTTCTCTTGACAGCCCTTCATGTGATAATTCCACATCAATGTATTTTATTCCTGTTAAAACTTTGTGAGGTAACATCTCAGAAAGAAAAACGTTTGGTTGAATTTGATTTAAAGGATAAGATTTAAATGTATTATTATCTGCAAGTTTTATAGAAACATTTGCGGGGACATATTGGTCAATTTCTACTTGAAAAAATACACCACGTTCGGCCCCTTGTACTTCTAAGTCAGGCATTATATCAATAACGCTATATTTTGATTCAAGAATTGACCAGTGGAAAGGATCTGCCATACCACCTATTTGGTTGATGGCAAGAATCTGCAAATTTTGGTTTTTTATTTCTCTTAATGGTACGGTGATATGGAGATCTTTTTTTACCTGTTCAGATTGAAGAAACTCTATTTTTTTATCTGGTAAACCATAAGGAGTAAAACCATAAATGACTGCGTCCCTAATCGGCAATCCTCCTCTCTTTGGGCTTATATTAAGTGTAATGACCATATCGTTTCGCAATATTTCCTGAACATCGACTGCCATTGGGAAGGTTCCTGCAATGACACCCTGTATAGAAGCTTTGTTTCCAGTCGCATCATAGATGTTGATTTCTACAGAATGGAACCCTGGATGGGGTCTGATAATACCAGATTCAACTGTTCTATGAAGCGACATTTTAGGATGTTCTAATAGACGATAAAGATTTTGGTATTCACCTAGATTTTTTCTTTTTAGACTATAATTTATAATAGTGTTAGCGTGNTTNCCCTCTGAAAAGGAGATTTTGTCATAACGNATCTCAAATTTCTTTTTCCTATCAAAAATTAGTTCTGCTCGGTGAAACTGATAAATATTATTTGCTCCTTGGCGTTTATCTATTACTTCAATAGCAAATCCAAATTCACCAAAAACACTTAAAGTGTCAGCGAAGTAATACACCCCTGATCTATCTCTATATAATGGAAATATTTGAACTAATGGATTGGCATTGATAAGAGTTTCCTGAGATAGTGGTACCAGTGCAATATTTTTTGGTATAGGGGTTACATTATCAGGAAGATCAAAAGCAAATACAAGAGGATTTAAAGGTTCACTGTTTGGGGTACGATATTCATAGTGAATGTGAGGTGCAAAGGATGAACCTGTATTTCCAGAATACCCTATTAAATCTCCTTTTTTTATCTGGAACTCTCTACTAGAAAAGTTAGCGTTTACAATATAGCTTCGTCTTTTTGCTTGTTGTAACCGCCATACTTTTTCCAATACAGGTATAAATTTTTCCAGATGTGCATAGACTATTTCATTTCCACTTGTAGTTTTTATATAAAGAGCCTTTCCATAGCCACTGTAATTTGATACCATTCTGCTAATGTAACCGTTGTGTGATGAGACAACTTCGTGACCAGTGGTTCCTCTGGTTTTAATATCTAAACCCATATGAAAATGATCATCGCGATTTTCACCAAAATTTGAAGAAAATGATCTGCTGGCTCTAGTGGGCCATTCTGCCGTTTGACTCGAAGCACTGGCAATCAAAATCACCGTTGATAGAAATAAAGATTGGTTAATATGATGAATCACGGGGACAATTTATTGAGATGAGCATGCGGTTATCAATGAGTGATTTGTTTCATCTTTCATCTTGCGTAAACTCAATAAAATATTATTTGTAATAATTCGGAGGTATAATGAAAAAATATTTAACAGTTTTACTATTTGCTGCTCTGCCTTCCAGCATCTTTTCCATTGCAGGTTTGGGAATCAGCGTAAATCAAAGTTTATTTTCTGTTGGAGAATCATCCTCACCATTAGTTGTTGATCTACCTCCCCCAAATGATAAGGTTGGAAGTTTTACCCATCATGGTTTTGATAATGGGTTTGGGATTGGTGGCTATTTATATCTAGATATTATACCTATTGTTGATCTTGATGTGGAATATAACTTTGTAGGTAACACATATAAATTTTCATTTGATAACCAGTTGACTCCAGGTGTAGAGATTGACGAAAAAAGTTTTGCCTATGTATCAGGAAATACATATATCACAATTCAAAAATCAGTTTTTGATTTAGGTATCCCATTTTTAGCAGGAGCAGATTTGTATGCTGGTATTGGATATAATATGCATATAGCGACACCTATGATTGATCAAAATATGCTTACTTCAGTGGTAGCACAGGGTGATATTCAAAATGGTACTTTAGATGAGGATGCATTGAAAGATTACTTAGCAGATAATGCGTTGGAAGCTTCTGGTTTGCATCTTCAAGGAGGTTTAAAATTTAATTTATTAACCTTTGATTTGTTTGCTTATTATAGATATACAATCGCTAAAGATGTGATGCCTGGGAATGCTGGTTTTGGTAGTTTTAATTTTAGGTTCGGTTTTGGGATTTAGATTAATTAATACTAAAAAGATGGGGTGGTGATACCAGTATCCCTTTTTTTACAATTCATTTGTACAGCAATGTACAGCTCCACCACTTAAGGCATATTGAGATAAAGGGGTAACAATATGATTTACCCCCATCATATCAAGTTTTTTATCAATTTCAGGATTGGAGAAAGCGCTAGAACTTAAAAATGTTCCAGGAAGAGGTAATGAGTTTGCAGCGAAGGAACCTGGTTTATCTTTTGTTCCAATTCCATCATATATCGGGATATCCAGAATAGGAATATTTTTATTATTTGCGAAATTATATAGATTATTTTTGGAATTGTTAGTTAATTCTTTTAAACAGCAAATGATTGCGCAGATTGTGCCATCTTTTTTTAATACAGGAGAAAAATATGCGTCTAAATGAAATACATTGCTTTCCAAAAATAATAGCTTTTCAACATTGAGAAATTTAGCTACCGCTTCTGACCCTGAATGGCTATTGCGGGAAAGGCCGCTGAAAAGGATATTTTCCTGCTTGCAGTAGTAAAATTCNCCTCCTTCAGCAAAAAGATCAGATTTNTGTGGTAAATATTTAATTGATAATTCCAATGACTCCAATATTGGGACTATATATTTTGTCTCAATTTTTCTATTAAGATTCCGAAATTTTAGAATCATTGCATTGCCATTTTGATCTGTAATGAACTGATCTCGGATATATATAAAATCATGTTGCAAATATTTATTATCAAGGTTTTTGGGAAATGCTGTTTCAATTATATCTAAACCCAGTCTTTTAAGACATCTAATTAACATATTTCTTTCTGATGTTAAAAGTGATTGATCGGGAATAATTCCACCCTGCATAGCGTGATTGTCTTCATATGATGGGACACCGTTACCCCACCAATGAGATTGGGGCAATCTTGAAATAATGATTTTCATTTAATTATTAAAATAAAATCATCAATACTAAAATTNACTTAATCTTTGATTTATAAAAGTTTTAATTTGATCTTTTAANATATTCCTAGTCTCACGATAAGGTATAAGGTCACTTGGTTCTGTGCTCCATCCATGAAAAGGGTCTTCAATGCTCCAGTGTATTCGATGTACATTTCCAGGAAAAACGGGGCATAAAAGACGTGCGTTATCGCATACNGTGATAACAGTATCAATTTTTTTATCCAAATATTTATCAATGGCTTCCGCAGAGTGATTAGAAATGTCTATTCCTATTTCATCCATAACCAGAATGGATGCAGGGTGAACGCGGGAGGGGTGACTACCAGCACTGAATACCTCAAAATGATCTCCAGACATGTGTTTTAGTAGACCCTCAGCCATTTGGGAGCGACAACTGTTACCAGTGCAGATGAAAATAACTTTTGTTTTATTTTTAATAATTGTATTCATTATAAAATCTTTTATAGGGCAATAGGAATTATTTTTTTTCGAAATATGACAATCAAATATTATGTTATTATCTTAAAAACTCAAATTCATAAAATAACAAAATTAAGCCATTTATTAAGGCTTTAAAAAAGGCTGAAAGTGTTTGATAATGTGTGATGTTAAAATTATAACAATTGGTTTTTTTTCATAAAAAAAATTAGGATAGATTTATCCAATGATATTTAAGACAAATTTTGTGAAATTATCATTTTTAATGCGTGACTTTTCACTTTGTTTTTTGATCTTATTTTTTTTCTCTTCTTGTATAAATAGAATTGTGTCAGGGTATGTACCTACGGTTAAATCTAAATCACTTTATCAAAAAATAGACATAGAAGAAAATTTAACCTACACTGTACATAAATNATTTNTAAAAAAACCAATTTTTACTCTTGCTAACAAAAATAGATTTTATCTTTATATTGTTAGTGATAGTGAATCAAAATGGTTAAGAATTGTTTTTGAATATAATGGAATTGACCGGCATTTTTTTGATAAAATTCTTCTAAAAAATAAACAGTCAAAAAATTTAGAATGGAATTTTAGCAATAAAAATATTAATTCAAATAATCGTCACGGTGGTGTTGTGCATGAAAGAAAAGATTTATTGGTGACTGAAGAACAGTATCAAAATTTGATGAAATTGTTGAANCCGCGTACAATAGTAGAATACAGATTTAGCAGCAATTATAATGAAGAATATCTCATGACAAAAAAAAGCTTGAAAGCAGCATTAGAACTGATAGAATATTATGAATCTATGTATCTCTCTGTATTGAGATAAAATATTTTTTCATAATGTGTTACTATTTTTGTTTTTTCACATTGAATATATTTGATTACTCAGAACTATATTCATTAATATGTTCAATAATCGCTNAAGACACATCCAGCAAAGATTCTTGNATCAACCAATGCCCAGCATTCAATTCAATAAATCTATAAGGTCCCTTCATATATTTTTTTGTTAATTCAACACCTGACCTCCCTGGAGCCATATCCTTATTTCCCCATATTAATTGGCTGGGTACAGTAACATCATTAAAAGTGATTAGGTCTCCGATTTCTATCGCAAGACTTTTTATGGAATATTCTTTTACATCTTTAGGTCTGGCCTGAGAACTATATCCTCTTTGGTTTGGAGCTATAAGCTCTATATCCCAGATTAGATAATTATTCCAATAAATAATTCCACATATGAGACGTTTCTGGAAAGCCATGGAGCAGTATTATTGGTTCCCCTGTATTTTCTAACCCAGCGGATCTACAGGAAAAAACAAGATCTCCACAGTTAACATCAATTAATGAATTATTATTATTTTCTGATTTTTTATTTATATTAGATTCTTTCATTTAATTGAAACCAACGGTTACTAAAATAAATAATAATGAAAAAAAATAGCTTAATCAGATACCCAAACATTCTTTAGATAATGAAAAATAAAATACAGATTCCTTTATTTTAAGAAATCAGTTTTATTCCCAATCAGAAGAACCATATCCAGCCATCACTGCCCCGTTTTCAATTGGTTTCATGCTATGGTTTATTCCTGATACCATACCATTATTAAAATATTTATCAAAACCAGTTGGTGCGGAAGCATTCCAGACAACATCACCGTTTTGATCCAGTTTGGTTACAGCGTACCCNGATGCCATAAAAAATCCGCCATCTTCCGTTTGGTGGATCCAGCCTTGTCCACCACCAACGTAGTCATCATATTTTTTTCGCCAGAGTTCATTGCCTTCGGAATCTGTCTTTATCAAAGTTGCGTATGGGGAAGGATCAGAATTGCAGAATAGTAGGAAACCATTATCGGCAGTATGGATTAAATCCAAAGCATACCTGGGTCTGGCCTCATCTTCAGACCAGATCTTACGCCAGATTTCATCACCATCACTTGTTACTTTCAGCAGAGATATAGGAGAATAATTATCATCATCTTTAGGGGCATGTCCTATTATAGCATAATCACCAAAAACATTAACGATAGACCGGGGATATTTTAAACCATCATATTCCATTTCTTCTATAATTTCTCCTGAATAATAATCAAGCAGTTTAAATTTAGTGGTATAGCCTGCCACAACTGCCAGATCCCCATCCCCAGTTTCCATTATCTCAGCGTTATAGTTCCAGAAACCAAGATCTGAGTAGTTTTTGCTCCAAATCAAATTACCATTTGCACCCATCATAACAATGTTAATGCCCCCACCATTAATTGGGACAATGAATACAAGGTCACCATTGGATGTCTCAATTAGGGATTTCCCAATATAGTTATACCAAGACGACGTACCATCATCTGCGAAATCAATCTGTTTGCGCCACTCTACCTTCCCTTCACCGTTTAGCTTCACAATATCCCCTACGTCCCACCTTAGATTGTAACAGCAGCCACCCCATTCTATACCATCAAAAATACCATAAACCATGTATCCACCATCTGATAGTGGCGTGACAGAAGATGCCAGGTCCCAGATNCCGCCGTGGAGATACTGTTTCCAAAGCAGGNTNCCATCATTANTCACTGCATANATCATCATGTCTGCTATATCTTTGGTGTTTNCATATTCCTGATCACANAATGGGGAAAAAGAGTATACATCATCACTAAATTTNNCCCANGTATATTCATAAGCNCCTTTATCNGTAGTATAGGTCAGGGTCATCAAGCTATCGCTATCAATATTAATTATGCCATTTTCAATTGCGTTACCAATTTCTGGTACAATAAGAAATGAATCTTGAGTGATTTCTGATATATCATAAGTCTGAGTAGCATAACATCCTACCGTGTCATCGCAATTATCGCCAAGGTAATCAAAAAAAGTGATCCCTTCGTTATCTAATGTTGCATATTGAATATCACTATTGGAACAATCATCATCTTCATAGAGATAGGTCCCAAAGTGGGGGGAATTTGTTTCTAATGGTTGGAGTCTGTTTTCATTTTGGCTATCGTCACATCCCCAAAAAACCAAACTAGAAAATAAGAAAAAAAATATACCAGGGTTGGCCATAGTGAAATCTAATAATCATCTTGTAAACAAAAAACAATGCTAAAAGCAAAAAGTTGTGGTTGCGCTATCATTTATTTTCAGCTTCACGCTGTGCCCGTATTTTTTTGTTTATTTCAATAACATTTTTGTTCCCTTTACACCAAGGGGGTAATTTTTTCCAGTCTGGAATACCATCGTCTATAAGAGCACCATGATTATTTTGTTTTCTAGGGAATCCTTTGATGGGCAACCCACCTACAATTAAACAAACNAATTCACATTTATCGTCAGCCTTTATGGAGCGATAAACTTCAGGATTGACACGCACCACATCTCCNNGCGATAATTTTACAANGTNACCATCNAGATAAATAACTCCTTTACCATCTAATACGATATATGTTTCTTCTTGGTATTCATGTTTATGCGAAAAAGTATATCCTTTGCCAGCGGGTAACCGGGCAAAGCCAATTCCTAAAGCAGTTAATTTTATATCATCCCGGATAAAAGTTAACCAATAGGGAAGATTTTTTAAGTTGTATTTTTGCTTATTATAATTCATCGCCTTTCCCTTTAATTAAAATTAAAGTTAGCAAAATCCGAATAAAATTATTTTATTTAACCATTAATAAATTTTTGATTGATTTAACTTCTCCGTTTTTAATGTAAACTAAATCGGGATTGAAACTATTATAGAACCATTCTTCACTTTTTCCTTCTGATGTGAATACAGTATTTATAAATGCTGGATTACCCCAGGATATTCTAACCTGATATTCTGTCATNCCTACTNTTATTTTTCCATTTTTAACATTATTGATAATATCATCACCCCATTCTTTTGGTAATGGATTCGATATGTAATAATAATTCTCGAAATATCCGTTTGATCTTTCTGTGTAATTATATTTTACGAAACCAATTCTTTGGTCTTTTGATTTAATTATAAGCCATAACGGGATATCAAAACCACCATTATAATAAGGGTAAATATCTATGATTTTTACTTCATCAAATTTATTAAATGGTTTTTTTGAAGAAGAAAAAAATGTTGTGGTAGCAGGATATAAAAAGTCTTTTGTTTTGTTTAACCAGATTGTTTGACCTATCATGTTCTTAATGTGAGCAATTTCATCTATCAAACATAAATAAGGAGGAGGAATATTTGATGTTATTTCCCAGTTTGTTCTTGCATATTTTATATTCCTTCCATCTCTCATTTTGATTAATAAATACTCCAATCCATTTTGGTAAAACTTGCCCAATATTTTCCCATGTTTACCTTCAAGGTTGGAATATTTAATAAACTTATTTTTTTCATTTAACAAGGAAAATTTATTGTTCATTGTTTTTAATGANTTGTAATTATTCCCAATTTTTACAAATAATATATCCTTATCACTCCAAACAAGTTTTCTAAGAATCGANTTTTTTATAAGAATTTCAGATTTAACTTTTTTNNGGTTTGCAGGAATTATTCGNATATGTAGTGTNTTNCACCCAGCTACTATAAAAACAAATAATATTGNAAAAATTATTAATAGTAAATATTTCATCATCATATTTCAAAGCTACTATTACACTATAAACTAAACACTATCTACTTTATATGCTATTACCATTGATTGCTATGGTATTTAGTTTTGATATTATTCTGTAATTTTTGATGCCATAATTTTTGCTAAATAGTAGAGTGTTTTATCTTATAGTTGATTATTTAATTCTTTTTATTTCGGAGATCTGGTCCCTCTGTGTNCAGATGTCGCCTTATCTTTTGGTTGGGATGTTTGTTTCGGGATTTATTTCTATTTATGTAGATAGTCGATTGATTCTAAAACACATAGGATCAAAGGATATCTTATCTATTTTAAAATCCACAATATTTGGAATACCTATTCCTCTATGTTCCTGTGGTGTTATACCTGTTGCTGCCACTCTTAGAGAATCGGGCGCNTCNAAAGGNTCTACTGTTTCNTTNCTNGTATCTACNCCNCAAACAGGNNTNGACAGCATTTTTTTAACATACGGGATGCTTGGNCCTGTGTTTGCTCTTTTCAGGCCNTTAGCTGCTTTTATTTCTGGAATAATCAGTGGCTTGATTGTCAATAATTTTGATGATGAAAAACATCATCATCTTTCTAGTATTGTTCAATCAAAAAACAATAATAAGACTTTAATTAGCAGGCTCATGTTTGGTATTCGATATGGTTTTATAACTCTTCCTGCTGATATAGTTGTTCCTCTATTTCAAGGTCTTTTAATTGCTGCTACTATAGCAATTTTTGTACCTCCTGATTTTATTGCCCAATATTTTTCATCCAGTTCATATGTTATTTATATTATGATGTTGGCTGTATCTTTGCCTATATATGTATGCGCCACAGCATCAATACCGATTGCTGTCAGCCTTATGGTGAAAGGTGTCTCTGCAGGAGCTGTTTTTGTATTTCTTATGGCAGGCCCTGCAACCAATGCTTCTTCTATTACAGTTGTAAAAAATATACTTGGGGAAAAAACCATGTATCTATATCTTATTCTTATATCATTTACAGCAGTATTATTCGGTTTTTTTCTTGATTCTTTCTTCCCCATTAAAATGTCTACTGTATCAGAATTTTCACATATGCACGAGGATAAGGGATTTGGATCTTTAATTATATCAGTTTTATTTATTTTGATAATGTTTAATGCATATTTTTACAAATATAAAAGTGGAATAACAAAGAAATCAGATTATGCTTCTAAGTTCGAAAATTCGAAAGATCAATTATCAATAATAGTTGATGGAATGACATGTAGCCACTGCAAGGAAAATATTGAGAATGCGATATACAGTTTAAACAGTGTTGAAAATACAATTGTTGATATAAACACAGGCCAGGTTTTAGTGGTAGGTAGTAAACTTGATAAGAGCGCCATAATAAAAAAAATACAAAGCGCGGGTTTTTCAATTAAAAAATAATCAATAGATAATATCTTTAAAAGCTAATACAGTATAAAGTTGAATGATAGGGTTGGTAACATATGTTATTTATGAGGGTCAATCACCATTAATTGTAAGTACAATTCTACGTTTTTTAGCTGATTCCCGATGTTCACAAAGATAAATACCTTGCCAAATCCCAAGATTGAGTTTTCCACCACTTATAGGAATAGTAACTGATGAGCCTAGTATAGATGATTTCAAATGCGCAGGCATATCATCTGATCCTTCATATGTATGTTTGTAATAGGACGTGTTCTCAGGTACAGTCTTATTAAAATGGGATTCAAAATCTATTTGCACTGTGGCATCTGCATTTTCATTAATAGTCAATGATGCTGATGTATGTTTGATAAATATATTTAGTATTCCAGTATAGATATTATCGATTTGTGGGATTTCTCTTAATATATAGTCTGTAATGATATGAAACCCTCTTGGGTGTTTCGGAAGAATTATTTCTTTTTGTAACCACATTTTATAATTTTTAATTCTCTATCAGAAATTAGGTTATATGTATTAACGCATTTTTAAAAGTTATCCGTCTGATTCAAAAATCATGTTTTTCGTTCTTTTTTTCTTGCTGCTGGGAAAAGGATATTATTTAGTATAAGACGATATCCAGGGGAATTTCGATGGAGTTTTAGATCTGTAGGTGGATCTCCCACAAAATGTTGATAATCTTCTGGGTCGTGTCCACCATAAAAAGTAAATGTTCCTTTGCCAAAATTACCGTGGAGATATTTTACTTGATTAGAAGCAGGGTCTTCACCCATGAGTACAATATGAGATTTAATTCTCTGCTTATGAAACCCAGTGGATTGACCCATAAATCCCTTAATAACAGACACATGGTTCTGTGTGAGCATTGTAGGAACAGGATCATATTTTGCAGAAAACTCAAACAATGAAAAATAATCTGCTTCTGCGCCTCGTGTAACTGGATTGTGACTTGGAGGATAATCAATATCAGAGAATTCATAAACCATTGGGTCACTAAATAACTTAAAATTGGTAAAAGCAAATGTTTTATTAAAATCTAATTTTGATTGTATTTTTGGATCTATGGGGGTGCCATCAAATACAGTGTGCACACCGTCGACATTTTCCATAGCTAATGCAATATCGTAAGAGTCTGTAGCAGAACACATTGCAAATAGGAAACCTCCTTCTCCAACGTAAGCCTTTATAGTTTGGGCAATTGATTTCTTTTCTTCATGCACACTGGAGAATCCAAACCGCCTGGCCATTTCTTCATATTGTTTTTTTTGTTCTTTATACCACTTTGAATTATTGTAGCTCCGATAAAATTTTCCATACTGTCCAGTAAAATCTTCGTGATGTAGATGTAGCCAGTCATATTCAGATAATTTTCCTTGCAGCACATCATCATCCCAGAGTGTTTCATAATTTACTTCTGCGTAGGTTAGGGCTAATGTTACAGCATCATCCCAAGGTTGCTTGTTAGGTGGTGTGTATATAGCAATTTTTGGGGATTTTTCTAATAGAACAATATCCATATTCCCTTGGTCAATTTCAGTGTAAATAGCTAACAATTGATCAGATGAAATAAAATCAAAGCTTACCCCACGAAGTCGACATTCTTTTTGAATGAATTCATGATTATCCATCATAAAAGACCCTCCGCGATAATTTAACAACCATTCTATTTTTACATTTTTTGTTAATGTGTGATAGGCAACTCCATAGGCTTTGAGATGATCATTCTGGGTCTGGTCCATGGGAATTAACAACTTTTGTCCAAAGCAAAAGGAAATTGTAAAAATAATATAGAATATTTTCATCAGCTTTTTTCTTGTTGAAGTTTTCTAATATGATGTCGAACAGGTTCTGCAAATATTGAAGATGGATGTTCATTAAGGATCTTCATATAAGAGGCTAACGCTTTTTGGGGATTCCCAAGGTGTATTTCATGGATTTGTCCAGTTAATATAATTCCACGATCTGCAATATTAGTTTTTACAAGCAAGTTAGCTAACCGTAACGCTTCATTATATCTTTGTGTTCTTTGAAGTAATAATGCCTGTCTCAAAATTGCTAGCGATGAAATTTTTGATTTTGGGCTCTCTTGAATAATAAAATTTAATTTTTCAATTGCTTCACTAGTTTTTCTCTGCCTTATTAATAATTCTGCATTTAAGAAGTGTTTGAATAAATCTTGTTCTTTAGGNTGATCTTTTNGGTAATATTGAGCAAGAATATCTTTTAATTCCATNAGATCATTAAATGATGATTCAGCTAGTGAAATAGAATTCAATTCNGAGTTAACCAGAATAAGTGTAGAATCGGGATCTCCCGATAAAAAGNATATAAGAATTANTTTTTGNCGTAAANCNATCTGATCTTTCTTCTCTAGATTCTTATTAAGAAGTTCAATTGCATTTTCNAATTTTCCTTNGGCAATTAGTACATCTATGGTACGNAGAATAATTTTCTGCTTTAACNTGNCNTCNGGATTTTTCATNAGGGCNGANTGGAATAGTTCCANTGCNTTATCAAAATCTTGTAAGATTCGAAATTGTATTTCTCCTAGGCGNAAATAGGCTTCTGCGAGAAGNATAGANCNAGGTAAAGANTATAATAAAGAATCATATATTTCTATACTATTCTNTAGATGGACAGGTGATATAGCNGNGCTAACTTGAAATGGATCTTGGAANAAAATATTTTGGTCAAAAAAGTATGGAATNAGGTTTGATTTATGTTTTGGTATAACCTGATCCTCAAATGTCTTAGCAAGNCCAAGCAANGCACTCCCAACTNTTTCTGANCGAACGGTCNTNCCNAGGATAAAATTATATGCATCTATAGCTAAAATATATTCTTTTTCNTCCCTTAGATCATTTGCAAAAGNCAGCCATTTTNTTTCATCCCATTCTCCTNTTTTAGTCCANTTTTTATAACTATTAAGTGATTCTATGTAATTCTGTTGTTTAAAATANAGGTTTGCTAATATTGGGAAAATATTTCTAGGGCTTTTNACAGCAGCTTTTTCAAGTTTNTCTATTATTATACCTGNTGCATNTTCTTCNTCNCTCATATTCAATATATTTCTNTGGACTATCCCAATACTTTTATGTTCCATTTTTAATTTTTTCAAATACTCATCCATCGCTTTACCATAAACCTGTTTTGATTGAAAAATTAATCCTACCTCATAAGAAAGAAATGATGGTCCAAATTTTTTTCGACCAATTTTTAATATATNATCCAATTCACTATCCAAATTATATCTGTTATAAATTGATACCATAATTCGATAGTAGGAACGGTTATCCTCAAACTTATTTATCCCTTCTTCCCAAATAGATTTTGCATCTAATTTTTCATCATTTAAAAAATAAAATTCCCCCAACTCAATATAGGTTTGAAAATCATTGGGTTGACTTTTTAGCTGACTCTTNAAAAAANTAATTCCTTCTTCAAATTTTTTNTGTTTTCGATAGAAAGTTCGCAGNTGTCTAATGATATTATAATTTCCCATGTTTTTTTTGTAAAGATCAGAATATATTCCTAGGGCACCATCTATATTTCCACTATGTTCCATCATTTTAGCTGTTTTTAAAGTTGCATTTATATTTTTTTTATTTTGTTCAGCTGATAATAAACCGTATCCAAAAAGGAGAGAAATAAATATATATATAAAACAATTATTCAATTATTAAACTTTCAATTGGCTTTGATTTGACTTGTATTTGACTTAATGAATTAAAATAACGTTTAATCATAGTTTGATGTTCCCTAGAGTAACCTGCATTGATTGCCTTATTTAAAGCCTTAAGTGCTAAATTTTGTCTTTGTCCCATATCTTTAGGGAGGCCTCCAGGTCCCTCAAATACGATGTCTGGATTTGGGATGTTTGATTTTCTTTTATCTTTAAAACCTCGTTGGGTCATAGATGTCTGGCTATCCAACATTCGAGACAGAATTCGTTGCTGTCTCTGCTGGGTTTTGGATGTATATTTATTTTTTTGGAGATCTTTAATTACATCTTCTATATCATTTCTCATTCCAGATAAATTCCCTTGTCCGTGGATGCCAGATTGTTTCATCTCATTTATTAATTGATCTAGAGATTTTCTTATCCCCTTCTGTTTCTGTAACATTTGTTGCATCATCTGTTTTTGTGCAGCTGCCATCATTTGTCCCATAGCAAGTTGCATACCTTGCTGATTAAGGATTTGTTGTTGGCCAGCCATTTGTTGCATCATTTTTAAAAATTGTTCATATCCACTTGATGAACCAGAACTTTTCATTTGCTCAATATTTTTAAACATTCCCATAGCTGCCTCATTTAATCCTTGCATTGCTTGAACTTGTTTTTTGCTTGCTTTTAATATTTGCCGTTCTGAAAGGCCTATTTTTGCTTCTTCCATTCCAGCATTAGCTTTTCCTATCGCCTTTCCAATATTCGGGGTTATTGCAAATGTCTGCTTAGAAAGAGCCATCATTTGTTCCATGATTGACTGCAACTGGTCTTGTAGAATTTGTTGCTGAACAGCATATTCACGTAGTCTAGGGGAATTCCTTGAAGTCTTTTTTACCTTGTTATTCAGTTGTTCTTCTTGATTAGAAACATAAAGAATATCTCTAATAGTTTCTTGAAATTTTTCTGCCATTTTTGATACTTCATCTTTCTGAAATTGATGTCTAAGATTGGTTAACTCCTGCAGTATTTTTTGCATATTTTTTAAAGCTTGATCGCTGGTTGCTTTTGCTTGATTTTTATTTCGTTTAGACAAGGTTTTTATTATTTCTTTCAGTTGTTTTATTGTGGTGTTAAAAATAGTATTGTTGGATAATTNNGTTAGATCATCTGAAGTATTTTTGCTGAAAGGCATTATTGTATCGGACGCTTCTTTTATCAGATCTTGAATATTATTTAATTCTTCTATGTTTCTTTTTTCCTCTTGAGCTAATCGTTTAAGTGTAGAAGCATCTCCTTTATCAGTAATATTAATTTCTTGATCGATAGTATTTTGTTGTTCCATCAGTTGCTGCATTCGGATTTCAAGTTCATCCATTTTTTGTTCAGCTTGCAGTCTGCGAAATATTTCTAGATAGCGATCTAAATCTTGCTCTATTTTTTCTATGTTATTCGCTAGATCGCTTAGTGACTTTTGAATTGATTTCATATCCATTTTATCAAGGGCTTCCTGCAAGTCATCCAAAGAACGCATCGTTTCTTCTGGAAGAATATTTTGAATTAATTCAGAAAGTTCTTTAAACTTATCTAGAAGTGCAGGGGAAAAAATTCCATGTTTTTCTCCTTTCTCTGCAATTGAATTCAGTGCATCCGTCATTTTTTTCAGGCTCTGTAGNTCTTCTCNAGTTTTTTCAANCACATTTTTCATTTCCTGTTGTTTTTCCCATTTGAGATCTGTTGTTTTGAGNGCTTCCAAATTTAGNGTTTCAATATGATCTTTTAGATTCTCNAAGTCATCCATATTNTCTGTAAGNTGATTNATAAATTCCAATTCATTATTTTCAGATAATTCGTAGAGATTAGCTAAAGAAGGAACTGTCGCTACAAATGTGGGAGAAACTGTTTTATTTGGACCTGAAATAATATCATTATCATATAATTCAAAATGGAAATGGATTTCATCTTCAGGCATAAGCATCATTTCTAACAGATCCCATTTTGTTCTAATAGATTGAATAGTGGTGTCCTTATTTAGTTCTAAAATTGTGAACATAGCAACGTAAGGATCTGCCTTTAGGAAAACTGGTCTCCTAATTTCATAGGCAACCTGCAGATCGGAAAATCCGTAATCATCTTCGATTTCCAGGTGGAATGGGATTGACATATTATTACCTAATTCAATCACAGGATCTGGTTTTATTACTATCAAAGATGGTTTATGATCAGGAATTATTTCCAAGACATAAGGAACTGGATCTCGATTTGTTATTCCTCGACTATCCACAAGATTTACAGTGAATTCTCCTTTTTCCATCAATTTGAAACTTCCAGATGCTTTATTTAGTTTCGAAGATAGAGGTTTTTCCCCTCCGTTAATTATAAAAAAGGCCGACTTAAGTTCTCGATTTGATGAAAGTTTCACCTCTATGCTGGATCCTTTTAAACCTTGAACCAGTGCAAGATTTCCCTCCTGTTTATTTGATAATAAATTGCTATAATCTGGCGGTATAATCTTTATCTGAAAAAATTCAAATATAGGTCTGTCAGTAACAAAAATTGTATCTGGTTTTGAAGTNACTTCTTTCCATGCATCCCAATAGTANTTGGNAGGGACATATGCTTCATAAATATAATCTTGAAATAATTCTGGTAATNNAAANGAATAAAAACCCGATTTGCTTCGGTGTGATGAAAATTGNAATGATAGTGAATCTCGTTCTTTGGTTGCANCTTGAGAAGGGATTAGGCGTAGGTTAACGGANTCAGGNTTTGCGCCAGAAGAATNTATTTTTATGNTNGTTGATTCGCCACCAAGAATATGAATGTCACCANTAANACTTATTAAAGAGAATGGTTTNGGTACAGAAAATTCTGTATTTGGATTTATCCATCGATAAAATGCATCTTTTGTTTTTTCATATCTAAATGTGAAAAATAAAACAGAAATAATCCAAACATATAANATGTANCTTTTCAATCTAATTATATTAGGATTAAAGATGAGTTNTTTGAAATCAAGAANTCCTAATTTTTTCTTTATAGATTCAACATAAACTTTTGTTAAATCTTNAGATTGATTTTTCTTTNTNTCTTGATCNAACTGGTTTGCATTTAAAATTGAATCTNNTTTTTCTGGGAAAACAATATTNCTGATTTCATTAGCNANCCTATCTATACGATACCTTTTTATCTTATTTTTTTGAGCAAGAAACCAGGNGCATGCAGAAATAATTNTTATTACTCCTANAATAAGAATTATAGTATAAATAACATANAACTTAATANTCGGTTTAAAATAAAANATTGTTTCNAGTTCTAATGCNGNCAGNGATAAAGCAGAAAAAATAAATATAACTATCATTGTTCCAATNCCAATATCCTGAANGAACTTGATTTTNCGTGCTTTAAGAATATAGNTGATTATTTTCATNTATTGAGTTAGGNAAAAATATATAATATTTGTACCCATTTTTAAAGCAGCTTGACGGATTGNCCANGGGTCATTGTGCACACTTGAGTCTTCCCANCCATCCCCTAGATCTGATTCAAAGGTATAAAGCAAAATTAACCTATTATTATCANACAAACCCAAGGCTTGAGGTGGTTTATTGTTATGTTCATGGACTTTTGGCAATCCTGATTCTATTCTAAAATAGGAAGAAAAAATTGGGTGGTCATGTGGTAGATGGATTAAATCTTTGTTTGGGAATACTCTTTTCATTTCTCTTCTAAATGATTGATCCATTCCATAATTATCATCAGCGTGTAGAAAGGAACCATTCATCAGCATAGACCTCAATGCAATGACTTCATCATCTGTAAAGCGAATATTCCCGTGTCCAGTAAGATATAAATATGGATAATGTCCTGCATTTGCATCCGTTAATTTTAAACGGACTTCTTTTGTGTTTACAGCCATAGGAGTATTTTTTTGTACAAACTCTAGCAAATTGGGGATACTGCTGGGATCACTGTACCAATCTCCTCCTCCGCTATATTGGATTCTTGCTATTGTAAAATTTTGGGCATAGATATTGCCTATGAAGGATATAATAATTATTATACTATTAACCATAATTTGTAAATGTTTTTAATAAAAGATTTGTTCCTTTTTTTAAAACCCCAAAAATTAACCTAGAATTTATTAGTCTCTTTTTGTAAAAAACCTAGGAATCATGGAATTTTGAAGACGCATGTTTTATCANAAACATANTTNTTATTTTTTATCNGTTATTTTNGNAGCTATGCTTTTTAGNCAAGTTTTTGGNGAAAAAGAACCTAGAACANTNCTATTTGGTCTTATNAAATTTGATAAAGAATCACCTTATGAATCNGGATATTGGTTTGATAAATGGTTTNGATCTNGGGAATTTGNTTCTCCTGTAANATTTATTCCTATTGAATTAAGNTATGGTATNGGTTTTAATGGATCTTTTTCTGGAGGAATNTCCAATCCTTCTGCAAAAGATGAAAAAGGAAACATTAATTATGANGATAATACAATTGAACAACTTGACCAAGGATTTACAAATATATGGGGTTCGGCAATTGATTTGGATCTTGGATTGATAAATATNCCACGCTATTTAATNAAAACTAGCTGGATGAATATGATGACAGGGATTAATTATAGGAGAAGCAAGATTTTTTCTCCAGCGTTTGTCCCTTATTCAGTATGGGGGAATTCAAATGCTAGCTGGGTAGAAAAAAAGAAATTCTCTCCATTGATGAACGAATTTTTAATAACCAATACTCTTCAATGGCAACCATTCAATTTTTGGTATTTAAATTTTCGATATGCATACGGTTATGCAACAGCAAAATTTTATACAAGTGATAATGAAATATGGGATGATACACCTACTGGATCAGGAACATCGATGGCGTTGGGTGTAGGTATTCGGTTTATATTGGATCCTGGAAAATCCAATAGATTTACACTTGGNCTGGATATCCGNCATTCCTACACAAAAATCAACAATATTAATGACCCGGCGAACCTAACACCAATCAGTAATTTTGATCTTGCAAACTATGGGTTGTATTTAACTATTTCTGCATTTTATGGTGGGAAACGCACTATTGGGGATGAGGCCAAAAGATTATACTATCATAAAGATTATATAGNAGCCAGAAATGAATTCAANCAATTTATAAGAGAATATCCATCTCATGCCAATCGAAGAAGAGCTCTGAAATATTTGGAAATTTGTGAATGGAAGATCCCATACGTTATAATGGCGGAAGGAATTGTTTTAGATGATAAAGGAAAAACAAACTTGGCTTTGAATAAGTATCTAAAAGCAAAATCACTTGTAAAAAATGATACAACAATTATGTTAGCCTTGAATGGTCGTATGGATCAAATTGCACTAGATTGGATGAACCAAGCTGAAATACTTTTGCCAGCAGAAAGGTATGATGAGGCGATATCTATTGTTAGAAGTGTTGCCAAATTTTCTGATCATGGAATAAAAGCACTTCGAAGATTTAAATCCTATACAATCTTAGGTAATGGGAAAGAATTACAGAAAGCAGGGTTTATTGGGAAAGCAATGATTAAGTATGCTGAAGCGTTGAATATGAATCAGGAATTATTATTTCTGGTAAAAGCGTTACAGTACCAAGCTGGTATCCAAATGGTAAATCTTGCCGCTGAAGTTGATGAATTTGACGAAATTACTTTGGCTATAGAATCTTTAAAATATGCAAAAGAACTTTCTGGTGAAATTGGAAAGAAAAATGAGAACTTATTACTGGAATTACAAAATAAATTAGATTCTTATAATGAGTTCAAAATGAATTCACGTATTGATGAAAGAATGAATCTGGCTAGAAAAAAGCAGGCTTATGCTCGTTCTGAACATTTAAAATTAGGCATGACTCTTCNTCAAATTCAGAAACTTATGGGTGAACCTCATGAAAAGATAGTGGGAGAAAATAAAATAGATCCGCATGAACAGCTTTGGATTTATTTTATCAATAATAAAACATTACAACTTTCATTTCAGAATTATATTCTTTTTAAGATTGAAGAAATATAGATTATTATAACAGATGAGANTTTTGAGATATAAAACTAATTTCTTGAATAACAACTTTTATTATCCCAGCAGCTGGGACGGCAAATAACATGCCTAATGGACCCATTAGAGTTCCTCCAATTAATAATGCAATCATGACTAACATAGGGTGTAAACCTGTACTTTCACCAACAACAATAGGTGTTACAAAATTATTATCAATTTGCTGNACAATAATAAACATTAAAATAATATCTAAAATNAAAAANGGNGAAGGTANNGTNCCTAATAAATAATGCCCCATAGCAGTATTATTACCAAGATTGTTCATGATGGCAATCAATATAGCTGGAATCATACCTACAAACGGTCCCACCATGGGAATTAAATTTGCAAAACCAGCTATAATACCGATAAAAATTATTAAGGTTAAGTTTGCCCCCATCTGGTTTAAAATAAATAAACCAATTGTTGAAAGTAGTGCAACAGTAAAGGCTGCGAGCAATTGCCCCATTAAGAATTTTGAAACTTGTTGTTCCACATTATAAATCAGCCGCAGCCCTATTTCAAAATATTTATTGGGGATAAACCGCACTATTGATCTTTTGAAGCTATAATATTCCACAAGAACAATTACAGAAAAAATTAATGTCATAGTCAGAATAAAAAAAATATTTCCAGTTGTACTAAGCACACCGAGTATATTTTGAAAAATATTACTCAGTTTTCCTTGTAAACTATTAATGATATAAGAGCTCTCGGGGATAAGGTTAATTAAAAAATCAGGTACCATAATCTGAATTTTTTCCCAAAGAGAAATTAAACTATTTGAAAACTCCTCTTGCTGTAGTTTATCAGAAAAAATTTTGATTTGTAATCCTAAATTTGACATAAAACTCCCAACGAACCAAATTATGGAAATAATACAAGTCCCAACAATAATGAAAACACTTAGGCTACGATTACGAATTCTTCTTTCCAATAAATCTACAGCAGGTAGGAATATTGAAGTAAAAATGAAAGCAAGAACCAGCATGATCAATACTGGAGAGATATATGGTAGGAGAAGCCAACTCACTGTTGCAATGATAATCCCTGACAGTAAACGATATATTTTTATTGACGCATCCATTAATTACTTTTTTCTTGTAAGAGTATATTAGCTTCTCTAAGACGTTCTGCTAAAACTTGTGATAAATTTAATAATATTTTATTGCCCATATCTGGAAAACGGGAAATAAGAGATTTCATATCTGTTCGAAAAAACCCTATTAGATCTGAGGGGGNANNTGCAATTGCTTGTGCTGAGCGGGGTTCTTCATCCANGAGTGCCATTTCACCAAAAAAATTATTNNTAGATAATGATGCNAATACAGTTTCTGAATCAGGNTCTATAATATTTACTGANCCTGATANTATTATATACATTCCTTCTCCAGGAGAATTNTTNTTAAAAATAATTTCTCCTTTTTTATAATTACGTTTGTGGACAAGCCTAGAAATTTCTTCGAATTCGTTTGATGTTAGATCTTCAAAAATAGGTATAGTCTTTAAGGATAGAATAACTGGGTTATGAGTTTTGTTTTTATTAAAATAATTTTCCCAAAGAGGTTTCATTTAATTTTTCTCCTGATAAGTAGCACAGTTTAGAACTCTATATAAATGAAATCAAGTTACAGATTACTAATGTGAAATCATCGTTGTAGGTCGAATATTATATTCGGTATTTTTCAATCTGTGAAGTTTACAATTATCATTCTAATAGTAATATTTTTCTTACAGAATCTTTTTGGTCAAAAAAATCAGCGTGATTTTAGTGAGGAACTACGTTACCAAAATGAAGCAATCAATTCTCTTAAAGATGAGATTAAAGATCTTAGGGACAAAATAAAAAAAACAGAATCTAAAGAACGGTCGACTGTTCGTCGTATTTCAACTCTTGATGAAGAGGTTGCGTTAATAACCAGATTAATTCAGTCTTTAAGAAGTGAGGAAAGGAAAACAAGGAATCGAATCGAGATTTTAAAAAAAGACTTAAAATTCAATGAGCAAGAATTGGAATTACTACGTTTGAGATATGAAAAACGCGCAGTTAACGCTTTCATGAAGGGTAAACTAACAGATCTAGAAAAAGTATTGTCATCAACGTCTTGGCGACAGGCAATGTACCGAACACATTATTTGAAGATCATTTCTCAGGTTGAGCAAGAGATGACTAAAAAAATAGAGAGACTTCTTATTGAAATAAGCAAACAAAAACTGGAGCTTGAGGCATCATTGCGAGAAAATATTAATTTAAAAAGAGATAAAGAAAAACAAATGCAATCTTTGCGTAATATGAAAATCAATCGTCAAAAAGAATTAACTCGAATCCGTACTGATAAAAAAGCACTTGGGAGTTATATAGCAGAAAAAACAGCTGGTATTAAACAACTAGAAAACATAATTAAGAAAATTCTTGAGGATAAATCCAGATTTGAAAGAGAAGATAGAATTCGAAGACAAAGAGAAGCCATGAAAACTAAAAGTTTCCAAAATTTAAAGGGCCAATTACCATGGCCTGCTGATGGTAGAATTACAGCAAAATTTGGGCGTCAATGGAATTCACAATTAAAAACAACTACAGAAAATCCTGGTATAGATATTAANGGACGACCTGGNTCTCCAATTCGAGNAGTATTAAGNGGTGTNATCACTACTATAACTTATATTAGAGGATATGGAACAACAATTATTGTTGACCATGGTAGTGGGTTTTATACTGTNTATAGNCATGTAACTAATATACAAACAAGNGTAGATAATGAGGTNCGNGCTGGTGATGTAATAGCATACATGGGAGAATCTGGATCTGTAAATGGGTCTAAACTTCATTTTGAGATTTGGGGTAAGGGTCAAAAATTAGATCCAGAAAAATGGCTTACAAAGAAACAGTAATAGTATTTGATCCTTTAATAATGCAAAAAGCAGTNTGGGNACGATTAAATTCGATAAAATCATCGGATCGNATAGGCAGTGCTTATTTATTNTCAGGCCCTNGTGGGAGNGGAAAAGAAGCACTTTCTCTCTGCTTTGGTAAACATTTGAATTGTGAAAAAATTGGTANTTCTCCTTGTAATATTTGTCCNTCCTGTCAACGTTTTAATCAATTACAACATGANGAATTAAAACTTGTATTNCCATTGCCAGTTCCCANAAAGAANNTAGAAAAACAATTTGATAATGAATTTTTAGAAATAATAGAAGATGCTATAAAAAAGAAAGCAGCTGANCCTTTTTATAAAATCCAGATTCCCAAAGCAAACCGTATTTTAATTCAATCGATTAGAGATCTAAGGAGAACTTTATATTTTAAGGTTGGNAATAAAGGTAGAAAANTNGTGTTGTTTTTTGATGCACATCTTTTGTCTTCTGGGCAAAATGAAGCGGCTAATGCACTTCTTAAAATTTTAGAGGAGCCTCCTGATAATACAACTTTGATCTTAGTCACTGATCATAAGGAACAATTATTGCCTACAATACTGTCCAGGTGTCAACATTTGGCAGTCCCTAGATTAAGTGATAATGTTATAGAAAGTTGGTTATCTGCTAATGGTATTAATAACGATGATATTTCTTTTATTATAGGTCTTAGTTCAGGGAATATCCATCAAGCACGCTTATTTATGAAGCAGCCAGTTAAAGATATTATTACACTTTTAGATAAATTGATAGAAACCTTTACTACTCAAGATCCTGAATCTTGGCGTTCATTTATTCAAAAATATTCTCAGATGGCTAATAATGATATAGTAACTTTTAAATTTCACTTTAGGATTCTTTCACTTTGGTTTCGTAGCGTATATTTATTTAGAAAAGATATCCCAGATCTATTACATGAAACTGAATTAAAGTATGGAATGGAAACTTTTTTAAATACTTATCCAGACGCTGATTTATTAGCTATTAATTTGCTTTTTGATGAAGTCTCCAACTCTATAAAAAAAAACTATTATATGCCACTGGCTTTAATAAACTTACTTCTGGATATCCAAAACATATTACAATCATGAAAAATACGTTCTATATAACAACACCGATTTACTACGTGAACGATAAGCCTCATATTGGTCATGCATATACGACTATTCTCGCTGATGTATTAACAAGGTTTTATCAAAATATGAATATAGAAACTTTCTTTTTAACTGGCCTTGATGAGCATGGGCAGAAAGTTCAGCAAGCGGCATCCGATAGATGTGTCAGTCCTCAAAAACATTGTGATGAAATGGCACCACGTTTTACACAACTATGGAAAAAACTCCATATTTCAAACGATGATTTTATCCGCACTACTGAGGAAAGGCATAAAAATGTAGTGAAAAAGATTCTGCAATTAGTTTATGATTCAGGAGATATATACGAGGATGAGTATGAAGGTTTGTATTCAGTGTCAGAAGAAAGATTTATTACTGAAAAAGAAGCTAAAAATGGTGAGTTTCGGGATATAAAAAAAATAAAAGAAAAGAACTATTTTTTTAAGATGGGAAGTTATCAGCAACGTCTTGTTGATCATATAAAAACAAATAAAAAATTTATTCAGCCAGAACATCGCAAAAATGAGATTTTAGGTTTTCTAAATAAGCCATTGGATGATTTATGTATTTCCCGTCCTAAGTCTCGACTGAATTGGGGTATTGAAATCCCTTTTGATAAAAATTATGTAACCTATGTATGGTTTGATGCTTTGATTAATTATATAACCGCTTCTGGGTTCGGATCTGACCAATCATTATTTAAGAAATGGTGGCCAGCTTCCTATCATCTAATAGGTAAGGATATTCTTACTACTCATGCCGTATATTGGCCTACTATGCTTATGTCTGCTGGTTTAGAACTTCCCAAATCTATCTTTGCTCATGGCTGGTGGCTTATTTCTGATTCAAAAATGAGTAAATCTCGAGGAAATGTAATAGATCCTATGGAATTAATTGATGACTATGGCGTTGATCCAGTTCGGTATTATCTTATGCGAGAGATGGTTCTAGGGCAGGATGCAAATTTTACTATGGAATCTTTTATCAAAAGATACAACAGCGATTTAGCTAATGATTTTGGTAATCTTTTAAGCCGGATTTCAACCCTGATAAAAAAGAATTATGATGGGATAATTCCTGAACCTTCACAATTAAATTCATCAGATAATAAAATAAAAAATTCTGGATTATCTTTAATAAGTAACTTGAATTTTAAAATACAAGAAATGAAGATTAATGAAGCGATTGAGGATGTTATGCAGTATATCCGGAGTGTAAATAAATATATGGAGAATAACGAACCCTGGAAAGTAGTAAAACAAGATAAAAAATCTGCAGCTAAGATTTTGTATACTGCTGCTGAAGCTCTTCGTATTAGCGCTTTGCTTCTATCTCCAGTAATGCCAAATAGAACGGCTGTTTTGATCGATGCTTTAAATGCTAAAGATTCATTACTAGAATGGGGAGGCCTCAAGCCGGGTAATTATCTAAAAAACCACCAATCTCTTTTTCCGCGTATATAAATTATTACAATAATAAACTAAAAAAGAATATAGATATTTTTTTAATATAAATTTGTGTAACTGATTTTGGAAATAATATGGTTTATAGTTCTGTTTTTAATGTGGTGGTTAGGGGTAAGATATTTTTTATCCAGATTTAGCAGTTACCCAAAATGGCTAAATATTGTATTCTGTATCAAAGAAAATTAATTGAGCTTTTCATAATTTTAATTAATATAAAATGTTTTTCATATGCTAACCGATACTCATTGCCATCTTTTTTATAAAGATTTAAAAAATGATATTATAGAAGTATTAAACCGAGCTGAAAAACTTGGAGTGAATAGGTTTATTTGTGTAGGGACTAACATACAAGAATCTAAGGAGTCATTAGAGCTCGCAAATATTCATGAAAAAATTTATGCATCAGCTGGAGTTCATCCTCATGATGCAAAAGATATTAAAGATAATTATCTTGATCAGATTTGTGATCTGTTAAAATCTAATAAAATGATAGCAGTAGGCGAAATGGGACTGGATTATTATAGAAATATTTCAGCACCAGACACTCAAAAGCGAATTTTTTATGAACAAATGGAATTAGCACAATCTATGGCGAAACCAGTTATACTTCACAATAGAGATGCAGATATAGATATGTTAAAAATATTGTCAGATTTTGAAAATGTTGTTGGTGTTGCTCATTGTTTTTCTAGCAATTTAGAAACAGCAAAAGCATTTATTGATAAAGGATATTATATTTCTTTTTCGGGTAATTTGACTTTTAAAAATAGCCATTTACCCGAGGTCGCAAAAGAACTTCCTCTTGATAGAATTCTTGTAGAAACAGATTGTCCATATTTAAGTCCAGTTCCCTATCGCGGGAAACCAAATGAGCCAGGAAGAACCAGGTTTGTAGCAGAAAAGTTAGCAGAGATTCATAATGTCTCCTTTGAATTCATAGCGGAAAAAACATCCAAAAATGCAACTGAACTTTTTCAGTTTCCGTATTAATTATTATATCTATTTATAGGTCCACATGAAAACTTTATATCAATTATTTCTCTTTTTTTAGATTTATTTTGATTAGAAAAAGACAACATTCATTTAGAAAAAAATGGGGACAAAATTTTTTAACAGATAAAAATCTTTTAGAAAAAATCTTACGAACTATGAAACTTCAGCCTAATGATTCAATTCTTGAGATTGGCCCTGGAGAAGGCGTTCTATCAGAAAAAATACTGCCAGTTGTAAAAGAAATGATCGCGGTTGAAATTGACCCTATGCTAATAACTTATTTAATGGATCATTCAAAACTAAATGGTTTGAAGATAATTAAGGGTGACATACTTTCGCAAAATATTGAAGACTTACCTATATCTAATCCAGTAAGGGTAATTGGTAATATACCTTATAATATCACTTCACCTATAATTTTCTGGCTGATTAAGCAATTGCAACACTGGGATGATGCAATTATTATGATGCAAAAAGAAGTTGCAGAACGGTTAATTGCCAAACCAGGAACTAAGGCTTATGGAAGGCTCACTGTTTTAGTGGCTGTTTATTTGAAAACAAACTACTGTTTTACTATTTCTCCTGACGTATTTTTCCCAAAACCAAAAGTTGAATCAGCTATAATTCATTTCAAGAAAAACCCTAAGCCAATTGTATCAGACGAAAACTATGATAGATTTAGTAAAATCGTAGCTACGGCATTTAATCAAAGAAGAAAAATGCTTAATAATTCTCTTAAAAGATGGGAAATTCCTGAAAAGGTTAAACAAAAAATTGATTTTAAGCGTCGACCTGAAACCCTTACAGTAAAAGAATTTGCAGCTTTGGTTTAAATCTTGTTTGTCTTAGGAGCAACAGTTAATATCGCCGGCTGGAATTGTAATAATCAATTAATACAAGCCACATTTAGTCCTTGAGGAGGTGAGAAAAGTGGTTGAAGTAAAGATTAGAGAAAAAGAATCATTAGAACGCGCACTCCGTCGTTTCAAAAAACAATGGGAACGTGCTGGTATTTTACGAGAACTACGTACCAGATCCTTCTATATTAAGCCTAGTGATGCTAAGCGGGAAGCTAGAAAAAAAGCTGTCCGAAGAATGGCCCGTAATACAAGAATAGAAGCATTACGGAATAATCCTCGTGCAGTCAGGCATCGTAGACGTAAGCCCAAACCAGTAAGAAGGTAATAATCATACGTTTTATTAAAAGCCTTGCTATAGCAAGGCTTTTCTTTTGGAACATTATTACTTTCACCCGAATTTCAAATGTTTATTTAAAGAAAAATTATTTTTTATGTTAATTCAAGGTATATCAGGTGTCCGAGGATTTATAAAGTCTCATTTTACTCCAGATATTTCTATCCATTATGCTAGGGCTTTTCATGAAATGCTTCCAGCAGGTGTAATTGTTGCTGGCAGAGATAGCCGGCCATCTGGTGATGACATTATTCAAGCATTTATTGATGAATTAATCCAGCTTGGTCGTACTATTCTGGATTGTGGAATTGTTCCAACGCCTACCGTGCAATTTATGGTAGATAAAACTGAGGCAGTTGGCGGATTTATTGTTACTGCAAGCCATAACCCTATTGAATGGAATGGATTAAAATTTGTAGGGAAGGATAGTACATTCTTTTCTGTCGAAGATTGTAAGAAATTATTTGAATTGGTTGAAGCTGGTACTAATGACTCAGATATATGTGAGAAAGGTATTATTTGGCCAGAGAAAAATGCGATTCAGAAGCATGTGATTGCTTGCCTTAGTTTAAAATGTATTGACATAAAGAGAATCCAAAGCCAGAATTTCAGAGTAGTAATTGATGCAGTTAATGGTGCTGGTTCATATGCATTGCCCACTCTTCTTGAATCGTTAGGTTGTGAAACAATAAAAATTAATTGTGAGCTTAACGGGGATTTTAGCAGGGGCACTGAACCACTACCAAAAAATCTAACTCAGCTTTGCGAAGAAGTTAAAAATAATAATGCAGACTGTGGATTTGCTGTTGATCCAGATGCTGACCGTTTAGCTGTTGTGAATGAAAAAGGAAAACCTCTTGGTGAAGAGTATTCTCTTGTTCTTGCAGCAGAAGGATATTTAAATGATACTAATGAAAATGAAATATTTGTCATAAATCTTTCCACTTCATTGGCATTGGAAAAATTAGCAGAGTCAAGAGGAAGCTCTGTTATTCGTTCTGCAGTCGGTGAAATTAATGTTGTAAATAAAATGAATGAATTAGACTCTAAATTAGGAGGAGAGGGTAATGGTGGCGTAATTCTTAGGGAAGCTCATTTAGGTCGTGATTCACTGGTAGCTGCTACAATGGTCTTGAATCGTATGTCACAATCAAATGAACCATTAAGTAAAATACACCGATCATTACCTCAATATGAAATAGTAAAAGATAAATTAGATTTGAATGGAATCAACTCAGATGAATTAATTGAAAAAGCCTGTCTTCTTTTTGAAGAAGCTGAGAAAAATACCTTAGATGGTATAAAATTTGTCTGGGATAATTGCTGGGTTCATTTGCGGCAGTCAAATACAGAGCCGATAATTCGCATCTATGCAGAAGCACCAAATAAAGAACAAGCCCAAGATTTAATCCAACAAATTAAATCTTGTGTAAAATAATGTTTTCAGCTATTAATTTTTCTTATGAGTATTATTTCACAAATAACGATGTGTGATGTCGCAAAATAAATTATATATCCATCCAGTAGATCAAATTAATATACAAGAGAGAGTATCAAGGCTTCTATCAAGAAGTATTAAAAATAAGTCTAAAATTCAGGCATTAAAATTAACACTGAGCATGATTGACCTTACTACATTGGAGGGAAAAGATTCTCCAGGAAAGGTAAAACAACTTTGCTATAAAGCTACCCATCTTTATGATAAATTACCTGGTTTACCAAACGCGGCAGCTATTTGTGTGTATCCTAACATGGTTAGTGTAGCAAAAAAAGCATTGGCTGGTACAAAAATTAATATTGCATCTGTTGCTACATCTTTCCCAAGTGGAATGGCAGACTTGAACACTAAACTTGTTGAAGTAAAATCTGCTGTTGAATCGGGAGCTAATGAAATTGATATGGTGATTTCACGAGGTAGTTTTCTCCGAGGCGAGTATAATTATGTATTTGATGAAATTAATTGTGTTAAAGAAGCTTGTGGGAAAGCTCAATTAAAGGTAATCTTGGAAACGGGGGAACTTGTTACTTTAGATAATGTACGCTTTGCAAGTGAGATCGCTATGGAAGCAGGAGCAGATTTTATTAAAACATCTACAGGGAAAATATCCCCTTCTGCAACTCCATCTGTAGTTCTGACTATGTTAGAAGCCATTCGTGATTTTGAAATAAAAACAGGGAAAAAAATAGGTATGAAACCAGCTGGAGGGATTAGCAAAGCAAAACAAGCAATTCAATATTTGGTTATGGTTAAAGAAACACTGGGTGAAGAATGGCTATCCCCAGAACTTTTCCGATTTGGTGCAAGCTCTTTAGCAAATGATGTCTTGATGCAAATTATAAAACAACATACTGGGCAATATCAATCAATAGATTACTTTTCAATAGATTAAAAGGAAACAATTATGAGTAAAGTTGTTTCATGGGAATATAAACCGGCACTGGAAAGCACGGATCATATAAGATTAAAAGATCAATATGATCTTTTTATTAATGGGAAATTCGTTCCCAGTACCAGCGGAAAATATTTTGATTCTATCAATCCTGCTACAGAGGAGAAAATAGCACGTATTGCAGAAGCTAATAAGGCCGATGTTAATAAAGCGGTAAAATCTGCAAGAACTGCTTACACAAAAATTTGGTCCAAGATGGAACCAAAAGAAAGAGGAAAATATATTTACCGCATAGCTCGGTTGCTTCAAGAAAGAGCACGAGAATTTTCTGTGGTCGAATCTATAGATGGAGGAAAACCTATCCGTGAATCTCGCGATGTTGATGTCCCTTTATCAGCTTCTCATTTTTTTTACTATGCTGGTTGGGCGGATAAATTAAAATATGCTTTCCCTGGGCGAGTGCCAGAATCTTTAGGTGTAGCAGGCCAAATCATTCCTTGGAATTTCCCTTTACTAATGGCCGCATGGAAATTAGCGCCTGCGCTGGCTACAGGAAATACTTTAGTATTAAAACCTGCTGAAACCACTCCACTTACAGCTATAAAATTAGCAGAAATTATCCAAGAAGCAGATTTGCCACCAGGTGTTGTTAATATTATTACTGGTGCTGGTCAAACAGGACAATCCTTGGTGAATCATTTGGGGATTGATAAAATTGCATTCACTGGCAGTACTGAAGTAGGGAAATATATCATGAAAGCAGTAGCTGGTTCTGGAAAGAAATACACACTGGAATTAGGAGGGAAAGCAGCCAATATTATTTTTGAAGATGCTGCAATTGATCAAGCCGTTGAAGGTATCATTAACTCAATTTTTTTTAATCAGGGCCATGTATGCTGCGCTGGTTCCAGGCTTTATATTCAGGAAGGGATTTCAGGAGAAGTTATTTCAAAACTTAAAAAACGTATGGACACACTGATTATAGGAGACCCATTAGATAAAAACACTGATATTGGTGCTATAAATTCAAAAATGCAGCTTGATAAAATTAAAATGTATGTTGATTTGGGAAAGAAAGAAAGAGGAACTATTTATCAATCGACCTGTAGTCTTCCCCAAAAAGGATACTGGTTTTTGCCAACTCTTTTCTCTGATGTGAGTCAGTCAAATCGGATTGTTCAGGAAGAAATTTTTGGACCTGTTTTGGCGATTCAAACGTTTAGGACAGTAGATGAGGTTATTACCAAAGCAAACAATACACCATACGGTCTTTCTGGTGGATTATGGACTGATAAAGGATCAAAGATTTATAAGATTAGTAAAGAGATTCGGGCTGGTGTAATCTGGGCTAATACATTTAATAAATTTGATCCTAGTGCACCTTTTGGTGGGTATAAGGAAAGTGGGATTGGTAATGAAGGTGGAATAGAAGGTCTCCGAGGGTATGTGAATTTGAATTAATAGCAGATCGTAAAAAAACAATAATTTCTTCAATGTAAATAATTACACGAAAAATGAATAAAAGAATTGATATCCAAAAAACTTACAAACTTTATATAGATGGAAAATTTCAAAGGACAGAATCAGGAAGATATATTAAGTGGGTAAGTCAAAAAGAGCAAACTATCCTAAATATTTGTCAAGGTTCTCGAAAAGATTTCAAAGATTCTGTGGTTGCTGCGCGTAAAGCTTTCACTGACTGGTCTGGTAGATCAGCTTACAATCGATCTCAGATCATTTATCGTATAGGAGAGATGCTGGAAGGGCGTCGAGATCAATTTATTTCTGAACTTGTCATTCAAGGTAGTACAAAAAGACAAGCTGAAAAAGAGATTAATCAATCTATAGATAGGATAATCTATTATGCTGGTTGGGCAGATAAATATAAGCAAATATTTAGTCGCGTGAATCCTGTTTCTCTTCCTTATTTTAATTTTACTATGCCTGAGCCCACTGGAGTGGTAGCTGCTATTGCACCAGATAATTCTTCACTCTTAGGTCTTGTATCTATTTTGTCACCAGCAATAGCTGGTGGCAATACCATAGTTATTTTAGCGTCAGAATCGATGCCACTGTGTTCTATCTCATTTGCAGAAGTTTTGCACACATCAGATATCCCTGGAGGGGTGGTAAATATTTTAACAGGATATAGAGATGAACTTCTTGATAGTTTTTCATCCCATATGGATGTAAATGCTATCATATTTTGTGGTAAAAATAAAGATGATGTTAAACTGGTAGAAAAAAATGCTTCCTTGAATGTGAAGCGGTCCATCATTTTTCCTAATCAATATTGGGAGAAAGAAATATCTCAAGGTCCTTATCACATTTTAAAAACTCAGGAAACAAAAACAATTTGGCATCCGGTAGGATCCTAAATGATACTATGAATCAGGCTACAGCTTTTATACGCTCTAAAGCTTCTAATGTTAAACCGAATATTGGTATTATTCTGGGATCTGGATTGGGTCCTTTTGCAGACCAAGTTAATGATCGAATTTCTATTTCTTATGATGACCTCCCAGGATTTCCTAATGCAGGAGTTCATGGCCATGCTGGGAAATTAGTTTTGGGAACCATCCAGGGGTGCAAAGTTGCTGTACTAAATGGCAGGGTTCATTATTATGAAGATGGTAAAAGCGATGCGATGCGAACACCTATTTGTACCTTAAAAGAATTGGGATGTGAAACACTAATTTTGACTAATGCTGCAGGAAGCCTTGTCTCAGAAGTCCAACCAGGCAGTATAATGTTGCTTACCGATCATATCAATTTTACTGGTGTTTCTCCATTATTTGGCGAGAGAGATTCATCACGCTTTGTAGATATGGTAGATGCGTATGATCCAATATTATGTCAGAAAATTCGAGATTCAGCAACAAAAAAAGGAATTGTTTTGCATGAGGGTATATATATTTGGTTTTGTGGCCCAAGTTTTGAAACAGGAGCAGAGATTAATGCTGCAAAACATTTAGGTGCTGATGCGGTTGGAATGTCTACCGTACCTGAAGTGATTCTTGCCAGATTCTTTGGGCTCAAAGTTGCTGCTATTTCAATTATTACTAATATGGCAGCAGGGATGAGTAAAAAGGTATTAAGCCATGACCAAACTATAAAAAATGCAAATAAAGCTGCAATTTACATTCAGGAACTTTTGGATGATTTTCTTTTTGGATATGGGAATACTTAATTTATTTTACCAAACTTCATAATTAATTTTTTATGCTTACCCAGGAAATCATTCGGAAAAAACGAGATGGGAGATCCTTAACTTCTGAAGAAATTCAATTCTTTATTAAAGGTTTATCAAATGGAACCACCACAGAAAGTCATATAGCCGCATTCTCAATGGCTGTCTTTTTTAATAGTATGACTATTGAAGAAACATTCCACCTTACTGATCAAATGATTAGATCTGGGGATAAATTAGATTGGCCAGAATTAGAAGGCCCTGTGATTGATAAACATTCCACAGGCGGTGTAGGGGATAAGGTAAGCCTTATGCTGGCACCCATTGTGGCATCCTGTGGTATTTTTAATCCAATGATTTCTGGTAGGGGGTTGGGTCATACAGGAGGGACATTGGATAAACTGGAGTCTATACCAGGGTACAATACTTCACCAGAAAATTCAATTTTTAAAAGAGTCGTTAAAAATGTGGGATGTGCTATTATTGGGCAAACTGATAATCTTGCCCCCGCAGATAAAATCATTTATAGTGTTCGAGATATTACTTCCACGGTGGAATCAGCACCTCTAATTACTGCATCTATTTTATCTAAAAAACTGGTAGCTGGATTAGATGGATTGGTTATGGATATTAAAACTGGGGATGGTGCATTTGCTGATCAACTCGACTTCGCATTAGATATTGGTAAAACAATAATTCAGGTATCTAAAGAATTTTCCTTGAGAACATCAGCGATTATTACCGATATGAATCAGCCTTTAGGTATCTCGGTTGGGAATGCATTGGAAGTAATAGAAGTTATAGATTATTTAAAAGGATCAAGACGGGACCAGCGGCTTCATGCACTGGTATTGGCCTTATCAGCTGAAATGTTACTAATATCTGGATTATTTGATTCAAAAGAAGCTGCCATACAAAAAGCCAAACAAAATTTAGATAATGGAAGAGCAGCAGAAACCTTTGAAAAAATGATCTCAGAATTGGGCGGTCCTAAAAACATATTGGATAATAATTCCTCGCACTTTGTTCCGGCAATTGTAGTAAAGCCTGTGCCTTCCACTAAATCTGGGTTTATTAATAATATTGAAACTCGTTCTCTGGGACTATCGATTGTGGAACTAGGAGGTGGGCGCAAAAAACCAAGTGATTATATTGATCACACTGTGGGACTTTCAGAAGTATTAGGATTGGGAGAAAGAGTTGAAACAGGTGATCCCTTAGCCAAGGTAAATGCAAAAAATGAAGATGATGCAAATCGTGCCATAAATGTAATTCAAAGAGCTTATTCTATAGATGATTCAACCGTTCAGTTTTCTCCAGTTATTATTCAACGCATGCAATGAAATTTTTATAAATAATGGAAGATAAATTAACAATAAAACGTGGCGTTGAATTAGATTTAAAAATTGAATCATTGGTTTACGGCGGTATGGGATTAGCTCGGAAAAATGATTTTGTAATTTTTGTCAAGAATGCAATCCCAGGTCAAAAGGTTTTAGCCCGTATTTATAAAAAAAGAAAAGGATACGCTGAAGCGAATGTTCAGAAATTATTAGAAGAATCTCCTTATGCTGAAAATGTCAGATGTAACCATTATTATATATGCAGTAAAATTCAAAATCTTGCATATGAAAAACAGTTAATTGAAAAAGCCAACCAAGTTGAAGATTCCTTTCGCAGATTAGGAGGGTTTGCTAGGTTTTTATTAAGTGAAAAGATTGGTGCAGATAAAATATTTAATTACCGAAATAAGATGGAGTTTACTTTTTCACCTAATCGTTGGGTGCTTGAAAGTGAACCAGAAGGTGTAAGTAAATCTTTTGCTCTAGGATTACATATGACAGGAAGGTATGATAAGATACTTGATATTAAAAACTGTCATTTGCAACCAGAAATTGGGAATCGTATACTTACGGTAGCGAGAGATATATGTAAAAAAAACAGTGAATTAAGACCCTATAATCCTAAGACACATATTGGATTTCTTCGGTTTTTAATGTTACGATATGGTGTAAATACAAACCAGCTCATGGTAAATATTGTTACTGCTTATGATGATTTGAATAAGCTTTCACCCTTAACGGATGCGTTACTTGAACAAATTCCAGAAATCACAGCAATGGTTAATAATATAAATACACGGAAAGCAGATGTAGCTTTTGGAGAATATGAAACACTAGTCTATGGTAGTCCTACAATCGAAGAAAAAATAGGGGATCTGGTTTTTGAAATTTCAGCTAATTCATTTTTCCAGACTAATACCATTCAAGGTGAGCGTCTTTATCAAGAAGTAGAAAAAGCCGCAGATCTTTCAGGTAATGAAATTATTTATGACCTTTATTGTGGGACTGGTACGATAGGACTATTTCTTTCAAAAAAAGCTAAAGGTGTGTATGGTTTTGAAGTTATCAGATCCGCTTTAGAAGATGCTGAAAAAAATGCTAAAAGAAATCGAATTAATAATGCTGAATTTTTAAAAGCGAATTTGGATACGTTTTTTAAATCAGGCCAACTTCCAAAAAGAATTCCGAAGCCAGATATAGTTATTGTGGATCCTCCTAGGGCAGGAATACATCCAGATATGGTACAATACCTGCCAAAACTGAAATCCGAAAAAATTATCTATGTTTCTTGTAACCCGACTACTCAGGCCAGAGATGCAAAGGTTTTGAATGAAAAAGGATACAAAATAAAAAATGCCATAATGGTTGATATGTTTCCACACACACCACATATTGAAACAGTAGTCTTATTTTCGAAGTAATGCTTTAGAGAAACGAGATTCTGGTATGTCTGTATCAAAGGTAATTTGATCGATCAGCCATTCCGTTCCCTTGCTGTTCCGCTTTAGTTCATCCTTATAAATAAACCGGGACGGGAACCATCTGCCCTGTACCTTTTTTATTCCGTCCATGGTGGATGTTTTTAAAAGCTTGCCGCTTTTGGCGTAAAGTTCCTCTTTCATAGGAAGCAGGTATTCCTTATCGATCCACGCCCTACGCATGGGATAGGACAACCCTTTCACTTTTGTTTCCAACAACATAATCCAGTGATCTCGTTGATCTATTTTAACAGAGCCTTCTAATGTGGCTTCGTATAACTCAACGAGTGGACGGTCTTCCATCATATCGTTGTAAGACATATCTGAACCCATGACCGATTGACGCAGCATATGACCGGAAATCTGAATCACTCGATCTGTCTGGGGTGAGTAGGTCCAGAGTTTATCACCGTCTTTCAGCATTTTCGTGCCTGCTTCCCGAGGAGGAGAAAGATATTCAGTAAACGCTTTGTCGATACCAACAACCCAGTTCTTGGATTCAATAGTACGGCTGGAGCGCCGTCCATGGACGATCATTTTACTGGTTAATATCCGGCTTTTTGCGTTCAGGTTGTTGTCCATGGCCTTGATAATATCCTGCACGGACATATCATCCACTTGAGCAAAGAGAAATGTAAAAGATAGAAAAGAAATAATAATCTTTCTCATGTTTCCAGTTCCTTAAATAATTGCGCCATTTCCCGTTTGTATATGGCCAGGCCCGCCAGCATGGTCCCCAGTACTGTGGCCAAAACACCGGGTATAAAGCCAATATAAAAAAGATCGGGTGTGACCTGGGCGTAGAAAATATTGGGCATAACCATGGACGAATTTGAAAGTGCTTCTATCCCCTTTGTATAATCTATACCGTTCTCTTGAACATAATAGGTTAGAGCAAGCCCAGTTCCTGTACCAATCACCGTTCCTGTTAACCCTATAATTACCGCTTCAGAGATCATAGAGCGGTACACCTGTCCCTTGGACTCACCCATGGCCAGGCGTAGACCTACTTCGCCATAGCGGCGCAGACCATTCATAAGACCCATGTTCCAAAGCACGATCATGACAACCACCAGAAAAACCCCACCCATAATTGCCAGCATTGCTTCACTTATGTCTACCATGGTACCCATCTGAGCCCCATCACGCAGGGCGAGCATAAAGGGGCTGAAAATATCCATACTGTCACTTTCTGCTTTATTATATTGGTCTCGAAGAGTCACTGCCGCTTCATCATCATAATACAAGGAGTGAGTAAACCCCAAAATTGCTGATGCAGCATTTTCCATATCTAAAGCAAGACGAGCGCTAGACAAATCAACAAGCATCATTTGTTTGTCTGTTTGACCTTTTCTCAGGTTAAATGTCCCTGACACGTTGAAATTGTAAGTTGTAAAAGCATTATCCATTGTTGAGCCAATGAATGTGACACTTTCACCAGTCTTTATATTTAATTGATTCGCCATTTTTGAACTGATAAGTGCATCATCTCTATTTTTTGGTAGTTTTCCGCTCACAAGTGATCTTTCAAGCTCCCAGATCTCTACCTGTCGTGATCCATGAGAAAAGAAATCAATACCAAAGGCAATAACTGGGCCTTGAGCTTTTGTTTCACCATTTTCATCTGGGACATCTAAAAGCCCCGCAAAGATGATTCGTGGTGACCAGAAAAAATCAGGATAATCCCGACTCAAGTCATTAATCAACTGGTCCACATCCAGCAAAGCCAGGTCATTAGGCATAAGCTGACTCTCTTTATTATAGGCGCGGGTTACAATTTTTTCATGGCCCGTTAATATGACGGCAGTATCAAGAAGTAAACTGTTCATCGAACCTTTCATAAAGCCAATCGTAAAAATAACCAGAGCAACCGTAAGAGTAATGACCAAAACGGGAAAAAGGCTTCGGGAACGGTCCCGGAGCAATCCTTTAGTTAAAAATTTGATCATGCTACCGCCTTTCCCCGTAAAGCATCAGTAGGTTTCATTCGGGCAATGCGACGAGAAGGGATATAGCTCACAATAAGTACAATAATTGATACAAGGATGGTGGTTGATACAACAAGCCCAATAGTATAAACTGGAATCAAACGTTTGGCCATAATCATCCCCATCTCTGTATAATCAATGGGCAGGGGGATCCCATACGCACCAAAATACCAGAGTATGGGGCCAAAGAAAATCAACGTTGTCGCTGCGGACAGCACCGCATTGAGGCCTCCTTCTAGGGTGAAAAGTCCCACCACTCGGGGACGTGTCATCCCGATAGCCATAAGTGTGCCAATTTCTCTTCCACGGCGAAAGATAGATAATACCTGGGCATTAAAGATGCCCATAGCGGCCAGGGCTAATATAATCATATACATAACCTGGGCGCCCGGTTTGTCTGCTTCGATGATGGCNTCCATNTCCTGNACCAGATAGTTAATATCACGNGNNATCCANTCNCCCTTNTCTTGTACTGGCGGAACTCCTTTTNCNTAAGTCACATAGGTNGCTTCTCCTTCCATGGCCAGCATGGNCTGGGCTTTGTTTANCGGTATCCANATGTGNCCCATATCCAGCTTGAAATTCTCCGTATCCATAATATGTACCACNGTTCCTTCATCGGCATCATAGGTACGGTCTGNATCCAGCCAGCGNATTGTAAAGGCATCGCCNACTNCAAGCTTGGTATCGCTGGCCATTCCTTTTCCTATNAGTACCGGTATGGCTATATCTTCATGTCCGGAAAGNGCATCTGTTGGCATNTTAACAATATTNTGNNCAGGNANAATNCCCTTCATGATAGCCGGNATGATGCGGCCACCNGGATANATGGATGCNTGGCTTACCAAAACNGGGAATGCTTTTTTTTCATCCACAAGNGNTTGCACTGCTGTGGGCGGTGCTGAATGNGCATCTTCAAANGTCATGGGATCCANGGGGTCATATTCTGGGTGCCAGTAGGCGCCGCCGGCGATCTCTGTATCNATGGTAACCTGCTTGGCGTGTTGGAGCATACCATTATACATGGATGACATAAACAGGATCAGGAAAAATGAAAAAGCAGTTACAAGAACATTCAGAAAAGTGCGCAGCCTTGCGCCCAGTAGGTTTTTCAGTGCAATTTTAAAAAGCATCTCTATGCACTGGCCTTGGGATTTTCAATTTTTTCATCTTCGATTATTTCACCATCGTCCAGGTGAATAATGCGCCTGAGGTAAGCCATGATCTTTTCATCGTGAGTTGCAAATATGAAAGAAGTGGACAATTCTTGATTTAATCGTACCAGAATTTTCATAATATGATGAGAATTCTCCGCGTCCAGGTTGGCCGTGGGCTCATCGGCNAANACCAATGCAGGCTGATGTACAATGGCNCGNGCAATAGCTGTCCGCTGGCATTCCCCGCCGCTGAGCATTGCNGGACGGGAATCACGTTTNTCACTTAATCCCACCCATTNGATGGCCTGGGCTACCNTTTTATCCCGTTCCTGGGGNTCAATTTTGTTCAGAATCAATGGAAGTTCCACATTTTCAAAAACCGTATAAACAGGAAGTAAATTATAACTCTGGAAAATAAAGCCCATGTGCTTACGCCGGAGCCGAGCNCGCTCGNNGTGGGANGTGTCATTTAGAGCCTGGCCNAGGACACTTACCTGCCCCTCAGTGGGGGAATCCAGTCCACCTATAATATTCAGCAATGTAGTTTTTCCTGAACCGGATGGTCCAACNAGGCCGGTGAATTCACCCTTGTTTAGGGNNAGGTCGACATCCTTGAGAGCGGTGAAATAATCACTACCAACGGGGAAACGTTTAACCAGGTTATTTATGGTAATGACGGCGTTGTTTTCCATCTTTTTTCCTTAATGATTGTAAATAAACATGAATTGAAATCCAGTCCCGAAACCTGCCAGCGATCTTGGAAGATGTTCTTCAGAAAGATTGTAATCAGCACGTTTTGGGCTAATAGATAAAATGAAATTTAAACTATAATAATCATAGTTACTGCTCCATCGCAAATAATTATAACTACGATTTTCTTCCAAATCAAATTGCAAAATAAACATGAGTTGATGTACCATGCCAAGGGGCAAGCTGGCCATGAGTGCCGTGTAAGATTGTGATAATTCACCCGAGTCAATTTTATTGGAAATGGACATATATTCCGCCATTACTAAAACGCCAGTGGCAATCGGCAGAGTGTAATCTGCTCCGACTGTAGCCATTATTATTTCAGATCTATCGGNACTGACTAAAACACTCTCATTCCAAAATCCAATGAATCCATCATAGCGATAATCAATAGCAAAACGGCTGTGAGCACCAAAAATTGGAATACCAATTTGGCCAATTGGCTGCAGGGAATTTGAAGGGTCTTGGTGATAGGTCAATCCCCATTCTCCTAATGAGTTGGAAAGCTCCACTCGACTTCCATAAGAAAGAGTATCCTTATCATTGTTGATTGCCCATGACCACAATGATAAAGAATTAGAAGGAAACCATCGTAGCCTGAATGCTTCCACGCCATCCGTCTGTCCAGTGGGGTCCTTTAGATCAATCGTATCAAACCAGGAAAGGGAACGTAAAACAAAAGAAGGACCNAATACAATTTTNTGCAANCCNANNCGNNCTTCCANTTTTTCGCTGGAATATCTTACCCANTAACGGTGATNAGATTCATTTTTATTGAATAAAGAATCACCCGAATAAAANCTGTCTAATNGATAGGCCCATTCCGTATCNACCAATTNGTTATTAGATAATTCTTTAAACAGTGAAAGTGTAGGAATGTATCCCATGGTGGATTCTATGGATGATCGGCTATTTGGCACATCGTTNCTGGTTAGAGTACTGGTCCAGAATAATCCTTTAAACGAAAAAGGATTTTCAAAGGCGTTTATGGATTGTATCAAAATAATTAAATAAAAAATTATATTACAGAAAGCTTTATTCATTACATGCTGATTGTTTTTATCTCAACAATTTTCATGAAGCCATTGATTGTATAGTCGTAGTAATTCTTTTGTTATTGATCCTACTTCTCCAGTTCCGATCTCCACGGAATCTACCTTTGTGATGGGTATAACTCCTGAACCACTGTTGGTGATGAACAATTCATCAATGTCTGAAAAATTAGATTGATATAACAGACCAAATGAAATAGGGAAAGGCGATCTTAAGATGAGGGTTTGACGTGTAATACCAGGAAGAACATTATTTTCTCGTGTTATAATATTGTCATCTTTTATCCAAAACACATTACTTCGGCTACCTTCAAGGACAACGCCATCTCCATCGAGCAAAATGGATTCAAAACAACCCATATCATTTGCTTTTTTCCATGCTTTAAGACATACTTTGTAGTTGGTTGTTTTTACATCAGGCGTTTCCCGGTTTGCACTTACTGTAAGAGCTGAAACACCTTCGTAGATTTTGGGATCAAGGTTTAATTTTGATGTATAAATAATTAGGTTTTCTGGTACAGCTATAATTCGGACTCTTTGATCTGTTTTCCTGTTATTTGAAATCACATCTTGGACCATAATCAAGATTTGAGAACGAGAATAATGAATTTTTAAACCAATGTTTTTTGCTGATTTAAAAAGTCTATCTAGATGAGGTATAAGAAAAACAGGTTTTGATTTTAAAGTACGAAACGTTTCGTACAATCCCATTTTAAAAGCAAATGAATCTGTTCCCATCTGAAGTTTTTCTTCTTCAATGTTCTCCCATTTATTGTTTATCAAGGCTTTTATCATGGCTGTAAAGAAGCTGCTTTCGCTAAAGTTTCATTGTACTCATCATTGTTATTTGAATTGATTGTGATACCACCTCCAACACCTAATGTAAGCTCTGCACCTTTTTGAAGGATTGTACGGATTGCAATATTGAAATTAAGGTTTCCATTAGGCATGATATAACCAATGGTTCCAGTATATATACGTCTTGCATTTGGTTCAACGTTATAGATAATCTCACAAGCACGTTTTTTTGGACAGCCAGATATAGATCCTCCTGGAAGCATCGATACCAATATTTCAATGGGATGGATGTCATTTTTTATTTTTCCTTTAATCAGACCATATGTGTGAAAAACTTTTTCCAGTTTTTGGATTGATTTTATTTTGAGCACTTCTACAGATCCAGTCCTACATATTTTCCCCAAATCATTTCTAAGCAAATCGATAATCATATAAAGTTCTGCTTGTTCTTTTTTACTTTTCAGTAATTGTTTTAAGTTATTTTTATCATCAATCTCATTATTGCCTCTTTGTATAGTTCCTTTAATAGGTCTAGTTATAATAGTCTTATCTTGAATATTAATAAATTGTTCTGGTGAAAGAGAATGAATAGCCCAGCCATCTCCTTCCATGAATGCAGAATATCCTACCTTGTTTTTTGCCCTAAGTGTTTGAAAAAAATTCTCTGGTGAAGTTTTCGTTTTTGATTTAAGAAGATGTGTATAATTGAGTTGNTAGAAGTCACCNTCTCGAATANAATCTTTTATTTTATAGTAATTANNATCATACTCTTGCCTAGAAATAATCGGTTGGAATGGAGTCCAGATTGAACCAGATAAATAAACTGATTCTTTATATTTTTCAAACTTGTTAAAGGCATAAAAATGAGCAGCAGGGAATCCGTTTAAAGCGCGAGTACTGAGACCAAGTTGTTTAACACCATATTCATACGAAATGAATCCCGCAACCAATTTTCCTTGATGCTTTTCAGCAAACTCTATCAATAAATATGAAGGATCCTCAATAGTTAAAGAAATCTGATCTATTGGGTTAATTGCAGATATATTTTCCCATCCAGATTGATTATTTCCTAAAAATAGTATTTTATTTCCCATTTATTATTCACTAGAGTGGATTATAATGTGGGAATCTTGTAAAATAATATTTTTCTAACGCAATATAATAATTTAAACATTTAAAAAATTTTCCAAAATTTTAGAACCTACTGGTGTCAAAAATGATTCAGGATGGAATTGCACTCCAAATAGAGGCAAAGATTTATGTTGTATTCCCATAATTTCTTCATCATTAGACCAAGCAGTTTTNTTAAACTTTTCAGGCACTGATTCTAANGCTANGGAATGATAGCGTGCNGCTTGAAAAGGTGAAGGTAAATTTGAAAACAATCCAGTCTTTTTATGGTGAATCATAGATGTTTGCCCATGAAGAATTTCATTGGATTGACATATGTTCACACCATAAACAGAGCCTATAGATTGATGTCCAAGACATACCCCTAAGATTGGAGTTTCCCCTTTTGCTTTTTCTATAACTTTGATTGAAATACCTGAATTTTCAGGTTTTCCTGGACCTGGAGAAATAATAATTTTATCAGGATTTATATCATCCAAATTTATTTTATCATCATTTTTTCTAACCATAGTGGAGAAGCCCAAAGATTCAACTGCCTGCACTAGGTTATAGGTAAATGAATCGTAATTATCAATAAACAAAATCATTTTAATAATATTTAATGAAAACTAATAGTAAATGAAATGTATTATTATAATTCATCTATTGGGATTGGGGAGCTATTCTTCCGTAAAATAACAGACTTCATTTCTAGATAATTTAAAACAAAACAAGTTAATCTTTCGTGCATGAATCTAAATTGAAAAAAATTTATAATCCTTTAAAAATAGAGGAGCGATGGTATCAACACTGGATAGACAATAATTATTTTCATGCAGATCCAGAATCAAAAAAAGAGTCTTATACAATTGTCATTCCTCCACCTAATGTTACTGGAATGCTAACTATGGGTCACGTATTAAATAATACTATACAGGATATATTAATACGTAAAGCCAGAATGGAAGATAAAGAAGCTTGCTGGATACCTGGAACTGATCATGCATCTATTGCCACAGAATCTAAAGTAGTTAAAATGCTTGAAGAAAAAGGAATAAATAAAAATGATCTTTCCCGAGAAGAATTTTTAAAATATGCGTGGAAGTGGAAAGAAAAATATGGTGGAATAATTATTCAACAGCTAAAGAAATTGGGGTGCTCATGTGATTGGGAAAGAGAAAGGTTTACAATGGATGATGGATATTCAAGAGCAGTATTGACAGCTTTCGTTAAACTGTATGAAAAAGGTTTGATCTATAAAGGACATCGTCTTGTAAACTGGTGCCCTATTTCAAAATCAGCCATCAGTGATGAGGAAGTTGTTTATAAGGAAGTGGATGGTAAGCTCTGGTATTTTCGTTATCCACTCACGAAAAAGGATGGCTACTTAGTAGTTGCTACAACTCGTCCAGAAACAATGTTAGGGGACGCAGCTGTAGCAGTTCATCCAAAAGATAAACGCTACATCCATTTTATTGGAAAAACAGTAACACTCCCATTGGTGGGTAGAGAAATTCCTATTATAGCAGATGATTACATTGATCCAGAATTTGGTACAGGTTGTGTAAAAATAACTCCTGCTCATGATCCCAATGATTTTGAAATGGGAGAAAGGCATGATTTAACTTTTATCAATATAATGAATGATGATGCTTCTATGAACAATAATGTTCCAAATAAATACGTGGGTTTAAAAAGAGAAGAAGCTCGTAAAAAAGTAGTTATGGACATGAAATCGATAGGGCTTTTAGATAATGTAGTTGCTTATACTCATAAAGTAGGTTATTCAGAGAGGGGATACGTCCCTATCGAATCCTATATATCTGAACAATGGTTCATGAAGATGGAAGATCTGGCTCAACCTGCATTAGATGCAATTAATAATAATGAAATTACATTTCATCCAAACCACTGGACAAAAACTTACAACCATTGGATGAAAAATATCCAAGACTGGTGTATCAGTCGACAGTTATGGTGGGGGCATAAAATTCCCGTATGGTATAATAAAGATGATGTTTCAAAAATACATGTTTCAGTTGATGGACCATCTGATCCAGAAAATTGGAAACAAGACCCAGATGTATTGGATACATGGGCTAGTTCATGGTTATGGCCCATAGCAGTACATACTTGGCCTGAACCTGGTAATGATTTGAATAAATTTTATCCAACAGATACTTTAGTCACGGGGCCAGATATTATTTTTTTCTGGGTAGCACGTATGATTATAACTGGTTATGAGTTTATGGATAAGAAACCCTTTAATGATGTTTATTTTACATCAATACTGAGAGATAATACTGGGAAAAAATTAAGTAAATCTTTGGGGAATTCTCCAGATCCGTTGGAACTGTTTCATGAGTACGGAACAGATGCTGTTCGGTTTGGTATTATGTTGATGGCTCCGCAAGGTCTTGATGTATTTTTTTCAAAGGATCGTTTAGATATTGGTCGGAATTTTATGAATAAACTTTGGAATGCTTGTCGCTTTGTACAATTAAATACACCAAAAGATCGGGAATCACAGATTGAAATTATAATGACTCAATTGGAATTACCAGAACGATGGATATTAAGCCGCTTGGATCGTGCTATATATGAAATTAATCGACAACTTAATCGTTTCTATTTTAATGAAGCAGCAAAAGTAATTTATGATTTTGTATGGAATGATTTTTGTGATTGGTATTTAGAGATAGCAAAGATTCGATTTTATTCGGGGAATGATGAACAAGGAGATATAGCCAGAACTATTTGTCTAAAATGTATTCAATCTATTTTAGCACTACTGCATCCATATGCACCATTTATTACCGAGGAGTTATGGAGTCAGTTTAAAGATAAAGATAGTAAAGATCTCATTGTAAGTCCGTGGCCATCATCAATCAATGGATTTGAAAATAAAGAGTCAGAACAAAATATGGCTTTAATTCAAAAAATAATTACGAGTATACGTAGTGTACGTAGCAGAATGAATGTTTCACCTCGAAAATCTTCAGATTTACTAGTGCGTTGTAATAAAGAAAAAGAGAAATTTATCCTTCGTTATGAAATTTTGTTTAAATCATTATCAAATACTCAAACCATTCAATGCGGAGAATATTTGAAAAAACCAAAAAAATCATCAACTATTGTAATTGATGGGATGGAATTATATATACCGCTTGGTTCATTAGTAGATTTGGACCAGGAAAAGGATCGGATGGAGAAACGGATCATAGAGATTAATAATTTGATTTCAAGAATAAAAAATAAGTTATCCAATGAAAATTTTGTTAATCGCGCCCCAGAACACGTTGTGGATCGAGAAAGATCAAATCTTTTGAAGCTAACAGATGAACTCGATAAAATCACTTCTAACCTAGATATGATACAATGATACATAGGATTATATTTTTCATTTTCTGTTTTATTTATGCTGAATCAAGAGATGCGTTATTAACAATATATAAAGATGGAACTGCTCTTATTAAACAACCAGTAAGGTGGACTGTTACCATTGGAAAAAATATAATTGATTGGGATCAGTTACCAACAGGGATACAAAGAGATACGCCATTCTTGAATCTAGATGGTGCAACAATAATGTCACAGAGATTTAATGATAAAGTTTTTTCAAGCGTAGATTACTTTGCTGGCCTGAAGGGTCAAAAGATTTTTCTTAAGCCTGTTTCTGGGAAAATGATTAATGGAATCCTAATGGAAATAAATCAGAATCATGTCTCAATAGAGTATCGTAATAGTATTTATACTTATAATCGTAAAGAATTAGAATATATGAGTGCATCAAATAAAGTAGTTAATCCAATATTTAAACCATATTTGTCCTGGGATATTCAATCCAGTATGGCTACCAATCTAAATGGAGAACTAGTATATAAGTCAAAAAATTTTTCTTGGTCAACAGTTTACAGGATCAAGATGGTAGATGAAGTACATGGCGAATTGATTGCGGAGGCTGTTATTGATAATTCTTCCGATCTTGATTTTACAAATGTTGCTGTACAATTAGTAGAGGGAAATCTTAACAAACTATACAGTAAAAGATTAAGGAAAAAAAGAGCTGTAGTTTCACAATCAAGAATGGCTCCAGAGAAAATGATGGAGCAAGAAGAATTGGGGGATTATCACATTTACCCTTTAAAAAATTCTCATAATTTGCAGGCAAAGGAAAGTATTACAGTAAGAATGTATGGCCCCTTAAATGTCAAATATAAAAAAACCTACGTTTTCGAAAATTCTGAACGTCGACAAAAAGAAGAACCTTTGGAAGTAAAAATTTTGTTGAAAAACACGGAGTCAAATGGATTAGGAATCCCTTTACCTGATGGTAAGATTGAACTTTATACCTATTCTAGTATAGGAGGTTTAGAATATATTGGAGCGGATAAAATGGGGCAGGTTCCTAAAGGTCAATCCACAGAGATTACATCAGGTCGTGCTTTTGATATTGTTGGAAATAGAAAAGTGTTAAATTATGATCGTCAGCGCAAGAGTGAAGAAGCGGTTATAGAAATTAAGGTTACAAATGCCCGAAGTGAGATTGTAGATATATTATTAATTGAACATATTAACGGTGATTGGATTATCAAGGATGAGTCTCTAGATTACCTAAAAAAAGATGCTTCAACTATTCACTTTCCATTGGTATTAAATGCCGGAGAAACAAAAAGTGTTTATTATACCTACCGGAAAGAATGGAAGTAATACTGGCAGGGATTTCCTACTGAATCTTAATGTCAGATAACTCTTTGTCTTCTCCTATTTCTAAATTAAGCGGAATAGGGCCAAGAAAGGGATCCATTTTACATGGCCATGGAATTTCACTAATACAAGATTTATTATACTATTTTCCTAGACGTTATCTGGATAGAACATCTATTACTCCAATCCGAAAATTAGAAAAAGGAATGACTGCAAACTTAATAGGGAAAGTTGAAACTTTTGGCGAAAAATCTATTCGAAGGGGTAAGATTTTCCAAGTAATCATATCAGATGAAACAGGGCTATTAAATCTTACCTGGTTTAATGGTGTTCGTTTTATAAAAAAACTATTTAAAATTGGTGACCATATTGCGATACATGGGAAAGTAGACTGGTATAATGGGCCATCCATTACTCATCCAGAATTTGATAAACTCTATCCAGATGATGATCCTATACAGACTGGTATTATTGTGCCTCTTTATCCATTAACTAATGAATTACGATTAAATGGTATAGACCAACGTTTATTCAGAAAAATGGTCCGGGAAGTTTTTAGGTTGGGGTTAATTATTCCAGAGTTTTTTCCTAAATCAATAATAAAAAATTATAAATTAATTTCTAGAGAACAAGCATTAAATCAGATTCATTTTGCTGATAATACTCTAAATCTAAATGATGCACGAAGACGATTAAAATTTGAAGAACATTTTTTTTTACAATTACTCATGGCGCACCGGAAAAAAAATATTGAGCTTTTAAAAACTAAAGCCTTACGAAATATTGGACCTTATTTTCATACTATTTCTGATGGACTAAATTTTGAGTTAACAGGTGCTCAAAAAAGAGTTATTAAACAAATTCACCAAGATCTAAGAAAAAAGGTGGCGATGAATCGTTTATTGCAGGGCGATGTAGGGTCGGGAAAAACTATTGTATCTGTTTTGATCACTGCTTTGGTTGTAGGGAATAATGCTCAAGTTGCTATTATGGTACCAACAGAAATTCTTGCATCTCAGCATTATGAGTATTTTTTATCCTTTTTGAATAAAGTGAATATTCCATGTGCATTGCTTTTGGGGAATATGAAAAAAAAAGAGCGTCAATCGATTCTTAAAGGATTAAAATCTGGTAAGGTTTCAGTTGTAATTGGTACACATGCTTTAATTCAGGATGATGTAAAATTTAGAAATCTGGGTATGGTAGTTGTAGATGAACAACACCGATTTGGCGTTAATCAGCGACTTAAACTTATTCAAAAAGGTTTCAATCCTCACTTCTTGGCTATGACTGCAACACCTATACCAAGGACATTATCTATCACTTATCATGGAGATATGAATCTTTCTATTATTGATGAATTACCAAAAGACCGATTACCTGTTATTACAAAAATTGTAGACCCTGGACGTTTAAAAAAGATATATGCATTTATAAAAAAGGAAGTTGAATCTAAGCGACAGTGTATGATAATCTATCCATTAATTGAGGAATCTCAAAAATCAGATCTAGCTGCAGCAGTTGAAGCACATCATAAACTAAGTAAAATAATTTTTCCTAATCTAAATGTAGGTTTGATTCATGGGAAAATGAAATCAGAAGAAAAAGATAAAGTGATGTTGGACTTCTCCAAAAATAAAATTAATGTTTTAGTATCCACCACTGTAATTGAAGTTGGTATTGATGTTCCTAATGCAACTATAATGGTAATTGAACATGCAGAACGATTTGGCTTAACTCAACTACATCAACTAAGAGGGAGGGTAGGCCGAGGTCCAAATAAAAGCTATTGTATTTTGGTTCGAAGGAATTTAGCAGTAGCAGCTCAATCTCGTTTAAAGATTATGCAAGAAACAAATAATGGATTTGATATAGCAAATGAAGATTTGAAGATAAGAGGGCCAGGAGAGTATTTTGGAATCAAACAATCGGGATTTTTTAAGTTTAAGATTGCTAATATTATCACTGATGGCTTGATTGTTAAGGATGCTAGAACTGCTGCTTTTAATATAATTGAAAATGATTCAAGCCTTATAAAAAAGAGGAATCAAATGTTGCGGGATATTTTTTTTGTAAAATATTCCGATCAATTAAAAGAAATTACATTGTCATAATCCTTATTCACCATTTTGTAATAATAATTGAAAGATTAAATTTGCCAGCTATATGTTGAATAATAGTATCTCTTTTCTGATCCAATACAATAGAGGTGGAATAAAATGATTAATAAAATCCCGATAAAAAAGAACAAATTTTTATTTATGTAGCACTTTTCAATCTGATACTTGGACTACTATTGGAAAAAACCCTGTGATAAATAAACAGCAAAGAAATTTAGAATAAGCATTGTTTTATTTAGATTTATATGATTCGGGATAATCTTTTTTATTATGAGGAACAATTATTGATTAATGCTGTTAGTGAAGTGTGAGTAGATTATATTGAAGAAAATAAAATTTTATGGGAAAGAAAAATAAAAATGAGGAGAATGATGTTTGAAAAAGCACATCAGAATATAATTCATGAATAAAGGCTATAAACGTTTAAATCAAATTTTAGCAGGTATTATTTTTATTTGTTCTTTTTTAGTGTACTTTGATACAATGGCTCCTACAGTTTCTTACTGGGATTGTGGAGAATTTATTGCAGTATCTTATAGATTAGCAGTGCCACATCCTCCTGGAAGTCCACTTTATTTGCTATTAGGTCGTATAATATCTATGATTCCCTTTAGTTCAGATATTGCGTTTAGAGTGAATATTTTATCTCCTCTTTCCAGTGCGTTAGCTGTTATGTTTCTTTATCTTTCTATTGTTATAATTGTCACTAACTGGCGCGGGAAAATAGCTAATAAAAATGGTGCCTTAATTTCCTTTGGGGGTGCAGCAGTTGGCGCATTAACCTTTGCTTTTACTGATAGTCATTGGTTTAATGCTGTAGAAGCAGAAGTCTATTCAATGAGTACATTTTTTACAGCGATAGTCGTTTGGCTAATTCTTCATTGGAACAATCGGGCAAGTGAACATGGACACGAAAGATACATTTTAATCATTTCCTATATGATTGGTCTGGCAACTGGACTCCACCTGCTAAATCTTTTGACATTACCCTTTATTGCTTTAGTTATTTATTTCAGAAAATATAAATTTAATATTAAGTCTTTTGGGATCATGGTTGCTTTTACAGGTCTCATCTTTTTTATTATTCATAATGGTATTATCAAAGGCCTGCCTAAGATTGCATCTTTATTTGGAATTGGTTTTGTTTTTTTACTAATTGTTGCATTGTTTGGAGGAATGGTTTGGTCTGTGGTGATCAAGAAAAAGCTAATGTCAGTTGCTCTTACCTCAATGATATTAGTTTTGATAGGTTATTCTTCTTACGCATTAATTTTTATTCGATCTAACCAAAATCCAGGTATTGATGAAAACGATCCAGAAACAATTGAGGCATTTATCTCGTATCTAGAGCGTGAACAATATGGTGATGTTGGAATATTTCCTAGACGATATAGAGGAATTCCGCCTATTCATGAAGTAGTTGGTAGACCTGCGGGAGCTAACAGTGATTATTCTTCTCAGCAGAAAAAAAAGTATCGCAATTATGAAATTGGTAAACAGTGGGACTTTTTCTGGAATTATCAGATAAGGAAAATGTATAATAGATATTTCTTATGGCAGTTTGCTGGAAGAGGGTCTTCGAAGAACCCCTCAGTTACATCCATGGGTGCTAATAGCAGGGAAGATGGTATAGACTGGACTCAGTTTGGTTTACCACTTGCCTTAATCTTAGGTCTCCTCGGGATGATTTACCATGGTCAGCGAGATCAGCGAATGGCGTTTTCGGTCATGACTTTATTTATTATGACAGGTTATGCTATAATTCTTTATCTGAATCAGGATAATCCTCAACCTCGAGAGCGGGATTATTCGTATGTTGGTAGTTTTTTTGCTTTCTCGATTTGGATAGGTGTTGGTGCTGGCGCTATTAATGAAAAGATTACAAAATGGATACAGGAAAAACAATTAGCAAATAGAATAATCACAATATTAATAATACTGCAATTAATTTTTGTTCCTGGTGTTATGCTTAGTAGAAATTATCATTCCCACGATCGATCTGGTAATTATGTAGCTTGGGATTATAGCTACAATCTTTTACAATCCTGTGGGCCCAATGGTGTTATTTTCACTAATGGTGATAATGATACCTTTCCTCTATGGTATCTACAGGAAGTTGAAGGATTACGTACTGATGTGGCAGTAGTTAATCTTAGTTTGCTTAATACACCTTGGTATATAAAACAAATGAGAGATTTAAGGCCTAAAAAAACACGATTTATTAATCTTACAGATACGCAAATCGATCGATTAACCAGTAGCTTAACTCGATGGGAAACCCAAAAGGTGAAAGTTCCTGTTTATGGTGACCCTAAAAATAAAGATGGTTTTATCGAATGGACATTGAAACCTACTTTTGCAGGCCAGGCATTGAGAGTACAGGATATGATGATCATGCGTATCATCAGTGATGCAGATTGGAGAGTCCCAATCTATTTTGCAGTGACTGTATCACAACAGAATCGAATTGGACTTGATCCTTTTCTGGATATGCAGGGTTTAACTTTTCATCTGAAAAGTCATAAGACAACTCCTGTTGATGCGGATAAAATGTATGAAAATTTAATGACTACGGTTGGTGCCAAATCATGGTCAAGTCAATTTGATCGTTCAAACTTTTACAATCCAAAGGATTTAGATTATTTAAACTGGTCACGAGAATACCAGCCAGGTTATATGTTTCGGAATTTGGGTAACAAGGAGGTCTACTATAATAATCAGATTATTAGATTATTACAAAACTATAGAAGTGCTTATATGCAGCTTGCTGTGACTTATTATCTTGACTTCCAAAGAGAAAATCGTAATAAAGAAAAAGATGAAAAAATATTATCTGATCTCAAAGAAAAAACTCTTCAGGTTTTAGATAAAATGAGCCAGAATATACCAGAAACAACAATTCCAATTACAACTGAAGAACTACATTATCAAGTCGCGCGAATGTATGGAGATCTTGGCCGAAAAGAAAAAATGAGAGAAATTATGGATGTTTTGACTGAGCCTAAGATTAAAAATCCTGCAAATAGAGTGGAATATGCGAATATTTATTTTAAAGAATTATTTGATACAACTAAAGCTTTATTACTTTTAGAAAGTATGCATGCTGAATTTTTACAATTAGAAAAAATAGTTAGTCTTAAAGGATTTGGATTAAAATCTGTTACACAGAATAATTGGCGCCAATGGCAGCAAGCATATCCAGACATAGTTTCTTCTCTTATTTTTATATACAGGAATAGTAATAAGATTTTAGATGCGGAACTAATTCTTAATGATTGGGTACAGCGAAATCCCAATGATAAAAATGCTTTAAAACTATTGCAAGAGATTAGTAAAGAAGGATAGATGTCCTAGGCTCAATTTGTCTAAAATCAATCCTAAAATTAGTATAATTATTCCCCATTGGAATGGAATTAAAATAATATCTGAATGTATTGATTCATTAAAATCATCCACATATCAAAATTTTGAAATTATTGTTTCTGATAATGCATCGACAGATGGAAGTCAAGCTTGGATTAAAAAAAATCATCCAGATGTAATTCTTTTAGAAAATGAAGATAATTATGGTTACGCTGGAGGCTGTAATCGAGGAGCAATAAGCGCTAATGGATCTTTTCTTTTGTTTTTAAATAATGATACAATTCAAGATCCTGGATGGCTGGAACCAATGATAGACCGTATTGAATCTGACCCCGCTATAGCAGCATTGCAGCCCAAAATTCTAAATTATTATGAAAAGGATTTATTTGATTATGCTGGTGGTAGTGGTGGTCATATGGATTTATTTTGTTTTCCCTTCATAAGAGGGAGGGTGTTTATGAATCAAGAAAAAGATATTGGGCAATATGATAATGCAGAACCTTGTTTTTGGGCAAGTGGGACCGCAATAATGGTTCGAAGGAAATTATTTGAAAGAATAGGATGCTTTGATCAGATATTCTTTTCGCATATGGAAGAAATTGATCTATGTTGGCGATTGCAATCAATGGGCTATGAAATTTGGGTAGAGCCCAAATCTATAGTCTACCATAAAAACGCAGTTTCCATGCCCATGTTTTCACACTCAAAATACTATCTTAATCATCGAAATTCCCTCTTAATGTTGATGTCTAATTATTCAATACCTATTACTTTTTATGTGTCCATTGTTCGGATAATTCTTGAATTTTTAGCTCTGGCTTATGCACTGTTAAAGCTAGATATTAACCATGTTACCGGCATTATTCGTTCATTGTTTTGGATTGTTTTTCATCCCCACATCATTATCAATAAAAGAAAAAGATTTAATAAATATAAAAAATTAAAAGATGGGAAAATAATTGGTAATATGTTTCAGGGTACTATAGCATTAGCCTATCATATATTTGGGAAGAAAACTTATTTGGAAATCAAATCCAAGGCACCTTGATAAATATCACTTCTGTCTGGATCTAATTCTTTCATATCCTCTAGCATTTTATTAAGTCCTATCTTTGCAAGGGTGGTGGAAATTATTTCAGAATGTACCTTTAGGAAGTACTGTGTGTTATGATCTCTTCCAATATCATTGTATGATTGTTCGATACCATCTACAAATAATTTTAATTCGTTTATAGCATTCTCTATATCTCCTTCTTTTATTAAATCAAGAGCCATATACCAAGAAAGTCGAGATTTACGGAGGCCTATATTTCTAGTTAAATCATCTACTGTTGAAATCCGGTTACCCCATCCTTTATTATAATCTGAAGCAGATCCTCGGAGAGCAATTTCGCGAGCGATTTCGTAAGCACTATTACCACCATTGAATTCATAGGTGTCTATTTCGCCAGCAAGAATGATGTAGGCATAGTATGCTAGAAATCCAGGAAGTGGCTCAAAAAGAACTGGGTCAAAATACAAGTTACTGCCAGAGTTATAATAAAATTGAACACTTTTATCAAAATATCTTAAATCTTTACCATTTGAAAATAGTGCCTGGCAGTTGTATGTCTTTACATTTCCTTTTGATTGAGAGCTTTCGAAAATTATCTGGATGTGTAGATTAACACCTAGATCATTATAAATATCATCCCAAATGGTAGATAAAAAAAAACGGTTTATGTCATCCTTTAGGGAAAAGACTTCCTGTTTTTCATTGCTGCGTAATAGTCTATCATCAAATGTAATATCAACGGTGGAAAACTGAGCATTAAGGTTATTAACACAGAAAAAAAGAATTATACTATGAAGAATCTTATTTGCCACGTACTGAAATTGATAGTTTACTGGTTTTCGAGCAAGATCTTTGTCAAATCAGTATTTTGGCTTTAATTCAGTTTAATTTCAGATATGACAAATATCAAAGAATTACTAAAAACTTCAAAATACAATAAAGTAAAAACACTTCTGGAGTTAGCTGGAAGAATTGGTAAATCTGAAAAATTGGAAGTGTATGCTGTTGGAGGGTTGGTGCGCGATCTTTTAATGGATAAGGAAATAGATGACATAGATATAATGATTGTTGGAGAGGGTATTCTTTTTGCAAAACTTTTGGCTAATTCACTTGGAGTAAAAAATATTGTTTCTTTTGAAAAATTTGGGACAGCCCTCATTCCTTATAATCCGATTCAGATCGAAGTAGCTAGCGCTCGTAAGGAGAACTACGAAAATCATTCAAGAAATCCCGCTGGTGTTATTTATACTGATTTAAGTGGAGATCTAATCCGAAGGGATTTTACTATCAATTCTATGGCTATAGATATTAGACCAAAGAAATTCGGCGAACTTTATGACCCTTTTGGTGGTGTAAGTGATATAAAAAATAAGTTAATCCGAACACCTTTAGAACCCAGTGAAACATTTTCAGATGACCCGCTAAGAATTATGCGGGGTGCCTATTTTGCATCTAAATTTAATTTTTGTATTTCTGAACATTGTTTTGATGCTATGAAAGAGATGGCTGGCCGAATAAAGATTGTCTCATGGGAGAGAATTCGAGATGAATTTCTAAAAATTCTTTCAACAAAAAAACCTTCTGTAGGTTTATTAATCTTGCAAAAAACAAATGTTTTAGAAACTATTTTTCCTGAAATACATGTTATGTATGGAATGGAGCAAACAGCAGAATGGCACCATAAAGATATTTTTGACCATACTTTGCAAGTTGTTGATAATGCAGCTCAATTATCAGATAAAATGGAGCTAAGATTTGCCGCTCTAGTACATGACATCGCTAAGCCTAATACCAGACGTATACATGATGAAAAAGGTTATACTTTTCATGGACATGATGTTATTGGAGAACGAATGCTAAATAAAGTTGCACAACGTTTAAAATTATCTAATAGGCTAACAGATTACCTAAAAAAATTGACACTTTTGCATTTACGTCCTATAGCACTCGCAAAATCAGAAGTCACTGATTCAGCAATACGTCGTTTGATGATTGCTTCTGGAAATTATCTGGATGACTTAATGATTCTCTGTAGAGCAGATATTACTACCAAGAATCCAAATAGAGTTAAACGGTATCTGAAAAATTTTCAGATTGTAGAAACAAAAATGGCTGATGTAATTGAGCGTGATGCTATGAAATCATTTCAGTCGCCAGTACGAGGGAAAGAAATCATGTCCATTTGTGGCTTGACCGAAGGCAGGAAAGTAGGTGAAATCAAAGGTATGATTGAAGAAGCAATTTTAGATGGGAAGATTGAAAATACTTATGATGCTTCAAAAGAGTATTTACTTCAGATCAAGGATAATTTTTAGTTACATAATACTGCGTAAATTAAAAGAGAATTATTTTTATTGATTTCATTTATTTGATAGGCAAAAAACCAATTTATCCAATGCAATTGTTTATCCATATTATTTTCCATCTGATTATTGTTTTCAATTTGTTTTCGCAATTTAGTTATGATTTGAAAGAATGTATTTATATCGGTCTTGAAAATAAGAGGACACTTAGATCAGCTGAACTAGATGTCAAATCAGCAGAAAAAGAGATAATCGGTTCTTATAGTAGTTTATTGCCTACAATGAATTTTGGAACAAATATTGGGAGAACATATTATCCAGAGCGTAAAATGGTTACAATTGATTTTGAAAATATTGAATTAGACACTAGTACGTCTAGTTCGTCTAAATCAATATCTACTGGTCTATCATTAAATCAAACTCTTTATAATGGTGGACGTTCTTTGAATTCCATTCGTCAGGCAAAAATTAATCTGGAGATTAGTAAGCTAAACCAACGTCAAACCAGAATCCAAGTTATCCAAAATGTAACCAGATCATATTTTGGGCTATTGCAAAATCAAGAACTATACGAGGTTGCAAAAAAAAATCTTAATCTTTCAAAACAGCAGGTAGAGCTGGTTCAAAAACAATTTGATGTGGGTGCAGTACGCAAGACCGATATTTTAAAGGCAGAAGTGGCAAAAGGACAAGCAAGAGTAGAGTTATTAAATAGTAAAACAGCACTGGAAAATGCTAGAAGACAATTATTTAACGAAATGGGAATGCAAGATTTTGGACAATCTATTTCAGCTATTGCGGAAGAATGGAGTAAAGCAAAAATCCCTTCTAGTGCAAAAGCGCTAGAGTTATTAAAAACAAAAAATCCTGGTTTGCTGACACAAAAGTCACAAATTAATATTAGTGAATTACGATTGAAGATGGCAAAAGGAATGAGGTTGCCTACTTTAGGAGCAACCATGAATTATTCAACTAATGCGGGTACTGGTGAGGCTCTTATAGAATCTGCAAAAGATGATTGGGTTATGGGTTTAAACTTTTCTTTGACTATGCCATTATATACTGGGAATCGTCTTTCATCCAGCCAACAGAAGGAAAGATTATCTTATGAAAAATTAGAGAATGATTATATTACTTATTTGAATGATTTAAGAGTCCAGGTTGAGTTGCTTCGTGAATCTTTAGAAAACTATGGTGAGATTATTCCTATATATCAAAGTGTGGTGGTTTCATCAGAGGAAGATTTGAAATTGGTTCAAGAACGGTATAGTTTAGGATCTGCTACAATTTTGGAAGTCTTGGATGCTCAGGTTTCTTTGATCCGCTCTAATTCTAACTTAATAAATACTATACATGATGCCCGGATTCAAGAAATGAATCTTAATGCTATTTTGGGGTTACTTGACTTAAAATATTTAACTGAAAAAGAATAATTATGTTGAAGACATTAACTAAGAAAAAAGTGTGGATTTTTTTACTAATTCTAATTATAGTGATAATAGGTATTATTATATTAACAGATAATTCTGAAGAAATATTTGTAGAAACTGAGCAAGTAAAAAGAAGGAATATTGTTCAAAAAGTAAATGCCAGTGGTAAGATCCAGCCAGAAGAGGAAGTCCAAATTACATCCACTATAACAGGATGGATTACAGAGATCACGGTTACTGAAGGTGACACTGTCCAGCCAGGACAACATTTAATCAGTATCGATGAAAAACAATACAGACCACGATACAATCAGGCTTTATCTCAAGTAAAATCTTCAAAAGCAAATATGCGCAAAGTTCAGTCACAGATGGATCGTACAAGATCCTTATTTTCACAAAATCTAATTTCGAAACAGGATCTAGAGGAATTAGAAGCAACTTATCAGATTGCTTTGAGTCAGGCAGAGCAAGCTAAAGCCAACTTGTTATCTGCAGAGGATGAACTTTCCAAAACACGCCTAACAGCGCCTAAGTATGGTATAGTTACGAGCTTAACTAAGGAAGAAGGCGAAATGGCTGTCGGCGGGATGTTTAATCCAGGTGTGTTGATGACAGTGGCAGATTTGAGCCAGATGGAAGTAGAAGTAGATGTGAATGAGAATGATGTGGTAAATATTGATTTAGGTGATACTACTGAAATCGAAATTGATGCTTATCCTGATACGGTATTCTATGGTGTTGTTAGTGAAATAGCTCATACAGCTGAATCATTAAATATGGGTGCTCAGCAACAGGTTACAAACTTTAAAGTAAAGATTAGAATGATAGCAGTTCCCAAAAAAATAAGACCAGGCATGAGTAGTACGGTCAATATTATTACAGAGGAAAAAGATAATGTAGTGTCAATACCAATACAATCTTTGACTTCCCGACCTGAAAACTATGTCGATCTAAAAAAGGAAAAAAATAATAAGAAAAAACGCTGGAACCGTGAACAAAACGAGGATGAAGGTGAAGATTATGATACGAATCTATCACCCATAGATGTTGTTTTTATTTTGGATGATAAATTTGAAGGAAGACTGGCTCCTAAAGGCAAAAAGTTTGCAATAGTAACACCTGTAAAAATTGGGATATCTGGTGAAAATCATTATGCGATAAAATCTGGGATTTCAGAAAACGAAATAATTGTTACTGGGGGTTATAGGGTTTTAAGCAAAGAATTATACCATGGGATTTTAGTAACGGCAAAAATTTTACCTCAAGATTAAAAAGGTAAAACTAATTAATATTTTTAATTATTTCTTCTTCACAAAACTTTTTATTACACTATTTATGGTTTGTTTTGTCTCTCATATTACTAAATAAAATATTTAAAATTTACCATGTTGGCGGAGAAGAAGTTCGGGCTTTGGACGGGGTTGATTTAGATATTAATGAAAATGAATATTTAGCAATTATGGGCCCATCTGGATCTGGAAAATCAACATTAATGAATATGATTGGTTGCTTAGATACTCCCACATCAGGAGTTTATGAATTTGAAGGAGAAATGGTACAAGATATGAATGACACTCAACTTGCTTCTATTAGAAATCGTAAAATTGGGTTTGTATTTCAGACTTTTAATCTGTTGCCAAAGGTCACTGCTCAGCATAACGTTGAGATTCCTCTTGTTTATGCAAATATTCGCAAGGAGAAAAGAATTAATATGGCATCAAACGCGCTTGAGAGTGTAGGTCTATCTGATAGAATGTATCACAAACCTAATGAGCTTTCTGGTGGTCAAAGACAAAGGGTTGCAATTGCACGTGCATTGGTTAATAATCCATCTATTATTTTAGCGGATGAGCCAACAGGCAATCTAGATTCAAAAAGTGGAAATGAAATCATGGGAATACTTGATACTCTTCATAGAAAAGGAAATACTATTATTTTGGTAACTCATGAGAATAGTATTGCAAAACATGCAAAACGGGTTATTCAATTGTTTGACGGTAAAATAACAGAAGATAGAAACCAGGATTTTTGATGTTATCCCTATTTATTGAAAACCTTAGAATATCCCTATCTTCAGTGTTTGCAAATAAGACACGTTCTCTTCTTACTGCTTTGGGCATAATTATTGGGGTTTTATCCGTTACCTTGATGGGGACACTTATTTCTGGTTTAGACCGATCTTTTGAAAACAGTATGTCTTGGTTAGGGAAAGACATACTGTATATCAGCAGATGGGAATGGTTTAGCGATATGGATTGGTGGGATGTTAGGAATAGACCAAAAATGAGATCTGAATATGTTAATAAGATAATGGAGAAATCTAAATATGCTCTGGCAGTAGCCCCAGTAATGCAAAGAGGGGCATCGTTATCTTATAAAGGGAAAGAGACACTAACAGAAATTTTTGGGACGAATGAAGAATATATGGAAACTATCAGCACTGATATTTCCAGTGGTAGATTTTTTACCCGAAGTGAAGATCGGTCTGGATCTAGAGTGACAGTAATTGGGGATGGAATTAAGGAGGCGTTTTTTGGTACTCAGGATCCTATAAATCAATATATTAAAATTGATAATATGAAATTCAGAGTAATCGGAGTTTTAGAAAAACAGGGGAAATTTCTTGGGCTTTTCAGCGTCGATAAGCAAGCTATCCTTCCATTTGGTGCATATAAAAGAATTTTTTCGAAACGAGGCTGGATGAGGATTAGTATAAAAGTTCCAGAAGAAAAATTGGATGAAAGCATTGATGAAATTTCATCTGTAATGCGGCATATTCGAGGTTTAAAACCCAGTGAAGAAAATGATTTTGCTATTAATCAAACAAAAATATTTGAAAAACAATATAATGCTCTGAAAATAGCCATTGGAGGGACAGGCGTTTTTATTACTTTACTTTCACTGATTGTTGGAGGAATCGGAATTATGAATATTATGTTTGTTTCGGTTAAAGAACGAACTAGAGAGATTGGAGTTAGAAAAGCAATTGGAGCAACTAAAACAATGATTATGTGGCAATTTTTAATGGAAGCGGTAGCTATATGCCTAATTGCTGGATTAATTGGAGTATTTTTTGCATATATAATTAGTATCTTCATTAATAAGATATTCCCTTCAACGCTTCCTCTTGGTTTATCAATAGCTTCAGTTTTATTAAGTATGATTGTAGGTGTCATGTCAGGATTGATTCCTTCTTACCGTGCGGCAAACCTTGATCCTATCGATTCCTTGAGATATGAATAAATATGGTTAACAGAAATATAAAAAATGTATTAAAAGAAAGCTTCTGGATGGCTATTGATTCTATCCGAAAAAATAAATTACGTTCTATGCTCACACTTCTGGGAATTACTATTGGCGTATTTTCTGTAATTGGAGTAATGACAGCAATCCGAACTCTTGAATCATCTATTAAATCAGGTTTAAATGTATTTGCGACTAATACATTTATAGTTCAAAAATATCCTGAAATTGATTTTGGAGGTCATGGAGATAGGAAATATCGTAATAGAAAAAATATTACCATAGACCAGTATAAAAAACTTAAGGAGAGGGCAAAGCTTCCTCTTTTGGTCAGCGCTGCTGAAGGTACTTCTGTACGTAAGGTTCAATATAGGGATAAGGAAGTAAAAAATTCTGTTGAGTTATTTGGAGGAGATGATGGTACAATCAGGTTTTACAATACCTATATTTCTGAAGGTAGAAACTTCATTCAAGATGATATCCGATATTCTAAAAATGTTTGTGTACTGGGTATGGATGTTGTCGATATATTATTTCCATTTGAAGACCCTCTATCAAAAAAAATACAAATCAATGGTCTTGATTTCATAGTTATTGGGATTACCGAAAGGCAGGGGGAAGCTTTTGGCGGGAGTAAAGATAATTTTATTGCGATACCTATTTCTAGCTTTCTCGAAAAATTTTCAAATGAATGGAGTAGCCTTAGAATTCATGTAGAGTCGCTTTCTGAAGAAGGATATGTTAGAACTATGGATGAAGTTATAGGTCTTTTACGATCTATAAGAAAAGTTCCTCCAGAAATGGATAATGACTTTGAGATTGTAACCAATACTGCAATGATTGAACAGTTCTCTGGTTTTACAAATGGTGTAAAAATATTTGCCCTTGCTGTTAGCGTTATAGCACTTTTAGTAGCGGGAATCGGAATTATGAATATTATGTTGGTTTCTGTTACTGAACGTGTTAAGGAGATAGGTGTGCGTAAGGCAATAGGTGCAACAAAGAAAGATATTTTAACACAGTTTTTAATGGAAGCGGTATTTCTTAGCGAGTTTGGAGGTATTGCAGGAATCATACTAGGTGTAGCTGGTGGTAATTTAGTTGCAGTCTTTTTCAACATTCCTGCAATTATCCCAATTGACTGGGCTTTTATCGGTCTTTTTGTCTGTTCTGTAATTGGGATTAGTTTTGGGATTTACCCAGCCTGGAGGGCCGCTCAGCTTGATCCCATTGAATCTTTACGATTTGAATAAATTTCCTTTATTTGCAGGCTAGGCTAAATTTCAGCATAAAAATTATGCTCTTTATATTGATACCTTTTTAATTATGTTTCTTGTTTCATATGTAAAACAGATAATTTTTTAATCATTATATACAGTTTTTAAAAAGTAAAGAAGATTTATTAACATGGTAATTGGTGTTATTCCAGCAAGACTGGATTCAAAAAGATTCCCAAAAAAAATATTAGCAGATATTGGTGGAAAGCCTATGGTAATTCGTGTGGCAGAACAGGCAGCAAAAGCTAAAAAACTTGATAAAATAATTATTGCCATTGACGCAAAAGAGACTAAACAAGCACTATCAGAATATAATTTTGATTTAATCCTGACGTCTAAAAAGCATGCAACTGGAACTGAAAGGGTTGGTGAGGTTGCTAAAAAGGAATTGGATGCAGAAATTATTATTAATATTCAAGGAGATGAACCATTACTTTCCCCGAAGCTGATTGATCAATTGGTTGATGTTGTTAATACCCCTAATGTGATGGTGGCAACGATTGTTAGCCGAAAACTCACGGTTACAGATTTATTAGACCCAAATGTTGTTAAAGCAATCTTAGATGAAAATCAAAATACCAAGGATTTTAAAAGAAATGTGTTTGACATGGAAATTGGTGCCGTTTACCGGCATATTGGTATGTATGGTTTCAAACGAAACGCACTTTTTCTTCTAAATAGCCTAAACCCATCAGAAAGGGAACAGAAAAAGTCTTTAGAACAATTCCGTGCGTTAGATCATGGAGTTTCTATAAAAGCTTTAATTACTGATTGTGAACAAATAGCGGTTGATACACCAGAAGATTTGAGTAAAGTATTAGAAATCATGAATATGGATTTGAATAATAAATATAAAATGGATCAATAAATGAGTGCTGCTAAGTCAACTAAATATATTTTTGTTCTGGGTGGTGTTATGTCTGGCCTAGGGAAAGGGATTGCAGCTTCTTCTATTGGATATTTATTAAAAAATACAGGAGTAAAGGTTACAATTTTAAAACTGGATCCTTATCTTAATGTGGATCCTGGGACAATGAATCCTTATCAGCATGGTGAAGTTTTTGTATTAGATGATGGTTCTGAAACCGATCTGGATCTTGGTCATTATGAGCGGTTTATCGATATCAATATGACAAAAAATAATAATGCAACAGCAGGACAAGTATATAGTACTGTTTTGGAAAGAGAGCGAAAAGGTGAGTATCTAGGTCAAACTGTGCAGGTCATTCCCCATGTTACAGATGAGATTATTAACCGAATTAAAAATGTTAATCAATCTAAAAAATATGATGTAGTTATTTGCGAAGTTGGAGGAACTGTAGGAGATATTGAAAGTCTTCCATTTATGGAAGCTATACGGCAATTATCCTTGGAAACAGGATATCATAACCATTTGATTGTTCATGTAACACTTCTTCCATATGTAAAAGCTAGTGGGGAATTAAAAACTAAGCCTACCCAACATTCAGTTATGAAACTACGAGAAATTGGTTTATCTCCAGATATCATATTTTGCCGTTCTGAGAATGAAATTGAAAAATCCGTTCGGAATAAAATAGCTCTTTTCTGTAATGTCCAACCTGATCATGTAATAGTAGGTAAAGATGTGCCGAGTATTTATGAAGTTCCGCTAGTTATGCACCAACAGAATACTGGGCGTTTGATCAGCGATCGTCTTAAAATTGGTAAAAAATCTGATTTAAGTAATTTAAAGAAATTTATCCATCACTTTAAAAACCCTTCAAAAGAAGTAACCATCGCTATGTGCGGAAAGTATACAGAGCTACTTGATTCTTATAAGAGTGTTTTGGAGGCTTTTATTCATTCTGGAGTAGAAAATAGTGCTCGAGTAAATTTGAAATGGATAAAAACTGAAAAAATAAAGAATGAAGAAAAAGGAAAAAGTGAATTTAAAGATGTTGATGGAATTTTATTGCTCCCTGGTTTCGGTTCTCGTGGAGGAGAGGGTAAGATTTTTTGTGCAGAGTATGCAAGGGCGAACAAGTTACCATTTTTAGGTATATGCTTGGGTCTTCAATGTGCAGTAATTGCTTTTGCGAGAAATGTATGTGGATTAAAAGATGCTAATTCTACTGAGTTTAATAAAAAAACGAAATATCCTGTTATTGATCTTATGGAATCACAAAGAGCAATTAAAATAAAAGGCGGCACTATGCGATTAGGTTCCTATGAATGTAAGATTAAAACTGGGACTAAAACCTATGCATCTTATCGGAAAAAAATAGTTTCTGAGCGACATCGTCATAGATATGAGGTAAATAATCGTTACCGAAAAAAATTAGAAAAAAATGGGTTGGTCTTTTCTGGTATAAATGAAGATCTTGGTGTGGTAGAAATTATTGAAATACCAAATCACCCTTGGTTTGTTGCGGGACAGTTTCATCCTGAATTAAAAAGTAGAATAAATAAAGCACATCCTTTATTTCGAAATTTTATTAAAGCGGCAGTTGATTATAGAATGAGGAAAACTGATTCATGAAAATAGTTAAAGTCGGATCTCTTGAAATCGATGGTGCAGAATTATTTCTTATAGCAGGTCCGTGTAAAATAATTTTTGATGTGATTCGCTGATGGTCCATTCTGCAAAAGTAAAAATGGTTATATCAGATGTTGATGGTGTATGGACTGATGGTTCTATTTATATTGGTTCTGAAAATAATGAGTTTAAAAAATTTAGCGTTCTAGATGGTGTTGGTGTAGCTATGGCGAGAGCGGCTAAATTACATATTGCTCTTTTATCAGGTCGCTATTCTTCAGCTACAGAACACCGGGCTGAAGAATTAAATATATTTGATGTTTGTAATGGAGGTTTAAATAAACTACATTTTTACAATAAGCTAAAAAGTAAGTATTCTTTATCTGACGATGAGATTGCTTATATTGGCGATGATCTTATTGATTTACCTGTGATGGAACAGGTTGGAGTTCCAATAGCTGTTCAAAATGCACATCCAGAGGTGAAGTCTTTAGCGGTTCATACAACGCAATCAATTGGGGGTAATGGAGCATTTCGTGAAGCAATAGAATGGGTTATAGATCAAAAAGGTCTAACAACTGAAGTATATAAAATAATGCGGGAGAAAATTTCAGCAATTTGAAAAATGAAATATATAATTTCTTTGTTATTTTTTATGGCTTTCGGATGTGAACAGAAAGATTTAGTTCACCAGTATTCCAAATTTAGCGGTCCAGATCAGGAAAGTTGGGGGGTTACAATCCTGTTGACAAATGAAGGAGTAATGAGGGCTAAAATAAAATCAGGTCATTTGGAAAAGTTTAATGAACGTGAGTTTGTATTATTGGATAGTAATATTATTGCAGATTTTTTTGATAAAAATGAAAAACATACTTCCCGATTGACCTCTCTCAGTGCAGAAATTAATGAGGGATCAAACAATATGAAGGCATTTGGTCAAGTTATAGCTGTATCTGACAGTGGAATTTCTTTATATACGGATACCTTAATATGGAATTCGAAAGAAGAGAAAATGACTACCGATGATCCGATCATGTTAACGACAGAATTACAAGATACTATCTATGGGATTGGTTTTGAATCAGATTCAAATTTAAAAAACTGGAAAATTCTACAACCTTCGGGTGTAACAAATAGGAAATAGATTTGAATAATCGCCACCAGTTACTGATTGCTAAAAACTTATTTAAAAAATATGGAAAAAGAATGGTTGTCAGAGATATAGATGTTTCTGTAGCAAGGGGAGAGATTGTTGGCCTCTTGGGTCCAAACGGAGCTGGAAAAACCACATCATTTTATATGATAACTGGGATGGTAAAGCCTACGAGTGGCCAGGTATTTCTGGATGATACTGAGATTACAAACGATGCAATGTATAAGCGGGCTAGAAAAGGAATTGGATACTTAGCACAGGAACCATCAATTTTTGGGAAGTTATCTGTTGCTAATAACCTTAAACTGGTTTTAGAAATGCGCAAAGAACTATCAAAAACACAACAAAATGAAAAATTAAATCTATTATTGGATGATCTATCTATTTCACATTTAAAAGAAAGTAAAGGGAATACTTTATCAGGAGGAGAAAGAAGAAGAGTGGAAATTGCTAGAAGTCTATGTATGGACCCAGATTTTATTTTATTAGATGAGCCTTTTGCAGGTGTGGATCCTATCGCAGTAGAGGAGATTCAAGGGATTGTTCATTCTTTAAAACAAAAAGAAATTGGAGTATTAATTACAGATCACAATGTAAGAGAAACTCTATCTATTACTGATAGATCTTATTTGTTGTTTGACGGGAAAATCTTGAAATCTGGAAGTTCAGAATTTTTGGCAAATGATGATGAAGCGCGACGGTTATATCTTGGAGAGAAATTCAAACTTAACTGATGGCGACTTCATTAAAACAAATACAAGTTCAGAAACAAAAACTGGCTCCTAAACAGGTTTTGCAAGCTCGATTATTACAATTAAATACAGTTAATCTTGAACAAACTATCATCAAAGAGTTAGAACAAAATCCTTTACTTGAACAAGTGGAGACTGATATACCAATAGAGTCTGAAAAAGAAGAAGCTGTTAATGATATTGATGTTTCTTCAGAGGATATGTATAGTGATGAGACTGCATATTATTTTCAGCAGGAAAAAAAGGAAATGCCATTACCCGATCGAAATACGTTGATAGAAAATGTTATTGANCAACTTAGAGATACTGATTTAAANGATTTTGAGCAAGAATTAGCTGAAGAAATACTTTGGAATACTGATGAAAGAGGATACCTAGANACNGAATTNATTTTGATTGCTGACCGCCTTGAAATGGATGAAGAAGANCTTGAACCCATNTTNCATGTTGTACAACGNCTGAANCCAANAGGTATTGCGTCACGTGATTTAAATGAATGCTTAAAAATACAACTTGAGGATGAANTNGGTTCAATTTCCTATAAAATTGTGGATGANTTTTTTCATGATTTTATTCATAAAAGATATGAAAAAATTCAATCCNAAATAAAGTGTTCTAAAAATCAATTACATGAAGCAGTTGAACATATTTCACATTTAAATCCACGACCTGGAGAAGGTTATTCAGATAAATTTCAAACTGTTATACCAGATGTAATTGTAAAGGAAGATGGCGATGACTGGTTAATAACTACTAACGATGCCGGTTTGCCCGAACTTAGAATAAATAGAAAATATGAAAAGGAAATCCAGAAAAAAAATTATGATTTTAAAGCCAAGAGGTTCATTAAAGAAAAACTAGATTCTGCAAATTGGTTTATTGAAGCGATAAAACAGAGAAGGGATACTATGGTTAAAGTAATGCACTCTATAATTAGTTTTCAGCCAGAATGGTTTAGTGGTGATATGAGTTTTCTGAATCCTTTAAAGTTGCAAGATNTAGCGGACCAAATCCATATGGATATTTCCACAATTAGTCGATCCACTAGAGGTAAATTTGCAGATACTCCTTATGGTATTTTTGAATTAAAATATTTTTTTACCGATGCCATTAAATTAAATAATGGTCAGATAATAGGAACATTTGTTATTAAACAAGTATTAAAAAAGATTATTGATAATGAGGATAAACATAGTCCCTTAAGTGATGATGCATTGGTGAAGGAACTTGCTAATCGAGGATATTTATTAGCTCGTAGAACCATAGCAAAATATAGGGATCAGCTAGGGTTATCTGTTGCTAGATTAAGAAAAGAAATTTAAATATAAATTAAAGGAGTATTATTCATGGCTAAACGAATTATAATTGGAGATAGTGAATTAACTTTCCCGAATATTACCTTAGGAATTCTTCCTTTGTTAGGTCTTGGGCTTACATTTTGGCTTTTGAGTGGTATTTATATGGTAGGGCCAGATGAAGTAGGAGTGATTCGAACGTTTGGTGCATATACAAGTCAGACCCAACCTGGTTTAAACTGGCACTATCCTTATCCTATACAGAAAGTAAATACGCCAAAAGTAACAGAAGTTAAACGTATTGAAATTGGATTTAGAACTCTTAGAAATGGACAATACCGTACAATTGAAAAAGAAAGCTTGATGCTCACAGGAGATGAAAACATTGTAGATGCGGAATTAATCGTACAATATAGGATTAAAGAGCCTGAGAAATATTTATTTAAGATAGTGGCTCCTGAACTAACTGTTCGAGAGGCGGCAGAAGCAAGTCTAAGAACTATAGTTGGGATGAATAATATAGATGAAACACTTACTACGGGAAAATTTCGAATACANGAAGAGGCAAAAAAACAAATTCAAGCTATTCTAGATAAATATCAATCTGGAATTCAGGTTGTTGCTGCGCAATTACAGGACGTTTCTCCACCAAAACAGGTTATAGCAGCTTTTAAGGATGTTGCNTCTGCTAAGGAAGATAAAAATCGTCTAATTAATCAAGCTGAAGGCTANCGNAATGATGTAATTCCTAAAGCCCGAGGAGAAGCTGAAGCAATGATTCGAAATGCTGAAGGATTTAAGGAATCNCGAATCAAGCGNGCTGAAGGNGATGTGGCGAATTTTAANGCAGTGCTAAAAGAATATAGAAANGCCAANGANATTACTCAAAAACGATTATATTTGGAAACNATGGAACGAGTGTTGCCTGGTATTGAAAAAGTNATTGTACCTGATGAAGACAGTGGNAATATGCTTAANCTTNTAAATCTTACAACCAGTAAAGGNGGNGAAAAGTAATGAAAAAAATGTTAGCAATNTTTATAGCTCTTATTNTACTNGTTTTTTTTTCAACGGTATTTATAATTGATGAAACAGANCAAGTTGTAGTTTTGGCATTTGGNAAACCAATAAAAACGATAACAAAACCAGGTTTGAATTTTAAATTGCCAGCACCCTTACAGGTTGCAATAACTTTTGATAAACGACTGTTAGAGTATGATGTCCCACCAGAAGAAGTATTAAGCATGGATAAAAAAACTTTGATAATGGATAATTATGTACGTTGGAAAATTGTAGACCCATTGTTATTCTTGCAAACGGTTCAAGCAATTCCTACTGCAAAAACACGCCTTGATGATATTGTTTATTCTGAGCTTCGTCAAGAGCTGGGGACTCATGATATGGTGGAGATTATTACTGAAACCAGAGATTTAATTATGGATAAAGTGACTGCTGCAAGTAATGAGGAATCAGAAAAGTATGGAATTGAAGTAGTTGATGTTCGCATACGTCGAGTTGATCTTCCATCTGAAAATGAGGCATCTATTTACGCTCGAATGGAAGCCGAACGAAATAGAAAGGCAAATATGTTCAGATCAGAAGGTGAAGAAGAGGCTCAGAAAATACGTGCAAAAACTGAAAGGGATAAAACAGTGATTTTAGCGGATGCATATAAAACTTCACAAGAAATCCGAGGTGAGGGAGAAGCTAGAGCCTTGGAAATCTACGCCAACTCATTTTCAAAGGATTCTAAATTCTATGAATTTTTACGTACTTTGGAGACTTATGAAAAAATCATTGATAAAAAGACAACATTAGTTCTCCCAGGTGATTCCAAATTATTCAAGGAATTAACACAATAATTAAGTAAAAAGATTGTGATATTTTGATATCCCCTCAAAGGTTAATTATGAAAACAGAAATTAAATCAACTACAATTATTGGCGTTCGCCATAAGAAAAAAGTAGCTATAGCTGGTGATGGGCAAGTAACATTTGGAGATATGGCTTTTAAGCAAAAAGCAGTGAAAGTTCGACAATTTAATTCGGATAAAGGAAGTGTATTGGGTGGATTCGCTGGAGCGGCAGCAGACGCATTAACGCTTTTCGAGAAGTTTGAACAAAAGCTTGAGCAATATGATGGCGAATTAAAAAGGGCTGTAGTGGAATTAGCTAAAGATTGGCGTACTGATAAAATACTACGTCAGCTNGAAGCTATGNTGGTTGTAATGGATAAANATTCTAGTTTTATTATTTCTGGTGATGGAAATGTTATTGAGCCTGANGGNCCAATCGTTACCATNGGTTCAGGANGTGGATTTGCTCAAGCAGCTGCTANGGCATTCATCCAAACTNANAAATATACTGCAAAACAAATTGCTGAAAAATCATTGAAAATTGCATCTGACCTTTGTATTTANACTAATGATNTAATCACACTAATTGAAATCANATGAAAGAATTNACTCCAAAACAGATNGTGCAAGAATTAGANCGGTATATNGTNGGNCAAAATAATGCAAAGAAAGCAGCCGCGATTGCAATGAGAAACCGTTGGCGCCGTCAGCAGGTAAAAGGNAACATGCGNAATGAAATTATGCCNAATAATATTATAATGATTGGTTCAACAGGTGTGGGTAAAACTGAAATTGCCCGTCGCTTAGCNACATTAGCAAATGCNCCTTTTATTAAAGTAGAAGCCAGTAAATTTACTGAAGTAGGTTATGTTGGTAGAGATGTTGAATCAATTATAAGNGANCTTATGGANACTGGTGTNTCTATGATTGAGNGGGAAAANGAGGCTGAAGTTGTTGANNTNGCTTTACACCTGGCNAACGAACATATTTTAGATATTTTATTCCCAGATGATCATAAAAATGATCCTAAACAGTNAAAAGAAATAAAAGANCGACATGAACGTACTCGATCACGCTTNCGGAAAAAATTANATGANGGNCATTTTGAAAATAAAATGATTGAAATTGAAGTNAAAGATCANCCAGCTATTGGAATGCAAATTTTTGGNCCNATGGGCATGGAAGATATAGGTATGAATATTAAAGATATGGTTTCTGGTGCTCTACCAAAAAGCAAAAAATCNAGAAAAATGANAGTTAATGANGCTCGNGAATTATTNATTGANGANGAAGCTNAAAAACTGATTGATCANGATGAGGTTATCCGATTAGCAAANGATAGAGTAGAAAACAATGGAATTGTATTTCTGGATGAAATTGATAAGGTNGTAGGAGGTGGTAGAGGTATGGGTCCAGATGTTAGCCGGGAAGGTGTTCANCGAGANTTGNTGCCTATTGTAGAAGGTGGGAATGTTAATACAAAATATGGAGTAGTNNCTACTGACCATGTTTTATTTATTGCAGCAGGTGCTTTTCATGTAAGCGCACCTTCTGATATGATACCAGAACTTCAAGGNCGTTTTCCTATCCGGGTAGAGATGGATAAACTCACTACTTCTGATTTTGTAAAAATATTAACGCANCCTAGATCTGCANTGATAAAACAATATACTGCTTTGNTAGCTTCTGAAGGTGTAGAACTTAAATTTAATAATGCNGCTATAAGANCNGTTGCGGAGTTGGCATCAGANGTAAATACAAAAATGGANAATATTGGTGCACGNCGATTACATACAATTCTGACTACGCTTTTGGAAACTCCACTATTNGAACATCCAAAAAAAAGTGNNAAGAAAATCAATATTACAGCTAAATCTGTAAAGGAATCNCTGAAANATATTGTTGANGATCAGGATTTAAGCCGNTATATCTTATAAAAATGNTTCGACACTTTTTACATATCTCAGATTATTCTNAAGANGAGCTTTNNGACATTCTNCATTTAGCAAAAGAAATAAAAATAAAATTNAAGAATGGTGANGACTATAAACCATTTAAAGATCANTCCTTAGCTATGGTTTTTGCGAAACCATCTGCCAGAACAAGGGTTTCTTTTGAAACTGGTTTCANTTGGATGGGAGGTCACGCTTTATTTCTTGGGCCAAATGATATTGGTATTGGAAAGCGTGAGGCNGTAAAGGATATCTCAAGANTATTNAGTCGATATAATAACTTGATAATGGCCCGTCTTTTTGANCATAAACANATTTTGGANTTAGCAAAATATTCCAGTGTNCCNGTAATAAATGGTCTTACAGATTANAATCATCCTTGNCAAATNATGGCNGATATTTTAACNATATGGGAGCATCGAGGNAATNTAGATAATTTAAAAATCACTTATATGGGNGATGGTAATAATATTGTTAANTCTTGGCTCCAATTAGCCAGCAAATTCCCTATGCATTTTGTTTGTTGTGGACCACCAGGATTTGAACCAGATGNAATTACAGTTAAAATGTTACANGAGTCTCAGANTTCGACCTTTGAATTATCACATANTCCAAGNTCTGCTGTTGATGGTGCAGATGTAGTTTACACTGATGTNTGGGCATCTATGGGTCAAAAAGATGAAGTAAAAAAACGGGAAAAGATTTTCTCAGATTACCAAGTAAATGAATNATTGATGGATAGCACGGGNAAGAACACNCTTTTTATGCATTGTCTNCCAGCNGAACGNGGTCGTGAAGTTACTGACGGNGTTATGGAAGCNNCTTATTCTGTTGTTTTTGATGAAGCGGAAAATAGATTACATGCTCAAAATGCTATTATGGTTACTNTGATGAATTAGATTTTATGGAACAAGTCTTAGTTTTTTTTGGTTCAATTGAATCTACCACTCGATCAATCTTTTTAATCAGTGGTTTAGCACTTTTCTTATCTATGGAATCCATCATTCCATTGTTTAAAATGGATTACAATAAACTTAATCATGCAGGAATTAATCTAATATTCACACTTATAACTTTAATTATTAATCTTTTTGGTGCATTACTAATTATTGCAGGGGTAAACTTCAATTTGAAAAACAAAATTGGAATATTATATCTTATCGGGGATTTGCCAGCGTGGGCTTATGTTATTATTGGCTTAGCCTTACTTGATTTGATTGGGGCCTGGTTGATTCACTGGATAGAGCATAAAGTAAAATGGATGTGGAAGTTTCATCTCATACATCATACTGATCCAAAAGTAGATGCAACGAGTGGTTTAAGGCATCATCCAGGTGAAAATATTTTTCGGCTTTTATTCACATTTTTAGCTGTTATTATAACAGGAGCATCATTAGGCTTGGTTATGTTGTATCAGACCGTCTCTGCATTCTTTGCAGCTTTAACTCATGCTAACATACGAGTTCCTGGTTGGATAAATAAATATCTGTCATGGATCATTGTTACACCTCACTTTCATAAAATTCACCATCACTATGTTCAACCATACACAGATAGCAACTACGGAAATATTTTTTCTGTCTGGGATCATCTTTTTAAGACTGTTAAGACTATAGATAAAATGGATAATCTTGTATATGGAATAGATACCCATATGAGCCTAAAAGAAAATTCAAATATAAAAAACTTACTTATAATACCTTTCCAAGAATACCGGAACCCCCCTGGATCAAAATTTCCTGATTAAGGGGAAAAATAAGGATTTGTTTGTTTAAATTATTTGCTTAATAGTCCATATCCATTCCACCACCCATTCCTCTTGACCTACCTGTAAAGTTTCTTTTATTCCATTTCTTCTTTTGTTCTTTACCAAAGTTATAATTCAATACTAAAGATACATTGCGTTTTTCTCTTTGACGCTCTGCATACATTAACTGGGTATATTCTTCTTGTGTCATTGTGTTGGTTACTTTAGTTGATGTATCAATTATAAACTTACCTGAATCAAAAAGATCATTTACTTTAAGGGTGACAGACAAACGATTTTTTAGAAATGATTTTTGAAGAGCAAGATTCATTCGATAATTTGCTGGAATTGTTCCTGTTGTTATTTTCATCTTTGCTCTACCATTCATTGATAATTCAAGTCTTGCAACTGTAGGGATCATCAAGGTTAGCCTTCCCCCAAGCCCCATCCCTCTCGAGTTTCCATTAAAGTCTGCTTCTCCCTTATCAGAAAATTGAGAATCCCAACCATATCCCCAAATCATTATGCTTGCTAGAGGAATTGGCCTATACATAATATTACCACTCATATTAGTGCTCCTAGAATTTTCGGCATTCCCTGCAGTTAAAATTTCATAAGTTGTTGAATCAAATGTAACATAATCCCTATCCCACCACATTATAACATCATTGGTGTTCTTGAATGAAGTTGATAGGTTGATATTCATTTTTCGTGAGTTACTTGAAAATGTGAGTTCCATTACATCGCTATACTCTGGTTTAAGGTACGGGTTTCCATTTCTTAACCTGCTGATATCTTGCGTGCTTCTTGGAAAAGGGCTCAGGGTTCTTCTATTTGGCCTGTTTACCTTTTTCGAATATCCAAGTTGTATGTTTTGTTTATTTGTAAGTTTGTAGAGTAAATAAGCACTTGGATATATTTTGTCATAGGGGTTATCAAAAGGTGAATCTGCAATAGCATTATCAAAAATCTTAGTTATAATGTTTGTTGAATCGTGTTCAGTAGGGCCATTAAGTATAGCTTTAGTTTCAACTTGTTCCAAACGGGCCCCAATTTTCAAGCCAAAACGATCCGTGACATTATATTTTGTTTCCAAATATGCTGCATAAATATCTTCATTATAACTATTATTATACAATTGACCCAGATAAGTAAGATCTGTACCAAAATCTCTTAAAGTAGTTTTTGCACCAACCTCAATCGCTAATTTATCATTCAACTCATCTTCATAATCAAGCGAGATGGTAAGATTATCATTCTTTTCTTTTGCAGTGGTCCTGTTTTTTTCCTCAGCTGAATATTGTACAGATTCACCCCCTCCGTATTCGTGTACATCATCAATCTCATTTGAAAAACTAACATATGCCTTTAATAGTTCTTTCTCAGAGTCAAATTTATTTTCATATGTTAATACATGATCCATATGGTTCCCATCATCACGTTCTATTGTATATATTTCTTGACCTACCATATAGGGATTTATAGTATTAGTGGTATAACTGTATTCTTGTTCCGTTCTTTCTTTATGTTGTGCTATATCAAATGTATATCCAATAGTGCTTGATTTTGAGGGATAGTAATCTCCACCAAGCCTAAATCCCAAATTATCAGGTGTTCTTGTTCGGCTTGTATTTTGAAATAAAGAATCAATTTTACTTATATATTGGTATTGAAACTGCCGGAGGCCATCTCCAACCCGATCCCCAGTTCTAAAATTAGCACTCGTGAAAATATTTAGTTTTTCTGTACGGTAATTAATATTTCCATTAATATTTTGTTGATTAAATTGGCCCTGCATTGCAGAAATATTTCCATTGAAACCATCTAAAGCACCACGTTTAAGTACGATATTAATTATTCCTCCAACACCGTCTGGATCGTATTTTGCAGACGGGTTTGTTATAACTTCAACTTTTTCTATCATCGATGCCGCAATATTTTCTACTTCTCCACGCCTTCCACTTCCAGTTCTCCCACTTCTTTTTCCATCTACTAAAATGGTTACATTTTCATCTCCGGCTATAGAGACAACTCCATCAATATCCACATCAACAGATGGAATTTTCCGTAAAACATCTGAACCTGTTCCGCCTGAGACTGACAGATCTCTACCAACATTAAATATTTTTTTATCTATAGTTTGAATAAACTGACTTTCTTCTCCAATAACTTCAACAGCATCCATGTTAACTGATGAAATTGCTAATTTAATTTGACCAAAATTATGTTTAATGCCGCCTCCTTCTCCTGGGAATAGATTTATTGGACCTACTTCTTTCTTTTTATATCCAATGAATTCAATAACTGCGACATATCTTCCAAGAGGTATTTCAGAAATATTCAGTTTACCATTCTTGTCAGATAACCCCCCAGTTACCAGTTGGTTATGTTCTAATTCAACAAGTGATACAGAAGCATATTCAATAGGTTTTAAAGTGGTCGAATCAAGTATGGTGCCTTGAATAACACCAATTGCAGGCATCGAAGTTTTTTTAGAATGGTCTTTATGCCCGAAACTATAGTCTATTGTAGCAAGTATTATTACGACATTTACAAAATGTTTTAAAAAATTCATTATTTTAATCTCCAAGAAATTTTGTAAATAACTAAATTTATGAGTTTGTATTTAAACTAAATAAAAACAACTTTGTGTACCTTGAATAAAATCAGTGTATAAAAAAAGATACCATTTTTTTTTATTTTGTTCCAAAGTTTTATATAAAATGATCAATATTTCTGCAACGGATACTAATTATTGTCCTAAGTGTTTTCCTATAAAAAAATTGTATTAGAATTATGTTACAGAAGCCTATCAAGTCTTTGTTTATTTTAATTATAAAATTATATCAAATAATCCTATCACCATTTCTAGGCGATCACTGCCGTCATTTACCAAGTTGTTCGCAGTATGCTATAGAAGCTATAAATGAGTGGGGAGCATTTAAAGGTAGTTTTCTATCTATAAAGCGAATTACGCGCTGTCACCCTTGGGGTAATCATGGGTATGATCCAGTTCCTATGAAAGGTAGAAAATAAATATCAAATATATTGGAATGGATTTAAGATTAAAATTTTGGTTTTATTTGAATATTAATCACTGGATGAGTAGCAGGGGCAGAAAGGGCATTTAATACTTCAAACTGCAGAGCAAATTTTCTTATTTTTTCCTTGGTTTTTATATTCAATATTTTTTCTCCATGAGGATTTATTGTAATTAGATCAACATCAGTATGAAAATTATAGCGACTTATATTTCTCAAGGAAAATGATGCGTCTGAATTATTTATTAACTTAACATTTACAACAAAAGATTTTTTCAGGTAGGTAGCATCTTTAGTATCCAAGCAGGCATTTATAAGATTTACTACGTTTTTATGTTTACCAATAAGATTATTTTTGTACCAGACTACCGTTCTCCTTGCTCTTAAAGCCTTTTTCAATGATGATGGGGTTTTCTCTGATGCAAAAACAAGTGTTACTGGTCTATGTCCTCCAAAAGGTATTTTATATTTCCAATCTACAATACCGTGAATATCAGATGTCCCAAGAATAGTAAGATCATAATCCAGTGCCAATTGTAACGCTTCATCTGAATAGGTAGTATCATTAACTACTTCAATTCCTTCTAAAAGACCTTCCTTTATCAGGGTGATATGCATTTTATCTAAGGGGACACTGGCATCTGGAGATTGTTTGATCCAATGGGGGTGATTCCAAAAAATGAATGCATCTTGAAGACGTGCTTCTTTGAATACTTCAATTGGATCATCAATTAACAATTTATTAGCATCTTTTACAAAAATAGCATTAGCATGTCCTGGTGGCATTGAACGTGTAATTTCGGAACCATTAATAACCATTACCTCTGTTTTTTCCGCAGATTTAGTAGCAATCTGAAAAGAACGGTTACGATCTGGGTGAGGAATATCCTGTTTCCACGGCTGATATTCTAAGTGCTCGGTAGTGGCAATTACATCAACATTATCTTTTTCAGCTTCTTTAACACGTATACTTGGATAAACACGGCCATCTGAAAAAACTGTATGCATATGTAAATCGCATACCAGAGTTAAATATCCAGGGATATCGGGAAATTCAATAGCGCGATTATTTTCAATTTTTCCATCTAGAAATGTTGGAGAAAATAAAAGTAAAACGATTAAGATGGTAAAAAGCAAATTAAATTTCCAGGTGATATCTGTTATTGAGTTTCTTCCCACTGGATTTCCATAGTGTGATATTGAGGTTTCATACCTTTTATAATAGGGATGATAACTTTATATGTTGCTGTTTGTTCAGGTTCTAGTGCGGTATCTGCAATTACTTCGCTATCATAAACCATACGAGTCCCTTTAACAAAAATAGAATCTTTCCCAGCTAAAGATGTGGTTTGGTCCCAAAGGTTGCCAATAACGCGAACGAAATCTGCTCGTTTTTTACCAACATTTTTTATTTTTCCAGAGATTATTTGTCTATCGGGGAAATAATCTATAAAAGGATCACCTATAAATTCGACTTTTGGAGCTGGAAGCTGATATTTATCCATACGGATGACCATTTCTTTTTTTAATACCAATCGACCGATTTGAGTGGATAGAGTTAAACTAGAATCTGTTTCTTCTTCAATATTGCCTAGGACGACGGTACCATTTTGAAGTTCTATTCGATGGTGAAAATTTGGAATATTTATTATTTCTAGGATCTCACGGCTTATATCAGGAATTTTTTGTTTCTGATCGTAGGCCTGTACTATTGTTTTCAACGAATCAATCTCAGATTGCAAGGATTTAAGATTTGATTCGTATTCAAAAAATAAATTTCCAAGTTCAAGTTTGGGTTTTCCTTTTGGTTCTCGTTGCTGAGGCAATGAATCCAATTTGGTTTCTATAATTTCAGAAACGACTTGGTTTGTATCATTTATATCTGTTTTCAATTCTGCTATTGATTCGTTCGGAAGCTCGGATGGAATTAAAACCTGAATTTCTGTATCATCACCCCAAACTGTAACCCAGGAATATCCAACACCCAACTTTTTTTTCTCCGCTTGAATAATATATTTTCCAGAGACAATATTTTTTATTTTAAATACGCCTCCTTTTTTTGTTTTTCCATCTGAAATTTTATTATCATTCTCATCAAGTAAAATTATATTTGCTTTTTTAATTCCTTCACCATTTTCATCTAAAACCGTACCAGATACATCAAATTTTCCTTTTGGTAGACCTTCTTCTTGTGCGGTAGTGCTTGGTTCAGAAATGCTTGAAGGTTCAAGTTCCGAAGGTAGGGTAATGGCAACTTCCAGATCAGTATCTACTACCGTTATAGCTATAATACCTGATCCCAGTTTTTCATCTTTGGATTTAATAGTATAGGATCCTGGAACTATTTTTTTTAAAGTAAAAGTTCCGTCTTTCTTAGATTTAATAACTTTTACTTTTTTATTCTGTGAATCCAGCAGAAGAACAGGTGCTTTTTTAATTCCTTCACCATCTTGGGTGACAACTTTACCTGAAATATTGAATTTATCCTTCCCCGATAGAAATGCCAAAAACAAAAATAATATAAAAAATCTAAATGTTTTATTCATGTTCTCTTTTATTGAAATGAGCTTTAAAGGCCATTCGTCGCACCATTTCAGCGTAGGTTTGCTCTTTACCCAGCACATAAATCATATCTAGAATATTATCATAGTAAATATAATTATCTTTCTTTTCCAAAATTGGAATTAATTTTTCAATCACAGAAGGATCTTTAAATGATCCGAGGTTATCAATAGCTTTTTTTCGAATATCAACTGGATAATCATTACTGCTAGCGATTTCTAAAACAGCTTTTTTCACTTCTGGATCATCGAATTCACCAAGAGCAGCTAACATGGTATTAAGTAAGCTATAATATTGTGATTTTCCCATGTTGTATGTGTTCATTAAAGCAAGGACTAGATTTTCTTGTTGGACACCTTTCATAGTATTTAAAGCAAATTCACGCACTTCCATATTTGTACTTCGATCTCCTAGCAGTTCTGCAAAAGCAATGGCTACATCATCAGGATTTTTTTTACCCAAAATCTCTATAGCCATATTCCGAACGCCTACATTTGCTCTTGAATCTCTTGCAATTGAGGTGAGTACAGGAATCACTTGATCATTACCTAAAGCCCCCAGAGTCTGTGCCAATAGTTTTTCTGTTTTGGATAGATTAGCTTTGGCAACTTCATACAGATCAAGTAAAGCAAGCACTTGGTCTTTTGTTCTAACTTTATTTAAATTTTTTGCAAGGGTCAAGTGAATTTCATTGGTCCGATCTTCTAACTTGTGCATAGCTTTTACCATAGCAATGGCAGCTTTAGGATTTTCCTCGAACATCCCAAGCATTTCTATAGATTCATGAAGTAGGGTATAATCTACTGCGGTGGTAGTCTCAACCATTTTTGAAATGACTCTTAGTGCGGTAGGGTGTTGAGATTGTGCCAAGGCTTTTCCAGCTATAACTCTGGCTTTTGTTTGTTGTTTTTCATCTTGATACATACTAACTAATTCATTTAAAGCCTGGACATTGCCATTTTTATACGAATTTTTTAATTTTTGAATATTATTGAGAAAATTTGGGTCATCTGGATCCATAATTCCTTTCTTTCCAAATAATCCATTCACTAAGGAACAACCTTGAATTAAAAATAAAGCAACAATTAATGTTGTAAGAATTTTAGGCATTTTGTCCCCAAGATCGCATAGTTAGTTCTTCTCCATTAAAATATGCATAAGTTGGATTTTGTGACCAGTCACCCATAATTGCTAGTTTCCCTTTTTCTAGATCAATCAATTCTCCTAAATGATAATGCCCACAGATCATATAATCAAATCCATTATTTATATGTTTTTTTGCTACTAATTTTATTTCATTTCGTATATCAAGCTTTACTTTCTCTGTAGGTTCGGAATTATGTCCTTTTTTGGATATCCACCTAGCAAGATTATAAGTAATTGTCGGATGAACCAAACGTAGGGCCCATATAAAAACCTTACTGCGTATTATTTTTTTTAATATTCTATAACCTTTATCCCAGGTTAAGAGTCCGTCTCCATGGGTAACATAGAATTCTTTACCATTGATGGAAAATTCCGTATCACCAAAGTACACTTCATCCATGATATCTTTCATTATATAATCTTGTACCCAATAATCATGATTCCCCAAAAGGAAATGAAGCGATACGCCACACTTTTTTAATTCCAAAGCCTTGATGAAAAAATCTGTAAATGCTTTGGGAATCAAATCATGATATTCAAAATAAAAATCAAAAAGATCTCCAACAAAAAACAAAGTCCCCCCAGTTTGTTTAACCGTATCCATAAATTTAAATAAGCTTTTTCGGCGAAATTTCTCATCTGGAGATTGATCCAACATAAGGTGGATATCGGAAATAAAATAGACAGGTATTTCCATGACTATGAAAACTTACTTGGAACTCTTTTTTATGGCAAGCTCTGTCCTTAATTTAAAAAATTTCAATTTTACGCCAAGTTAGATTTTTATTTTAACAAATATATTGGGAATTCGGTCTTATCGAGATGTAGATTCATATAATAATGCGAATAATTATATTAATATTTATATTTTTGTTTCCTTTGCTAATAGGTCAGTCTTTTGGACAGAATAAAATCCAGTATCGAAACTTTGACTGGTCCTACATTCAGTCGCCGCACTTTGACATTTACTTTTATGGAGGCGAGCAAGATCTAGCTGAATTTACTGCAGATATTGCTGAAGAAGCTTATGAACAAATTTCTCTACATCTTCGTTGGGACTTAAAACGTCGAGTTTCAATAATGGTTTATAATTCTCATAATGAGTTTCAACAGACTAATATTGTATCAACTTATATGTATGAAGGGATTGGTGGAGTAACAGAATTATTTAAAAACCGTGTTGTTTTCCCTTTCGAAGGAAATTATGAACAGTTTCGCCATGTGATTCACCATGAACTAGTTCATGCTGTGATAAATGATATGGTTTATGGTGGAAGTATGCAGAATATGGTTACAAGTAGAACAAAAATTAGAGTTCCTCTTTGGGCTAATGAAGGTTTGGCAGAATTTTTAAGTTCAAATTGGGATACAAAAGCGGATATGGTTTTACGTGATATTGCTGTTCATGAAAGGATGCCCTCAGTTCAAGAGTTGAATTATTTTATGGCCTATAAAGGAGGACAGTCTCTTTGGCGTTTTATTTCCACTAAATATGGTCGTGAAAAAATTGGAGATGTGTTTCGATCCATGAAGCGAACACAAAATGCAGAGCGGGGTTATGAACAAGCACTTGGAATGAAATATGATGACCTAACTATTCAATGGCATAAGTATTTGAAGAAGGAATATTGGCCAGATATTGCGGATAGAGACCCAATTGAAGATATTGCAGAAAAGTTAACCGATCATAAAAAAGAAAGAAATTTTTACAATGTTAGTCCAGCTTTATCACCAGATGGAAGTATGGTTGCTGCCCTTTCAGATCAATCTGGTTATTTTGATATTGTTTTATTTAATGCAATGACTGGGAAAAAAATTAAAAGTCTTGTTAAGGGTAGCCGGTCAGTAAATTTTGAAGAATTAAAATGGTTACAGCCAGGTATTTCCTGGTCTCCAGATAATAAATCAATAGTTTTTGCTGCTAAATCTGGTAAAGGAGATGCTTTACACATTGTTGATATAGGCACTAAAAAATCAAAGAAAATAGAAATAGAGCTGGATGGTTTATTCTCAGCATCTTGGAGCCCAATAGGAAATGAAATTGCTTTTGTTGGGAATAAAGGTGGTGCTAGTGATATTTACATCTATAATATAGATACAAAAAAATATTCCCAATTAACTAAAGATAGATTTTCAGATTCTTACCCATCTTGGAATCCCGAAGGGACACATATAACGTTCGTATCAGATAGAGGAGATAAGATATCTGGATTATTAGTGGGGGATATGAGTGACCATGATTTTAGCCAAACTGATATTTATATAATTGATAAAAATTCTGGCTCTATCTCACGGGTTACAGATACAGACTATAATGAGTCGCATCCAGTATGGGCCAATACGGAAAAAACTCTTCTTTATACAGCAGATTTTAATGGAGTTTGGAATCTTTACTATAAACACTTAAATGAAAAAGTTAGTTCTCAAAATAGTATTGTAATTGGCGATGTTGAGCCATATGCAGTTACCAATGTTCTAACTGGGTTACAACAACCTACTATTTCTAAAAATGATGACAGGGTAGTTTTTGCAGGATATTCTGGAATTGGATGGGATCTATACAGTGTTGTTAATCCAATGAATCTAAAAGCGAAATTGATAGAGCCAACCCAATTTATAAAAAGAAAATCCTTAAATAATGAACAGATTACGGATCTTAGAAAAAATAAAAAACGAAAGGATATTGCAGAAAACAATGGAAATTTTTCTAATTGGATATTTGCTCCTGGATATAGCCACCTTAATTCAAATATAGCTCATTCTCCACATGTTGAACAAATTCCTGTAGATAGTGCAGAGATAAATGGTCGCCATATACCCCAAACCTATAAAACAAGATTTACATTGGATTTAATCAGCGGAAATCTACAGATTAGTAATGTATTTGGCACACAGGGCATGACTTATTTTGCTTTTAGTGATATTCTTGGTGATCACCAGATCGCATTTGGCACTGAAATGGTTTTAACGCTAGAAAGCAGTGATTATTATTTTTATTACGCATACCTTAAAAATAGACAAGACTATCATTTAATGGCCTTTCAGAATGCTGACTTTTTTACTATTAATAGCTATAGTTATTATGGATATAATACATTAGCAAGGTTACGGCACTATGGACTACAGGGTTTTGTATCAAATCCGTTTAGCCGATATAATCGTATCGATATAGGATTATCTTGGCATAATATTGATTATTCAATATTAGAGCCTCAAGCTAATGAATATGAAATGCAATATGTAGAGACTAATTCCACAAAATATTCTGCAGTACTTCCTACTTTCAGTTGGATATATGATAATTCTGTTTTTGGATTTACAGGTCCAATAGATGGTTTTCGGCAAAATTCATCGCTTACTATTAATCCTGGATATGGTTCAACAAACAATTTAAAATTCCGAACATTGAAACTAGATGCTCGTAAATACTGGAGGTGGGGTAGAGATTATACTTTAGCAGTAAGAGGATTTTTGGGAAAAAGTTTTGGCCCAGATAAACAACAATTTTTCATGGGAGGTATTCCATATTTACTTGGCGGCATTGGTGAGACAAACGGGCAAAGGGATTTAGGTAATTACAGGGATGTTATTTTAGATACATCAAATGCTTCTTTAATTCATGATATTTATTTTACTGAATATGCATTTCCACTTCGAGGGGCTAGATTTGCTGAACGATTTGGATCAACAGTTGCTTTAGCTAATATTGAAATTAGATTTCCATTTATAAACTATCTTGCTTTGGGTTTTCCCTTAAAAGTTATTTTTGGCAATATTCGTGGTCATGCTTTTGTTGATATTGGTGCTTCTTGGAATAATGCTGATGAATTTTCTTCTCAATCTTGGCCAATTAGATATGGATCAAATATTTCCGGAAAATTTTCTCCAATTGTTTCCACAGCTGGGTTAGGAACTAAAATAAATCTAGGATATTTTTTACTTCGTATCGAAACTGCGTGGGATAAAAACCCCAATGGATACTCGAAGCCACAATGGTATTTTTCCCTCGGCCCTGACTGGTAAAACTCGTGCTTTTATGGTTTGGCCATGAAAGGTAATTTTTCTAATCATCATGGTTAAATTAAAAACTAAGACTGTATTTCTTTGTTCTGCATGTGGTAATGATTTTCCTAAATGGAATGGCCAGTGTCCATCTTGTAGAGAATGGGGGACTCTTTCTGAATTAATAATATCATCTAAAAAGAATAGAAAAAATACTGAAATTAGAGAATCAAAATTTCTTCCAGATTTATTAGATAGAAAGCCCATTGAAAGATTTACTACAGGGCTTAAAGAAATAGATAGGGTATTGGGAGGGGGATTGCTTTCCGGTGCATTGATTTTACTTGGTGGTAGTCCAGGAATTGGTAAATCTACACTTGCTCTCCATATATGTTCAGGGATTAATCGTAAAGGACTGTACATATCTGCGGAAGAAAGTGAAGAACAAGTTGCGTTAAGGTCCAACCGACTTAAAATTAATTGTAATCATCTCCATTTATCAGGTGAAAACAAACTTGATGGAATTATCACACACATGGATCGAATAATGCCAGAATTTGTAGTTATAGATTCTATCCAGACAATAGTGAACTCCAGTTTAGATTCTTTACCTGGTTCTCCTAGTCAAATTCGTGACTGTGGTCAAAGGCTATTAGAAATTTCAAAACAAAGAAATATCACAATTTTGATTGTAGGCCATGTTACTAAAGAAGGAACAATCGCTGGTCCTAAGATGCTTGAGCATATGGTAGATACTGTTTTGTATATGGATGGTGATGATCGTTATAACCATCGTATTTTAAGATCAGCTAAAAATCGCTTTGGTGCCACTCATGAAGTTGGGATTTTTAATATGGATTCAGAAGGGCTAAAAGAGGTTTCGAATCCTTCTGAAATGTTTTTATCAGAACGAAGTATAAATATACCTGGAACTAGTATTTATCCATCTTTAGAGGGAACTCGCCCTATTTTAGTGGAAGTGCAAGTATTAGTATCAAATACTAATTTTGGTATACCTCAACGAAACGTAAATGGATTAGATTATAAACGTTTATCCATGCTTGTTGCCGTCCTTGAGAAAAGAATGGAGTTAGCTATGGGGACTAAAGATATTTTTGTTAATATTGTTGGCGGACTTAGAGTTGATGATCCAGCAGCAGACCTTGCCATTATTTGTTCAATTGCTTCCAGTGTAATGGATCTGCCTATTGATGAGAATATTGTTCTTTTAGGGGAGGTTGGTTTGGCAGGAGAAGTACGATCTATTAGCCAGTTGGAGCATCGATTAACCGAAGCGGAAACACTAGGGTTCAAGACAGCTATTGTCCCCGCTTCCAGTCTTAACAATAAAATAGAAAAGCTAAAGATTGATTTGATACCTGCCAAATTTGTAAAAGATGCCTTTAAAATATTGTTTTAGATGTAATAGATGAACGAAGAAAATTCTAAGGAATAGAATATAATATTCATAGTTAGAGGATTAAAAAAATTAATTTATAATGAAATTTACGATAAATATAAATGATCATAATACAGCTGCACGTACAGGTATTTTAAAAACAGATCACGGCTTAATTAATACTCCTGTTTTTATGCCGGTAGGAACATTAGGGGCAGTTAAAACTATGGCTCCAAATGATTTAGAAGAAATTCGTTCACAGGTAATTTTAGGAAATTCTTATCATCTTTATTTGCGGCCTGGTTTTGACATAATAAATGAAGCTGGCGGATTACATAAATTTAGTGCTTGGGATGGCCCTATATTAACAGACAGTGGTGGATTTCAGGTTTTTTCCTTATCAAAGTTGAATAAGATAACTGATGATGGTTTAGAATTTCAATCCCACTTAGATGGGAGTAGACATTTTTTTTCTCCTGAATTTTCTATGGAAATTCAACGAAATCTAGGTGCGGATATTATTATGGCATTTGATGAATGTCCCCCAGGAAATTCCGATATAAATACATTAAAATATGCAGTAGAAAGAACATATCAGTGGATGAAGCGATGCGATGTCTGGCTCAAAAAAAATCCCGAACTTTATAATTATAAACAAACAATATTCCCTATTATTCAAGGATCTATTAATCATGAATTAAGGAAACTTAGCGCTGAAGCATTGATTCCATTTTCTATCTGCGGTATCGCTATTGGTGGACTTGCAGTGGGTGAAGCAAAAAATGCGATGTATGATACCATAGAATTTTGTGACAGTATTCTACCTAAAGATCAACCCCGTTATCTAATGGGTGTTGGTAAACCCACTGATTTATTACAATCAGTCCGTCGTGGTGTGGATATGTTTGATTGTGTAATTCCTACCAGAAATGGTAGAAACGGACATATTTTTACTTCTGATGGTGTCATAAACATAAAAAATGAAAAATATAAAAAAGATCTTTCATTCGTTGATTCTAAAAGCTCCCATATTTGGGGTAGTACTTTTTCAAAGTCATATTTAAGGCATTTATTTAATGTAAGTGAGGTGCTAGGTCTTCGTATCGCTTCTACTTTAAACTTATCCTACTATATTGATCTTATGACGACTATTCAAAAAAAAATTTCTCAAGGTAATTTTGATAATTGGTCAAAATCTTTACTTTTAGATATGAAAAATATGAAAGGTATGTGATGGCAGATATATTGGTTAGAGTAATTGATGCATATGTATTTCGTCGGACTAAAGAAGGGATTAAATTTTTGTTATTAAAACGTTCTAAGACCAAAATTTATGAACATCTTTGGCAGGGAGTTGCTGGAAAAATAAAAAATAAAGAGAAAGCTTGGGAAGGGGCTATTCGCGAACTAAAGGAAGAAACAGGATTAGACCCAGTGAATATGTTTGTAGCAGACCACGTAAGTAAATTTTATGAGGTTTACGGTAATAGGGTTAATTTTGTTCCTGTATTTGGAATTGAAGTTTGCACAAAAGAAGTGATATTATCCGAAGAACATTGTGATTTTCTTTGGGTAGATTTAAAAACTGCAAGGGATATACTTGTCTGGAAAGGACAAAAAGAAGGTATTACTTCTGTGGCTGATATGCTTAATTCAAATGATGATCGATTTAAATGGTCAGAAGTTGATTTAAACACAAAGGATAAAAAGTAAAATTTATTGTTAGAGTACAATTTTTATATTAAAAAATCTAGGAGGTATAATGTTAAAAGAAAAAACTAAAGCACCAGACTTCACACTTGAAAATCAAGATGGGAACTTAGTTTCTTTAACTGATTTATTAGGGAAGAAAGTATTGCTTTGGTTTTATCCAAAGGCCAACACCCCTGGATGAACAATCGAAGGTAAAGAACTCCGGGATGAGTTCCAAAATTTTCAAAAGAAAAACACTATAATTCTTGGGATGAGTTCTGATTCTGTGAAAGCCCAAAAAAATTTTTGCACAAAACATGAATTCCCCTTTTCACTTCTTTCTGATCCAGATAAAATAGTAATACGTTCTTATGAGGCTATTGGAATGAAAAAAATGTATGGTAAAGAATATGAAGGGATTTTTCGAATATCTTATTTGATTGATGAAACTGGAATGATAGAAAAAGCGTATGAAAAAGTAAAACCTAAGGATCATGCTCAGCAGGTTTTAGCGGATCTAAATTAAAGATAAATGTATAATGTCCCATCACGGAACGATAATCTATTTTTCTCATCATCTAGGTATCCCATCATTACGGAATGCCCCTTGATTAAAAGCACATTTTTTCTTTTGCTAAAATTTGTAAGGTGGATAGGTTGTTTTCCCAAAGAAAGCACAGCACTGTTTTCAGGGCAGATAGATAGTTGGTTGCTTTTGAACTCTTCTAGGTGTTTTAGATCTTTTCGTATGAAAAAAGTACTGTTCTGATCTTTCTCTGATATTGTTATATCGGGTTTTGAATTTGTAAATATACAACCGCAGTATATAGGTAAAATTACTTTAAGTACTGCCCACGAAGTAGAATTTGACTCTAAGTCACAGAAAATCCTTGTCCGGCTCTTTATCCCTGTAATTTTTTGAATAGAATTAGTGTTAGAAAGTAGATTGTAATGTGATAAACGTATCCCTTTTTCTGGTGACCAAAATACCAATGCTTCGTCACTAAGTAGTGCTTTATATTTTGGATTATAATTAAATGGCAGGTTATTGATAATCTCAAACAAATCTACATTATTTTTTATCAAATGATTTGTTTTACAGGATCGTTTAGCATTTTCTATTTCTGAGGATTCAAGTATTACTGCTGATGCACCCAAACTCCATATACCAAATAATAGAATCCCAGTTTGCGGGAATCCTATATCTTGTATAATTACTCTTTCTTTGGGTTTTATTTTTAAACTGTCAAGCCAATAGGCAGTTTGATGGACAAGTTCGTAGAATTTGTAGTTAGTAATCTTGTTTTTCTCATAGATTATTTGTTCAGAAAATTTGATATTTTGTCCCTCTATAAGTGAATACATATTTGGATAAGGAACCATATATTCAATAGGTTCTACATTTCCAAAACATTGGGCTTTATAAATATTGGTTTTAATATTATTATTCAATTTTTCCTTCATTATATACATCATAATTAATATGAAAAAGAACAATAGTACCAATAACTACAATTCTGCTAATTGGTTTTCCATCACCAATTTCTTCAATCTGGCGAAAAGATAATTGTAGGTTATTTGGAATAAATACGGTTAAAATAAGAAAAAGGTGCAACATTATATTTCATATCTTCAGAAAGAGTCTATACAATCGCAATAGGTAATTAGACTATAGTTCCAATGAATAATTTATAAGTTTCTTGGTAATAATGTTCTAAGGAATTAAAAATCACAATAAATTTTACGAATTTGTTTCTAAAAAATGCACTTGTTCTATACTTACTTAAAATAGCTTTTATCAAAAATAAATCAGAATAATAAAGCTATGTCTTTTTGTAATCTTTTATTTGCGTGATTAATAAGAAATATTCATAATATTTAAAACAAACTATTAATATAAATTGTTATGCATATAAAAGGTCCCCTTATTCCAGCTAAGTTTATTGATCGTCCCAATCGATTTATAACTGTGATTAATATAAATGGAATTGAATATCATAGCCATTTAGCAGATCCTGGAAGATTGAAAGAGTTGCTTTTACCTGGGGCAAATCTTTTGGTTAGGCCTGCACCTGAAAACTCGAAAAGAAAAACAAAGTTTTCCACTATAATGATAAACCATAATGGACAATTGATTTCACTAGTATCTTCTTTACCAAATCAGTTTGTTAAAGAAGAAATATTGAGAAAAAAATTACCAATGTTAAAAAATTATGTCCTTATTCGCCCAGAAGTAAATGTTGAGAATCACCGTTTTGATTTTTTGCTTCAAGATATCTATGGAAAAAACTTTTTTTTAGAAGTCAAATCTGTAACTTTTGTAGATAATTGGGTAGCCCAGTTTCCAGACGCTATAACAAATAGAGGAACAAAGCATGCTTTTGCATTAAAAAATTTGGTTGAAAACGGTGAAAAAGCGGGTATTCTGTTTGTATGTCAGCGTCCAGATGCGAATTCATTTCGAACTATGTGGGAGCGAGATCCAAAGTTTGCAAAATCAGTATTAGAAGCAAATAGATCTGGAGTAAAAGTTTGGTGTATTACATTGCATGTTTCAGAAACAGAAATGACTTTTGATCAGGAGATTCCAGTAGATTTAGAATTTCCAAAAAATTAAATTTTGAAATTGATAAAATATTTTTCTATTTTATTTATAACCCTTTTTTGGGTTATTTTGATATACTGTTGTGCATCGATACAAGCTCCTAGCGGAGGGCCCAAAGATGAAACTCCACCCGAGTTAATTCAGACTATACCTGAAAATAAGACTATATTTTTTAAGGAAGATAGAGTAGAACTTGTTTTTTCTGAATATCTTGATGAAAAATCGGTTTACAATTCAATCACAATTATGCCCAAGTTGAAGAAGAGTCCCGATTTTATATACAAGGGTAATCGATTATTTATAGATTTTCATGATTCTTTGATTTATGGCCAAACTTACATTATTTCAATTGACCGTAGTCTGAAAGATGAGCATGGAGTTAATCTCAAGAAAGGTTTGCAGATAGCCTACGCTACTGGTGGAAAGATTAATGAAGGATCAATATCTGGAACTATAAAATACAGCAAACCAGCTTCTGCTCAATTATGGAAAATTAAATCTAAAGAAGATTTAGTCTTATTCTACAAAAGAGAACCAGATTATATTGTTGATGCATCTGATAATGGTAATTACCATTTTCAGTTTTTATCATCAGGACAGTATAAAATCGTTGGTGTAGATCAATCGATAACAGGAATATCCATCGATCCTAAGCGTACCATTACTGGTTTACCTTGGGAAATGATTATTAAACTTGATAATGATGAAATTGTTTCAGGCGTGGATATGATAATCCCAGATAAATTGGCGATTAATAAAATAAATAGGGCTGAATGGACCACAGGGGAATGGTTTAAATTATTTTTTTCAGAAGATGTTTCAAACATAGTAACTCTATTGTCAATTCAAGCTTTCTCTAACGATTCAATACTTAAGGTAATAGATATATTTATGGATGATGAGGATGAAAAAGTTATTCATTTAGTTTTGGATAAATCTATTAATTCTCCAAGTTTGATTACGTTTTTTTTGAAAGATGTTTATGATGATGATGATAAACTTTTTGACTCTAGTAGAGTTACTGTTAAAATGGATACTGTACGTGATACCACAAATGCAAAAATTAAATTTCCGGAGGAATCCTATATTCATGCAATCGAGAATGAAAAAATTGTTCCAGTAAAAATTCGGTTTTCAACTTTTATGAAAAAATATATAGTTGAGAACAGTGTACTTCTTATGCAAGACTCAATTTTGATTCCATTTAAATATGATTGGATTTCCCCTTTAACCTTAATGATTACACCTTTTAGAAATTGGATTTCTAAGACTAATTATCAGTTGGAAATTCATGCAGATAAACTTTATCCAATATATGGAGAATCACTTGTTGATTCTGTAACTACTATCTCTTTCCAAACATCATCTTATATTAAATTTGGGAGGTTATTAGGGGAATTAGAATCCAGCATTCCTAGGAAAATTATTGCCCAGGTAAAAGATTTTGAAAAAGGAATAAACAATTCTCATGCTATTGTAAATTTTGATGGGACATTTCTAATGAATCGCTTACGTGAAGGAAACTATTCCTTACTTTTTTTTGAGGATAGTGATGGGAATAATCATTATTCTTATGGGACTATAAATCCCTATAAGCCCGCAGAATGGTTTTTTATTTTTCCTGATACAGTAAAAATTCGTGGGAATTGGGATATGGAATTAAACAATATTCAGATCAAAAAAAATTTCCTTAGATGAAATGCGTCATATTAGCAGGTGGTAGTGGAACACGGTTCTGGCCACTAAGTCGCAAAGATTACCCAAAACAATTATTAAATATTGTGGGTAAACAATCTATGATTCAAATGACTATTGATCGTTTAATAAAAGTTAAAGGGGTTACTGATATTTATATTATAACCCGCTCAGACCTTCGAGAAAAAATTATTGATCAAATTAAAACAGTCAAACCTGAAAATGTAATTGCTGAGCCAACAGGGAAAAATACCGCCCCTGCTATTGGTTTGGTCAGCACTTTGATTGGTCTACAAAACCCTAATGAAGTAGTGGGATTTTTCCCTGCAGATCATTTAATCATTGGTCATTCTGAATTTGAAAAAGCTTTACAAACTGCAGAACGTCTTGCTAAGAACAGTGATTCTATTGTTACTATTGGTGTTCAGCCTACCCATGCTTCCACAGCATATGGATATATTCAGTTTGACGAAATTAGTGAAAAAGAATATCCTGGTTCCTACAAGGTAAAAACCTTTGCGGAAAAACCCCATGAGAAATTGGCACAGAGATTTATATCAAGCGGAGATTTTTTGTGGAATGCTGGAATGTTTATTTGGAGAATAGATACTTTTATGAAAGAATTAAAGATTTATATGCCTGATTTATATGAATCTTTACAGGAAATTTCCTTAAGGATGAGGGGTGAAAAAACATTTAATGATATATGGGAATATATTGTTCCAGTTTCTATTGATTACGGTTTATTAGAAAAATCAAAAAATATTTATGTGGTCGCTTGTGAATTTCAATGGAATGATTTAGGTTCTTGGAATGCATTATATGATGTGTTAGGTAAAGATGATGAAGGTAATATTATTAGAGGTAAAGGGAAAATCTTGGATGGAAAAAATAATTTCATTGAATCGAATCAACGATTTACGGCTATAATTGCAGCTAATAATTTGGTGGTTATAAATACAAAAGATGTAACCTTAGTTGTTCCTCGTGAAAAGGTGGAAATGGTTAAAGAAATGGTCGAGTATTTAAAGAGAATAGGTAAAGATGATTTAATCTAATGAAAAATAATAAATTGTATTTAGAGTTTGAACAACTTAGTGAACGTCTTGGGGTGAGGATTGTAAAAGGGAAAGGTGATTTTGTTGGAGGCCCTTGTAAGATTAATGGTGAAGCTATAATTGTCATTAATAAAACGAAGCCTATTGAGCAACGTCTGAAAATATTAGCTGGCAGTTTTTTAAAATATTCTTTGGATGAAGTATATATGATTCCAGCTTTAAGAGCATATATAGAAGATGTACGTTTAATGGATCTTTAATTTCTTGATTTTTCCTAGAGTACGAGGTTGCAATCAACACTTTTTTATCTGAAACTTTACTACTTTAAAGAGGCTTATATATGAAACAGTACCAATCATCTGATATCCGTAATTTTGCTATTGTTGGCCATGGCTCCAGCGGAAAAACTTGCCTTGCAGAATCGATGTTAAAATCAGGAGGTATAATTAATAGGCTCGGAACTATAGAAGCGGGGACCACCACATCTGATTATCATCCTGGTGAAAAAGACCGGCAGATTTCCATACATGCTACTCCACTTCATATGGAATGGATGGAAAAAAAATTCAACTTAATTGATACTCCAGGTTATTCTGATTTTATTGGTGAAGCTTTGGGATCTTTGAGTGTCGTAGATTTAGCTATTATTACCATCCATTCTGTCAATGGCATTGAAGTCTGTACTGAAAATATGTGGAATCATGCAACAAAACTTGGAATTCCAAAAATGCTTGTTGTAAATGGTTTAGATAGAGAACATACTAATTTTGATTTAATATTAAATCAAGCAAAAGAAAGATTTGGGAATAATGTTTTTCCTATGCAATTACCTGTTAATGAAGGTCCAGGATATAATCAAAATGTAGATGTTCTCAGAACAAAACTTATTTCTTATGTTTTAGATGGATCTGGAAAAATGACTGAAGAAGATCTTCCAGATAATTTGAAAGAAAAAGTTAAAGGTCTCCATGAAGAACTAATTGAGTATGTAGCTGAATCCGATGATACTTTACTTGAGAAATTTTTTGACCAGGATGGACTTACAGAAGAAGAAATGAGGAATGGAATTCATCAAGCAATTCAAGATCAAACATTTATTCCATTATTTTGTACTTCAGCTACCTCCAATGTAGGTGTTTCTAGATTATGTGATTTTATATCTAAGTATGGTTCATCACCAGATGATAGAAAAACAATTATGGCCCAAGATAATCAGGGTAATGATATTCAAGTTTCATTGGACGGATCGGAAACAGTATTGCAGATCTTTAAAACTATGTCTGAGTCACATATTGGTGAATTATCATTGTTTCGTGTTTATTCAGGAAAAGTAAGAACTGGTCGGGATTATTATAATACAAATCGCAATACTAATGAACGCTTTGGGCAATTGTTTATCTTAAATGGCAAGAATAGGATCCAAGTAGAACAGCTTTCTGCTGGAGATATTGCAGGAGTTGTTAAATTAAAAGATACTCATACAAATAACACTTTATGTTCTGGAGAACATGTAACACTTCCTCCTTTAGAATTACCCAATCCAAATATTCATGCAGCAATTGTTCCTTCAGCAAAAGGAGATGAGGAAAAACTTGCTATAGGTCTTTCAACATTACATGAAGAAGACCCAACATTTGTATATCGTGTTGACAGTGAAGTCAAACAAACTATTATATCAGGGCAAGGAGAATTGCATTTAAAAGTTACTACTGAACGATTAAAACGGAAATTTGGAATTAATATTTTACTAGAGGAGCCAAAAGTTCCTTATAGAGAAACAATAACTGCTAAAGGTGACTCAAAATACCGTCATAAAAAACAATCAGGTGGAGCAGGCCAATTTGCAGAAGTTTGGATGCGGATTGAACCTAAAAACAGAGGTGATGGTATAGAATTTACACATTCACTTGTTGGGCAAAATGTAGATCGAGTTTTTGTTCCATCTGTTGAAAAAGGTGTGAATACAGCATGCTCAGACGGGATTCTTGCTGGGTGTAAGGTTGTAGATATAAAAATTGATTTTTATGATGGGAAAATGCATCCAGTTGACTCAAAAGATATTGCATTTCAGACTGCAGGGAAACATGCTTTTAGAGAATCATTCCTTAGTGCTCATCCTTGTCTTTTAGAACCTATTATGGATATTGAAGTAAAAGTACCAGAGGAATTTATGGGCGATATTATGGGTGATATTTCTGGTAAGCGGGGTAAAATCATGGGTATGGATTCAGATGGAGGGTTCCAAATTATAAAAGCGCAGGTTCCTCAGGCAGAACTATATCATTATGCCACTAATGTAAGATCGCTTACAGGAGGGAGAGGAATTCATACAGAGTCTTTTAGTCATTATGAAAAAATGCCAAAAGATTTTGAGAAGAAAGTAATCAATGCTGCAAAAAAAAATGATGAATAATTTATTGAACTGTGGATAAGTTGTGGGCACCTTGGAGGATAGATTATATCCGATCGCCTAAAGATGATGGATGTGTTTTTTGCTCAAAAATTGATTCTGAAAATGACCAGAAAAATCTTGTATTATTTAAAGGCAGAAGTTCTTTTGTTTTAATGAATCTTTATCCATATTCAAATGGACACCTAATGATTGCTCCTTATCAACATACTTCAGATCCCTCAAAACTTTCCAAGAAAACTAATCTGGAAATTATTGAAATGGCAAATAAATCAATGGAGATTCTTCGAATGGTTATGAAAGCAGAAGGATTTAATTTTGGTGCTAACCTTGGCAAGGTAGCTGGAGCAGGCATTGAAGAACATCTTCACTACCATGTTGTTCCTCGTTGGGCTGGAGATACTAATTTCATGCCTGTTCTTGGTAATACAAAGGTTATTATGGAAGCTCTTCAAGAATCCTGGGATATGTTAAAACCCCATTATACCAAAATACAGAACTCATCTTTATGATCCTTGAATTTAGCCGTACTTGGCTTCCATACATCTATTTATATAGTGTTGGAGGATTTATTTTTTTTACTGGAATGGTGATAGTTCTTAGGTCTGGTTCATTAAAAAAACAAAATCCTAAACATAGATTTTGGTACCATATCCTCATTTTTGGATTTTTCTATTATTTGTTTATTCATGGTGCGGGAATTCAAGCTGCTTTAGGGAATTATTTAATTATGTTTTTGAATATATTAGCAATTTTTAGTCTCTTACTATGGACTTTGATATCATCAAAGTCTGATTCAGAAAAAAATTCTATTTTAAAGCTGGTAAAATATGATGAATTATTACATGTAGTTTTTGGTGTTTTGTTATTATTTATCTTAATAGTATTAAAATGGATCCAGTAATACAAACATCAAATTATTTCTGGGTGATTATTTTCGGATATTTTGCTTTGGTGTTGGGTTTTGGTTCGTTTTTTGCTCGATATAACAAAACCACTCAGGACTTCTTCTTTAGCGGAAGAAGATTTTCATGGTGGCTCATCACAATGTCTATTGTAGCAACAGGAGTTGGTAGTCACAGTTTTTTAAAATATTCATCAAAAGCTTATGAACATGGATTTTCATCTACCATGACTTATATGAATGATTGGTTTTTTATGCCGATGTTTTTGTTTGGTTGGTTACCGATTGTATACTATACCAAAATTCGATCTATTCCAGATTATTTTCAGCGCAGATTTAATTCAGGGGTGCGAGTTCTTGCAACAGTTGCCATACTGGGATATATGATTGGTTATATTGCTATTGGTTTTCTTACTATGGGAAAAACATTGGAACCATTATTGGGGTGGAATCTGTATACAATAATTTTTGTGGTAGCGATTGTTTCTGGGATATATATTACTTTTGGAGGCCAAACTGCTGTTATTTTTACGGATTTAGCTCAAGGTTTTATACTCCTTTTTTCTGGTGTGCTAGTTTTCATACTTGGTATAAAATTTTTAGGCGGATGGTCTATTTTCTGGAACGCTTTAACCCCAGAATTCAAGCTGCCACTTGCGCACTATAACTATCCACCTAATTTTAATTTTGTAGGAATCTTTTGGCAGGATGGTGTTGCAGGTTCTGTAGGATTTTTATTTATGAACCAAGGTTTAATTATGCGTTTTATGGCTTGTAAATCTGTCCACGAAGGACGTAAAGCTGCAGCCTTTAATGTTTTGGTACTTTTACCTATATCAACGGTTGTAGTCTCCAATGCTGGTTGGATTGGGAAAGCCATAAGCATTGTAACTCCCCAAGCTTGGGATACCTCAACGAAATTGGATCATGTATTCACTCAGGTCGCCTATATGATAACTGGGAGCGAAATTTTATTTGCTTTTGTAATTGCAGCTGTCGCAGCGGCACTTATGTCGACAGTAGATACATTAATCAATGCTGTGGCAGCTGTCGTAATTAATGATATATACAGGCCAATTATTAAAAATCGTGATGATAGCCATTACTTAAAGGCTGCTATGATTGTTTCTGCGCTAGCAGCCGCTTTTGGAGCCTTTGCTACAATTTTTTTTAATAATTTCCCAACACTTTATGAAGCGCACGGTTTTTTTCATAGTACAATGACACCTCCTTTGGTAGTGGCAATTTTTCTTGGTATATTTTGGAAACGATATAATACGCCTGCTGCTGTAGCAACATTCTTAGGAGGGGCAATTCTAATGTGGATAGGAAGCAAATATCCCCAGATTTTCATTTCTCCCTTTGATCATGGAATAAAATTTAACCCTGACCGTCCTTACTCTTATATTCGAGCACTCTATAATACTATCGTTTGCGTTGGCTCGGGAGTTATCGTTGGTTTATTAACTTCACCAATGGATAATAAAAAAACTGAGGGATTAACTGTCTGGTCTTTGGATAAGGCAAGAGAATATTTTAAGGGAAGTCTCCCGAATGATATTCCAGGTAAACCTGTGATAGTCAACTGGAAATCCATTGGAAAAGATAAGAATGAAGTAAATTTCTCTGTTAAGGATATGGAAATAATGGGGGCTAAAAAAGGTGACCTAGTTTATCTTTGCGATAAGCGAAAATGGTTAGGTGGTCTAAAATCTGTTCATTCTATTTATGGGGAACCCCATGATATAGATGGTTTAGTATACATTACAAACGCTCATTTAGAATCTGGACGATTTCAAAATAATTTGGAATTAATTGCTGAAAAAGAATTATAATTTTTTCATACTTTTTTTCTCCATTTTTCTAGTATGCCCTTTATTCCAATGAAAGTTGCAATCAAAAAAAAGATATGAAATAGCACCTCATTCAATCTTAATAGTATACCCGCCCATTGTATTTGTCTAACAAATAATAAACCTAGGATAGGTGGAACAATTGCAAGAAACACATGATAAATGCTAAGAATAATAGCAGCTTTCTTATATCTTATAGCTATAAAAAAAGATAATGGGAGCCAAAAATATCCACCGAAAGGAATGCCAAATCCCCTCGAGCGTTCATATCCTATTGGCTTGATTTCGATCCGTCTTTCTAAAAAAATAATGGTGTTAAATTTGTTGTCAGCAAATACTTGAAAAGCAGGAGTCAAAATTTTAGTATTGAATTCAATCCTTATTGGGCGGATGATGATAGTGTAAAAAAGAAAGCAACTTATGAAGCTAAGGAGAACTTGGATGGAGAAAGGATATCTTCTTGGCCGTTTTTTATTGTCCATAGGTACCAAAGCCCCAGCATGGGAGGATAAAGAAAAATAAAGGAACTGAATTCATGAAATGTATCCCAATGATTAGGAAAATATACATTGGCTAAAGCAAACCCCATAATACGTAATATGTTTGCTATATATATTAAAAATATACCTCCGAAAACAAATCCTAGTTTTAATTTTACAGGACCATTATATGCTAAAATAAAACTTGCATATAAGCCCATGAGGGTCAAACCATTACAATCATTAATAATTTCAACGGCCCCATATCCTTTAACGGCTAAAATGGTAACCCAAGAATAAGTTGTCCACCCAAGGAAATTTAAGAACCATGCAGCAAAAAATGTTCCTGATCTACAAAGAAATAAATCAAGACTTCCACTTGGAAAAACAAAAAAGTCGTAGAATAGCTGCATAAGAATGCATATAATTCCAACCTTTATCAAAAAATAGATTATGGGATGAGACGAAATTCTATTTTTTATTCTGTTCATGTATACTTAATAAAAACATTAACTTACTGGAATTTTGTTCTTGAATAATATTATCAGGAAGACTGGGAGATCTTTAGTTGCAACCATTAAAGATAATTCAAAAACTGTAAATAGTGTGCTGTGTAATCTGTTTCCCATAATTTCTTCCTGTTGTAAGCGATTAATCTTCAATTCTAACTTCTTTTTTTAAAAAACTGAACGATGTAAATACTGAAATCCACTAAAATCACACTTTAATTAATTATATTAGCCTCATTATTTACTAATCAAAAGTTGCAATATAAATCTGAAATGATTTGATATGAATTTATTAAATGAAATAGTTAGTAGGATACATCAAATAAATCCAAAAAATTTCTTTAAAGTAGTTTTTACAGGGTACTTTCTTTTTGGAATGCATTATTTTGATGAAAATATGAATGGGTGGGGTTTATATCTGCCTGCTAATATAATTGGTTGGATTTTTGTTACAACGTTAATTGGTATAGCTTTTTGGCAGGTTTTTAGTTTTAAAAAAATTGAATTTAGTAGAACATCAGTTGTTTATTGGTTAGGATTTCTTTTTTTTCTATTACCTTTAACATATTCGATCAATAAAATTTCTTATCAGACTACATCCCGTATCCTTTTTTTATTTGGGGGACTATTTTTTTATACGGCATTGATACAATTTCATTTTAATAAAAAAGAGAGATTTGAGTTACTATATATTATTTTGGTGGCTGTAGTTATTCAGTCAATTATTGGATTAGTACAGTACTATGATTTAGAAATTCAATCTCATTGGGCTTTATTCAACATGGGGATACCTAACGGTACATTTACACAAAGAAATGTGATGTCGACATTTATGTCTACTGGAATAGGAATAAGCCTTTATTTGGCCTATAAAGACTCTAGTGTTTCAGAATCAATATTAAAACAATTTATTATTCTTTTGATTCCTCTAATGGGGTCTATAATAATCTTAGCTCATCAATCAAAAGTTGGCTATTTAGGTTTAATGGTTTTGTTTTTACAGCTTTTCAATGTTGATATAGTGAAGAGAGTTTGCCAATACTGGTTTCTAATGTTGTTTATTGGATTAATTGTTGGTTCATTTTCTTCATTAAATAATCATTCTTTTCATTCCAATAAAAAGGGATTATATGATAGAGATTCAATTGAGCAACTTAGTTCAATCAATTCCCGAATTACTATTTATGATAGAACTTTTAAAATGTGGAAAGATAATCAATATTATGGGGTAGGATATGGAAGATGGCCAAGGATTTTTAGAGAATATAGTGCTGCTGAATCATTAATTAGTAATGAAAAGGATTATGTTGGAGATTCACCATATCGTCACCCACATAATGAGATATTACTGTGGATATCTGAAGGTGGTATGGCACCATTATTTGGGCTTTTAATTTTTACGAGTGTTTATTTAATAATGATCTTTCAACTATGTCGAAAGAGGGATGCTTTATCCCATTTAGCATTAGTTCTTCCTATATTTTTACATACGCAATTTGAATATCCATTTGATATTTCATTAGCGCATTGGATTATTTTTTTAACTCTCGTTTATTTACCAGATGACCTTGTAAAGAATAATTACATCTTTGAAATAAAGATGACTTTTATTATTCCCACTATTTTGATTGTTGTATCAGTTTATTATTACATGGCTAAAACTTTTGTAAATACGAAAATTCTTATGAGGTATGAAAATTCAGGGATGAAAGATAACCAAATTTTATTAAGAATTGATGATCCAGGACTGCTTTACTTGAAATATGAAAATTATATTTTAAAAATATTGTTAGATGCTGGATTGAAAACTAAAAATGAAGAAATTTTAAAGTTATTTATAGAAAAAGGCCGAAAATTTATTTCCCATTTCCCCAAACTACATCTTTACCATGGTATTAAGATAGCTCTTTTGACAATCGGTCAAAAAAAGGAAGCTGAATATATAGATTTAAAAGCACGTTATTTGTTTCCGTATACATATAATGAATTTCATAAAAATGTAGAATCTAAAAAAAGTGATTATTAAAATATTCATTATAATAAATAATTCAGCAAAAATAATATAGTAATTACTTTTTCAAAGTTGAATAAAAAATAAAATATGTTTATTTTAATAACTTGTGAAAAAGATTTCGAAATTATTTATCTCTTTCCCTATCTTTACGGTTATTTGTGTCTTTGACCAACATAGCATTAAACCTAAATTCCTCAGCTTTTTTCAGAAAGATAATATTCCGGAGTAGCTCAGTTGGTAGAGCAGGTGGCTGTTAACCACTTTGTCGGGGGTTCGAGTCCCTCCTCCGGAGCTGCTTTCTTTCTGGTCTATCGTATATTTATCAATCATATAGTGAAATATATATTCTTAATTTTATTGGCTATGAATTCTTGCACAAAAAACCTGAATCCTCCTAATGCAAAAAAAATCCCCAAAGAATTGACTTTGCACGGTGAAAAACGAATAGATAATTATTATTGGATGCGGTTAACTGATGAACAGAAAATAGCAAGTAATCCAGATTCGCAAACCAAAGATGTTTTAGCATATATTAATAAAGAAAGGATATATACAAAAACTGGTATGGCTCATACGGAAAAAATTCAGAAAAAGATCTTTAAAGAAATAGTGGGACGTGTAAAGAAAGATGATAGTACTGTACCCTATTTTGATAATGGCTATTATTATTATCAACGTTTTGAACCAAACAAGGAATATGCAATTCACTGCCGAAAAAAAGGATCACTGGATGCTTCGGAAGAAATCTTCTTAGATGAAAATACTCTGGCAGATAGTCATGACTATTTTGATTTGGGGAATTATAATATTAGCCCGGATAATCAGTGGTTGGCTTATAGTATTGATACCTTGAGCAGGAGATTTTATACTATTTTATTTAAAAATTTGAATACAGGAGAAGTTTTTGATGAAAATGTAATCAACACAACTGGTAATGTTGCGTGGGCTAATGATAATAAAACAGTATTTTATACTTCGAAGAATAAAATTACATTACTTTCAGAAAAAATATACCGACATAAAATAGGTACAGACAGCTATAAGGATAAAATAGTTTACACTGAAAACGATGAAACATTTTACACTGGTGTATACCGTTCAAAATCGGGGAAATATATAATTATTTGGAATAGTAGTACTCTTGTAAGTGATTATCATTTTTTATCCGCAGATAATCCTGAAGGAAAATTCCAGAATTTTACTCCTAGAGGGATAGAGCATGAATACATTATTGAACACTTCAAAAATCATTTTTATATCATCACTAACTGGAAGGCTCCTAATAGTCGGCTCATGAGAACATCAGAAATTAAAACGAATATTTCTAATTGGCAGGATGTTATTCCTCACAGGGACGACATACATCTTTTGGGGATGGAAATTTTTAATGAATATATTGTACTTAATGAGCGACGTGATGGTCTTCGAGATTTACGAGTTATTAATCTGAAAACTAAAGAGGATTACTATATAGATTTCGAGGAGAAAACACACGCTGCATATATAGGTATTAATGAAGAATTTAACACTAATATATTGCGATTTTCTTATTATTCAATGATCACTCCAGAATCCATATTTGATTATAATATGAAAACAGGAGAAGCAATACTAATGAAAGAGCAGCAAGTGGTTGGCGGTTATGACAAAGATTTGTATAAGGATGAAGTTCAATATACTATTACAAGAGATGGAGAGAAAGTTCCTATATATTTAGTTTATCGAAGGGATTTAAAAAAAGATGGCCCACAGCCTCTGTTACTTTACAGTTATGGTTCCTATGGATCTACAGAAGATCCTTATTTTAGTATAGTTAGACTAAGTCTATTGGATCGAGGTTTTATATATGCTATATGCAATTTAAGAGGTAGCCAAATATTTGGTCGCAAGTCTTATGAAGATGGTAAAATGCTAAATAAAAAAAATACATTCTACGATTTTATTGATGCAGGAAGATATCTGGTTAAAAGTGGCTATACAAATTCAAACTATTTATTTTGTGAAGGAGGGAGTGCTGGGGGCTTACTTATTGGAGCAGTTATTAATATGACTCCAGATTTATGGAAAGGTGCAATCTTAGAAGTTCCTTTTGTGGATGTGGTAACGACCATGGAGGATGCAACTATACCATTAACTTCTAATGAATGGGATGAATGGGGTGACCCAAGGAAAGAAAAAGAATATCGTTATATGCTTTCTTATTCTCCGTATGATCAAATTCAGGATCAAGATTATCCGAATATATTGGTTACCGCTGGATACTTTGACTCCCAAGTGCAATATTGGGAGCCGTTGAAATATGTAGCAAAACTTCGGGACCATTGGTTAGGGAAAAATAAATTATATCTCCATATTAATATGGAAGCAGGGCATGGTGGTAAGTCAGGTCGGTTTCGTCGGTATAGAGAATATGCATTAGAGCTTGCTTTTATACTTGATCTAGTAGGAATAAGAGACTAAGAGATAATATATCAGATATTTAGATCGTGTATAATTGTTTAAAATAGATTCAAGTCTGTAATACATGTTTATATATAAAAAAAAGAAGAGAATTGGTTTAAAATTTTATAATATAGTTTTATATTTGGAACTTATATTCGATTTATAAACCAGCATTTTATATTATGTCAATATCAAAACGTCAGTTAGAAGAAAGAGAAATGCGGAAAGAACGTATCTTAAATGGTGCTTTAGAAGTTTTTAAATCTGATGGACTGGAAGGCGCTACTATGGATGAAATTGCTTCTGAAGCTGGATTTGGTAAGGCAACACTTTATTATTATTTTAATTCTAAAGAAGAAGTTTTTACTGCTATTTTGACAAATGGTTGGCAAAATTTATGGGCAAGCCTTGAACCTGTTATTTCAGGTTATAATGGGCCAAGAAAAACGTTTGTAAATGTATTAATAAAGATTGCTGAAAATGCGCAAAATCGTCCAGGATTATTTGAGTTCCTTTTTAATGCACCAAAGACTATAAAACTTGATCACCAACCCTGGAAAGAATATCAAAACAGACTCTATTCTTTTATTCAAGGTTTGCTGGAAGAGGGGATAGAAAAAGGCGAATTTCCTCAAATTGATCCTCAACTTATGTTTAAAGCTTTAGGAGGTCTTTTTATGGGTTTGGTACTTATGGGAGATCGCGAAGACCTGGTTACAGATAAGGAAGTAGAAAATCTACTTAATGAATTGATTGCAGATCCAAATATAAATAATTAATTATACTATATTTTTATTATTTGAATGAGATTTATAATATTTTTTTCAATTGCTATATCTTTAATAAATGCAGACTCTATAAACGGAAGAGTCTTAGATAAAGAAACAAATGAACCATTACAAAATGTAAACATTTTTTTATCTGGATCAGATATTGGTGCTGTAACTGATAAAAATGGTGACTTTGAAATTGATAATTTAGAATTTGGTGAATATGTAATAAGTGCTTCAATTATCGGATACAAAACCCATCTTCATAATATAAACACTGAAATAATAGATAATAGTACTAATAAAATTTTTCTTCATAAAGAGCCATTACAGTGGAAAGCGGTTAATGTTATGGGTATGATTCCTTCTAAACATTCTCCTGAAATCACGCAAATAGTAGTGGCTGATAAAAAATTAAATACTAATCAAAATTCGCTCTCTACATTGTTAAATAATTTGCATGGTATTCAGGTTCAAAGTGCCCATGATTTCGGTCGAAATGTGAATATATCAATTAGAGGTTCATCCGATTTTAAGCCTGGAGGTTATAATAATCGTGTTCTATTATTGCTTGATGGATTNCCAGTNTCTATTCCTAATTCTGGNTCATCAGATTGGAATGCAATTCCTTTTGAAACTGTTCAGAAAATTGAANTAGTTCGTGGTCCAGCTTCATCGACATACGGACATAATTCNATGGGGGGTGTTATAAATATNGTAACCAGATCGGGCAATGCTTTAAAAAAATGGNATCANNATTTGCGATTTGGGAGCTATGNATCAAGAGCACTTTCTTTATCNTANAGNGGGACAATGNGGAAAGCAAACATTAATAGCTCTTTAGGCTATGCAGGTTCAAAGGGGCATCGTTTCAATTCAGGATTCGANCAAACNCGTTTTTCATTTAANATTAATAAACTGNTCCCAAANGATCAAAGAATTCAGTTATCTTTCATTGCCTGCAATAGCTTTAATCAGCAACCTGGTTTTGTATATCCAAATAATCCAGGCCTTATTTCATATAGAGAATCCTTCCGTATTAGNGCATATACTCAGCTGTANTATAAACGACTTTTTGGNAAAAATATTTTTTCCCTTTCTTTGGCTACAAATCAATTTAAAACTGATTATATAGATCGTCCNGATACACCATTAGATAAATTACAAGGAAAAACAAATTATAGGGATGATAGTTATATATTTCGTAGTCAGTTTCAAAGTTTTTTGAATAAAAGTTCAAATATAATTTTTGGACTAGAAATGTCTCTAGATCGATCCAAGTCAAATGTTTTAAGAAATATTTATACTCAGCCAAATCAAANCACGACTGCTGGATNTGNTCAATTTAGAAAACAATTATCAAAAGAATTTTTATTCGATCTGGGTTTACGTTATGATCTTAGAAAAGTTACAGGAGGGGAAGGATATAGTATTAAAACCTTTAATGCATTTTCGCCAAAAATTACTTTTTTATATAATATTAATAAATTTTTTAATACCAATATTTCAATCAATCGAGGTTTTAGAGCACCATCTATATCAGAATTATTTCTAGAGTATGAAAGTAGCTATGGATTATTGCTTAAGGGGAATCCAAATGTTAAAGCGGAATCGCTTACTAGCATTGACATAGGTATAAAGTATCAAAATCAAGANAATTTCTCATTTTTCAGCAACCTATTCTTTAATAGTTACAAAAATATGATTGATTTTATTTATACAATACCTGTTCAATCTATTAATCGTGAAAAAGTAAATGGAATAGGATTTGAATTTGGATCGAACATATTAATTGAAAAAACCAGTTCTAATATAAACCTTTCGTACAGTTTTTTAGACATGAAGAATATTAATTCCTTTACTCCTTTATTATATAGGCCAAAACATAAAATAAGATTTACTTTTGTACAAGATTTTCAAATAGCAACATTTCAATTTTCCTCTAGATATACAAGTAGTCAATTTTATGAAGATTTTCTAAGTGATGATCACCCTATAGAAAACAATACAGTTATTTTCCCTATAGAAACACTTTTACCAACAATTATAAATGATGTAAGTGCTTCTACTAATATAATGGATTTTAATTTTTCTTTTAAAATAAAAAATCTATTTAACGAAAATTATGTATTAATACAGCATTACCCGATGCCTGGAAGAAATTTTGAAATAAATGTAAATAAAACAATTGATTAAGGAAGTATCAAATGGGCAAACTATCGAAGATGGCAATTATATCTTTTCTTATAATTTTTATATCATGCGAAGATAATAAAGACAGTGATGATCCTCTTCCAGAATTTGGATCAATTTCTGGTGCAGTTAATTTCGTTGGAACTTTTCCAGATACTGGAGAGGCTCTAATAACACTAGATACAAAATGGCCAGTGGCAGGCCCTCCTGCAGGATTTGCATATATAACAAAGTCTGATGTTCAAAATGGTGTGTATAATTACATCTTTTCAAATCTTTCCTTTAGAGAATATGAAGCTGTAACTATTACCTACTGGCCTGAAGGATATGTAACCGCAGGTTCGAATTATGATCTTATAGGAAGTCATTTAGAAACTATTAACGTTACTCAGAAAAATGCCGATATAACTATAAATATTGAGGCAACCTTTAATTAGCTCAATAAAATAAGATATATGGTTTCCTCAAAAGTTGAGATTGAATCACATCCTTTTATTCGAATCTTATGGCTTTCCCTTGGGCTTTTATTTACGATTGTAGGTTTAGTTGGGTTAATTGTTCCAGGTTTACCAACAACGCCTTTGATGATCATTTCTGCAGCTTGTTTTTTTCGAAGCTCTGAACGACTATTTAACTGGGTTTTAAATAATAAATATTTTGGTAGATATGTTAAGGATTTTCGAGAAGGTAAAGGAATGCCTAGAAAAGCTAAGTTTACTTCTATATTTTTTATCTGGTTATTTGTTTNATTATCAGTTTTTTTTGGTATACCANACCATTTNGTNTTTGTGAAAATAGTTACATTAGTAGCAGCCTGTGCGGGTACTGGAATGATAATTGCTTTACCAACATATTAATCACCACAAAAAGATTAATTAATATAGTTGCCCATATAGAATGATATATAGCTCTGGACTTTTAGCATTAGTTTTATACTTTAGTAATTATGGATATGGAAAAACCATAGAGTATTCTAATTATTTAATACAAAAGGGTGAAAAGCATTTTAAAAATCTTAGACAATTAACTTATTCAGGTGAAAATGCAGAGGCATATTTTAATTCTGATGGGGGGAAATTGATATTCCAGGCTCATGATGGGGACAGTCTTTGTGATCAGATTTATATTATGGATATCTATACAAAGTTAAAAAAGATGGTTTCAACAGGAAATGGAGTTACAACCTGTAGTTTTTTTCAATATCCTAATGATAATGCATTCATTTATGCTTCTACTCATTTGTCTGATGTTGATTGTCCACCAAAACCTGATTATAGCAGGGGCTATGTTTGGAAATTATATGAAGGATATGATATTTTCAAAGCATCCCTCGATGGATCAAACATCGAACGTTTAACAGATACTGGAGGATATGATGCGGAAGCCACTTTTTCCTTCGATGGTAAAAAAATTATCTATACTTCTTTGCAAAATGGAGATTTAGATCTATGGACAATGAACCATGATGGTTCGGAGAAACTACAGTTAACAAATAGGCTGGGCTATGATGGTGGAGCTTTTTTTAGTTATGATGGTTCAAAAATTGTTTGGCGGTCCTATTATCCAGAATCAAAAAAAGAAATTGCTGATTATAATGCGTTACTTTCGGAAAATGTTATTAGACCAATGGCATTGCAACTTTGGATAATGAACTACGATGGAACAAAAAAACGGCAGTTAACTGATAATGATTCAGCCAATTTTGGACCTTTTTTCTTTCCAGATGGAGAAAAAATTATTTTTTCATCTAATATGCATGATAAAAAAGGACGTGATTTTGACCTCTATACTATAAATGTTGATGGGACTAATCTGGAGAGGATTACCTTTTTTAATGGGTTTGATGGTTTCCCTATGTTTAGCCAGGATGGAAAATACCTAGTTTTTTCTTCTAATCGAAACCAGAAAAAAAAAGGAGAAACTAATATTTTTATTTGTGAGTGGATAGAAAAACACAGAAGGTAATTGAGGAACTCCAAGTATATATATTGAAATAAATCACAAATATCTTTCTCTACCAAAAACCTCACAATCAATTCCTATTTGTTTTTTGATTGTGGGGTTTTGTTTTAATTCAAATTCATTCAAGTTATTTTCCATCTACCTTATAACAGTTTATTTGATTGAATTTTAGTCTATAAACACTAATCCTATATAGTTGTCATAATCTTATAAAAACCAAATGATACAACATTTTACGAATCAGGTAGGTTTTTATTTTTAGTATTAGATTAGTAGTATGTCAAACTACAATCAAATATCATCTTTTATATGGAACGTCTGTGACGATGTTCTCCGAGGATTACTCAAACCACACGAGTATGGTGATGTAATATTACCATTCACAGTTCTACGGAGATTGGATTGTGTTTTAGAATCCTATAAAGATGAAATGTTCAATATCTACGAGGAATACAAATCCAAAGTAGATGACCCCACTCCAATCATTCTGAATAAAATAAATACCAACTTCTTCAATCGTTCTAAGTATGATTTAAATCGGTTGAAATCTGACCAATCTGACTAATTTGTATTTAGATAGGAATCAACTCACAGGAGAGATACCATCAGAGATAGGTAATCTGACCAATCTGACTCGATTGAGTTTAAATCGAAATCAACTCACCGGTTCAATCCCACCTGAGATAGGGAATCTGACTAATCTGACTTTGTTGAGTTTATATGATAATCAACTCACAGGAGAGATACCAGAGAGTATATGTGATTTAACACTTGATTTTACTGACTATCATTTCAAAATTTCCAACAACCAACTCTGTTCCCCATATCCATCTTGTATTGAAGATTATGTGGGAGAACAAGACACTACTAATTGTGATTAAATGAAACCCATCCCAACCCCACCAACCGTGGGGTTTTTTATTTTATGTACTGATTGTATGTAAATTTCGTCTGAGATGAGAAATCAAATAGTTTTAATAACATTAATATTTATTATTGGATGTTCTCAAGACCCTTCCCCATATAATGACAACCTTATATATATAGATGGTTATGTCATTTCAAAAGAAACAGATGAACCATATACGGGTTCCTTTATAAGATATTTTGATAATGGTCAAAAAGAAAGTGAAGGAAATATCACTAATGGTATAAGAGATGGGGTGTGGAGTTATTGGGACCGTAAAGGACAAAAATCAGGTGAGGGAAGGTGGATTGATAATATTAAAGATGGAAAATGGAAATTTTGGTATTCTAATGGAAACCTAAAAAGTGAAGTAACCTATGTAAATAATAAATCAGAAGGTCTATTAACACATTATCATGAAAACGGACAGAAAATGTTTGAGGTCAATATGAAAGATGATTTAAGGGATGGTTATATGGTATGGTGGTATGATAATGGGAATAAAAGGTCAGAAGGTAATTTCAAAGATGGTAAAAGAGTAGGTGAATGGACTTATTACCACGAAGATGGTAGTAGAAAAAACTTTTAAATAGTGATAGTGTTTAAATGAGTAAAAAAATACACACCATTCAATTATCTGAAATAATAAGTTTTATAATCAAAAACCATGTTTGAGAATCTTTTTAATCAATTTAATCAAGAAAAAGTAGATATTAACTCAGATCGGTTAAGATCGAGACTTAGTAATTTCTATAATGAGTTGAATAAGAATAGAGATTTGGAAAATAAATGGGAAAAAAGACAATCAAGGGATAGTCTTTGGGAAAACGATGATCAGGGTATAATGATGGAAAAATTTGAAATCTTATTTGTGGAGTTTTTTTTTGAATATGAATTATTGTGTTATGAAAAAGATGATGGAAAAAAATCAAAACATAAACATCTACCTTTTAATTCATCAGAGATAGATTTTTTAAGGAAACGTTTTAATGAACGTTCTGATAATTCCTTAAACAGATGGGGAAAATTAGATAATGAGTTTCTTTCTATAACAGATAAATGGGAAAAGGTAGTTGATTCTCATTTTTATTTAATAGTCCTGTCTAATTCCCGTTTTCAGTCTAATTCCACTTCTGAGTCCTTAAAACCAGGTACCGTAATTCCACTTAATGATGATCGTAGTATAGTGAACTTACCGAATGGTTCAACGTATGTAGGAGAAACCATAGATGGAATACCGTGTGGTCAGGGATCAATAATTCATTCTAACGGGGATGAATATTTAGGTAGGTGGTATAATGGGAATAGACATGGTCATGGTAAATACACTTTTTCTGATGGTTCAATTGTTGAAGGTTGGTTCAAAGATGGTAAACTTAATGGTCCGTATTCAGTAATGGACAAATACGGTAAAAAGTATTTTAAAGAATTTAAAGATGGTGACCTCAAAAAGGATTTTGAGGAATTTCATGATGGTTAATTCTGACTTCTGTTTTATCTAAGATTCAGAATACTAATCCCAACCCCACCCATCGTGGGGTTTTTATTTTATAGACTTATTATATGTAAATTTCTCTTAAATGAGTAAAAAAATACACACCATTCAATCATCTGATAAGAAAGAGTTTGATGAACAGGTAAATTTCTTTTTAGGATTTGGTTGTGAACTACTCGATGGGAGTTATGAAGTAATCAATAAAGATGATGGTATCATATATTCTCAAATTATTGTAATTAACGAAAAAAATGTGATGTGAAGTTTTACGGTGGTGGAGGAATAAAATCTTTAGTATGTCTAAACCTTAATGGGGAAAAAGATGGATTACAAACATATTGGGGTAAAAATGGACAGAAGAAATATCAAAGTACTTACAAGGATGGGAAACTAGATGGTTTATGTACTGAGTGGTCAGATAGTGGACGGAAGAGGAGTGAAGATACTTACAGGGATGGTGATGTTGTATCATCAACTGAGTGGTACAAGAATGGACGGAAAAAGGTGGAAAGATTATTCAAGGATGGTGGTAGAGTTGAATTAGGAACTAAGTGGTACAAGAATGGAGAGAAAAAGAAAGAATTCATGTATACGGATGATGAAGATGATGGAAGGTGGATTTGGTATTACAAGAATGGACGGAAAAAGGTGGAAAGATTTTACAAAGATGATGAATCAGATGGGATATGGACTTGGTGGGATAAAAATGGAGAAAAAACATATGAGTCTCATTATGAGGATGGGATACGAATCCTTAGTAAAGATTATAAAGTAGAACCTGGTTTCGTAATAGAACGTACAGATTCAGGATCAAATGTTTATCGTAAAACATTCAAGAGAACATTATATGGAAACCGTTTAGTTAAAGAAGAAACTTATGATTGGGGAAAATTAATTTCTACCAAATACTGGAACGAAGACGGTACAGTAAAGAAATAATCAACTTTTACTTATAACCCACTCCTTCCTTCCCTTATCCCATATTTCAACAGTTGGTTCTTTTCTTGATTTCTTTTTTATAAGATAATTCCAACAATCAAAGTATTCAAATCCATCATCGTGGATGGGATGTCGGTTTTTACAGGTTGGACAGATGGGTAGTTTCTTCATTTTCCGTAAGTAATCGTTCGGTTATTAACCCCTAATTCAAACTTTTGTCGACGAGGAATTAATGATTCCCCTATCAATTTTTAGAAGGTTAAACACAATTCCTTTAGTGAATTTCTTACCCATTTTTGTGGTGTATTTATTTCTATTTAGAAAATTACTGATAGAATTATATGAATCACCTTTAGTTCTAAGTCTTTTAACCTTCCTAAGTAATCTTTGTTCTAATGGATTTTCAACCAACATCCCATCTTTAGAATCAAAACCATAGGGAATCCTTGAATAAACTTTTCCACTTTTCTTTTTATTACGAATCACATCTTTAGTCCTTTCACTTGTGAGTTGTCTCTCAAGAGTGTAAATCGAACCGAGGATTGAAACAAAAAATTCCCCCATAGGAGTATTTAAGGAGACTTGTTCTTTTATTACTTCAAAAGATACTTTGTGTTTCTTTAACACCTCTACAGACTTTAATAAGTCTAAAGTGTTACGACTCCATCTACTAAGAGATGTCGTGACAATGGTATCCACCTTTCCATCCTCAACCAACTCCATCAGTTCTAAATACTTTTCCCTTTTGATGGTGTTCTTACCACTAATACCGAAGTCAACAAAGTAGTCATCAATTTCTATTCCCTTGAGTTTGGAATAACTACTTATAATCTCTTTCTGTGATATAACACTATTCCCTTGTTGGTCTGTAGATACCCTTATGTAACCAATATTCATGATGTCCTCCAAATTGTAGTCATTTGTGTAGTCAAATTAAAACTTGGATTTTTGACTACTACCCTCATCCTTCTCGGTAGGACTGTAGTCAATTGTAGTCATTACATTAGGGGAATTAAAAAGGGGAGTGTTTCGTAAGTCGTTGATTATAAAGTGGCTCGGGCCGGAATCGAACCAGCGACACAAGGATTTTCAGTCCTCTGCTCTACCAACTGAGCTACCGAGCCATCCAAATTTTTTTATTACTTTTAACACTACGATATAGTCAATAATTCTAATATGATTGACAAAAATGAGTGGTAAAAATAAACAATTAATCCAACTGAAAAAACTCTTTCATCAGTCAAAGGAAAAGTATGGGATTCCTGAAAGTTTCTTATCACGCTCATTTGGACAAAAAAAAACTATAAAACCATTATCCGAATCAACCATAAAACAAAACAAACATCATCTTTCAACATACTATGATTGGGTTACTGACAAATTCAAAAAATCTGAATCTATGGTTTCACATATTGATCCGCTTCAGCTCTTTTTTTTCAGGCTCGTTTTTTAACTGACTATGATTAACTCTGGTCGAGATGAAAATGGTGTAGATTTTATTTTAGATAGTTGATTCACGTATAGTGTAAGTGAATTAACTGTTAGTTGGGATGCCTCCAATAATCTAACCGCTAGTGTATAGTTATCAGCTAGTTTTATTTAAGTGAATAGATCGCAGAGAAAATCTTAAAAAGTAGATTTTACTTATTTCTTGTATTGCAAGGAGATTTCTTATATGTTCCCCAGCATTTTTGGTAAGGGAAAATGATCGTGCCTGATCGACAAAAACTGGTATTAGCAACTCATAATCTGGATAAACGGATAGAAATGAAATCATTATTATCTGATTTAGACCTGGATATTATTGGCTTGGATAAGTTTCCTGACATTGATAATATTCCAGAAAATGGTGCGACGCTTCTTGAAAACGCTTTAATTAAGGCAAATACAGTCTACTTTAAAACAGGTTTACCAGCACTTTCTGATGATACAGGATTGGAGGTAGATGTTTTAAATGGGGAACCCGGTATCTATTCTGCGCGGTTTGCTGGTAAAAATGCAACCTACCAGGATAATTTGCAGAAATTGCTAACAGTAATGTCGGGTATACCACTGAAAAATCGAACAGCTCGTTTTCGTACTGTAGTTGCTCTTGTTGTTGATAATAACACGGAACTATGGACTGAGGGAACTGTAGAAGGGTTAATAACTATAAAGCAAAGGGGTACAGGGGGATTTGGCTATGATCCAGTTTTTGAAGAGAAAGATACAAAAAAAACATTTTCGGAAATGACTATTCTGGAAAAGAATAATATTAGCCATAGGTCAATAGCACTTAAAAAAATGCATAAGAAATTAAATACTATTTTTAAAAAAAAGGAGTATAGATAGGAATAAATCGCTAATAGTTTTGTAAACACTGAGAGTTGCTTGAACTATTATAAACAATATCTTTATTTCCAAGGACGAATATATTTTACTTTTGTCTTATGGGTTTCGTTTGCCCTAGGGAGTGTATTTGCACAAGGTTCTGAATTATCTGTTGAAGAAAAAATTCCTATTTCCTATTTTTCTTACACCCCTGAATCTTATTTTGTTGTAAATCCATTTCCAAGAATAAATAGGAATTTAATTCAGCCTATTGATTCCTTGAATAGTCCTATAGATTTATTGTCTTTCCCCTATCAGAAAAAAGAAATTTTTATAGAGGTAGAAAATGATTGGTCACTCATTACAGTAGTAGAATTTTCCGATGGTAAAGAATATAGAATGCCTTTCACCGCAGATGTAAAATGGTATTTAGATAAATTGCAAAAGAAAAGATGGCACACTGCATTTCTTAAAATTATGCAAAAGGATGAGAAAAAAGATAACCAAAGACGTCGGGGAAAAATGTTGGAAGTAGTGGGTGTGGATATTGGTAATCTTGGCCGAGCATCTTTAAGAGTAAGTGGAAATGTAAATATCAATGGTAAAATGGTATTTCAGGATCAAGAATTAGTTCGATCTACCTTAAATCAGACACAAAATACTCATCTGGAGTTTGATCAGAAACAAAACTTGAATATCCAAGGTAAGATTGGAGACCGGATAACGGTTGCTATGGACCAGGATTCAGAACGTGATTTTGACTGGGAAAATAATATCCGAATATCTTATGAAGGCTATGAAGATGATATTGTTCAGAAAATTGAAGCTGGTAATATTAGTTTATCTCTTCCTTCTACGAAGTATGTTACCTTTTCGGGGAAAAACCAGGGTTTATTTGGAATTAAAGCAATTTCCAAACTAGGGCCAGTAGATATAACAACTATTGCTTCCATAGAAAAAACAAAAAAAGAACAATCAGAATGGCAAGGTGGGGGTCAATCTAGTTCTCAGAAGATTCGTGATGTGGATTGGATTAAAAATAGGTATTTTTTTATACATCCTTGGTTTAGAAATGGTATCAATACATTTCTAGAAGGTGCTCAACTTTTTATTCCTTCTTTTTATCCTTTAAAAAATGGATTGCATTCTATTGGGAATATGGTAGTGAAAAATTTTGAATTATATAAGTCTATAAATACAAATGAGGCTGGTGCTATGACAGGTATGGCTTATATTGATCCTTTGAATCCAACAGATTCTACATATGTTGATGAAAACGAAGAAGGTAGTTTTATTCGTTTAGAACAAGGTACAAATTATTATATCAGCCAGGATTTAGGTTTTATACGTGTTAGGGATCAGGTTTCACAAGATATACTTGGATGTACATTTATTTTAGCAGATCGAATTACTGGAGATACAGTTATGGTTGTCGGGCAGGGGCCAGATTCAGCAGGAACAAATCTTTCTATGATGATGTTAAAGCCGAGAAATAGCCATCCCAATCATTCAACTTGGAACCTAATGTTTAAGAATGTATATAGCTTAGGAACAAATAAAATTAATCCCGAGGGCTTTGAGATCCAGATCTACAATAGAAATGCAACGCCAGTCACAGAAAGAGATAAAACTACTAGTCTTCCATATATTACCTTATTTGGTTTAGACAGCTTAGATGAGAATGGTAATCGAAACTATGATGAATTAATAGATAAAGATGCAGGAAATATAGTCAATATGATTGATGGTGAATTAATGTTTCCAGCCTTACATCCTTTTGCAAATGCTGATTCCATAGAAGGAGGTAATACATCTGAATTTTTGAATGAGCAGTTAGGAGCTGGAGTTATATATACTTCAACAGTGTCATCAGAAGTTAACCTTGCTCATCGTTGGCTAATCGAGGCAAAATATACCAATCAGAGCTCTACCATAAACTTGGGCTTTATGCTGGTTGAAGGTAGTGAGGAAGTAATAAGAGATGGGGTTACATTAAAACGAGGGATGGATTACCAAATTGATTATTTCACTGGAACGATTGTTTTGTTGGGAGATGCAGCGAATGATCCTAATGCGAAGCTAAAAATAAATTTTGACAAACATGAATTAGTTTCCTTTGATAAGAAAACTATCTTTGGTACTCGGGCACAAATGGACTTAGGGAAGAAAAATTCTTTTATTGGGGCAACTGCTCTTTATTTTAATCAATCAATCATAAATGAAAAAGTAGAAGTGGGTTATGAACCCACCCGAAATTTTATTTGGGATCTAAATGGACGTTATCAGTGGGATATGGATAAACTGACCCGCATTTTAGATAAATTTCCACTTATTGAGGCAGATAAAATGTCATCAATATCCTTAGAAGGAGAGATTGCGCAAGTTTTGCCAAATCCAAATTCAATCAATAATCCTGAAACTGGAGATGCTAATGGAGTAGCATTTATTGATGATTTTGAAGGAGCAAAAAGAACCACGTCACCATCTATCCAAAGAAGATTTTGGAAAGAATCATCAGCCCCACTCACTTTTGACCAAACTACACAGGGATTTGGCTATGAGTTTAATCAGGAATATCGAGGAAAACTCAATTGGTATAACCCCTATATTCCATACCGTACAAGAGATATATGGCCTAACCAGTCAACCTCACTTCGTGCTGGAAATGAGACAACTGATATATTGATTATGCGTTACAAAGCGAGAGAGCATCAAAATACTATTGATAAGGATTCAATCTGGGTTGGAATTACGACATCGCTTTATTCTGGTGACTATGATCAGACTCAAAGCAAATTTTTTGAGATTTGGCTGAATGGCAATAAAGGTAATTTGTCAATTGATCTTGGAAAAATAAGTGAAGATAAAGATGGAAATAGCAAATTAAATACAGAGGATATTCCTGCAGCTGGGTTAACTCTTGGTAATGGATTCTTAGAGGAAAATGAGGATACAGGATTAGATGGATGCTTTGATGAAATAGAAAATGGTTGGGGAGGATGTTTAGAAATTGGAACTTATGCACAATTAATGTCAGAAAATAGTAGTTTAATAAATCAGGCGTCTGATATTAATCCAGAAGACCCTAATGGTGATAATTGGTTTTATGAACAAGGTAGCAACGATTATTCACAGGTAAATGGTACCGAGGGTAATGGCACAGGAAATAAAATACAAGAAGGTGGGAAATACCCTGATACAGAAGATTTGGATAGGTCTACTTTTCTGGATAAAACCAATGATTATTTTTCTACCAGTTTTAATTTGATGGATACTACTTATTTAGCCGGAGAAACAGTAAAAAATGGACAGCCCACGGGTTGGCGTCTCTTTCGTATTCCTTTATCTGATTTTAAAAAAGTACGGAATATTGAATGGAATGAAATCCGCTATGTGCGCCTGGTTATATCAAGTTTAGATCCTAATTTTTCCAATTTGGCGATAGCTAAAATGGAAATCGTTGGAAATGAGTGGCAGGAGATGGGTATTGTTTCCTCGGACTCTACTGAATATGAAGGGCTGGATCCTTCCTTCCAAGTTGCTGTGATTAATACAGAAGATAATGCTGATTATATTCCTCCTAAAGGTGTAAAAGGGGAATACGATATTTTGAATGAGATACGATCTAAAGAACAATCATTGGTATTGCAATTTGATCAATTGCCTCCTGGCCATACTGGAATTGCACAAAAAACATTATACACATTGAATGATAATCAAAAACGTAGTTTTATGACATATGATTTCATGAAAATGTATATTCATGGGAAAAGTCCATGGATTACATCCCAAGATACTGATGTTGAGTTTTTTTTAAAGTTTGGTCTTGGAGACGATTTCTATGAAATTACTCAGCCGATATATAATGGTTGGGATGAGGATGATGGCAGAAATAGTATTAAAATAGATTTGGATTGGCTTACAACTTTAAAGCAGCAAGATACATCTAAAGTCAAAATAAATAATACGGATATAATCAAAGACTCTGCTAATGTTCGAAAATATATTTATACGAATAAAGAAGGATTAAAAACAGGTAAAAGAATAAGTATAAAAGGAAAACCTGCTCTAAATAGATTACAATATTTCATGGTAGGATTGAAAAATACAGGAAATGAACCAATTACAGGTGAGTTATGGCTGGATGAACTACGATTGAGTGGAGTTAGGAAAGAAAAGGGTGTAGCAATGCGTGTTCAATCCAGTATAAAATTATCTGATTTGGGTAATGCTAATGTAGTATATAGTCGTCAAGACGCTGAATATCATCGTCTTCAAGAGCGCCTATCAAAGAGTACAAATACATCTGAAAATTTGAATGTGTCTGGTAGATTAAGCCTGCATCGGTTTTTACCTTCTTCTTGGGGTTTGTCTATCCCTGTCAATGCATCCCTGACACAAAACCAAAGCAGACCTAAATATTTTCCAGGAGAAGATATTTTAGTTGATTTGAACTCTCCTCCCGATTCTGTTTTAACTTTGAGCCAGTCTGTATCTTTCAGTACAGCTCTTTCCAAGACAGGAAAATCTGATAATAGATTGTTTAAATATACAGTTGATAATGTTCAAATGAATTTTAGCGCTTCACAATCCAGATCATCTGATATAACCTATAGCAATAAGCAATCAGAAAGTTATTCTGGAAAATTTGCTTACAATATGCCATTTGGAAGAAATAATTATATCAAACCATTTGGATGGATCAAGGACTGGCCTATATTGGGCACATCATTTAGTGATTTTCATATTTATTATACTCCTTCCGCGTTTAGAACAGGCCTTACGTTGAATGAAAAGTTAAGTTGGAATAAAACCCGGTCGGGAATCAGATCTCCCGATAATTATAATTTTAGTCTTGATAGATCTTTGAATATGGATTATAAAATTACAAATAATCTATCCACTAAATATTCTTGGTCAGGACAAAGTAAGCTCAATGATTATCGTGGTTATGCTTGGATTGCTTTGAGAGATTTAGACCCTGGAACAGTTACCCAGACTACAGAAACATTAAACACATCTTTTGCTCCAGGATTTTTTAAATGGCTAAAGCCTTCTTTTAATTATGCCGCAAATTATCGTTGGACTAATGATCTTTCCAGAGAAGGTCAGAATGTAAGTACTCAATTACGTTTCAGTTCAAATTTTACACTATCTCCAATTCAATTGTTTGAGTTTATTTATAAACCACCTTCAAGATCTAATAAAAGTAATAGAACTTCAGGATCCCGGTCAAGATCAAGGAGAAGGGGTTCACAATCAGATGTAAAAAAGAAGGCTGAAAAAGAAAAAAAAGAAATTAAGTCATTAAGTTTTATTCATGGATTAGTGAAAAAAGTAAATCCAATTAGTTTAAGTTATACTGAAACTTTAAATAGAACAGCAAACCAGATTATTGGAGAAATACCAACGGGATATAAATTTGGCTGGATTCCAGAACATGGTTTAGATCACTCAACTGAGGCTGGTAGTAATTTGGGAAGATGGGATCATAAATTAGATGCTTCTATCCGAAGCGGTTTAAAATTGACTCGAAGTTTATCAATTAATTTAAACTATTCTCAAAATTTTTCCACTAATCGTGCCAGTACTGGATTGGAACAATTATCTATGCAACGTGATTATCTTTCTTATGGGCAATATTTAAATAGCGGGATGCCTATTCCTGGATGGAGTTTTCGATTAAGCGGTCTTGATAAGTTACCGTTGATAAAATGGGTTGCCAGATCAGTATCTTTAGAGCACAGTTATTCAGGAAAGGAATCTCGGTCCTGGCAATTTGAGAATATTAATCGAGAAGAAATGAATTTATTGAATTTTGATACATTCATTAAAGATTATAAGGAATTTGAGAGGACAGCAAGGATTAATCGAAGTTTTTCACCTCTAATCGGGATGAATATGACTTTGAAAAAAAATATTTCTATGACTTTTAGGCATAATCGTAATAAGTCACTAGATGAAACGACATCTGGCATGACAATCCGCGAAGATTTTAGTTATACATCGACTGGTACATATTCTCATAGAGGCGGTATCACTCTCCCACTTCCATATTATGGTGATATCAAATTAAACAATACAATGAGTTTTACACTAAATTTTGATCTAAATGAAAGTAGAGAATTCCGATCTGGTGATAAAGTAAATTTTGAAGAAGGTACTTTTACAGAAAATTGGAAAGCTGGTCTACGGGTCTCTTATCAATTTTCTACAAAAATTAGCGGTGGTCTTCGATATGAATACAGAGAAAGTGATAGTAGAACAGCAGGTAGAAAAATTGACCGTGATTTTGGTTTTGATGTTAATCTAGCAATTTCAGGTTAATATTTATGCGATTTTTAATTATAACGCTTTTTTCTGGGATTGTAGGTTGTCAGTCCGATTTTCCTAAATTTGATAAGATCAATGCATTTAATTATATGCAGAAACAATGTGATATGGGACCGCGGAATCCAGGATCTGATGGTTATTACAAATGTCGGGAATTTATTAAAAATAAATTAAAGATTTTTGCAGATGATATTATTGTACAAAATTTCAGTTATACAGAACAAATTGAAGGGAAAAAATATAACGGTCAGAATATAATAGGCCGTTTTAATACAGATGAAAATTTTCAAACAATAATATCTGCCCATTGGGATACCAGACCTTGGGCAGACAGAGATCTGGATGAAAAAAACCATGGTTTGCCGATTATGGGCGCGAATGATGGTGCATCTGGTGTAGCAGTGTTACTGGAATTGGCTAGAGTTCTGTCAGAGAATGAGCCGCCTATTGGTGTAAATCTTGTATTTTTTGATGCTGAGGATCTTGGTTCCCCAGGTCTAAATGAGACCTATGCTCTAGGTTCCACATATTTTGCAAAAAACTTACCTATTCCAAAACCTCAGGAGGCTATTAATCTGGATATGGTTGGAGATAAACAGCTAACACTTCCGATTGAAAGATATTCATATAATTTTCATCCTGTGCTAATAAGAAAATTATGGGATAGAGCAAAAGAATTGGAATTGAATGCTTTTATCAGAGAAATAGATTATGCAATATATGATGATCATGTACCGCTATATAATATTGCAGGGATACCTTCGATTGATATCATCGATTTTAAATACCCAAATTCATATGTTAATTATCATCATACCATGAATGATATAATAGAAAATTGTAGTGCAAATAGTCTTGATCAGGTTGGACGCTTGATGTTGGATTATATTTATAACAGAGATAATGAAGGCGGGGATTAGCTTTGAATTGCAATTTTAAGCACTTATTCCAGGGCTGGTTTTATACCATATTTTTTATTGCTCTTTTTTTATTTTCATGTTCAAGTGATATAACAGAACCAGAATTAGAAAATCCTATTTTGAAAACACATTTTACTTTTCATCAAGATGTAGATAAACTGTATTTTGGGTTAGAAACAAAAGAAACTTTTAATGATAAACAATTAACATCTGTATATGTCGTGTGGTATGGTATTAATCAACAAAATTTACCTGATACTTTGATACTTTCTGATAATGGTGAAAATGGTGATATAATTAAAGATGATAATATATATGCTTTGAAGATTGATAATAATTTCGCAACGATTCAAAATACAATTGGTGATGATTCCGGTAGTGTATATATCGATTATAACGTTTCCTATGGTGACTCTATAATTTCTCAGATTGATTCATTCCAAATCGGGAATTTAATACCCAAAATATTATCGATTGTTTTCCCGGATTCGATGTTGCATCCCACAGAAGAGAACTATTATGCTATAGATAGTATTTTTATTTCTGTATTTGATCCCAATGGTTTGAATGATATTCGAAGCTGTTACCTGATGTTTCAAAAGCCGGACGGTTCCTATTCTAATAATGGAGAACCAATATATCTTTTTGATGATGGGAATAAGAGTGATGATAATATCTCGATTTGGGATCTCACTGCAAACGACGGTATTTTTTCTCGCTTAATTACAATAGGAAATGAAAATCCTTTAGGAAAATATTATGCGACATTTTATTTAAATGACTGGGCGGGATTATTCACATTCAGATCCGATTCTCTGGTGGTATATGAATAAGATAGCTTTGAAAAAATATAAAGTATGTTTTATTAAGATTATTTGGACTTATTCAATTGTAATAGGACAAAGTACACCAAATAGATTCGCACTTGATACAGAATTATCAGATTCTCTTTTTGATACTGGATTGAGTACAAATATTGTTGCTGAAATTCGTACTATGGGTGATTCTCTTACTTGGTTTGGGACTGGAAGAGGCTTAGCTCTCCATGATGGTAAAAAAGTATATATGCATAAAACAACAACAGATTCAATTAATGATCTGGACAGTACTAAATTATTGCCCCGTGGTGGTATACCTTCGGTTGCTGTTTTAGGGGATTCCATGCTGGTTACTTTTTCAGGAGATGATGGTAGTATACAATTGGGTCTTGGTTTAGTGCTTACTTTTTCTGCCAGTGATACCAATGGTATTAATTGGTTGTATTTTAAGCAGCCTATAGATTCCGAAACTGATTCTCTGGAACTGGTTGGCGGAGTTGGGTATTTTAGAAAATTACCTGTTACTGTTCCTCAGGCTAATGTAACCTACGATGTTAGCTTGAATAGCAAATATTTCTGGATAGCCAGTTGGGCTGGAGGGCTTAGAAATTACCATTTCCCTCGAAAAGAATGGCGACATATACCTCTTCCATTAGATAACCAGACTGAGTTGGATCTTTGCGATGAGAGCAATTTTGTATCAAATGAAGGTCCTAATCTTTTACAAAATTATTATTTAAATCCAAGAGATCCTGGTGATGGAGGAAATCATAATCACAAAGCATTCTCTGTATTGGCTTATGGAGATACAGTTTGGGTAGGGACAGCGAATGGTATAAATAGGGGATTAATTGTTCGTGATACGCTATGGGGGCAGGATGCGATTGAATGCATTCGGTGGAAGCATTATTCGTATCCAGAAGATGGCTTAACGGGTAATTTTGTAGTTGGACTTGCAAAACAATACTGGAGGGGTCAAATAATAATCTGGGCTGCTACAGTTAATGCTGATTCACCAGGTGAGGTACGCGGTTTAAGTTATACTCGTGATGGTGGAGCGACATGGGAAACAGCATTGGTAGGCGAAAGAGTATATAATATTTATGCAAGCGATTCTCTTGTCTTAGCATCTACGGCTTCAGGATTATGGAAGAGTTTAGATGGTATAAACTGGGCATTATTTGATTCAGCAGTAGATCAGACTTTTTTGACTCAAAAGCAAATCTTAAGCGATGTGGTATACACTGCAGTGTTAGATCAAAGAGATACGATACCCAGGGTTTGGTTAGGAACACCTGATGGTGTGGCAATTGCTAATGATATACATGGATCAGATTGGTCAATTATTCAGGCAGAATATGACATCGATGAGGTATATGCTTATCCTAATCCATTTTCCCCTATGACTCACAATCAATTGGGAGGTAACGGTTATGTTCGTTTCCATACAGGACCAATCGCAAGCACTGAATTAAAGCTTGATATTTTTAGTTTTTCAATGGAAAAAGTACACAATAAAAATTATAACCTAAATTCATATAGAGGTGCAATAAAATGGAATGGACGTGGTCAAGATGGGAATCATGTGGCTAACGGTGTTTATTTTGCCAGACTTAACTATGCTTCAACTCTTGGTCAGCCAAAAACCTCAAAATGGGCAAAAGTAATTGTGGTAAAATAATGAAAAGATTTTTTCTTGTTTTGAGTATAGTATCATTATTAAATGCTCAACAATGGGCAGGTCTTCCAGGTGGCTTTTTACGAATGGGTATGACATCACGCTCTACTGCTATGGGTGGTGGTTTTTCTGCTGATTTAGATCATGGTTTTGCTGTTTTTTATAATCCTGCGTGGGCATCGCTTCTGACTCAGAAACAGGTTGGGTTCAGTTATTCCAACATGACATTGGATCGCAGATTGACTGCCAGTAGTTTTTCTACACCTCTTCCCCCTACTGCAGGTATCGGCATATCCTGGATTAATTCTGGGGTAACTAATATTCAAGGACGTACAGGTGCAGGAGAAAAAACGATAAAGATGCAAACAGGTGAGAATGCGTTTATGATCACATTTTCTCAGCGTATTTTCCCTTGGCTTTCAGTTGGTTCTACTGTAAAAATATTGCGCTATGAATTACCAATTACAGAATCAAATCAATTGGTTGGTAAAGGGATTGGTTTTGATATTGGTCTTTTAATTAAGACAGGTAAGTTTAATACTTTAGGAATTATGGTCCAGGATTTGAGCTCTAATTATCAGTGGAATACAGGTGATATCTATGCTGAAGGAAGAACCTATAAAGATGAATTTCCAACAATTTACCGTATTGGATCGAGAACAAATTATAGAGGCTTATTTATTGTCGGAGATATAGGAATTATTACGGATCATAGTTCTTTTACCAATCTATTGCCCAGACTTGGAGTAGAATACACTATTTTAGAACAATACAAATTCCGGGGAGGTTTTGGAAATAGCCGATTCGGATTTGGATTTGGTTATCAATATACCCTGTTTAAACATCTTGATTCTCATCTGGATTATGCGTTTTCTATGGATTGGGCTGCCCAGACTGCTCATACCATTTCTTATGCGTTTAATTTTTAGTCTTGTAATATTAATACAAGTACCTTTATTTGCTATTGGTACCCAGTTTTTAACTCTACCATCAAATGCTGAAGAGCTTGCAGTAGGTAGTCATCCCACAGCTGGTCGATTTTTTTCTGTAAATCCAGCTGTTTTCTCAGCACCGAAAGATCACCCAAAATTGTCTTTATGTCGTGGTAACTGGTTTGGAGATGTAATTACAACAAATCTGGCTTATAACCAGAATATAAATAAGCGAACTTTACACGTACAATTAAGATATAGTGGTTTGACAGGTATTGAACTCCGTGATTACCGACCCTCGGATGAAGCATTAGCTTATTTCTCATCATTTGGTGTTTCTGGTATTCTGGGTGTTTCATTCGAAACAGAACAATCCAAATATGGAATTTCTGTAGATATAATAAAGATGGGGATATACAATGAATCAGCACAAGGAATGGGGTTAAATGCTGGATATTTATACCGTTTTCCAAATAAGATATCTTTGGGTTTTTCTTTATTGAATGTAGGAAAAATGTCTGCTTTAAGGTCGAATACGCCTCGACTGCCAACTCGTGTTTTTGCAGGATTAGCGAAAGAGCTGAATCATGAAGAATACAACAATACACTTCATTTATCATCTGAATGGAATGAAATATCACGAACATTTAAACTCAGGATTGGAAATGTATTCAATTGGCGAAAACTACTTTTAATGTCAGGGGCTTCTGTGGCTAATAAAATATATACTGCATCAACAGGGATAGGACTCCAATTTGGTCAATACCATATTAGTTATGGAATTCGTTTTGGATCCCAGGATATCGGTTTACCACAAACCATTACTCTGCATCTTCAATTACCATGAACAAAATAGACCTTAAAACGATAATAATTTATTTATTAACTATAGTTATTGTTTTATTACTAATAATTATAAAACGAATGAGTGAACCATCTGATGATTCTGAAACGGTAAAAAAAGAAGCAATAGAGGATTTCAGTCACAGAACAGTACCGTCTGGGATATTAGGAGAAATAGCTCTTATTATTGATGATTTTGGATATAGAAATGATGATATATCTGATGGTTTCCTGTATTTAGATGCAAAACTGACATGTGCTGTAATTCCTGGGCATGCACATAGCAGTTCATTTGGGAAAAAGGCGATAAGGCAGGGCCACGAAGTGATCATACATATGCCTATGGAGAATATAGGTGAAAATAGAGGGGAAGAAGAATTTGTTCTTCAGGTAGGTATGGACCCTGATAAAATAAAGAATAGGGTGCAAAAAGCATTTTATCAGATTCCAGAAGCAATTGGAATGAACAATCACCAAGGATCCAAAGCCACTGCAGATTCTTTGGTAATGAATTCTGTCGCTTCTGTATTAAAAGAACAAAATAAATTTTTTATTGACAGTAGAACAACTTCGGAAACAGTTGCGGAGTCCATAATGAATAATTGGAAAGTTCCAGTCGCAAGGAGAAATGTGTTTTTAGATAATGATTCTGATGAAGAAAAAATTGAAAAACAATTATTATCATTAGTAGAAATTGCAAAAAGAGATGGTTCTGCAATCGGTATCGGCCATGTGAAACAGAGCACCTTAAATGTATTGAGAAAACAGATACCTGAATTAAAGAAGAAAGGATTTAAATTTGAGTTCGTTTCAAATATGTTGTATTAAATATAATGCCTATCCATTGCAGAGTTACCCGTGGTGATTTTATTGAAAGCAACCATGTTGTTTTTGCTGTCGCTGTTAATGAAAATGGAGAAATTTTCTATTCTACTGGAGATCCTGATTATTTTACCTGTGTTCGTTCTGCTTTAAAACCCTTTCAGGCTGCAGCGGCTATCAAAGCAGGTGCAATTGAAGCAGCTGATTTTTCAGATAATCATATTGCCTTAATGTGTGCATCCCATAAAGGTGAAGAAGAACATATTAAAACTGCTTTACAAATGCTTGAGAGACTGGATTTAAGAGTGGATGATTATGAGTGTGGTGCCCATTATCCATCAGATAAAATGACTAGGTGGAGTATGATAAAAGAACGTAAAAATGCAATAGCTTTACATAACAATTGCAGTGGGAAGCATGCTGGTATGCTTGCATTAGCCAAGCATCTCAACAATGGTACAAAGAATTATACCAAGAAAAATCATCCAGTCCAAAAGACGATTTTTTCTTTATTGCATCAATATACAGGACTTGACGAAATACCTACCAGTATTGACGGTTGTTCTGCTCCCACGCCTTTTATGACTTTAACAAATATTGCACGGTTATTTCAAAAACTGGGTTCAAATCAATACCCGGAATTGGAAAAAGCTTATCAAGCCATGGTAAAATATCCTTTCCTTGTATCTGGATCTGAGACGTTTGATACATTATTTATTGAAGCAATGCAGGGCCGGGGAATAACGAAGATTGGTGGCGAATCTATAAGAGGTATAACAATTAAAAAAGTTAACGGTGGAAGTATTGGAATAGCTTTAAAAGTATTAGATGGAAATTTCAGAGCTTTATCACCGGCTACAATGAAATTGCTTGAATATCTACAGTTGTTAAAAGAAAATGAAATGTCCAGACTGAAAAAATTTGGTTCGAAGAATTTGAAAAACCATAATAACATAAACATTGGTCAAATTGAAGCGGTATTATATGAATAATGTTAAACTTGGATTTATTATTTTAATATGGTTGAATTTCCTATGTGCTGGCTCTGTTAGAATAATGACATACAATTTATTGAATTTTGAAGATGAAAATGACCGTGAATATGATTTTATATCAATTATTGACATTATCCATCCTGACTTGATTGTTGCTCAGGAAATAATCGGTCAGACTGGATTTAATCATTTTAGATCTGATGTGCTTGATGTTTTTGAACCAGGTGTTTGGTCAAGTGCCACTTTTACCAATCAAAGCGCCAGTCAGGATATTGCTCTATTTTATCATCATGATGATTTTACTTTTATCAGTACGGACGTGGTTGCTACTGCACAATCATCGGGTACGAGGGACGTTATTGAGTGGGTAATGTTGCATAATCAATCCAATATACAATTTCATATTTATGGAGTTCATTTAAAAGCAAGTTCTGGTAGTTCAAATGCGCAACAGAGGCTTCAGGAAACTACCATTCTACGAAATTACCTAAACAATCTGGATGAAAATCATTTCATTGTAGCAGGAGATTTTAATATTTATTCCAATAATTCATCTTCAGAGCCTGCATTTGAAATGCTTACAGGAGATAGTGATAATAATATTGGTCGATTATTTGATCCCATTAACCGTGTTGGACACTGGCACAATAATAACTCCTATGCAGATATTCATACCCAGTCTCCCAGAACAACACAATTTGGAGGCGGTGCCCATGGTGGCATGGATGATCGTTTTGACTGGTTATTTGTATCAGAAGATATACTGGAAGAATCATCAGAAATGCGGTATGTAGAAAATTCATATTTGGCGGTTGGCAACGATGGTAACCATTTTAATCAGGCTATCAATGCAGGGACTAATTCATCGGTAAGTGATACAATTGCTGATGCGTTGCATGCTGCTTCAGATCATTTACCAGTATATATGGATGTATGGTTTGATGATTTAATCTATAATGATGAAGTATTAATCATAACTGAAATAATGCCCGATCCTGCAGCAGTATCAGATTCTTATGGCGAATGGTTTGAAATATATAACACATCCGATTCTTCTATTAATCTGAACGGCTGGGTTTTAAAAGATGCTGGAAATGATGAACACATTATTGTTAATGATACTATGCCTGTCCTAATTGAATCAGGAGAGTATTTTGTGCTTGCGCGCAATGGAGATGAAACATCAAATGGCGGATTAAATGCTGATTATGTTTATTCCGGTTTTAATTTATCCAATAGTGAAGATGAAATCATTTTGACCGATAGTCTAGGTGCTATTGTAGATGAAGTACACTATTCAAACAACTGGAATTTTGACAGTGGCGTTTCAATGGAAACACATAGCGCAGATCTGGATAATAATCTTGCAGGAAATTGGTATGCGGCAACTGTTCAATATGGAGACGGTGACTATGGTACTCCAGGAGTGAATTGGCAGAGCACAGCCGGCATTGACAACAACATTGAAAAAGTAAAAACCTTTAGGATTTATTCTCCGTATCCAAATCCATTTAATCCTGTAACAACCATTCGTTTTAGTATACCGTTTCCTGGAAAACATTCGATTCATATTTATAGTGTCACCGGTCAATTAATACAAACCTTATCGGATAGTTATTTTGATACCGGTGATTATATCGTGAAATGGGATGCTGTAAATCTGCCTTCTGGTGTATACTATCTTAGAATGGAGAATGCACAGTATTTTCAGGTAATAAAAATTACATTGGTAAAATAATGCTCCGGATCTTTTTTCTATTAATTGTTGTAGTGAATTTATGTGGCCAGTCCAGAGTAGGTTCCAGAACTACAATTTCTCAAAGTGTATCTGATGAGTATGATAAGTTTACTTCCGTAGGGCAGTTGGGTTTGACAATTACCAATTTCGGTATTCTTGGTAATGGCTGGAATCGTATGGAAGATGGCAGCATCCATCCGTCCTGTGAATATAAACAGTATACCGAAACCCTTCGGGAACAGGTGGAGCATTTTTCATATGCTGGTTTATGGGTAGGTGGCATAGTAAATGGTCAGCGCAGGGTATCTACTGCTATTGTGGACGGAGTGTTTGAGGCAGGTGATGAGGGTTTTGAACTTTTCGCTGACGGTTCTATAACAATACAGTCATCTATTGCATCCACTACTCAGGATTCCATGGCAAAGTACTACTCACCTTATGCTATTTCACATCAGGATATGATCGTTGATTTCAAAGATTATGGAACATCCCCGACAGATGGATTAGGAATTTCCAATCATAATCCTCTTGGATTGGATATTCATTTAGAAGCATATGCCTGGAATTATTCCTATGCGGATGCTTTTGTTATTCTAAATTATACCTTTACCAATATGTCTATTGATACCATCAAAGATATTTATGCCGGAATCTGGATGGATGCTTCTGTTGCAAATTTTAATTATACTGATTACTACACTCCTGGAGGTGGGTTCACCTGGTATGATAATCTGGATGGATTTGATAGATCTCTTGATGATGCTGGATTCGAACGGGGTATAGGTTACCAGTATGATGCCGATGGAGATGATGGCTGGGCAGAGTCCTATATTGGGATATCAATTTTAGGATCAAATGTTCCAATGGATTATATCCAAACCAATTACCATCAATGGGTCTGGACCAACTCCAACAATAGTGATTATCCATCCTATAGTATGCCAATCGATGATAATGCACGATACGAGAAAATGTCTTCCCGCGTAGCTCTGGGGACTGGACCTGAATATACTGCTGAAGGATTTCCTGCATCGGAGAACAGTTGGCTTTTTCTACTTTCAGCAGGTCCTATAGGAAGCAGGATATCATCACCTGATTCATCCAGTTGGAGTCTGGCTCCCGGTGATACTTGTTCAGTAGCTTTTACGGTAGTTTGTGCCCGATGGAGCCCTGGAGCAGGAGGGGATTCTCCTGCACAACGTAATAATCTTTATGTTAACTATGACTGGGCTCAGAAAGCTTACGATGGAGAAGATAAAAACCGGAATAATGTTTTAGATGAAGGGGAGGATACAAATAATAATCAAATTATTGATCGTTATATTTTACCCGCTCCTCCACCTTCACCTAATATGGAACTTATAGTAGAATCCAATAAGGTTACTTTGTACTGGCAAAATAATGCAGAATCATTTTTAGATCCTGTAAGCCAACAACAGGATTTTGAAGGATATAAAGTATATGGTGCCCGGAAAACTGCGAATGAATCCCTTGGAGAATTTACACTTCTATCAGAAAATGATATAAAAAATAACATTGGTTATAACACTGGTTTTTCCAGTATCCAGATATTCAATGATTTTGGCGAACCGGATAGTTTTGAAATAAATGGAGTTTTTTATCATTATAAATTTGTCAATGAAGATATTAAGGATGGATGGTTAAATTATTATGCGGTTACAGCCTATGATCAGGGTGACCCTGATGCAAATTTGGAAAGTTTGGAAAGTTCTGTCTATGCCAATCGAATTTATGTTTACTCCGGTGAACCTGTTTCTAAAAAAGATAATTGGCAGCCCACAGTCTATCCTAATCCTTATAAAGGGCAGGCTATTTGGGATAGTTACGGTAGTCGCAACAAAATGATATGGTTTAGAGGATTGCCCGAAAAAGCAGAAATTAGAATATTTTCACTTGCAGGAGATCTGGTTGATGTAATTCAGCATGATGAGCTGTATATTGGCGAAGATATTTCTAATATTGATGAAAGAAAAAAACCGATTATGTCCGGTGGGGAGCATGCCTGGGATCTTATTACCATGCATGATCAAGCTACAGCATCCGGGCTGTACCTTTTTACTGTTGAGAATAAAGTTACAGGTACTATTAAAGAAGGGAAATTTTTAATTATTAAGTGAAATTAGGGAGAAAAATAATGAGAAAAATGTTATGTTTATTTTTTATGATAGGGTTTATTTATGGACAAGTAGACTATACACAGACAATTCAGCCAATATTTAATAATAGCTGTACAAGTTGCCATGGTTATTCTGGAGGCTTAAGTCTCACCAGCTATACTGGTGCTATGGCAGGGGGCAATAGCGGGACTTCTGTAGAAGCCGGTAATCATGCTAGTAGCCTACTATGGCAAAAGGTGAATAATGGAAGTATGCCTCCAGGTAATCAAAATTTGAGCAATGAACAGATTAATTTAATTGCCCAATGGATTGATGAAGGAGCACTGGAGACACCTCAAACTTATATAACAATTGCTGAAGCGAGAGCTCTTACTATTGGTTCTACTGCTACTGTAAGGGGTATAGTTACATCTCCTAATTATGGCGGATCCTTTACTAGCTATTATATTCAGGATGCAACCGCAGGTATTAATTTGTATGCAAGTGGCAGTAATATTAGTACTCCGCCAACTCTAAATCTTGGTGATTCAATTGAAGTAACTGGCGAGATTGCCACTTGGGCAAGTTTTTTGGAAATTGAGATCACAAGTGAATCAGACTATACACTTATTTCTTCAAATAATGATCTGCCGGAGCCACAGCTCCTAACCATTAGTCAATTTTTAACTGATCCGGAAAGCTATGAGCATGAGTTTATCAGAATTAATGGTGTATCAATTACCAATGGAAGTTGGCCATCAGCAAATAATAGTGCTAATCTTACTATCAGTGATGATGGAGGTTCATCCACCCTTACAATGAGAATAGATAGTGATACAGAAATTGATGGTAGTACTCAACCATCAGCACCCTTTGATCTTTTGGGCATAGCAGGACAGTATTGTGATGGGTGCGCAGATGGAGGATATCAAATACTGCCAAGATACAGTAGTGACTTTATGGCTGGTACTGTTCCGCCTCTTGTTGCTGATATTGTGATTACACCATCTTCACCGATAGAAACGGATGATGTAACGGTAACCGCAACAATTTCTGATGCAGATGGAAGTATATCAAGTGCGGTTCTAACCTATAACTCTGGTTCGGGGGATATAGATCTTCCGATGTCTGCAACAGGGTCGGACAATCTATATACTGCAGTAATTCCGGCCCAGAGTACCGGTACAACTGTTACATTCAGTATTACCGCTGTTGATAATGCAAATAACTCAACAACATCTGATGATTTCTCTTATCTGGTAATTTCAACCGGTGGTCAGGTTACTTCGATTTATGATATTCAGTATACAACAGACTCTTCGGGGGATTCTCCTTTGGATAATCAATCTGTTACCATTAGCGGTATTGTAACCGCTGAATTCTGGGGCAGCCCCAGCCTTCGTTATTTTTTTGTGCAAGATGCAGAAGGTCCTTGGAATGGCATTTTGTGTTATAGAAATGGATGGCATGACTTTGATTTTACAACATCATCGGGAATAGTGAATTCTGTAGCCGAAGGTGACAGTGTCAGTGTTACCGGGACAGTTGGAGAAGAAAGGTGGGGAATGAATGGCCGGACAATAATTAATGCTATAACGCAAGTTATTATTCATGGACAGGCTGTTAATATGATAAGCCCATCCGTTGTTACGGCCGGGCAAATAATGACAGGAGGATCAGACGCAGAAGCTTATGAAGGGTGTCTGGTTCAGGTAAACAATGTTAGTGTTGATGATCCGGACCTTGGCAATGGTGAATGGTCAGTCACAGATGGTACAAATTCTGTTCGAGTAGGTGATGCTTGGGATTATTATTTTTTTCCTGAAAGTGGGCAGGAATTAGCTGAAGTTGTCGGTGTAATGAATTATTCGTCGGATAATACAAAACTTGAACCCAGGCTGGCCCGGGATGTTGTGGAAGCAGATGGTGAACTAGTCCGTTTACAAAGAATTCAGCAAGTATTATATAGTGATCTAATCAAGGCCGGAGAAGATTCAGAATCCGATACTTCGTATATGCTCCTTGATACAGTTACAGTCCAAGGAATTGTAACCATGCCAACTGGATTAAGCTATGCTGGTGACGGTGTAAAATTTATTTTTGCAGATCCGCGTGGTGGCCCTTGGAGCGCTATTTTATCTTATGACCCAGATAATTCTGCTTTTCCTGTTCTTTTTGAAGGTGATCTAATTCAGGCTACAGGCTATATATATGAATACAGCACGGGACCGGCAAATATGACGGAACTATTTATTATAGAGCCAATCAATATTATTGATTTTGAACAACCTCTTCCTCCTGTTGATGTTGTTAACACGGGTGATCTGCGTTGGCCAACCAAAGCTGAGCAATGGGGGAATGTGATGGTCCGTGTTGAAGATGCGGTAGTCACTGATAATCAATTTCAATATGATGTATTTGCTCTGGATGATGGTACTGGATCAGTACTTATAGATGACGATTCTTACGAAATTCAAGATTATTTTTCATTACCAGAGCAAGGAGGGATTGGGAGACCTTCAATTGGCTATACAATTGAATCTGCACAAGGTTGGGTATATCACCATTATGGCAGTTACAGTGATTCTACGGCTTATAAGCTCTGTCCATTATATCCCGATGACATTGTTTTTGGTATCGGGCCTCCAATAATTTCTGATATTAGTAGAGATCCTTGTTCGCCTAAAGCGACTGATACAGAAGTAACTGTTTCTTGTTTGATTGAAGATAATTCCACCATTACCAGTGCTGAAATCCAATATTCTGTTAATGGAGGAGCCTACCAAACTATTAATATGTCTTCATCAACGGACTCTACCTGGACAGGAGTGATCCCTGTAACTGGGGATGATGAAATTAATTATTATATTGTAGCCAAGGATGATGGAGTTGATCAAGATTCAGTTGGAATAAGTAATTATCCCTATAACATTCAAAACAACCAGCTTGGTTTTGTGGCTACAGATGATTTAACCATTGAACATATACAAGAAACTCCCTGGCCATCTGGTACTACCCGTTATCAGGACTGCGAAGTTACTTTAAAAGGTATTGTTACTGCAGACACAGCACAGTATAATAGCGCTTACAGCTCTTATGCTTTCCAAGATGGAACTGGCCAGTGGAGTGGATTGGTGTTTGATATCCCCACCCCTGGAGAACAGGTTAATATAAGTAGAGGTGATGAAGTGGAAGTTACGGGGACTATTAATGACTTTGATCCTGACTGGCACTTTAAGTTTGATGGTAACACCCGGTTAATAAACTCTACAGTCACTATTTTGTCTACTGGTAATGATGTTCCGGAGGCAAGTCTGATAAGTTGTAGCGATGTTAGTATCGATTCTGAAGATGGTTACCCAGAATTATATGAAGGTGTTTTGGTAAGACTGAATAATGTTACCATTACAGTTACGGCTGATGAATTAATTCGTGATTGGAGAATCACAGACAACTCTGGCGAAACAATACTTATTGATGATGATATGGCTAATCTGGCAGCGGATAATTTCATGAGTACTCTTATAGAAGGTCAGGAACTTGAATATGTTATAGGCATATTTAACTATAGTTTTGGTACCTATAAGGTTCAAATACGTGACCTGGCTGATTTAGGACAAACTATGGGCATTAATAATGAAATAGATTTAAATCCTTTTGCATACAAACTGCTTGATAATTTTCCCAACCCTTTTAACCCTGAAACGCATATACATTTCGAGTTAGGTGGAGAGGAAATAGTAAAACTGATGATTTATGATGCCTTGGGGCGTCAGGTTCGGACCCTCATTAACGGTCAGAGCTATAGACCTGGTTTTCATGCAGTAAACTGGGATGGAAGAGATGACAACGGCCTATCAGTTTCTTCCGGTGTTTATATATACCGGATCAAGGCTGGAGGGTTTATTGCGGATAATAAAATGTTATTAGTGAAGTAATCCATTGTTGCTTGAAAAAGGGCAAAGTGATTTACTTTGCCCTTTTTATTTTCTACCCTTGAAAAAATCAATTCTATTCGTTTTTATCCTTGTTTCCTGGAGCTGTAGCCGCTGGGAATATGATGATCCATCGGAGTTAATATCACCAAAAGCTCCAGAGACCTATTTGTCTTTGGTTGCTACAGATACCATCTATGCCAGTGTGGATTCATCAGGGAGTCCAACCTATTCCATTGGTGAAACGCCTGATCCAGGAATGGTTTGGGATACACTTGATCAGGCATTTACTACTATTACCACCAGCAGGCAGGTCCTTCATTGGTGGGGGGAGGATACCGATGGAGAAGTAGTCGGTTATTTTTATAAGTGGAGTTCTGACTCTTCCTGGACTTATACAGATCAAGAAAGTGGTACCTTTTATGTCCCGATTCGATCTGAATTAGATGTATTTAGTTTTGAAGTCAGAGCATTGGATAACGAAGGGATTAAAGACAATACACCTTCAAGAATTGTGTTTCCAATTCGTAATTCTCCACCTACTGTTTCTTTCCGCTATCTTTCCAATCCACAAATCGAAAATATTGGCGGTGACACGAGCTATACTTTTCCAACGCGGACATTTAACTGGGATATTTTTGATCAAGATGGGAATGAAACCATTACGGATATTTTTTATGCCATGGATGATACATGTAGCTCCTGCTGGATTCGTTTAAATGGTAATGAATCCAGCTTAACCCTTACTGGGTTATCACCTGGCCAGCACACATTTTACCTTAAATGCCAAGATATCGCTGGTTCGACAAGTCCTATGATTCAGTTTCCTGACACCTTAATGTTGAATGAAGCTCAGGTTTGGGTAGTTAAACCCGTTATCGGCAATGTATTAATTGTGGATGATTATCCATTGGACAATCAAAATAATGCTCTTAGCTGGTATTCAGGTTTGATGGACACAGTGGTAGGAAATGATGGTTATTCTATCTGGGAGATTGGAGATGAGCTACCGTACTCTTCTGTAGACATATCCGCCAATCTAAAATATTTTAAACATGTAGTTTGGTTCGCAGCCTACAATAATACAGCGGCCGCAAATGATACTTATAATGCTGCAGAAGCCAGCCTGTTAAATTTCGTTATGGGGGGTGGTAATCTTTTTATTAATCCCATTGATTTTGAGGATACAACCTTTACCTGGTTTCCTCTTGATTCGATAATTACGCTAAATCCTAATGGTCGCTTGCGTCCTGGGAAAGAACTCGTTTGTAATTTTAACACAGAACTAAATTTATCTGTATCTCATTTAATTGCTGTAAGGGTAAAGGGGTTTTGGCCTGATGAATCTGAATTTTCAAATGTGCGCGAAATTTACCGTATGGCAGATCCTGGAGCTGGAGATGGTTGGCAAGGAAACCCCACTGTATGTTCTATCGGTCAGTATCGGGTATCACCTGTAGAATTATCTGGAAAGGTAGTGATTATAACCTTGCCAATGCACGATGGGTATCGCGCCAAATTGAATGGAAATGGGTCTTCTATAAAATTATTTCAGTATTTATTTACAGAGGAATTCATCGAATGAGGTTGGCGTTAATAATTCTTTTTCCATTATTACTGTCTGCTCAGAGTCTGGGAATAATTACTGGAAAGGTAATTGATATAAATGGTGAAGGTTTGCCAGGTGTTAATGTGATTGTTAAAGGAACCTATTACGGATCGGCGACAGATTTAGATGGACAATACCGCATAGAGAAAATAAATCCTGGTAGTTATGATATTGAAGTTTCCATGATTGGTTATAAGGTAATCTTGAAGACAGGGGTTAACATAAACCCTGAAGAAATGTTAAAGCTAGATTTTACACTGGAAGAAACAGTTCTTAGTTTTGGTGAAGATGTGGTTGTTATGGGGAAAAAACCTCTTTTTGATGTTGATGAAACAGCATCCCTTTCCCGTGTAAGAAAAGAGGATATAGAAAACAAAGTTGTTTCCAGTGTAGAAGATATTTTGTCTGAACAAATTGGTGTAACTACCCAGGATAATGAGATTCATATCCGCGGTGGCCGTATAGATGAGAGTTTGTTTATTGTGGATGGTTTCTCTGTAAAAGATCCGCTTACCGGATACTCAGGAAATTTGTTTGTTAATGCCGATGCTATTGAAGAACTGGAAATAGTAACTGGGGGATACAATGCGGAATATGGTCAAGCGATGTCTGGTGTGGTTAATATTAAATTGAAAGAAGGTCGCGAGAAATATGAAGGTTCTTTAAAGTATTCCAGCGATAGGTTATTTGACGGTCAATTCAATACCGATCGAATTGAATTTAATTTTGGTGGACCAGATTTTATTTTTCAAACACTTCCAAGTTGGATGGGCATGGATCTACCAGGTCGTTTTTCATTTTTTTTAAATGGGTATAGCAAGGTTTATGATGGCAATTTACCTGTAGCCTCAAAATTATACCCACATCGATTTTGGTCATCTGGACTGGTTTCAGAAACAAAAGCAGATAAAATAATGGAATCCTTAGCTCCTCGGGAAAATAATGACTGGCACGCATTATATAAATTGTCCTGGGAAATATCATCCCGGAAAAAACTGGCTTTATCATATGATATTTCTTTGAATGTTAACCAGGGGTATTTCATGCCCCGCGCATTTGGTTCAACCTATTTCCCGTATTCCTACATGCAAATTTTAGATAACTATAATACAGTTACGCGTGACACTCGTCTTTTAAATCTAAACTGGACACATACTCTTTCCACAAGGTCTTTTTATGAATTTACATTTGGGAAATTTGTAACAATGGAGCATAGCGCAGTACAAAATTTGATGTGGGATGAATATCAGGAACGTCTTGATCTGGAACCGATAAATTATACTCTGGATGCTTCCAATAAAGATGGAAATATATATATAACTTATGGTGATGAATTTTATGATACTGGATTTGCACCAGAGTGGTATGATTTGGTCAGTGATAATATTAGGTTGGATTTGGACTGGACATATCATACCAAATCGCGGCATAAAATTAAAACAGGATTTGAGCATACCATTACTGATCTTCAGGTTTTAGATATTGATGAACCATGGAGCGGTTCATCTGCTTTTGGAGCGAACTACGACAGTTACAGTGCTAAAACCTATTTTGGTGCTTTTTATATTCAGGATAGAATTGTATTTGAAGGGATGACTCTGAATCTTGGACTGCGAACCGATTATTGGATTCCAGGTCGCTATGTTGAAGAAGCAATTGATGATACAAATAGTATTATTATTACTGATGAAGCACGGACACTTTTTGCAAAAGAAACTTTTTCTTTTCCATGGTTTAATGAACCTTACCACATGAAAGCAAGACTGAGTCCTCGATTTGGTATTTCTCATCCAGTGACCGATAATGATGTTCTTTATTTTTACTATGGTCATTTTTCACAGTTGCCCACGTTTCAATATGTATACGCAAAAATTAATTCAAAGGCACAATCTACTTATCAGGTTTTTGGCAATCCAAACCTAAATCCGAAAACCACCGTACAGTATGAAATTGGAATAAAACATCGTTTCAGCGAAGATCAGATTCTGGAATTGAAAGCTTATTGGAAAGACATGTTCGACTATGAAACATCACAGACTATTCGTCCATCCAATCCAAAATATGCCCACCTTTCTTTCAATATGTATTTTAATGCTGACTATGCGCGTGCCCGAGGAGTGGAAGCGATCTTAAAAAGTCGCGTTCTTGAAAATTGGTATGCTGATGTAAATTTTAATTATAGCATTGTTACAGGAAAAAGTTCTTCACCTTTAGACAACCTTTTAGTACAGGCTGGACAGCTATCTGAAAAACCTCTTGGGGAAAGTTTTATGAGCTGGGATAGGCCTATTCATTTTTTTACCAATCTATCTTATAACCATCCTCGAAATTGGGGGCTATCTATAAGGTTTGATTATGAATCTGGACGACGGTATACTCGATCAATAATTGATGAAATTCTAAATGTAAACGGTCGGGAATATTACAATGGTCCCCGTGAAGATGATCGCCCTTATGCTTATATCGCTGAGATTCCTTCCCGAAATATAGATGTGAAATTATATAGGACAATTAAGATTGCATATCTCAGAATTAAAACGTATTTAGAAATAGAAAACTTTCTTGATGAAAAAATACCTCGCAGAATAAATCCCTTCACTGGCCGAGGTTATAATGAAGGTGAAATTATTGGTTACTACTTGGCTAATAGTCCAGACCCAAATCTAGACCCATCAAGATATCGTAAACCCAGGGCAATAGAAATAGGCTTGCAGATAATTTTTTAATGTCAAGATCAATTATACAATTTGCATCCTTCTTCTTATTTCTATCTTTATCCTGGAGTCAGAGTTTATTTCCTATTTTGGGTGGGCAAAGAGCGGGAACTTCTGTTTTTTCTTTTCTTAATATAGGAGTGAGTGCTCGTGCTGTAGGGATGGGGGAATCAGTTGTTGCTCTTAACCAGGATGCAGCAAGCATTTATTATAACCCAGCTATTATCGCTCAGCTTGATAAAACAGAAATATCTATTTCGCAAATTCAATGGCCAGCAGATATACAATATGACTATTTTAGTATAACACGTCATGTATTTGGTCGAAATTATCTCGGTATTAGTGGAGGTATTTTGCATATGCAGCCGATGGAAGAGACAACGGAATATTTTCCCACAGGTACAGGAAATTATTTTCTTTACCAAGATAAGTTTATTGCTCTTAGCTATGGTGCGAAAATGACTGACAGGTTTAGTTTTGGTATAACTTTGAAACATGTGTCAGAGACCTTGGCTGATTACAGTATGAATGCTGTTCTTATGGATATGGGAACTTTTTATTGGACTGGCTATAGGTCATTGAGGTTTTGTGCTTCGTTATCTCATTTTGGGAGACAGGTGGCACCCGATGGTTACTTTAATAAGCGAATATTGGATATGAACTCAGGACAGGAAATTATAGATATAACAAATTTTGAGCAGTTTTCTCCACCAACTATTTTTCGTGTAGGTGGCGCAATAGATCCAGTAAAAACAGATAAACAACACTTAGCTGTTTCTTTGCAATTAAATCATCCTGTTGATAATGCAGAATATATTGTGACTGGAATTGAGTATTCATTTATCAAAACATTATTTATACGAGGAGGATATAAGTTTAATAAAAATGAAGAAAATTATACTTTTGGTGCTGGTGTTATTATACCAATAGGACCTTTAAAACTTCGAGTTGATTATGGTTATGCTAACTTTCAGCATTTATCAGATCCAAAACGATTCAGCATAGGTTTTTCTATTTAATTATTCATAGAATTCTTTTACTTGTCTTTAGCTTATTTGCATCTTCATGTATTCAGAAATTTTCTATACCGGATGATTTGGAAAATGGATCAGAATTAGAATTTGGTGCTGGTGATACTACTTATCTTCAATTAAGTCCCGTTTGGGGAGAAGATTATGGGGTTAATGATCCCACGGAAATTGCGATTGCCCAAGATGGACGCATATTTATTGCTGATTCTACTGCCCATTCTATTATGGTTTTAGATCAGGATGGGGATCAGCCTACTGGTTTTTCAGACTTAATAAACTTGAAGGATAGTTACGGTGAAAATATTTCACCAATTGATTTAGATGTAGATCAAAAAATGAATATATTTTTTATTGATGGATCACAACGAATATTTATGTGGAATCAGTATTGGAATACTGCAGGAATTTCTCGGGTATCAAAATCAGGCACTTTTAAACACATTGAAACAGGCGTTCTACAAGATGAAATAGCTGGAACAGAGAACTGGCTATCGCTATTAAACGATGATAAATGGGAGCTTGAGAATACCATATTTAGTAATGAACAATATGTAATTGATTCAGTTATTCACCCCCATTTGTTTTATGATGGAAGAATGGGAAAAAATCAGTACCTAGATCCTTATTATAGTCCTGATTCAAGTCAGTTCACAGGTATTTCAGCTCCGGCTGGACAGGAAAATAAGATTTATGTTTGCGATAGCTATGGTGGAAATAGTAATCAATTTCGATTGATGCAAATAAATTTTCAAAGATCCTTAGTTATAGAATTAGAAACTGGAGAATTGGTCTGGGGATACACAGGTATATTTGGAGCGACCATTAAAGGTTATGGTACTGGTGCGGGTACAGTTAATGAACCACTAAGTATCGATGTGGATTATCAGGGGAATTTGTATTACACTCAGGCAGGTGATTTTTTCCCTGTTCATATGATTATCCCAAATTTATCTGGTGATTTTGCAGTTTATTCTTCAGGTTTTCAGCCTGATGCAAGTGATATAATGGATGCTTCAGTTTATGGATCAGCGCTGGATATAGCTGTTGACGAAAATAAAAATATTTATATTGTAGATGGTTTGGATTCTGAAGTAATAGTATTTGATGCAAGTGGAAATTATTTTAAAGAAGCGGGTTATAATTTCAAAGATGGTATAGAAGAAAAAGTCATGAATAAACCTATGGCATTGACTGTAGATGAAAGAGGAGTGGTGTATGTATGTGATCGAGGTAATGGTGCCATATATCGTTTTAAACTTTCTAATTCTCTTGATGAGGGTCTTAAATTGGAAGATTAAATGAAATTAAGAATCCGCTATAATACAATTTTTTTGTTGTTACAAATTAGTTTTTCCCAGCTGGATGTAGCATACGTCCGCTATTTTAAAGATGACAGGGATTTTATATCAAATTTATCGATGCTTTCTACGGATAGGAGAGGTTTGAGTCATATTGCGGTGAGCTATAATGAAAAAAACATGCCAGTTAAAATTGAACGTTTTTCTGCCAATGGAACTTTAACAAAGCGTGAAATGCTACGATACAATAAAGAAGGGAAGCTAATAGAGCGAGGAGAATATGATGATCAAGGAAGATACCATCGCCTGATTATTATTGGTGAACAGGAACCTTGGAGTAAAGAATTTCGCCGTTGGCAATTTCCCGTATCGGAACCACTTTCATTTACAGATCAGAGAACCTATTTTACAATGGAAGATGGTCGTCATGTTTCCAAAATTATTTTTGAGACTGTTGATGGACAGGAGTATGGTCAAATTGATCTGGATTATGATTATTTAGGCAATCTTGCAGAAGAAAGGTGGCGTACGTTACCTTCTGCAAGAATTATCCGGCGTTTCAAGTACCAATTCGATGTGATGGCCTCAATAGTGCAAATTTGGGAATACAGTCATGATAGTGAACTCGTTTCTCATATGGCATTAAGTCAAGCTCCAGCAGATGAATTATATCGAACACCGCCTCCACGAACTGGGAATGTCTTAAATGAAGCAGATATCATTGCAAAAGAAATTCATGAGAAACGAATTATTGTTCCTCATGGTGGTGGTATAATTCCCAAAACTATCTGGGATGAACTAATTTTAAATAATGGAGACCGATTAATGGTTGATTTTGTGAGCTTAAATGAAAATGGTATTCGGTTTCGGTTGAAAGGGGAAGGTGAATTATTGACTATTCCTATTACCCGGGTCAAAACTTTGACATCAAGGTTAGGCGATGTAATTTACCCCAAAACAAGTAGAAGCGGATTATAATGAAACTATTTCGATACATTATACTTATTCATTGTACGTCAGTAATTCTTGGGCAGGATTATCCACCTCCAACTGATCTAATAACCATACCAACTGCAGGGACATTAGTGAGGGGAAGTTATGCTCTAGATATGCGTATTCAGGATGCAGGAGGGATGATTGCAAGCCTCCGGGTTGGATTAACTGATCGATTCCAATTTGGACTTTCTTTTGGCTCTCCAAATCTAATTGGGGATGATAGTTTGCGATGGTACCCCCGACCTGAAGCAAACCTCAAATACCTGTTGATTGATGAAAAATCATCTATGCCTGGAATATCACTAGGGATCAACACTCAAGGATATGGGAACTTTAATGAAGCAGATAGTCTTTTACGTTATGATACAAAAGCTTATGGTGCTTATCTGGCGGCATCTAAGAATTGGTTGACTCCACTGGGAAATGCCGGCCTTCACACAGGGATCAATTATAGTTTTATAGAGACAACAGATGGTGATAAAGATCCGAATTTATTTTTTGGGTTTGATTTAGAGCTAAACCCGGAATTTTCATTCTTAATGGAATACAATGCTGCTTTAAACGAAAATGATATGACAGCTAAAACAATGTCAATAAGCTCTGGAGGATACCTGAATACTGCTATTCGCTGGACATTTGTAGATCATTTTCATTTAGAATTGAATTTTAATAATCTCCTTTTTGATGAGGATAAAGTGGATTATTTTAAGCGAGAGCTTAAAATAACCTATATCGAATATTTCTAAAATATTAAATAGGCCATGATACGATTTACGTATATATTTTTATTATTTTTTTCTTTTTCTGTTGCGCAGTCTGATATGGAATCCGGAATTGCAGCATATAATAATCGTGCGGAGGGAAGTAATGGTGCTATCGCAAAAAGCCAACCTATTAATTTGGCTATAAGATATTTTGAAAAGGCTGCTAAAATTCCAGAAAATGAATTAAATGCTAATATTTATTTATTGCAGTCTTATTACTTCAAAGGGAAATATGTCCTTGAAGATGAAAATACTAAAAAAGAAATCTTTAATAAGGGTAAAATTCTTGCTGAAAAACTGATAAAAAAATATCCTAATTCCGGTGCGTTGAGATATTGGTATTTAGTAAACCTAGGAAGCTGGGCAGAGGTTTATGGTATTATTTCGGCAGCCAGGGAAGGTGTTGCTGATATTATGCGTACAGAATCATTGAAGATTATAGAGCTAGATCCAAATTATCAAAATGGTGGTGGATATTTTATGCTGGGAGCGGTTCATTATAAGTCACCACGTATTCCATTTTTGCTCTCTTGGCCCAGCAATGATGAAGCAATAAAATACCTGAACATTGCTTTTGAAACAGGGCATAATACACCCAATCAAACTGTCTATTTAGCTCAAGCATTGAAAAAAGATGGTTTAGAAAAAAAAGCAAGGGATTTATTAATGATATTTGTTAATACGCCATTATTGCCCGAATATCTTGTTGAGGATGCAGAGCAAAAAGAACTTGCAAAAAAATTACTTGCCGAATGGGAATAAATTGATGAAATACATTATTTCTATTGCACTGATTTTGTTTCCAATTATTATTGCTCAGGAATCAGTAATATATTGGAATACTCTTTCCAGCTCTGTAAAAGTGGATGTTCCTATTGCGGATGATGAGAGCTTGGAAGGTGGTCGGGTTCAGATTCGAGTGAGCTTTGATAATGGAAAAAATTATTTAAATCTTGGAGATGAGGTAAAGATTGAAGGAGGAGATCTTAATGATTTAAAGGAACTCTTGATTCCACGAAAGAGTTTTGTTTCTTTGGAAGGTTATAAGGAAGGTGTCACAGCTGAGTTCATTGCTGAAATATGGGATAGGGCAGGGAATAGTGCAATAGGAACTGTAAGTGACAGTATACTAACCATAGATGAAACTAATCCAGTATTAAATGAGGTAACTGTTACGTCTACAAATATTCAGAATAAAAGTCTGGCGATGCCTGATGATATGTTTACTTTAACTATTAAAGCCAGTGAAGAAATTAAAATGCCCATGGTTGAAATTAATGGAGATGAATATCCTGCAACTGGAGATGGAGTTTCCTGGAAGGTGGAAAAAGTTTTTGAAGACGGTGATGATGGTTTGATCACTTTTAGTATTGCTTTTAAAGATTATGCCCAAAATCCAGGCAATACAGTGACTGAAACTACTGATGGAAGTAAGGTAATTTATGATGGCACAGTTCCAGAATTAGATAACATCAAACTTTATTCTAATAATCCCTATGATCAAACCTTGGCTGTTAAAGGAGATTCCATCTTCTTGAATTTCATGGCTAGTGAGACATTATCTACGATAAATGTTTCTTTGAATGGAAATGAAATATCTCAGTTAAATAAAAATAAACTCGAGTACAAGTATTCTCATTTACTTACTGAAAAAGATACCGAAGGCTTAATTTCATTTTCTATTGATTATATTGATCTAGCGGGTAATTCAGGCGAACAGGTAGTTGAAACATCAGATGATAGTGGAGTATTATTTGACATGACTCCTCCTTCAACTTTTAAAGTTGAGAGTGTAGGTTCTTCTACGAAAAAAGGGAAAAATTTTTCACCGAGAGAGAAAGGAAAAACTTCTAGCGCAAAAAATGATACTGCCCTGCCAGCTTTTCTGACAGGTACTACTTTAGTTGTAGTAGTTGCAGTGATAGGAATATTATTTTTATTAATGGTTCTATCTTGGTGGAAGATATTTTCAAAATGCAATCAGGCTGGATGGAAGGTATTAGTGCCATTTCTGAATCTTATAACTTTAACCAAAATTTTGGGTAAACCTATTTGGTGGGTGGCTATATATCTGATTTTTCCAGTAGGGCATATTTTGGTTTCTTTACAAATTGCAAAATTGTTTGATAAAAAAATTATTTTCGCAATCGGTATGATTTTATTACCATTTGTTTTTTATCCATTGCTTGCCTTTACTGATATAAAGATAGCAGAGTCTGCTCCTCAAAAATAGAATTAATTTATTTCCCCTTTTTAAATGTCTAAATTAAAAGAAACCAAAGTTTCATCTAAAAAAATATTCAAAGGTCATCTTTTGGATGTACGTCAAGATTTAGTATTATTGCCTAACGGAGAGAAAGCTGTCAGGGAATGGATTAATCACCCTGGCGCTGTTGTAATCATTCCCATTTTACCTGATGGATTGATCGGATTAATTCGGCAATATCGTTATGCAGTAAAAAGTGAATTTATTGAATTGCCAGCAGGAAAATTAGATTTTGAAGAAAAGGCTTCAGTTTGTGCATTTCGTGAGCTAAAGGAAGAAATTGGATATGAAACGAGAAAACTTACTTTTTTAACTAATATTCATCCAGCTATTGGTTTTACAAATGAAGTTATGAGTATATTTTTAGCCGAGAATCTTAAACAAGTAGACCGCAATCTAGATGATGATGAATTTTTGGAATTACTGCCAACTTCTCTTGAAGATGCTTTAGAAATGGTTTGGAATGGTAAAATTACCGATGTAAAAACTATTATTGGAATTTTATGGTTAAGTAAACTTATTAAAGAAAAGATTTAATCATTAATTCAAAACATTGGTTTACAACTATTTTTACATTTGATCAGGTATAATGATGGCAAAGCTCTGTATTCTAATTTTTTTACTATTTTTTCCATTTCTTATGGCAGAAGATAAGCGAAACAGTATTATTTCAAGGAGTGGTTTTGGTAAAAATATAGGAGTTTTTGTTAATGGTGGTACTGAAGAATTCGAAATTGATGGCTATATTGATGCAAATATGGATTTTGGTCTTTTTGCAGATATATGGTTTAGTCAGGTTGACTTTGATCAAAATTCAGATATTGAATTAAATACAAGTTTAGGATATTTACTAGAGATAACGAAAAATTTTTCAGCTGGAATCGGGTACAGTAAATTTTCTTACTTGGGTGATGATCAATCTTTTAAGAATGATGAAGGGGAATTCTTTTTTGGGGCTGTTATCGGCCCTGCTACTGGTCTGATTTTTTTGGATTATGAATTTTACAAGTTTGATTACATGTGCAAAATAGATTTGAATCATGGACCATTAAAGAAAATACCAATTGATATTTTTCTTCAAGGCTATTTTGAACAGGAGAACTTCGATATTAATATCTCGTTTATAAAGAGAATTAAGGATCATTTTACTCTAGGATATATACTTTCAAGAGAAAAATATGATGATATACAAACCCGTAGTTTTGTAAAAAATGGGCAAAATTACACAATGGATTTCATCAATAATGAACAGGGAATTTTTCATAAAATTTATGCTGGTTTGGTATTTTAAATGATTACAGATTAATTTTGCATTTAGTTATATATTAAAAAATAATATTTTTATTTTTTTCTATTTCGATACTTTCATAGTAATAATAGCATAAAATAGTCTTAATCGAATTCATTGTGAGTTTTAAATGAATGTTCTGGAGTTTATTAGGGAAAAAAGGGAAGATCTGCAAGAAAATGCTGCTCAGTTCAAGGCTATGTTAGAACCAACATTTCAATCTTGGACAAATAAAATAAATAATCATATAACTAATACCTTAAATAACCCGTGGATTTCTGGCTTTAATCCTTTTGAAAGTAATAATCTTTTTAGTTCTGGAAAAATTTTTCAAGATAAGATAGCATCAAAAACCTTTGAAAATTTAAGAAAACAGCTAGGAAAAGAAATCTATGTGGGCGAATGGGAAGTAATAGATCAAAACTGTATTAATCAATTCGCTGATGTAACTGGAGATCAACAATGGATTCATACAGATCCTGAGCGGGCTAAAATAGAATCACCATTTAAAACTACCATTGCTCATGGTTTTCTTACATTAGCTTTGTTACCAAAACTGACAGATGCGATAAATCTAAAGGAAAACTTTTATCCAGAAACACGTTTGGTGGTTAATTATGGATTGAACCAGGTACGGTTTCCATTCCCAGTTAAATCCAATTCAAGAGTCAGAGCGATAATTAGATTAAAAAATGTAACTGCATTGAAAAAAAGTATTGAAGTAATAAATGAAATTAATGTAGAAGTGGAAAATAGAAAACGGTATGCCTGTGTGGCTGAAACAGTTTTACGGCTCTATTTTTAAAATATTATTAAGAAAAGTGTAACAGGTATGCATTTTTATTATATTTGTTTTATTAATTATTTAAAATTTCGTATTACAGGATATTACCATTTTTATCAAGACTAGGATATGATTTACCAGAATTATGATAGTATTTAGCAACATTAGGATAGGAAAACTCAAATAAAAGCTGATTATAGGTTTTCTTATCTAATCGGTTTTTTTTGTAAAGCCCCGCTTTTTTTCTCTGCTTTTGAACTTCGAAAAGAATAACAGCGGTTGCTACAGAGACATTTAGATTAGCTACCATTCCTTCCATAGGAATCATGATTTCACCATCTAATTTTTCTAGAGTTTTTGGGGAAATACCATTTAATTCAGAACCAACTAAAATAGCTGTTGGTAAAGTGTAATCAAATGATCGATAATCTTTAGCTTTTGTACTTTTATTGGCTGCGTAAATACGAAATCCAGTTGATCGTAGATTGGGAATCACATCAGCTTTAGAATTATATATATGCAAATGAACCCATTTATTTGATCCACCTGCAGCTTTTAGATTAATACCGACCTTGCGCTCATTAGAAGAAATTCCATGAATATTTCCAATCCCTACTGCATCACAAGAACGAATAATCGCTGCGAGATTATGAGGCTTATGTACATTATCCATAATGATGGTCAAATCAGGTTGACGTTTATTTAAAACATCTTTGATTTTTTGGAATCTTTCAGGAGTCATAATGTTCCGTATGTGGGGTGGAGACCATATCTAACTTTTAACGTTGTAGTAGTCACACATGAGTTTTCAACCACACAATACCTTTATCGTTTACCTAAACTGAAATTAAGATATGATAAGATATGGGAACTCTATAAAAAAGGATGGACACCTACTAAAATCCATCGGTATTTGGAAGAGAATGGATATAAGGTTTCTAAGTATCCATCATCAACCAATAATACAATTAAGTCTCGTATCAAGAAAGAGAAGGTATTAAATCAACCTGTTAAAGTAGATACCTTTGTTGATTTTGGATTGGAGATGATACACAGTTGAAACCAAAACCTAAATGTGATATATGTAAAAACCGACATCCCATCCACAATGATGGATTTGAATACTTTGATTGTTGGAATTATCTTATAAAAAAGAAATCAAGAAAAGAACCAACTGTTGAGATATGGGATAAGGGAAGGAAGGAGTGGGTTATAAGTAAGAGTTGATTATTGTTTTACTGTACCATCTTTGTTCCAGTGTTTTAAAGGTATAGATAAAACTGGTTCCCCATCCTTGTAAGTTATTTCTCCTTCCTTCTGTCCATTTTCATACCATTTAGTACTTAATCCATCTAGTTTCCCATTCTTGTAATTATAATCGTGACTCTTTTTCCCAGTACTATTATAATAAATCTTATGTCTACCTTCTTTTTTCCCATTACGGATATTACCCATATAAACTTTTTTATATGGTTTAGATTCACCAAAATAACCATACACCTTACCCGTAATAGGTTCATCACTAAACTTTACAGTCCATAATCCATTATCCATTTCTATGAGGTCATTAACATTGTATTCTTGTTGTGAAAACCCAACTGAAAGAAATAGTAGTGATACAATTAAATAGTTTTTCATCACAGACTAAATTTACATACAATCAGTACATAAAATAAAAAACCCCACGGATGGGGTGGGGTTGAAATAAAATAAATAAAACAATACTAAGAAAGAAAATCATATTTTTGTTTCACCATTAAAACAAAATAATCTATTTCTTTAGAATTTTTTAAATCATATGAATAAAGTTGTTTGTACTTATTTTCCCAAACTTTAAACATCCCTTTTGGATCATCGAGTTTGAAATATGGTTTTGGTTTTTTTGAATCTTTCCACCCTATGTTTATATGAATACGGATGAAGTTTTTTCTAAAATTAAAAGTTACGAAAGGATGTTTATTTTTCTTAAAACTCACATAATTCTTTTTTGGATTGATAGATACATCATCCCACTCTAAGAATTTTTCTTTTAATAAGTAGTACAAATCTTTGATGTCGTCGTTCACCTTTTTCTTTTTAAGAGTATCCTCATCAGATAAGACCTGAACTTCCTTATTTACATTATCTATAATTGTATTCTTACCACCACTTACTTTTTGGATACTCTCTTTTGAAGAAGATTTAAATTGATTGAAACTAATAATTCCATTATAAAATTTTCTTATTTCCCAAAGTTCAAAGGGAACATCCTTAAAGTTGACACTGTTCTTTTGATAAGAATTGAATGAAGGGGAAATAAAAATAATCCTAGACTGAGACCAGTCTATAGTATCTTTTTTGAGGTTTTCACCCGTTTTCTCGATGTATTCAAGAATAAAATCAGATTTATTATTTAACATAACTGATAAATAAGAATAACCCTGATCAATTACTGAATAACTACTACCTTTTTTATATTCAATTATTACAAAGGAATTTGTTTCATTATCGTAACATAGAGAATCTAATCTAAAATCACCTATGATAAACTCTGTTGATACAAATTTTAAATTAAATAAGGTCTCAAGATTGTCTTCAACTATCGATTGAATTTCTTTTTCTAATTTGAAATTTTCTCTTTCAATCGAATCTAATTTATTCTGTTTTAATTTATATAGATCCATAATTAGTATAATTTACATACAATCAATCTATAAAATAAAAAACCCCACGATGGGGTGGGGTTGGGACTGGTTAGGTGGGTTTTATTTAAGGAAAATCACTCGTATGTTGGTCTCCCACAGAATTTTCAATACAAGATGGATATGGTGGACAGAGTCGGTTGTCGGTAAAAATAGGTGAATTATCACCTTGGTTACAAATTTCATCAGGTATAACACCTGTGAGGTTATTACGACATAAATTCAAATAAGTCAGATTAGTGAGATTACCTATCTCTGGTGGGATGGAACCTGAGAGGTCATTAGTATTTAAATATAATTCAGTCAGATTGGTCAGATTACCTATCTCTGGTGGGATGGAACCTGAGAGGTCATTATCGGATAAATCCAATTCAGTAGTATTCTCTACTGAATAAACTACTCCCCACAAGGTTACTTCAGTTGGAGTTGTATCCTGTTCCTCACAACCCCAATAAATCAAAAATAATACAGATAATAATGGGTAGAGTTTTTTGATCACAAATCAATTACAATTTTTTAATTTTAACAACTCATCTTTATGTTGAAGGAATTTTTCTTCATATTTTTCAATAATGGGAACAACTTTTTTGGTAATCTTAACAAGTTTACTTTTTATGTCTTCTTCATTCTCCTCACTTACAGATTCAAAATCAAACTTATATGAAGACGAATGATGTACCACCCATTTCTTCCCTCTTGGTTTTTTACTTCCTTCAACTTGGAGTAATAAATCAGAAAGTATCCCTGTATCATACTCAGGATCAGATGGGGAAATAACCGTTTTAAAATCTATTTTATTTCTTTCTGGATACAATTCAAAACAAAATAAAAATGTTTCTCCATCTTTCCATCCATTTTTGATATTTTTATTATGATAAGTGAGTTCTTTTACTTTTTCCGTTGTAAAACGTACATGTTTTTTACTTTCAGAACCTTTGACAAAACCATTGTCTTTAATAACATCCATTAAAAATATATTTATTCTATCGTACTGGTCTGGTTTCCTGTCATAAATAAAATCTAATATTTCTTTATGATTTTCATAAATACGAACTGAAAGTTCACTTAACTTGTCATTTCCCATAATTTCCCTCTTTAATATGGTAGAGTAATCAATTAAATAATTTTTCACAGAATTGATTATCGAATCATCATAGATATTTATGATTCTATCAAGTGAATCGATAATTGACTGGTAGGATAAAAAAACATAAACATCTGATTCATTTTCAGATGGGATACCAAACGGAGTTAAAAAAACAAACGATTGTCTTTTATCAGGGAACTCACTTCTTACAATTTCCTTATATCTTTGGAGTTGATTGGAATGTTCTTTAGAAAATATTTTATTTTCAATACAAATAACTATATCATTAAAAATAATAAGTAAATCAATATTCTTCCATTCTCTAAGAATTTGAATATTTGATAAATCCAATTTATTTACTTCTATTTGGTCTATATCAATTACTTTTTCAGAAGAGAATATTTCCCTTAAAATTCTTTTTAGAAAGACATCCCCTAATCCATGTGAACCTTTAGGATTTAATAACCAATATAAAAAATTTGAATGTCGGATTTCAGTTTTTGAAATTCTTAAAATCTCAAAAATATTCGGTTTGTTTAAACCTAGTTCTAGTTTATCAAAATCTTGATCGTTAACTAAATCATCATAGAGTTTTTTCAATCTTTTTTCATTCATCCCTTACAACCTATCCAAAAATTTCTAACCAAGTTTTTTTCTATTGAAAATTCAAGTTGATCAGTATGATTGTTTGTTATATTATTTTTTCTCAAAAGGGAAAGTAATCGTTTATTTCTTCTTTCCAATTTTTTTATCATTGTTTCAGTTGGGATTCTGTTTCCTTTTGATGAATTTTGTGACTTACTTACAAATACCAAATTCCATAAATCATCTGAATAAATGTATGACCATGGTATTACATGGTCTATGGAAAGGTCTCCATTTAAAATTGGTTTTCCAGTGATAAAACATATCTTTTTAGGATTTTCATATTCAATAAATTTCCCAAATTTCCTATTTAATCCAGTTGACCTTTTTATGTCTTCTCTATATCCATCTAGGATTTTCATTGATATTCTTGGTGAAGAATTGATTTTCTCAAGTTCTCTTGACCATCTATAATTAATCAATTGAAATAGAATGTCTGAATATTCACTTAATAACTCTGGATGATATAATTTAATGGAGGGTTCACCTTTACTACGTTTATAAAAAATTTCATCTTTATCAAACAATTCCCAGACATATCTTTTCAATTCATTATTAATTTTTTTGATATCAATTTTTATTCTATTTTGAATTTTTGAGAAAACTTGAGGTTTATTTCCATATTTTAATTTATATCTTTCAATCTCCTTTAAAACGATCTGATGGATTGTCGGTTTTTCAATTGGATTTGACCCTTGATTAAGATTAAAAAAAATAGATTGGTTCCAGTAATATTTAAAAATCAACGGAGATAAATCATCGAAGTGAACATAATTCTTTTCAGAATTCTTAACACTCCATTCAACAAGAGATCTACACCAACTCATTTTGTAAGTATTGGTCATCTTACAATCATGAATTGTATCAATTAAATCTCTTATATATTTTTCCATTATTCACAATTTACATACAACCACTCTATAAAATAAAAAACCCCCATTTTTATCTGGGGGTTTCACAGTTAATAGATTATCTATCTACGGTGTTTTTCTATCCACTCACTCCAATCACTTTGTGTAACGAATACTCTTCGTTTAACCTTAATAGTTGGTAACCCATAAGATTTTACCCAATTTCTCACCCCACATGTGGAACACTATACTCATATAATCTGTTAAATTCTATTTATGAAAATTTCATCTGAATCTATAAAGAAAAAAGCACTTGAACTTGGTTTTCAAAAAATTGGTATAGCCAGAGCTGAATCAACTCCAAAAGAAAAAAATAATCTAGATTCTTGGTTATATCATAAACGACATGCCACTATGGAATGGATGAAAAAAAGGAAAAATGAACGAGGAGATATCCATACATATTTTCCTGAAGCAAAATCAATTATTTCAGTTGGCATGAATTATCATATTGGTAAAGGGCAGGATGATATTAAATCGAATTATAAATTTTCCAAATATGCTTGGGGTGATGATTACCATGATGTATTAAAAATTCGTTTGATTAAGCTTTTAAATTGGATTAAAGAAAAAGAAGAGAATGTAAAAGGTGTAGCATGTGTTGATACTGCGCCAGTAATGGATAAAGTATGGGCACAAAAAGCAGGATTAGGTTGGATTGGAAAAAATACAAATCTAATCTCTAAAGATAAGGGCAGCTGGTTGTTTTTAGGCGAATTAATTCTGGACATTGAACTGAAATATGATTTACCATTTTTTGAAGATCTTTGCGGTAGTTGTACTGAATGCATTGATGAGTGTCCAACTCAAGCATTAGAAGAATACAAAATTGATGCTGGGAAATGTATATCCTATCTTACGATTGAACATCGTGGAGAATTACCAAAATCAGAAAAAAATCTTCATGGTTGGATATACGGTTGCGATGTTTGCCAAGAAGTATGTCCGTGGAATAATAAATTTTCAGAAATTTCAAAGCAGGAAGAATTTCAACCTCGACCAGAGATTTTATATTGGACAAATGAAGACTGGAAAAACCTAGATGAAGATGGCTTTCGAAAATTATTTAAAAGTTCTGCTGTTAAGCGCACAAAATATATTGGATTAAAACGAAATATTATTTCAAACTAGAAAGAAAGTTTTTCTAATGATAGATATTGTATAAATAAAAAGCTGAATCAAGTATAGTGCCAAAATAATTTAGAATTATTTTTTTACCTTTAGCTGTAAGGATTATATAATATTTATCAAATAAAAAAATATAACTATTAATCTTCTCTTATGGTAATATAACCTTTCCCAGTAAATAAATTCATAGGGATAGTACCTTGATTTACCAGACCTCTAGCAAAAATTTTTGATTCTGTATCTTCAATCGTTATAGGAATATCAGAGCTAATTGCCCCAGCCATTTTTCCTCCTTGAATTTCTGCTTCGATTGTTACAGGTAGGTTTTTTGGCAAAGATACATCAATATTACCATAAACTGTTTCAAGACTAATACTAAAGTCAGTGCTGCCTGAGTCATAGGATATTTTAAAATCAATATTTCCATCAGAAGTGTACGCTTGAACTGATCCAAAAATATTCTCACCAAAAATATTTCCTCTAATTGCATCGAGAACGATAGAACCTGTAAGGTAGTCAGTACTAATATCCCCGTTATTTGTTGTTAAGTTACATAGGCCCTCTAAAAACTCAACTTGGATGTTTCCATTTTTAGTTTGACAAACAAAATTCCCTTGAATTTCTTCGGCAATTATATTTCCAGAAGATGAACGGCAATGTAATTTATCTCCTTCAAGATTATGAATAAAAATTGATCCACCTATAGTCATCAATTGTACATCACCTTTCAATGTATTTAGTTTTATATCTCCGCCTGCGGAAGAAACATTATATTTACCAATATTTTTATATAGCTCAATATTCCCTCCCGAAGTATGGGCTCGGAAATGACCTTCGCAATTCCTAATTATTATATTTTCTCCAGAATTTTGTAATACTGTTTCACCAATAATACTTTTGATCTTTATACTCCCACCATTTGTTATAAATTTTATATCACCTTGCAATTCCTCTGCAATAATATCACCTCCTTCTATCTCAATTTTATGGTTTGTGTTTATTGGAACGCTTAGAAAAAAACTAGATTCTTTTCGATGTATTTTATTATCGTTTGGATCACTAATATGAATTCTTCGATCTTCTTCATAATGAAAAACTTTAATGATATTTTCTCGTTTTGAAGTAATCCCTTTATGTAATGCAGACCAGTATAATTGGTGTTTTGCTTTCACCACCATTCCAGATCCAAAATGCCCCTGAATATTTATATTCCCATTTAAATTCTGAATTTCAATAGTATAAGTCCCATTATCTGGTACTATATCAAAATGATATTTTTCTGTGTAAGTGAAAATATCAGGATTTGCACTATCGCTAGAAGTTTGTGCATATAAAAATATGCTATAATAGATAATTATTATAACCTGCTTCATAGTTCAAAAATAAACGAATCTGGAACTATAATTCCAGAAAGTTTGAAAAATAAGTAAATCTTATACCTATTTATTAAAGCAAAAAAATTGAAAGTTAAATGCCTGTTTCAGCTACTGTTTTTTTAACTGCTTCTAATGTGTTTTTTAATTCAAATTTTTCTTCTTCAGTAAGAGAAAATTCAAGAATATTTTCGACTCCTCCACTACCTATAACACTGGGTACTCCAATAAAATAACCATTAATTCCAAATTCACCTTCACATAAAGATGCACATGGGATAACTCTTTTTTTATTTTTAATGAAAGATTCTGCCATTTCAATTGCTGATTGAGCTGGTGCATAGAATGCAGAACCATTACCAAATAGTTTTACTATTTCTCCACCTGCAACTCGTGTTCTATCTTCAATTTCTTTTAATCGTTTTAATGGAATAAGATCTGTGATAGGAACACCGCCTACAGTTGCAAGACGTGATATAGGTACCATAGTATCTCCATGTCCTCCTAAAACCATACAGGTTACATCCTGGACTGAATAGCCAGTTTCCATAGCAATAAATGTCCTAAATCTCGCACTGTCAAGCGCACCAGCCATACCTACAACTTGATTTTTTGGGAATTCAGAAATCTTGTAGAAGGAATAGACCATAGCATCCAAGGGATTAGAAATCACAATCACAAAAGCATTAGGTGATTGTTTTTTGATATTGGTTGCAACATCTTTAATAATACTTAAGTTGATCCCAAGTAAATCATCTCTACTCATTCCTGGCTTTCGAGGAATACCTGCAGTGATAATAAATACATCTATATTTTTTAGATCATCCCAGTTTGCTGTCCCATGTATATCTACATCGTATCCATCATGAGGACGTAATTGCATAATATCAAGAGCTTTTCCTTTAATCATACCTTCAGCTTTTGGTATATCAAATATGAAAATATCCCCTAATTCCTTTTGTGCAGCTAGGAGTGCTAGGTTTCCACCTAACTGACCGCCACCTATAAGTGCTATTTTTTTTCGAGCCATAATTTTTTTCCTTTCCTAGTATAATAAAAAACCCCCGTATTCGGGGGTTTTATAAGTATCTAAACTTCTACATTAACTAATTTTCGATTGCGACCTTTCCTCTTAAAACGAACAATTCCATCTGCAGTAGCAAATAAGGAATCGTCATTAGATCGACGAACATTTACACCAGGGTGAATTTTGGTACCGCGTTGTTTTAATATAATGGTTCCAGCTAAAACGGATTGGCCATGACCAACTTTCAATCCTAAGTACTTTGCATTGGAATCTCTACCATTACGAGAACTACCCTGACCTTTTTTATGTGCCATAATTTATTCCTTTTCCTTATTAGCAGGTTTTTGTTTTCTAGATTTTTTAGTAGTTGCCTTTTGATCTGGTGATGATAGCTGAATTTTATTTACTTCAATTTCAGTATAGAATTGACGGTGTCCATTCTTTCGCTGATAACCTTTGCGTCGTTTTTTCTTATATACAATTATTTTACGTTCCCTTCCATGATTTAAGATCGTTGCAGTTATTTTTGCCCCAGATAAATTGGGTTTGCCAACAAGTATATCATCAGAACTGCTAATTAGAAGGATATCACCAAATGACAAAGTATCCCCTACATTTCCTGGTTGATGGGGTATACGAAGCCTTAAACCTTCGTTAGTTTTAAATTGTTTTCCAGATATATTAACTATTGCATACATTTTTCATTACCCGAAAGCTGCGGAACTTAAGATACAGTATTTTCCTTATCAACACTCATCTCGTGGGTTACATCGATATCATTTTTGCCACGAAAAAACTTAAATTCATCCCTACGAAGATCACCATTTTGTTCTATCTTAAGATGCACAAAATTTTGCCACATTAATCCACGTAAAACATGTTTTTTTTCTCCACTTAAATAATTAGAGTTTTCAGGGTGTAGTTGTAGCTTTAAACGCAAAGATAGGTGTTTACTTTTGTAACGCCGTAGCCAGTGATCAATTCTGGTAATTAGAGTTTCCTGTGAAATGATTCTTCCTGAACCTGAGCAAGTAGGACATTGATCGCTCATAGAGTCTAGAAGACTTACTCGGATTCGTTGCCTTGTCATTTCTAATAATCCAAATTCTGTGATAGGTGCTACTGCAACTTTAGCACGGTCTTTCTTTAATTCTTTTCGTAATTCTTGATAAACCTTTTTACGGTTTTCATCAAGCTGCATATCAATGAAATCAATAACTATTAGACCTGAAAGATCACGGAGGCGTAATTGCCGGGCTACTTCTCGAGCTGCCTCAATATTAATCTTAAGTGAGTTTTCTTCATGCATTTTTTTACCCACAAATCGTCCGCTATTGACATCTACTACAACCATTGCTTCAGTTTTTTCAATAATCAGATACGCTCCACTTTTTAGCCAAGCTTTGGGGCGCATAAGTTTTTCTATTTCTGATTCAATGCCAAAACTTTCAAAAAGAGGGGCTTTCAATTTATATAGCTCCAGACGCTCAAGTAAACTGGGTGAGACATCTTCTAGATAGCGCAGAGTTTTACGATAAAGACGCTTGGAGTCGATAATTATTTTTTCAACATCTAATGTAAGAAGATCCCTAACTACACTTGAAGCTGTTTCTAGGTCTTCGTAAACAATGGTGGGTGCATCTTCCTTTTCCGATCTGTTTTTTATTTTTTCCCAGTTATCAAGCAATAATTTAAAATCATTTTCAATGTGATCTTCACTTTTCCCTTCTGCAACTGTGCGAATGATTACACCTGCGTCTTCAGTTCGTAATCTCTGAGCAATCTTTTTCAATCGGCGACGTTCAAATTTGTCCCATATCTTTTTGGAAATTCCTATATAGTGTGCATTTGGAACTAAAACCAATAAACGTCCTGGGAGCGCCACATCAGTTGTAACTCGAGGACCTTTTCCTGCAAAGGGTTCTTTAATAACCTGGACAAAGATTTCTTGATTTGTTTTTAGATCTACTTCAATATTTTCTATTTTTCTGTTAAATCTTTTGTTGTTTTGTTCATCTTTATTTTGTCCGATAACATAGTCATTATTACCTATTTCTGAAAAAGGTAGAAAGGCATTTAATTCATAACCAATATCAACAAATGCAGCTTGCATTCCAGGGAGAACATTTTCTACTTTCCCTTTATAGACGTTTCCCACCATACGTTGATTATCTTGTTGTTCAATATAAACTTCAACTAGTTTATTGTCTTCCTGAATAGCAATCCTAGTTTCACCCATACTCTCATTTATAAAGATTTCTTTCTTCATTTTTCATGCCTATATGTAAAATAATATCTAGAAATTTTCTACTTAGTCAAGGATGACTAGGAAGAGAATTTCCTAGAACTTCGTGGCTATTTTCTATTTTCGAGGGATTGTGAAGGAAGGAAATCTTACGGCCCTATAGAGGGTGATAAAAATATTGTCTTTGTCACCAAAAAAAGATTAAAACTTTTTAATCCTTCATACTCCCTAACCAGGGGAAGATACATCAGTATAGATATTTTTTCAAGAATTATAACGTGTTATTTTTTTCTTAAATTCATTCGATGAAGTTTGGATTAATACATCAATCTTTAATTTTTGTGGAATTCTGTAGAAGTTATCATAGTTAGAAGGTTATGAATGATAGGAATATTATTGCTATAGGCGGAGGAGGTTTTGGCCGGAATTACAGGCATAATAAAATTGAAAAATATATTCTTGAACAGACAGGGAAAAAAACCCCTAATATTCTTTTTATACCGACAGCAAGTGCAGAAGATAAAAGTTATATAATCAATTTTTATAGATGTTTTTCTAGTCTTAATTGTAAACCTAACCATATTACCCTATTTCAACGTACTCCTCGATTAGATGGTATAGTGAATAAAGCAGATGCTATTTATGTTGGTGGAGGAAATACAAAAAGTATGTTAGCAGTTTGGAAAGAATGGAAACTCGACAAGCTTCTTTTAAAAGCATATAATAAAGGCAAAATTCTATGTGGTGTAAGTGCTGGCGCGATTTGTTGGTTTGAGCATGGAATAACTGATTCCTGGGCCAGTAACTTAAATGTTATAGAATGTTTGGGTTTCCTTCCAGGAATGTGCTGTCCTCATTATCAAGAAGAAGCAGATCGAAAACCAAGCGGACATAAGTTTATAAATAAAGGGGAGTGCTTATCTGGATATGCAATTGATGGTGGCGCAGCGGTTCATTTCAAAGAAGAAAAATATTTTGAGTCAATTCAATTTTATCCTGATTCCCATGTTTATAATGTATATCTTGAAAATAAAAAAGTCATAGAAAAACGAATGGAAATGAAAATATTATAATGTATAAAGAAGATAGAGCTCAATTTTGGGAAAACATTTATTTGGATAATGACGCTGGATGGGACTTGAACGGCGTAACGCCAATATTTGAATATTTTTCTAATCAATTAACTCCAGCGAAGACTTGTATCATTGGATGTGGGTTTGGTCATGATGCAATTATGTTTGCGCATAAAGGCTTTGAGGTTACAGCAGTTGATTTTTCTGAATCAGCCGTAAAAAACCTTTCTTATAAAGCTGCAGAAGAAAATTTGAAAATTCAAATAATACAGTCTAATATTTTCTCTTTGTCGCCAAAATTGGATAATGTATTTGACTATGTAATTGAACAAACTTGTTTTTGTGCTATTAACCCAAATCGACGTAATGAATATGAAAAATTAGTTTATAATATTATAAAACCTCGTGGAAAATTAATTGGTTTATGGTTTCCTTTGGATAAGACATTTAAAGATGGAGGACCGCCGTGGGGTACAACAATAAAAGAAGTGAAATCTATTTTCAATCAAAATTGGTCAATTTTTCATGAAGAATTTTGTTCATTATCTATAAAATCTCGGCAAGGTCGAGAAAAGTTGATAATTTTTGAAAAAATATAAACTTATTTTCTCTTATGAATTCTAATTTGAAACTTGCTAAAGAGGCAGCTTTAGATGCAGGTGGATTGATTTTGAATTATTATAAGACTAAATATGAAATTGAAGAAAAAGGATATCATAATCCCGTAACCACTGCGGACTATGTATCTGATTCTAGAATAAAAGAAATATTAACTTCTTCAGAGCCAGATTACGGCTGGCTTTCGGAAGAAACAGTAGATTCTCCAGAAAGATTAAATAAAGAACGGGTATGGATTGTAGATCCATTGGATGGAACAAAAGAGTTCATTGAAGGAATACCCCATTTTGTAATTAGCATTGCTTTGGTTGAAAATGGAAATCCTATTGTTGGTGTTTTATATAATCCTGTAACAGGGGAAACTTTTACTGCTTCTAAGGGTGATGGGGCCTATTTAAATGATGAACCTATCCATTGTACTAAAAAAGAAAATTTGCATGATATGGTCATTCTTAACAGTCGGTCTGAAACACGTCATGGACTTTGGGCCCCATTCAATACAACATTTGGTGAATTACGGGCTATAGGATCCGTGGCTTATAAACTTGGATTAACAGCTGCTGGTGAGGCGGATATTTTTGCATCACTCAGACCTAAGAATGAGTGGGATATTTGTGCGGGAAATTGTATTATTAATGAAGCGGGAGGAAAGTTAATTGATTTAAAGGGTAATTACATTACTTTTAATCAGAGATCAACATTAATTGAACCAGGATTGATTGCTGGTGATATTAACGCAGTGGATAAAACCTTAAATATTTTAACTGTTAATTAGGAAAATGGTAAAACTTCCAGATAATGCAATCAAATGTTTAGATAAAGGATTTGTACGTCTTGTAGATTCCATGGGTGGAGATGATGCTATCGTACAAGCTGCACGAGTAAGTTATGGTCAAGGGACTAGTAAAGTTTCTCAGGATAGAGGGTTAATTCGTTACTTAATGCGTCACAGGCACACCACTCCTTTTGAAATGGTGGAATTCAAATTTCATTGCAAAATGCCGATCTTTGTTGCTAGACAATGGGTTCGTCATCGTACGGCAAATATCAATGAATATTCTCTTCGATACTCTGAAGCGCGTGATGAGTTTTATTATCCTGATCTCAAACATATCCAATTTCAATCAACGCTCAACAAACAGGGTCGTAGGGGTGATGTTCCTGAGGATTTAAAGAAAAAAGTAAAGAAATATTTCAAAGAAATTTCCGAAAAAAGTTTTTTGATGTATTCAGAATTAAATGAAGCTGGTATAGCGAGGGAATTAGCCCGTGCAATACTTCCTGTAAACCTTTACACTGAGTGGTACTGGAAAAATGATCTACATAATCTACTCCATTTTATTGGGTTGCGATCTGATGATCACGCACAATATGAAATTCGTGTTTATTCTAATGCTATGGGAGAATCGGTAAAGGCAGTAGCTCCTTTCGCTTGGGAGGCGTATCAAGATTATGTTGTAAAAGGAATGCGATTTTCNCGAGTAGAACAAAGTTTACTAGAAAAACGACTNCCTCNAAGAATAATTGAAGATATTCTTGAAGACGTTATTTACCAGATTACTGCAACTCTTAACCATAATAANCCAAGGNCAGATTCTGATATTTATNAATTTTATCAAAANCAGGGAGGATCNAATTCTGAAGTAGATTTCAAGTTAAAATGGGNTTCTGGGAAGATCGAGATTGGTAATGTGAGNGAATTAAGAGAGTTTAAGTTTAAGTTAGAAAGTTTAAACAAATCGNCCNGGAGCTAAATACNAAAAAATAANTTACTTGTACCCTGCTATATTCAATATGAAATAAGATGTCTTTATTTAATAGAGCAGAAATAATNGATACTAATTTTACTCAATTTGTAAAATCAGGGAATTTTCCNNGGGCACGTACTCAACTTANNTTATCTCAGACAAATATTAAACCCTTTGAGCTTATTTCTATTTTTGANTCACAAGTATTAAGTCGTCATATGGATTTAAAAGCTCGTATCTTAAAAGATGATGGTAAATGTTTTTATACAATTGGGAGTTCTGGNCATGANGGAAACGCAGTTTTTGGCAAGGTCTTTCCTTTTACTGATATGGCTTTCATCCATTATCGTAGTTGCCCATTTTTTATAGAGCGATCTAAACAAGTNCCTGGTTCAACTCCGATATATGATATAGGGTTNTCATTTATGGCATCATCGGATGATCCAATCAGTGGTGGAAGGCATAAAGTATTTGGTAGTAAAATATTAAATATACCACCGCAAACAAGTACTATTGCGAGTCATTTGCCAAAGGCAGTTGGAACAGCTTTTTCTATTGATAGAGCTAAGGATTTGAATATTTCTGAAAGACAGCTAAAAAATGATAGTATTGTACTTTGTAGTTTTGGTGATGCGAGCGTAAATCATTCTACAGCTTTGAGTGCTTTTAATGTAGCAATTTGGATCAGGAGTAAGGGTGGTCATGTGCCAATTACTTTCATTTGTGAGGATAATGGTACAGGTATTTCTGTACCAACCGATGAAAATTGGATTAAACAGAATTTTAAGAATCGCAAGGGATTAAATTATATCCAAACAGATGGACTCCACCTTATTGATTTGTTAATCAAATCCCGCCAGGCTGAGTACGATTGTCGAATAAATCGATCTCCTGTTTTTCTTCATATGAAAACTGTTCGCCTTATGGGCCATGCGGGTTCAGATGTAGAATCTGGATATAAATCTCTTTCTGATATTGAATCAACCGAGTTCAATGACCCTTTGCTCCATTCTGCAAGAATTTTNATAGAAAATAGATGTTTATCAGCTGAGGATATTTTGAGTATTTATAAATTATCCAGACAACAAGTAAACCATGTATTTGACTTGACAGTACTTAAGCCTAAANTGGAAACTTCGAGTGAGGTAATGGCATCAATAGTAACCAGTAAATCCAGTGGTTTATTACCTAAAAAAGCTACTTCCAATGCAAGAAAAAATTTATTTGGAAAAGAATTTGATCGTTTAAGTCAACCTCAACATATGGCAAAACTTATCAATTATTGTTTGTCCGATATTATGCTACGTTTTAAAAACACAATAATTTTTGGAGAAGATGTAGCACAAAAAGGTGGTGTATATAATGTAACGGCAAACTTGTATAAACAATTTGGTGTTCGCAGGGTATTCAACAGCCCTCTAGATGAAACATCAATCATTGGTTTTGGAATTGGGTTTGCTCATAATGGATTTGTCCCNATCCCNGAGATTCAATTTTTAGCTTATATCCATAATGCCGAAGATCAATTGAGAGGGGAAGCTGCCACACTTTCTTTTTTCAGCAAAGGTAATTTTACTAATCCCATGGTGCTACGTGTTCCAGGGTTGGCCTACCAAAAAGGATTTGGAGGTCATTTTCACAATGACAATTCGCTTACAATTTTTCGGGATATTCCAGGTTTAATTTTAGCAGTACCTTCAAATGGTGCTGATGCGGTTAAAATGTTTCGTACAGCAATTAGAGAAGCTCACGAAAAAGGTCGCGTAGTAATTTTTATTGAGCCTATTGCATTATATATGACTAAAGATTTGCATAAACCTAAGGATCGAAAATGGAGTTTTAAATATCCTCCTTTNAATGATGAAATCCCTGTTGGGAAGTTTGCAACATATGGAAACGGTAAAGCTCTTANTATTATTACTTACGGAAATGGATTATACTTATCACTGCAAGCAAAAAAAGATATTGAGAAAAAATCAAAGAAAAAAATTACAGTCATAGATTTGCGATGGCTTTCTGATATAGATATTCCCAAATTATTAAAAACAATCGGCAATTGTAAAAATATCCTAATCGTAGATGAGTGCCGTCGAACGGGTTGTCACGGGGAAGGACTCTTAGTTCAATTAGTAGAAAATGCAAAAAAAACAATTAATGTTAAATTATATGCTGCTGATGATAGTTTTATTTCTCTAGGTTTTGCAGCGACAGTCACATTACCTAGAAAAGAAGCTATAGTTGAATTTTCATTGGAATTGATGAATGTCTAAAGAACGTATTGTCGTTATTTGCCCTGGGAGAGGTAGTTATACCCGAGATACTAATGGATATTTAAAAACANATGGAATAGCAGCAAAAAAAAATATTTTATGGATGGATAAAAAACGTGAAGAAGCTGAACTCCCAACGATTTCTATGTTAGACAAATACCCTTTTAAAACTGATATTCATATGCAAGGAGGGAATGCATCGCCACTTATTTATGCCTGCAGTTTATCTGATTTTTTATCCATAGATCAAAATAGATATGAAATTGTAGCTATTACTGGGAATTCGATGGGCTGGTATATTGCTCTAGCTTTAGGAGATGCATTAGACTTAATGGATTCTTTTGATCTTATTCAAACTATGGGGTCAATAATGAATGATAGAATAATAGGTGGTCAAATTATTTATCCAATAATGGATGATAATTGGAGAATAGATAAATCTTTAAATGAAATAATCATGGATGTTAAAGACATCTATGTATCAATTTATTTAGGTGGCTATCTTGTGATCGGCGGTGAACAAAAAGTATTAGATGTATTAATGAAAAGGTTACCCAAAAAAGATAAATATCCATATCAATTACCGTTTCATGCTGCTTTCCATACACCATTAATGGAAAGTATATCTATCAAAGCTATGTCTAAAATAAATCAATCATTATTTCAAAAACCTTCAATACCTCTTGTGGATGGTAGAGGTAATATATGGACATCTTNTTCTTCGGATATATCTGCTCTCTATCAATATACCTTAGGTTATCAAGTTACAAATTCTTATGATTTTACTTCTGCAATCATTGTTTCTATGAAAGAATTTTGTCCTGATAAATTAGTTTTGTTAGGCCCTGGATCTAGTTTAGGTGGATCAATAGGACAAATTATTACTCAATGTAATTGGTTAGGTATTAATTCTAAAGATGAATTCAAATATTTACAGAAAACAAATCCCTATCTTATTTCAATGGGGATAGAAAATCAGCGTGAGATCGTTTCAAGATAAAGGGTTTAATTCTGTAATTTCCAAACCAACTTATAAAGGTTAATGATGAAACAATTAGGTCCTGATTTTTATAATATCACTGAGATATTATCTGAAGAAGAATTAATGATCCAAAAGACAGCTTATGAATTTGTCCAAACTGAGTTTATGCCTTTAATATCTGAGCATTATGAAAAAGGGACTTTCCCATTAGAAATGGCACCAAAGCTAGGTGAACTTGGATTCATGGGATCCTCATTGCCTCATGAATCTGGTGGATCAAGTGTGAGTAATGTAGCTTATGGACTTATTCTGCATGAGTTAGAAAGAGGAGATTCAGGTCTGCGTTCACTCGCTAGTGTACAAGGTTCTTTGGTTATGTATCCTATCCATGCTTATGGTTCTGATAAACAAAAAGAAAAATGGCTTGAAGAATTGGGTAACGGTACTAAGATTGGATGTTTTGGACTCACGGAACCAAACTTTGGATCAAATCCTGGGGGTATGGCTACTCGGTGTCATAGAGAAGGTGATGACTGGATAATTAATGGTAATAAAATGTGGATTACCAATGGGTCAATTTCCGATGTGGCAGTAGTCTGGGCTCGAGATCCAGAGGGCATTGTGCGGGGATTTTTGTTAGAAAAAGATTTGGAAGGATTCACATCTAGTGATATCCATGGGAAGATGAGTCTTCGTGCATCTATAACATCTGAACTATCCATGTCTAATGTGCGAGTTTCTGATTCAGCAAGACTTCCTAATATTGAAGGTCTTAAAGGNCCGTTAAGTTGTCTAACCCAAGCCCGATACGGCATTGCCTGGGGTATGGTAGGAGCTGCCACTGATTGTTACAAAACTGCTCTAGATTATTCCAAGCAAAGAAAACAGTTTTCNAAGCCTATAGCTGGATATCAATTAACCCAAGCNAAATTAGCAGAAATGATTACAAAAATAACCGAAGCACAGCTTATGGTATATCGTTTGGGTCGATTAAAAGATGAGGGTACTATGACGTTTCAGCAAGTTTCCATGGCAAAGCGCAATAATTGCGAAATGGCTAGAAATATTGCTCAGACTTCAAGAGAAATTCTTGGAGCTAATGGAATTACAGGAGATTATTCGCCAATAAGACATATGGCCAATATCGAATCAGTGTATACTTACGAAGGTACTCATGAAATGCACACATTGATTTTAGGGCAGGAAGTGACTGGTATTTCTGCATACGATTCTTAATAATTATTTGATAAGAATTANCACCATATAAATATATGTTTATTGCAATTGTAATCGTTTTATTACTTATTATACATGGATATGTTGCTTCGCGTGTTATACCCCTAATAGGAATTTCATCTTTACAAAGTTTAATTGCATATATCGCTGTTTTATTATTTGGCTTATTACCTTTATTACCAATTTTTTTGAGAATGTCTGGAAATGAATCAAAGATGATTGATAGANTTTCTTTAGTAGGATATACTAGCCTAGGTTTTTTTACTTTGTCATTTATTTTTTTTCTTGGTAAAGATATTTTATTCAATTTATACAATTTGGTTGAAGGATTTTTCCATATTAAACAGCCCTTTGATTATTCAAAAAGAGTTTTTATAAAGAAATCTATTAGTGTAGCTATAGTTGGATCTGCAAGTATGGGAACAGGTTTTGGATTTTACTCATCTCGAAAAGGAGCGAGCATAATTGAACAAGAAATTTTTTTGGAGTCGCTTCCAGCTGGATTTGAAAATTTTACTATAGCCCAAATCTCTGATTTACATGTAGGCCCAACTATTAAACGACCGTATGTGGAAGATGTATGTAAAAAAATTGCTTCCCAAAATCCTGATATGATTGCTGTGACTGGCGATCTTGTGGATGGTTCTGTTGAATATCTTGGTTCGGAATTAGATCCATTTATGGATATGGTTGCACCATTTGGAACCTTTTTTGTTACGGGGAATCATGAATATTATTCTGGCGTGGAATCTTGGCTTGATGAAACGGATAGACTTGGAATGAAAAATTTAATTAATGCAAATGAAATAATTTCGAAGTCTGGGGATACGATAGCTATCGCGGGAATTACAGACTTGAATGCTCATCGAATTAAACTATCCCATAAATCCGATCCGAAGACTGCTCTTTCTTCATTGCCAATGGATATTACTAAAATAGTCTTGGCACATCAGCCAAATAGCATAAAAAGTGTTCATAAATCTGGAGCAGATTTACAGTTATCAGGGCACACACATGGTGGTCAGTTTTGGCCATTTACTTATGCAGTAAAAATACCAAATATATATTTATCTGGTTATCATGATCATTTTGGGACTAAGATTTATGTTAATCGTGGGACAGGATATTGGGGACCACCACTTAGGTTAGGTGTTCCAGCCGAAATAACCCTGATTCGTTTAAAGAAAAAAAGTAGTATCGTAGATTTATANTTATCTAATATCCTTATCCAATGAAAAGAAGAGATTTTCTTAAAACTAGTACACTTGCATTAGTGACTCCAAATAACTTAGTAGAAACTGATAAGTTGAAAGTTAATAAAAATAATTCTATCGTTATTTCCACTTGGAATTTTGGTCTTGCTTCAAATAAAGTTGCAAATGCAATTCTATTAAAGGGTGGAAATGCAATGGATGCAGCTGAAGCAGGGGCAAGACATGCAGAAGCTGACCCAGAAAATAATTCAGTTGGTTTTGGTGGTCTACCTGATGAAAAAGGACATGTTACTCTAGATGCATGTGTTATGGATTCTAAAGGGAATGCTGGGTCTGTTGCTTTTATTCAAAATATTAAACATCCTGTTTCTGTTGCACGAAAAGTTATGGAAAAAACTAAGCATGTTATGCTTGTTGGTGAAGGAGCCCGTCAATTTGCTATTGCTAATGGTTTTAATGAAATTGACCTGCTGACAAAAAAATCAGAAAAAAACTGGAAAAAATGGCTTAAAGAACGTAAAGAAATGACTCCTCATGAAACTCATGATACTCTATCTGTATTAGTGCAAGATAAAACAGGTGATTTAGCTGGAGCCTGCACTACAAGTGGCTGGGCATATAAATTACATGGTAGAGTTGGTGACAGCCCTATTATAGGTGCAGGCCTTTTTGTAGATAACGATATTGGTTGTGCTGCTGCAACAGGTTTAGGGGAAGAAGTTATTAAAACAGCGGGTAGTTTTTTAGTTGTTGAGTTGATGCGGAATGGTTATAATCCAATTGATGCTTGTGAAGAAGCTTTGCGTAGAGTTATTAAAGCACACAATGGGAACCCAGACTTTCAAATTGGATATATCGCACTCAGAAAAGATGGTAAAGTGGGTGCTGCTTGTTTGAAATGGCATTTTGAATATGCTTTAGCGCAAGGAAAAGAAAATAAATTATTCAAAATAAAAGGGATGATGTAAAATATCGCCTTTGAGTTATATTTCATCCGATTTATTTACAATATAAAAATCAACATCTTTTAGTGTTAAAAAAAACTAGTATCTAAAATCAAATAAAATTAATCTAAAATAATAGAGGAAAATATTCTATCATTTTCATTTATTTTTACAATAGCTTGACCTTTATTATCAATTCCTTTAAATATTCCACTATATTTTATTCCATTATATTTAAACGAAATCTTTTGATTTATNTGTCCGCAAAATGAAACCCAATCTCTAATAATTTTTCTAGGAGATGTTTGCAATATTTNCAAATATTTTTCGAAAATGTTTAATATAACTGCNANGACCTTTTCTCGCTGGAGCGAATTCCCAATTTCAATTGCAAGTGATGTGGAAGATGACTTTAATTCGTTTGGAAATTCATTTATTGTTTCATTAATATTTATTCCAAATCCAATAACCATGGAATGAATATTATTATTATCCAATCTACTTTCGCACAATATTCCTCCTATTTTTTTTTCACCTATCAAAATATCGTTTGGCCATTTCAAAAGAGGATTAATAATGGGATTGTCTAATGCATTTATTACTGATACCCCTGCAATTAATGGGATTAAACCAGCTTTATTTATTGGAATTTGAACAGAGAGAATCAAAGACATTGTCAAGCTTTTTCCTGGGATTGAAAACCATTTATTTTTACCACGTCCCTTTCCTTTAACCTGATTATCTGTTATTATTAATGTTCCATGATTAACCTCATTTTTATCTATGTGTTCCCAAGCTTTTACATTTGTTGATTCAAGCTTATGGTAACATTCTATCTGTTTACAAAAACTTTTAGATGATAAGCCAATTTTTATTAATTCAGTTAAAATCACTTTTATAAAAAGAGTAGCTGTAATTGGATAAAAGTTAATCCTAATCCTAAGATTATACCTGCGGCTACTTCAATTGGAGTGTGGGCTTTAAGAATTACCCTTGATATGGAAATTAACAATAATGCTATGAACATTGTCAAAGGGAAATAAAACCCATTCAACCAAAGTGCCATGATTGGTCCCGCTAATCCTAACGCATGGATGGAGATTTTCCACTTTTTTGTAATGATCCATACAATAGAGGTATTAAATGCATAACAAAACATGAGTCCTTGTACAATAGGNTCAGCATTTATTAATCGAAGTNAAATAAATCCAATAGAATGATACATTGTTCCCAATACAAGTGGTTGGATTCTTTGTTCCCGAATTGATGCATCCAGATCCGAAATTTTGTTTTTACTTTTTAAGTATAAAACTGTAATAATTGAAAGAACAACACTAAATAAAAAAGAAATTAGATATGTGAGGTGGGAGTTCTTATTATCATCAGGATTTATATAGATTAAAATTGCAAAAGTGANAGTAGCTACCATCATCGGATGGAGTGCTAATGAAATTATAGACGAAATNTTAGTCAAAGATGAATCAATGATCTTGATATTCGCCAAAAACATTGCGNAGCGTATCAGCAATCTCTCCAAGAGTACAGTTATTTTTTGCACAGGAAATTAGTCTTGGAATTATATTATCCTGGGATCTTGCAACTATTTTTAATTGGCTAAGTTGAGTATTTACCTGATCATTATTTCTAGATTCCTTTATTCTATTTAAAGATGTAAGCTGATTCTGAACTTTATTTTCATCAATTTTTAAAATATCAGGCTGGATATATTTTTTATCATCAAATTGATTTAAACCTACAATAATTCGTTTTTTTNAATCTAAATCCTTTTGGTATTCATATGCATTNCTAGCAATTTCATTTTGGATCCAACCTTTTTCAATTGCTGAAACAGATCCCCCCATTTGATCAATATTTTCGATTATTTTTATAGAATCTTTCACAAGATTATTTGTCAATTCTTCAATTACATAACTTCCTCCAAATGGGTCTGGGTAATTGGCGATTTCGCTTTCATGTGCGATAATTTGTTGAGTTCTNAGAGCAAGCTTAGCAGCATCATCTGTAGGAAGAGATAGTGCTTCATCACGACTGTTGGTATGTAGAGACTGAGTCCCCCCCATTACTGCAGATAATGCTTGAATNGTAGTTCGTACTACATTATTATCAATNTGATTTGCTGTAAGCGTAGAACCACCAGTTTGAGTATGAAATCGACATTTTAGTGCTTTTTCATCTTTAACATCAAATCTGTCCTTCATGATAGTAGCCCAGATTTTTCTGGCGGCACGAAACTTAGCTATCTCAGTTAAAAAACCATTATGCGAATTGAAAAAAAAAGAAAACCGTCTACCAAACCTATTAGGATCTAACCCTCTTTCTTTAGCTGCTTTTACATAGGCAATTGCATTTGAAAACGTAAATGCTAATTCCTGCACAGCAGAACTTCCAGCTTCACGGATATGATAACCAGAAATAGAAATACTATTCCATTGTGGAAGATAGTTATCACAAAATTCGAATATATCAGTTGTAATACGTAACGAAGGTATAGGAGGATAAATATATGTCCCCCTTGCAATATATTCTTTTAATATATCGTTTTGGATAGTACCTTTTATTTTTTTAAGAGAAATACCTTGTTTTTCTGCAATTGCAATATAAAAAGCAAGTAGAATTGCTGCAGTAGAATTAATAGTCATTGATGTTGAAACAATATCTAGGGGTATTCCATCAAGAAGAACTTCCATATTTTGTAATGTAGATATTGGAACACCAACTTTCCCAACTTCTCCTTCAGAAATTGGATGATCCGAATCATAACCTATCTGAGTAGGTAAATCAAAAGCTATTGATAAACCAGTTACACCATTTTTAAGGAGATACTTATACCTATTATTTGATTCTTCTGCAGAAGTAAACCCAGAATATTGTCGCATGGTCCATAAACGATCGCGGTACATNTTTTTATGGATACCNCTAGTAAANGGGAACTNNCCTGGTTTTTCTTTAATCAATTAAAGCCTCTTTCCTTTTTGATTGTTTGATAGGCTTGATTAACAGACTTNAACTTTTCCTCAGCAACCTTACGAAGATCATTTCCGAGATGCGATACTTTATCAGGATGGTATTTATTTGCCATTTTTCGATAAGCTTTTTTAACATCTTCATTTGATGCATTTAGATCAATCTCCAGAATAGTAAATGCAGCAGAGGAATTACCGATGAACATTGCCTTAATTGATTCATAATCAGCTTGATTAATGTTGAGGTAATTTGCGATGGTATGAATTACTCGAATTTCTTCTGGATGCACTTCATCATCTGCTGCTGATAGTCCAAATAATATATGTATTATTTCTAGTCGGCTTGGATGGTCCATTGATCTTTGAATTTGCCGGCATACATCTTTCAAAGCATATTCTTGTTTAAGAATATCTTTTAGTAAAACCATAAAGTCTTGGGTTTCTCTTATCGTGAATTGTTGTCTTAAAAACTGTTTTACATATTCAAGTTCAGACTTTAACAGTTTTTTATCTGCTTTCATTACTTTTGCAAATAGAACAAGTAACGAAACAATAAAGTCTCCAGGTTTTGTGCGCGGATATTTTTGATGACCAAAAGCTTTAGCTTGAGACCAAGGCTGTCTAGCAGTATTACCATCATCCATAGATGCAAAAGCATAACCGAGGACTGCTCCAATAGGGCCACCGAAAGCCCAGCCTAAACTCCCCCATAATAATTTTTTACCTATAGCCATATAAAATTACACCTAGATTTTAATTAGAGAATAAACAATATTAAAATTATCTCCGAATTTATTCAGCCTTAGTAAAGCCTTCACAGGAGTTTTAACCTTTATAATCTCTGGTTATATTTTCCCTATGGATATCCCTTTTCGATTTAAATGTATAATGGCTTTTCACAGTCTAAAAAANACATTTGCAAAAGCCGATTNCAAANTNAGAATAACTAANGATGGATCTGGTGTGNATACCATTCTTTTTCTTTTNCCAGCAGATTCAGTAAATGCACAGATNGNTGCTTATTTTGTAAAACGTGATTTAGAAATAGAAAAAAAAATAATTCGCTATTTAGTTCATGAGAAAGGATTGAAATATTATCCNGAACAGTTAAAATCAAATATTATTNCTTACAAAGATGAAGATTTAAATTGGTGGGGAACAATTGGTACTCAGTCTGTGTTAGATCGGGTTAATTCCTTACGCTATGATGCGATGGTTGATTTAAATCAAGAATTTCAACCAGAAATGGCAAGATTGATATTAGAATTGGAAATCCCTATNAAGATTGGNTTTCAATCAAAGATTTCGGATAAATTATATTCATTAATCATACAGAAATCTGATTCTGGTTTTTTTGAAAACAATTATCATACAATTGAAAAAATATTAGGTTTATCTGAAAATTAGCTTTTTAAAATTTGGCTCAAAATTTATANAGTAATAAACATCCTTTTATCTTGGTAAAGTAGTTGACGACGAAAAACCTGACTACTATATTAACCGCCGATTTTAGAGGGGAAAATAAATGCTTGAAGGNTTAATTTGTCCAGCCTGTGANAATACTGTCCAAGAAGTAGATCTGAAAGATTCTTTAAAGTGTCCCAATTGTAAAATAGATCTTAAAGATAGAAAATACCTTGATTTTCTAGAATTTTTAATGGCAAATGGTATCGTCGAAAATCTAGACTTTTTTGACCAGGATGTTTACAGTGATGATGTAGATGATCTGGATCAAACTAAGGAGGAAGAAGGTGATCCCAGTGAATATGAAAAGAAGAAAGATGTTTTCAATATTTATGAAAACGAATTGTTTCCGAAAAATGTTGAAGAAGATCAAACAGAAGGTTATACAGAATTTGAGGGCATTAATGATGATTGGGAAGAATTCAACGAACGTGATTTTGAAAACAAAAGTAATTAGGTAATAAAATGGAAAATGAAAAGAAAAATGTCCAACAGATAAATATCGAATTAGATGAAAAAGTAAGCTCAGGGGAATATGCAAATTTTGTGGTTGTTACTCATTCTCCGGCTGAATTTGTTTTAGATTTTACTCGTATACTACCTGGCGTACCTAAAGCTAAAGTGCATTCAAGGATTGTAATGGCACCACCACATGCAAAAGCATTTCTTGGTGCTCTTAATGAAAATATAAAAAAGTTTGAATCAAAACATGGTGAAATAAATAATCCTAAACAAGATGATGGCTTCTCAGATTTCGGTGTAAAACCACCGAAAGATGTTTTGCCTAACTAAATTATTTGGTTGGAGGGCCTTCGTACCACACCCAGGTTTGACCTCGCTTAAGTTCTCTAATTTTTAAAATAACCCAAAAAGTTAGAATAACCCATCCCATTATATAACCAAAAATTGACCCCACGATTACATCTCCTGGATAATGTACCCCTATATAAATTCGTGAAAATGCAATTATAAATGCTAGAGAAAATAAAGGCAGTTTGGTTCTTTCAAAGAAATAGGAAAGAATTACGCCAAATGCAAATACATTTGCAGCATGATTTGAAGGCATGCTCCATTTACCACCTTTTGGTACTAATAAATTCAAATTATCTAGGTTCATATGGGAAGGTCTTATTCTTTCAAAAAAAGGTTTCAAAATTTGTGCGCAGATTGAATCAGTTAGTCCAACTGCTATAATTAGCATAGCCAAAGTTATTTTACCTCGTTTATCAGTCATAAAGCCCAATAATAAAAACAATAACAGTATTGGAATAATCCAATTACCTGCATCTGTGATGAATGGCATGAATTTATTAAAAAGAGGAAATTGGTTTTTATGAACCCATAGAAGTACAGTCCTATCTATTTCATCAAGGAATTGCAACATTTTCAAATCATTCGNTTATTAAATTATAATTCAAGGATTATCCGACCAGTTTGTTGNCCATCTAGTATTTTTTTTATTTCTGGTTTTATTTTGTTTAAACCAATTATCCTCGAAAACTCACCTAATCCAGATAATTTCCAATCTGATGCAAAATGATTCCAAATTTTTTCTCTATTTTTAATTGAAGACTCAGCAGAATCAATGCCAATCAAAGAATTTCCTCTTAAAATAAATGGGAAAACAGTTGTCTCAAATTTTGCGCCACCAACATTTCCGCAAGTTGCAATTACTCCCTTATAGCTCATACTTGCAATTATACATGATAATATTTGTCCACCAACTACATCGAGACCTGCATTATATATTCCCTTATTTAAAGGCAATCTAGTATTATTGATGAATTGATTTCTTTGAATAATTTCCATTGCACCAAGATTTTTTAAAAAATCTTGATGCTCCATTTTACCTGTAATAGCAGTAACCTCAGCTCCAAGCAGAGATAAAAGTTTAACGCCCATACTGCCTACACCACCAGTGGATCCACTAACAATAATTTTTTTACCTTCAATTCTAAACTGCTTATTGATGATTTCAACAGCTAAGCCTGCGGTGAGCCCAGCCGTACCGATGATCATTGCTTCTTTTGTTGTAAGGTTTTCTGGACATTTTATGGCCCACTCACTTGGCACACGGATATATTCTGAAAATCCCCCACTAGTGTTCATACCAAGATCAAAACCTGTTACAATAGTGCGAGTTCCTAAAGGGAAATTAGTATTATTTGACTCTTCAACAATTCCAGCTGCATCAATCCCTGGAGTATGAGGATATTTTCTAGTAACTCCTGGTGATCCAGAAGCTGAAAGAGCATCTTTATAGTTTAACGATGAATATTCAACACGAATTAATAGATCCCCTTCTGGTAATTGATCTAATGATTTTTCCCCAATAATGTTTTCAAATGTTCCATCCTCTTTTTGAGATGTTATTAATGCATTAAAATTTTTCCCCAAATTTGTTCTCTCTTTTAAATATACTTTCTTATTTAATTAAAAATATCAACATATCTCAATTAGTTTTAACTGCTTTGAGATAACCAATCCATATTGTACTTTAATCTTTAATTAATTTAGATAAAAATAAAAGTACAAAAGAAATATCTTCATCATTTCTAACTGGTGAAACTTCCACTCGAGATAGTGGTCAAACAATGTAGGACAATATGAATACCAATTTAAAACCTTATTTAGACTTTGTTGAAAAAAAATTATATCCTCTAGAAAAGCTTATGCTTGATCATCGCTATGATGAACTNTTTTCATCATTAGATAAACTTAGANATGAAGTGAAAAGAAAAGGTCTTTGGGCACCCTATTTATCTGTAGATGATGGTGGTCAAGGAATGAAGTTTCTTGAATTTTCTTATGTAAGCGAAATTCTTGGCAGATCTTTTCTTGGTCATTATACTTTTAATTGTCAGGCTCCAGATATAGGAAATATAGAACTGTTATCAAAATTTGGTAATAATGAACAAAAAGTAAAATATCTACGACCACTAATGGATGGGAAGATTAGAAGTTGTGTGGGTATGGTAGAGCCAGATCGNCCAGGTTCAAATCCAACCTGGTTGGNTACGACTGCAAAATTAGATGGTGACTTTTATATTATTAATGGAACAAAGTGGTTTACATCTTCAGCAGATGGGGCCACATTCTGTATACTTATGGTTATCACCAATCCAGAAGCCGAGAACAAACATAAAAGAGCTAGTATGATTATTGTTCCATTGGATACTCCTGGCGTCGAAATCATTAGAAATATATCTGTTATGGGAGAAAAGGGTGCTGGTTTTTTTAGTCATTCGGAAATTTCTTATAATAATGTTCGTGTTTCTAAAGAAAATTTGATAAAAAAAGAAGGTGATGGGTTTTGGCTTGCACAGGAACGTTTAGGGCCAGGAAGAATCCATCATTGTATGCGGTGGATTGGAATTTGTGAGAGGGCATTTGATCTTATGTGTCAAAGAGCTTTAGANAGACGGATTACTCCGAAAGCAATACTTNCGGAAATGCCTATGGTTAGAAGTTGGATAGCAGAATCACGAGCAGAAATCAATGCAGGACGTCTATTAGTTGTGGATTGTGCAAAAAAAATTGATACTGATGGAGCCACTGCAGCTAGAGCAGAGATATCAATGATAAAATTTCATATTGCAAACTTACTTTACAGGATCTTAGACCGATCAATCCAAACTCATGGAGCATTGGGGATTACAGATGATACGCCACTAGCGCTTTATTATCGACATGAGAGAGGTGCCAGGATCTATGATGGTCCAGATGAAATACATAAAATATCTGCAGCAAAACATATTCTTCGATCTTATGAATCGGAAAACTGATACAATTTTAGTAAGGCCCGATGAAGCCTTAGATGAAGAAAAACTTATAGAATATTTAAAAGATAAACTAGATGGCTCTGACAGTTTGCTTATTTTACGTCAATTTCCTGGAGGCAAAGCTAATCTAACATATCATCTAGATTTTGGGAGTCATGAATATGTTCTTAGACGTCCTCCATTAGGACCCATTCCACCTGGGGCACATGATATGGGAAGAGAGTATAGTGTCCTATCTGTTTTANACAATGAATACCAAATGGCACCNAAAGCTTATTTATTTGAACAAAATAAAGATATTATAGGTGCTCCATTTTTTATAATGGAGAGGAAGAAAGGCATAGTCGTTAGAACTGAAATGCCTGGAGATTATAAAAAAAATTCAAATGCAGGTATTGAAATGAGTATTGCACTTATCAAATCCCTCGCAGAACTTCACAGAGTTAATGTTAAAAAAATTGGGCTAAAAAATTTAGGTAAGCCTGATGGATTTATAGAAAGACAGGTACATGGCTGGTATAAACGTTGGGTAATGTCAAAGCATAAAGATATAGATGATGTAGAAACAATATATCATTGGTTAGCAAGTAATATACCAAAAGAAAATTTTTATTCTCTTATCCATAATGATTATAAATTAGATAATGCTATGTTCTCTTTCAATGACCCAACAAAAATGATTGCAGTATTTGATTGGGATATGTGTACTCTAGGTGATCCACTATGCGATTTAGGATCACTTCTTTCTTATTGGAAGNATCCAGANGATCCATCATTTTTTAGAGATTTAAGCATGATGCCAAAAGATGGGATATTTTTAAAAAGAGATGAACTNATTAANANATATGCTCAATACAGTGGATTTGATGTNAAAAATATAGTTTTTTATCATGTATTGGGCTTATTCAAACTAATCGGTATAATAGCCCAGATTTATGTNAGATATATTCGTGGCCAGACCAAGGANAAAAGATTTGCTAATTTTGGTGATGCGATCCCTTTTATAGCTCGTTTTGCTATTAATGTAAGTAAAANATAATTTTTTTANTCGAAGTTTNAANNNCCTACCCNCNAATTTNTTNGCCATTNTAAATATCTACGATTTTATNCTAAAAGGGATATGCNCCAATTGCTATAACATTATCAGCAATATTTTCTTTTAAAGTGAATAGATCTNCTNTTGTNTCTATNTTACCAGAAATTTTTTGGAGATTCTTATTAAGTTGATNNGGNATTTTNCCATTNAAAATATTTAATAAACAATATTTNCCTGCAATTAATAATCTATCAGATGATTGNATATTTAAGGATTNTCCAATTTTTATATTTATTTCTTTATNTTTAGAAACTACANCTATGCGGCTTAAAGTACTTTCTANAGTAAATAAATCTATNAGCATATTTGCCAAATTTTCCTGAAGATGNTGATTNNTCANAACTGATTTNCNNGAGACTNNAATAGCAGAATTAACAATTAATGCAATCAATTTTTTTCCTTCCAAAACAGAATTAAATTCTTTTTTTAGAAAATTTCCATTGGAATTTGATTCTGATAAATCTCCATNNAGTTTTANTTTTTCTTTTAAAACTCCAGANAAGATTGTTTTTGCAATNATCTGTCTATTGATTTCATTGCTACCATCCCATATACGATGNATTCTACTATCACGGTATGGNCCAGNCATNGGATATTCNTCAATAAATCCATATCCACCATAAATTTGNAGACCATGATCTACAACATTACCGATGGTCTCACTTCCTAATACTTTAGCCATNGACATTTCCATCATGTAATGCCTTAGNAGNAGNCCTACTGTTTGATAATAGTTTGGATTATCTTTATCGAGGTTATCCACTTCTTCATTAACCATTCCTAAGATTCTATATGACATTGAATCAAGTGCATAAGTCTGAATTATCATATCAGCTAATTTGCTCTTAATTGCACCAAAGTTTGCAATCGGTTGTCCAAACTGTATTCGCTCTTTTGCATAATTTACTGCATGATTTATGGTGCATTTACATGCACCAACTAAGGAAGATCCAAATTTTAATCTTGTAATCCCTAGAACATTAAAAGCAACCTCAGCTCCTTTACCTATCTCATGTATTAAGTTTTTCTTCGGTACCATTACATCATTGAAAAACAACTGAACGGTAGAAGATCCTTTCATACCCATTTTTTTTTCTTCATTGCCAATCTCAAACCCAGGCATTCCTTTTTCTAATATAAAGCAACTGAACTTATGCTCATCAACTTGGCAAAATACTGTGAACACATCTGCCCAGCTACCATTAGTAATAAAACTTTTTTGACCGTTAAGTTTATAATGTTTACCATCGTCTGTTAAAATAGCCTGAGTTTTTCCTGACATAGCATCTGATCCTGCTGTGGGCTCAGTAAGCCCGAATGCTCCAATCCATTGAGCCGATGCTAACTTTGGCAAATATTTCTTTTTTTGTTCATGTGTTCCAAACCATACAATTGCTAGGCTTCCAATGTTTATTTGACAGCCGAAAGTAACCCCAAAAGAAGGTGATCCACAGTAAGCTAATTCTTCTTCAATAATTGCAGTGCTTACTTTATCCATTGGGCTACCACCATATTCTTCAGGTATATTAATTCCTATAAGACCAAGCTCTCCCATTTCTTTCATTAATTTTAAGCTTAGAGCTGAATCATAGTGATTCAGTCGTTCCGCCAAAGGAGCTATACGTTCTAAGGAAAATTTTCTGACCATTGCGCCGATTGCTTTTTGTTCTTCAGAAAATTTTTCCCTACAAAATATTTGAGAGCTATCAATGCTGCTATTTAAAAAGTTAGAATGTATTCGTTTGACGGATCTCTGCATTTTATTTTAATCGGTGAGTTATTTTATCATACGGATTCACGATTCTATTAGGATAATTTTTACTAGAAGCGAAATGCCCCATTTTCTCCAATGCTGATAGTATTCATAATGAAAAGGAATCTCAATTATTAAACTAACAAAATCTAATTTTATTTAATTTTTTTATTTACCATCCCCATATGCTTACAAATAATCCCTAACATTATTTCATCTGCTCCTCCACCAATGGATCCTAAACGTCCGTCACGATATATTTTTGAAATTGGATTTTCCCATGTAAATCCCATACCTCCCCAATATTGTAAACATGTATCTGCAACTTCTCTTGTTAATCGGCCACTTTTTAACTTGGCCATGGAAGCAAGATAGGTCATATCTTTATTCGTGATGAATTGTTCACAAGCTCTATAGACTAATGAGCGCAACGCTTCAATCTCAGTCTGAAGTTCGGCTAATCGAAACTGGATAGCTTGATTATCGATTATTGGTTTTCCAAAAGTATTTCTATTCTTACAATATTCTATTGTTTGATTAATACAATTATCAAGAACTGCCAAAGCGCTCGCAGATAAAAAAATCCGTTCTTCCTGAAACTGCTGCATTTGTAATGTAAACCCTTCACATTCATTGCCAATTCTATATCGTTGTGGAATACGAACATTATCAAAATAAACAGGGGCAGTGTCTGAAGAGCGCAACCCGATTTTATCTATTTTCTTGCCAACAGTTAAACCTTTTATTTTTGATGGGACAACAACTAAAGACTTATTTTTATGAGATAGTCCATCACTGGTATTTACTAGAGTACAGAAAAAGTCTGCTTGCGTCGCATTTGTGATCCACATTTTTTGGCCGTTAATTAAGTAATCGTTTTTATCTTTTTTTGCGAAAGTCTTGATTGATGCTACATCTGATCCTGCTTCAGATTCGCTAATAGCAATAGCTGAAACATATTCTCCCGATATTGCTGGTTTTAAAAATTCGTTTTTCAATTCATCGGAGCCAAATCTATCAAGTGCAGGAGTTGCCATATCAGTTTGTACACCAATACTTGTAACTACTCCACTATCATTTGCATGGCCTAAAGCTTCTGCAAAAACCATTCCATAACTATAATCAAGATTCATACCACCTGATTCATGACTTTTTGTTATTCCCAAAAGGTGCAGATCTCCCATTTTTTTAAATAGTTGGTGAGCAGGATAAATTCCTGCTTTTTCCCATTCTTCTGTATATGGTTTGATTTCATTCACTGCAAAATCTTTTACAGTCTTATACAGTGATTTATGTTCTTCAGTAAATCGCATAAATAATTTCTATAATATTATCTTTGTTTATTCCAATAAGGTGTTCTTTTTTCAAAAAAAGATGCAAAACCTTCGCGCCCTTCTTGATGTAAAATACAATCTGCAAATAATTCAGCTGCTTTTTCTGGATTTAATACATCATTTTTCGATAAAATTTTCTTTGTTATTGCAACAGCATTAGGAGAACATTTTTTTACTTTTTCTTTTATATTTTTAATATGTTCATCTAATTCAATTTTTGTTTTAGCTAGATAATCTGCCATTCCTATTTCATATGCTTTTTGGCCATTAAATGAGCTTCCTAAAAGCATAAGTTTTCTTGCTTGAGCATAGCCGAGACGGTTTAAAACATAGGGCGCAATTTGAGCTGGCGTTAAACCAATTTTTGTCTCTGTTAATGCATATCGTGCATCATTCATCGTAATTAGAATGTCAGTTGCACATGCAATCCCAAAAGCACCAGCCATTGCGGCACCTTCAACAGCTGAAACAGTAATCTGTGGTGCTTTACTGATTTGTTTAAAAATAGAGCCAGCCTTCATACTCATATCAAGAGCCAATTCTCGAGCGTTTTCACCTGCTACAGCTATTTTTTTTATTTCCTCTAAATCCACCCCAGCACAGAAAAAACCTCCTTTCCCTCGAAAAATTATTCCTCTAATTGATCTGTCTGATTCTACAGATGTTAATGTTTTCTTTATATCCATTAATAATCCATCTGAAAGAGCATTACGTTTCTCTGGCCGATTAAACCAAATAGTTATCCAACCGTTTTCTTGAGAAAGAATACAATATTTTGTTTCGGGAGTTTTTGTCATATTATCATCCTTTCATTACATTCTGGCAATACCAAAGCTATTTGGTTTTAGTCTTCGATTTAGTGCTTCTATACATGTTTTTAAAACAAAAGATAAAACTTTTCTTGTATCTCTTGGATCAATAATTCCCTGGTCCAATACGCGTCCCGATGTATAAAATATATCTGATTGTTTTTCATAAAGTTTTAAAATCTTTTCTTCCTGTTTTTTCATTTGATCTTCATCAATCTCTTTCCCTTTTCGCTTGGCAGAAGATGTCATAACAGTACACATTGTGGATGCTGCTTGTTTACCACCCATGACTCCAATTTTTGCATTAGGCCAGGAAAAAAGAAAATCGGGTTTATATGCATAGCCACACATGCCATAATTACCAGCTCCAAAACTGGCTCCAATATATAATGTTATTTTTGGTACTCTTACATTTGAAACTGCTTGTATCATTTTTGCACCATGCTTGATCATTCCATCTTGTTCATATTTTTTACCGACCATATATCCAGTGACATTATTCAAAAAAATTAATGGGATGTCAGCTTGATCGCATAATTGTATAAACTGGGTTGCTTTAGTTGCTCCATTTGTATCTATAGGTCCATTATTTCCTAGTATCCCAACAGAATATCCCTCTATTTCTGCTTGAACACACACCATTGTGATACCATATTTTGGTTTTACCTCAATAAAATCTGAGTTATCCGTGATTCTGGCAATAACTTCTTTTATGTTATAGCCACGCATAAAATCTTCAGAAACTATACCAGGTATTTCTTTACAGCTAAAAACAGGATCACGGAAATTTTTTCTTTTTGGAAGATTACACCTTTCATTCCAATTCAAACGGTAAACGACATCACGTGCTATTTCCAACGCTTGGGAATCATCCTCGGCCAAATATTCTACTAGACCAGTTACAACAGAATGCATCTGTGCACCACCTAATTCTTCATTGCTTGTTTCTTCTCCTGTAGCAGCTTTTAATAAAGCAGGGCCTGCTAGAGCTGCCATACCTCTGTTTTTTACTCCAATAACATAATCACTCATGCCTGGAGCATATGCGCCACCTGCGGTGGATAATCCATGGAGTACTGCAATAACAGGTATCCCTGCTGCACTTAATTTTGCTTTTCCATAAAACATTCCCCCTCCATGAGACCATACATCGACTGTATAGTTCAATAAATTGATTCCTGCACTTTCAACAAGATGAACAAATGGTAATTTTTGTTTCAGTGCAACATCAATGCAACCAAGTGCTTTTTCTACAGTTTTTCCCGTAATCGCTCCAGCACTTATGCCGCTATCATCTACCATGACCAAGCAGCGTATACCACTGACAAAACCAATACCAGTAATGATATTACCTCCAGGGATACTTGTTTCTGGATTTGGATCGTCTACCAGATAATTAGCCATATTGTACAATTCCAAAAATTCGGATTCTGGGTCAAGTAATGCATTAAGTCGGTCACGTGGTGTGAGCTGACCACGTTCTTCAAAGCGTTGACGTTTTTTATCTGAAGTGTCTTTTGCTCTTTTTACCAATTTATTTGTTTTGTCAATCAAATTCATCATTGTTGCTTGATTCTGAGTAAAATTTTTTGATTGTGTATCGACTTTTGATTGAAATATTGGCATTTTTTAATCCTTTTGATTAGTGTTTTGAAATTTAATGCCTCTTGTACCTGGCTTAGGTGGATTCACAGGAGGACCGGCAAAACATTGTGCGATAGACAGCCATTTATTCGCTACCTGGCCTTTAATATTTAATGTTGTATCAGCTACATTTCTTACCTGCGTAACCACAAAACAAAAATCTAGCGCATCACCTTCAATTGAGTTTGATTTACTTGGTTTATTCCATTCCCAGATTTCACCCGAAGGTGCTTTAAGCCTTAAAAAAGGAGGAAATCCAGGGATAGGCAATTTTCTGTTTATAAATGTCCACTCAAAGGTTTTCACTCCTATCGTAGCTACGTTAAAGATCCGATCAGTAAATATTCTTTGTTGTTCCATAAGATCATAGATTGCTTGCAGGTGCGCCCAGGTTTCCATATACCTTGCTGTTGTAAACATTTTTAATCCCATATCGGGACCAAACCACGAGAGACGAATTTTTGGATCAGAGTTTCCTAGAATCTTTGATAATGAAGTAAAAGTAGTGTACCAATTTTTTTGAAGCTCATGAGATGAAACATTTTTGAATCTTTCTGCAGCAATTTCTTGAGAACTTTTCCCATTATTAAAACAATCGATAAACAATTTTTTTCCTTTATTAAATTCATTTTTTTCATTTACTGAAGCTAATGAAAGCAAATCAAAGTAATGAAGATGGGCAATAATATCCCTAGGAGTCCAATTTTTAAAATCTGTGTTTTTATTCCAATCTTTTGGTTTCAGCGTTTTTAAAAATTCATTAATAATTTCGCCTTCTTTAATTAAATCTTCAGCTACTTTAAGCATACAAGGATATTATAATTTAGAGTCATTAATTGTTTACCTCATTTGCAATTTTTTTAGTTACTGGAATCTCATATTCTAATAATTGCTGAGCGTATGCTTTCCCTTGAGGATCAATGTTTAAACTTGCCATGCCTCCTCCTCCTAGGGAATTTTTTAAGACAAAGTTAATCCCATTAATTCCTGGAACATCCCAACGTTCCACGGTTCCTTTTAGAACATGATTAAAATATTTACCCACTGATTCTGATGTTAGCGCTGATTGAATATAAGGAAGGTATTCTGGTTTTCTTGAGATTACCCCAATATTTGCGTGATCTCCTTTATCACCACTGCGGGCAAATGCAATTTTAATGAGAGGGACTGATGTTTTTGTCTCTTCTATATCATGTAAGATTTTTGAATATGTATTTTTATTTTTAGAATAGTATTTTCCTGAATTGGCAATCATGATTTTATGCGTTCGATCATTTAGATTTACTTTAACAGATACTTGATCTTTAGGTAGTAAAAAAGAAAATAAATGTATAGATGGAGATACTTTTGGTCTTCCACCAAGAAAATTTATAACACCTGCAGCCATTCCTGTTGATGCTTGTGCCATCTCCCGCGATAATATTATTAATGCATTTTTTTCGTAGTGGGTTGCTATTAGTCTCAATACAATTTCTTTCGTATTATTTCTTGAATAATTTGGACCGTAAATAGAATCTGTTCCAAGAAAGTCATAAGATGTATTTGTAAAATCATCGAAACCGTTTTCTTTTAGGATACAACGGGTTTTTTTAATAATAGCTTTTGCGATTAATTTCCCTTTTCTTTTAGCATGTATTCCACCGATAACTAGTGTACCTATAATGCGATAACCATTCATATATGTTGCTGAAACTTTATATTTATTGGTTGGAGGGAATCCCTTTGCCCCTTTTACAAATACTTTATTATTACCAAGATCTTGAATACTAACGTGACTAAAGTCACAAACAACGTCTGGTAAAATATATTCAGAAGGATTTCCAATCTCATATAAAAATTGTTCAGCAACTGTTCCAAAGGTTACCATTCCTCCAGTATCATTTGGCTTAGAGACAATAAATTCCCCTTTGGGATTGACTTCAACTATGGGGAAACCCATATCATCGAAACCTTTTACTTGTTGCCAATCAGTAAAATTTCCACCAGTACATTGGGCACCACATTCAATAATATGACCTGCAAGACTGCCATTTGCTAGTAGATCATAATCAGTATCAGCCCAATTAAACTCATGCATTAATGGAGCAAGTACCAAAGCGCTGTCAACACACCTTCCAGTGATAATTATATCAGCACCTTTTCCAAGAGCTGCTACAATTCCAGCAGTTCCTAGGTAAGCATTAATGCTTAGACATGAATTTGGAATTGGTTTTTTGCTTTCCATTTCACTAATTCCTGATTCTTCAAATTGATTTAATTGATTAAGAAGATTATCACCTTTTACAACTGCAATATTTAATTTAACATCTACTTTTTCTGCCTGACGAATCAATTCAAGTCTGCAGGCGTCAAGATTAATTCCTCCTGCATTTGAGATTACTTTAATTTTTTTTTCTTTTATTTGCTTGAAGAGTGGTTTCAATTGTTCTACAAAATCAGTTGCATAACCCATTTCCAGATTTTTCATTTTTGCTGCGGCAAGTATAGACATAGTGACTTCTGCCAAAAAATCGAAAACCAAATAATCTATATTCCCTTTTTGTACAAGCTGTTTTGCTGCAGTAGATGTGTCGCCCCAAAAAGCAGAAGCGCAACCAATTCTAATTTTTTTTTCTTTATCCACCAGTTTTATTTAAATGTTTTGAGTGTTATTTAATAATAACGATTCTCCAAGTCGGCGCATAATTGTAGTAGCTGATTCAATACTTTTGACTGTCTCTACACTTTTCCCTGCAGAGTAATATAGTTTCTTTTTTTGTATATTTTTTGAATTATTATTTTTAGATAAATATTTCAAGCGTATAAATGAATTAAGATTAAGAATCATTCTGGCTTGATGTTTGAAACGACTATTTAGCAATTTTCGAAAAAGCCATGAGTTCTTCTCTCGATAATTATTTGATTTAATAACCGAAACTGGTACGCCAGTCAGTCTAGTGGTAGAAACAATATCATCTTCTGAAGAATCAACAATTGCATCTTTATAATCTTCTGGTGTATTACACTCTATAGTTGCGATAAATCTGGTTCCCATTTGAACACCATCATATCCTATTTTCATTGCTAATGATAATTCTTTTTCACTGCCGATTCCACCAGCACAAATAAGGGGAAGTTCTAGATCCCAAAGTGCATCAAACATATTTTTCATGGAATCAGGACCTAAGTGTCCACCAGCCCGATTATTTACACATATAAGCCCATCAACGCCACAGTCTTGCCCTTTTTGTGCCCAATAACGATTAGTGACATCATGATAAACATAACCGCCAAGTTGATGAACTTTTTCACATACCCAGTCTGGTTTACCAAGAGATGTAACAAAAAATCGTATTCCTTCTTCCAATGCAATGTCAATCCAGGATGACATACGATCTATATATTTTTTACTTCCTTTTTCGATCAGTGCGTTAAATCCAATAGGCTTATCTGTAAGACTTCGAATATATTTTATTCCTTCTCTCAAATCATATCCATGTACATAGGTCATACTCACAGGTTGAAGGATTGCTATCCCGCCACCTTCAGATGCAGCTGCTACCAATTCAGGGTTAGAGCATGGATACATTGCTCCGCATATAATTGGAAACTTAACCTTGGCATGTTTGATTAAACGATTATTTAGTTTTTCTGACTTATCATTCATTATGAAGCCTATATAATTGCATAACCTGTTAATATTAGAATATTTTTCCTTTCAAGACCATTTCTTCTAAAAGTTCTGGGGGGCTGAAACGTTCTCCATATTTCTGAGCCAGTATTTTTGTTCGATCCTTAAATGCCGATACTCCATAGTCATTTACAAATTGCAGTGTTCCTCCTTTAAATCCAGGAAAACCCCATCCAAAAATACTACCAATATTTGCATCTGGGATGGAAGTTAGTACACCTTCCTCATAGCATCGAATTGTTTCGACTACCTGAGAAAAATAAAACCGGTCTATCATTTCTTCTTTAGATAATTGATTTTCAGAATGAGGGAAGTGCTTTTCAATATCAGGCCATAAATATTTTTCACCTGTTTCAGGATATTCGTAAAAACCTCCACCTCCTGCACGGCCAGTTCTTCTTACAGTTTTGGTCATCAAGTCAATCACTGGATCCCATGGTCCTTTGGGAACATCCTTTCCTTTAGCTTCAAGATCTTTCCAGGTTTGTCTTCGAATTTGTGCTGCAAGATCTATATTGATTTCATCAATAACTGATAACGGACCGACAGGATAACCAGCCTGCTTGCCAGCATCTTCTATGGATTGCGCAGTTTGGCCTTCATTTAGTAAAGCCATTCCTTCACATGTATATCTTTCAAATACACGCGATGTATAAAAACCACGACTGTCATTTACAACAATTGGAATTTTTCGAATTTTTAATACGTAATCAAAAGCTTTCGCAAGGGTTTCTGGAGTAGTTTTTTCTCCTTTAATAATTTCAACAAGTTTCATTTTATGTACAGGAGAGAAAAAATGGATACCAATAAAACTTTCAGGTCGAGATGATCTTTTCGCTAGGCTGCTAATAGGAATGGTAGATGTGTTTGATGCAAACACTCCATACTTATCCATGACACTTTCTGCTTCAGCTGTTACCTTTCCTTTTAATTCTCGATCTTCAAAAACAGCTTCAATGATTAATTCACACCTGTCGAGCTTTGAATAATCATCTGTTACAGTAATTCTATCCAATGTTTCCTTTATTTTTTCTCCAGTTATTAGTCCTTTCTTTTTTCCTTCTTCTAATATAGATCGTATTCGGCCTAAACCATTATTTGCATTTTCCTGGGTTATATCAGTCATAATTACTTTTATACCTGCAAGCGCAGTGACGTAAGCTATTCCGTGTCCCATAAGTCCAGACCCCAATACTCCGACATTTTTTGTAGTTGTAGGCGGAATACCAAATGGTCTGCTCTTACCAGAGTTAATTTCATTCATTTGGAACCAAAAGGCCTGCATCATATTCTTGGATACATTACCAGTTGCTAAATCAACAAAATATTTTGATTCAATCCTGCTCGCAGTATCGAAATCAACTACAGATCCTTCAGCGATAGCACATAAAATGGCTTCTGGTGCGGGATAATTTCCTCTAGTTTTTTTCTTTATCACTTCCAGTGCAAAAGCAAGCATTTGAGCAACTTTAGGGTTTTTTGTATTTCCTCCTGGGAACTTAAATCCTTTTTTGTCCCAAGGTTGTTTACAATCTTGATTACTTAAAATCCAATTAATAGCCTTCTTCATCATTTCTTCAGGTGATGAAGCGAGTTCATCCATAAGACCATTTTTAACAGCTTTTAACACATTTAGCTGTTTTCCTTCCATTAATATAGGGAGGGATGCTTCAATACCTATCATTCTTGAAAGGCGGGCAACACCTCCACCACCAGGAAGAATCCCCAGACCAACCTCAGGGAAACCAAATTTCGATTTTGGATTATCTAATACAATTCTATAATTACAACATAGAGAAAGTTCCATACCTCCGCCTAGTGCTGCGCCGTTAACAGCTGCTACAACAGGTTTATCAATTAATTCCAATCGACGCATAGTAGCTTTCCCCGCTTCAACCAATTCAAAGCAAGCTTTAGGCTCTTTCTGTTCATAAAGCATCTTAAGATCTGCGCCTGCAAGGAAAGTTTTCTTTGCTGAAGTAATGATTACCCCATTTAAATTTTCTTCAGTTTCAAGTTTTTTGATGTTTTCGAGGAGTGATAAAAAATATTCTTCATTAATAACATTTGCCGAACGTCTTGGCATATCCATTGTCAAGGTAACAATGTTTTGGTCATCTTTTTCGTATTTAAAAGTCATAATTATGTTTCTGTTTAAACTATTTCTATTATTTTATATCAATTCCCATTTATCTAGCAATACAAAGTGTTACGATAACAATTTTTAAATTACTTCTTTCCAACTCATCTAAGATATTAACAATAAGTAATTATCTAGTATTCCCAAGAAGGTGCTTTAGAACAAAAGCGCCTACATTCAAGTTAGCCTTAATGGTCTAATTATTCTTTTGATTTAAAATTTTGTCTGAAGACGAAATAAAACAATACGACCCAATGAAGGACCACCTATTATTTCAGTGTGGAAATGATTGAAAAGGTTGTTAACAGTAAGATTTATTTTTGCATATTTATTAATTTCGTATCCAGCGTGAAAATCGTAAATAATATAAGGATCAATAGCTCCATAGTATATTCCAGATGACCAATTAAACCCGCCTACATAACGAGCATTTAATGATCCGGTAATTGGCCAGCGCCTTGGATTGTATTGTAGTTTAAATCCTGCTTTATTTCTTGGAGCATTAATAGGATCTTTATTTTTTGTAATAGGGTTGTAGAATTCAGTAAGACCAAGGTGGGAGTATGTTAAATCCAGAGTCCATTCTCGATTAATAAAATAAGTCAGGCTTGCATCTGTACCCCACATATCTACTTCACCATAATTAATGTATCCTACTACAACAGGGGGTGAATAACCTGGAATTGTATCCATCGCAGTAACGCCTTGGATTCCTGATCTCCAATAATCAAATGATTCATCATAATCTTCTTGATCATTGATAATATTATTTTCAAGGTCATTAATTGTATTCATAATTCCATCATTATTGTAGTCTTTTTCCAATACCCATTTTTCAATAACAATAGGTGTTATAAAGGTAACAGGACTTACAAAACTAGTATAATGACTGGTATACAAATCTATTGTTCCAGATATTCTTTTATTCAAGCGGCCTTTATAGCCAAATTCCCATGATGTTACATTCTCTGCTTCAATCTCTGGAAGATCCATTACAGATTGTCCATAAAAGCCGGAGATTCTTGGATCGGTGGAAGGATAGAAAAATATACTTTCGCTTGTATCAACTGTTTCATAATTGAAACTTGTGATATCAAAATAATAAGGTGAACCAAGACTGTCTCTTGGAAAAACATAACCACCGTCTGCTCCACGAGCATAAACTTTAAATATTGAAACTCTTGCTACATAAATATCAAGAAATAAAGCTTGGTTGGATGGAGTGTTAAAAGCTTTGGCCCAGGTAAGCCTAAAATTTTGATTTTCCTTTGGTTTGTAGACTAAACCTATCTTGGGGGAAATTTGGAGTCCATCAGTATTATCTAAATTGAAATCCCAATTTAAGGGACTATACCCATCTCCATAATTGTAGTTATTAAATTTTACAAAATCAGTTAGACGGTCATGAGCATCCAAGCGTGTAGCCTGAATAAATTCCAATTTATCATTTAATTTCCAATTTAGCTGGTAATATGTCCCAAGCTCGTTTACATTATAACGATTATCTTCTGATTTTTCATCAATACCTTCATCAATATTTTCATCAATCTTTCCGTTATTATTATTATCCTTTCCGTCAGCATAGACCAAGAATCTTTGACCGCCTAGCCATTGTACGCCTGGTTCTACAGTTTCCCCAAGTTCAAATGTCCCATTGCCATTAGAATCAACATAATCAGGTACTCCATTTTCATTCAAATCATTGTAGTCATCACTATCTCCATCATTATCCAGACCATCAGAAATAGCACCCAAAACAGCATCCTCATATATAATATTCCCAGCAGCATCTAATCCGATAGAGTCAAGGATAGAACCAGTAGATGTTCCGCCAACAGTACTCCATCTGCTATAATTTTCCCCTATATCAACCCAGCCATTATCATTTCTGTCAGCAAAAATATAAGGAGATCCCGCTTCTCCATTACCGGTATTATCTTTTCTGTCTGTTCCGTTTAGATCTGATAGAATTGTTCCTCTTGTATCAGGCATGGTTAGGAAATAATCCCATCCCCATACAAAACGGATATCACCGTTTTTCCATTCATTTGCATGTTGGAATTGAATACTGAATTTTTTTGATCGATCATAAATTATACTTCCGTTAGCCATGTTACGGGTAGGATGCGAAGGATCACCCGAGTAGCTGGAATTCCAATAAGTTTGTAAAAAGAAATTTTTCCATCGCATTCTGCTCTGGTAATATCTATATATCCAGCCATCAGCAAGATATCGCGCTATACCGGTTATATTAATATTTCGTGCCCAGGCGTACCCATGTGAAAAAATAGCTGTGAAGTCAGTATTAGGTTCCCAATCCATCCGGATATCATATCTTAGATTACGAACATTAAAATCTGGAAAATCATTAATACCATCATCATTTGCATCTTTGTAAATACTTGAAAGCTTTCCGTAGTTAACTGAAAAGTCCCGTTCATCTTGTTCATCCACACCCATTTCACCTGGACTAGGTGCATTATTTCCGTCAAGATCATTATATTTGAATTGATCCCAGTTATTATTACCATTTAGATCAGTAAATGTTTCTCCATCCCAGACACCATTTCCTTCACCAATATCACCTGTTCCATCAGATCTATCCAATCCATAGTCAAATAATAATTCTTGAGAAGTCCAAGAACCATTATTATTAAGGTCTGTGTATGGTTCACCTTCATCCCAAGTACCATTATTATTGGTATCCGTAAATGGTTCAGCGGGATCCCAGATGCCATCACCATCACTATCTAGAAATATCTCAGAAGCATCACTTTCAAAAAGTTCCGTTCCGTTCAAATCAACAAAATTTTCTTCGGGAACATTAAAAGGAGATCCATTATCATCTACATATAGTCCCCAATCACCATCGTTGTCTTTTCCATCAGTTCCCCAGTTATCGTTAAAGATTCCGTTATCATTGGTATCAAATACAATATCGCCATTAGAGTCATACATGTAATCTCCAAATCCTCTCCCGTGAGCAGAGTCAATAATGGTCCAAGTTGAATCTGCATTAGTAAATATTGTTGCTAGTGTAGTTCCGCCTTTTCTACTATTAAATCGATTAAGCCAAGATGTACCAACCTCATCTTGTTCATCAATAAATCCATCTCCATCATTATCCACTCCGTCAAACCATACTTCTGCTGCATCATCGATACCGATATCAATTCTTTCATCTATTTCACCATCACCATTATTATCAATTCCATCTTTGTATGCCAGACCAATGCGATCAGATGTTACGAACCATAATACAGTCCCATTTGGCAAAGTATAGCGATTAAATTTATCCGAAGATGCTTCATCAACCATATCCTGTGTTATTACCGGGGAACCTAATTCACCTCCTGTTGTACTTTCTGCTATATTATCAGCCCAATAATTGCCTACCCATGATTCATCAGCTCCATCAACTTCATATATCATATCATAGGTAAACCTGGATCCACCGCCAACAGATCCTCCACGATCAATACCATCATGCAGGAGATTAGGCCTACCGATAAAAAGCGGGTCATGCCCCTCGTATTCATCTTCATTAAAATGTTTCCAATCTTGCCCTGCAAGTGCAACGCCAGAAATCTTAAATCCAAAATCACCAAATTTATGAGCGGTTCTAACTGTTAATTTTTTTAATAAATCTGTGTCTGTTTGATTCAGTAACCCACCTTGGATATTAATACTAGTCCCTTGAGAGCGTAGGGGCGAGCTTGTTACGATATTTAACACACCGCTATGAGCATTAGGTCCATAGAGTGCCGATGATGGTCCTAGAACTACCTCAATTTGTTCTACATCTTCAAATGAAACAGGAATAACATTATATGCTGTTAGACGCAGAGATGGTACATTTGCCATTCGGCCATCCATTAAAGTCAATAATCTAGAACTAAGGGATGAATTAAAACCACGGGCAGTCATATTATAGCTGTCGATCCCTGATTGCGTAAAATCAATGCCTTTTGTTCCTTTAATATAATCACCTAGATTTGTATTACTTTCTCTTCGAATTTCTTTTTTTGATATCACAGATATGGCTGCTGGAGCATCTTCTATACGTTCTCTTTTTCGGGAAGCTGTGACAACATATGTTTCCATTTGAATAGCTTCTGGATCTAAACCTAGATTCGCTTCAACAGTTTCGTTGCCTAATACAGATACTTGTAATTGAAGATTTTGATATCCAATATAGGAAACTTTAAGATTATATTTCCCGGCAGGTAGATTCTTTATAGTGAAGCGACCTTCTGCATCGCTGGCAGCACCTTGATTAGTTCCATCAATGATTACATTTGCACCAATTAACGCTTTGCCTGTCTCATTATCATAAACTTTACCGGTAATTGAACCATTCTGAGAAAATAGCAGAGATGCTATGGAGAATAGAAAAAATAATTTTCTCATAATATATGACAATGGGAATATATAATTATAATGTTCAAAAAAAAAAGCAGCCTCATATTAAAGAAATAAGGCTGCTTTTTATGCTAAAATATTATACTGCTTTATTTAAGTAGCAGCATTTTTCCTCTTTTAACACGGTTATTGGATTTAACTTCATAGAAATAAACACCACTAGGGACCTTATTCCCATTCCTATCTTTTCCATACCATTTCAAATTATATGTTCCCGCATTCATTACAGCATCATAAAGAACATCAACTTGTCTACCTGTAAGGGAGTAAATAGTTACTTTTACATCACTTAACATCTCTGTAGAGAATTTAATATTTGTCACTGGGTTAAATGGGTTTGGATAATTTCCATGTAGTTCAAATTTCTCCGCCAGAGGGGCATCTTCTTCAACATCCAGAAGAGCGGTATTAACGAGGAAAGCTGATGGGCGTGTCGTAGTATGTATTGGAAGACATACATTATCTACTTCAAAAATTAATCTACCAGGTGTGGGCTCAGGTGGCTGGACAGTAAGATCCCATCCTTGGTCTACATCCGAATCATTCACTGGGCAGTCAGGACACTGTTCTACTACAGCATTGAGAGTTGCAGTTGGACCTGCTTCGGCAACACCTAAGCATGCTGCAGCAGGCGTTCCAGTTCCAACACATGCGGTAAATTGAGCATACAAAGCTGCAGCAACACCTGCAGATATAGCACTCGCAGTATCTGCACCTACGTAGATGTCAGCAACTTCCCATGCGGCAGAATCCAAAGCCCCTTGCACATCAGCAGGATTTGCTGCGAGCTGTGCTTGAAACGTTGTGCCAAACCAGTCAGAAGCTTCAAGGAAATTATAAGTAAAATAATGTCCTGTAGCTGCAAATGGTTCATCGCCGTTCAATGGTATTCCATCACCACCTGTTGGATCAAAATAGACTCCGTGATTTACACTAACCGTACCATGAATATATGGATTTTGTACCGGGACCAATGTGCCTGTAGCCCAATCATGTTCAAACCCCAGTTTAACTGAGTCAGCATGTTCAGCTGGAATCATGCCTAATTGAGCTGCTTTAGCAGCGTCAATACCTGGTCCGCCAAGCATTGGGTGAGGTGCAACATGTATAGTTCCACCCGCTTGTGCAGCTAATCCTGTAGTCATTGCAATTGTGACCGTATCAGCAGGAAAAACAGGGCGTCCTAAAACACCATTCAATTTTCCAGCATCATCAACTCCGGAATCTTCAGCCTCTCCTGGATGCTGTTCCCAATAAAGATTAAGCTGTGCAGGTACCGTCTGAGTGGTGTCTGTGTATGTAACACGGGCTCTTCCCCAACTTGGCATAGCAGTTGCTTCACCACCGGATATAGTGTTACCAAGACTATCGGACACTTCTGGAGTATAGCCATAATCAACTCCATACTGACCATTTACAATATCTGGTGCTGAATAAAGAGCAAGTACATCATTTTCTATTATTCCATGACCAAATCTATAGGTAAGAGAATCCTCCCAATAACCAGGTTTTCTATCCCAAACACCAGGTGTTACTGCGGGCGGAATAGTTGCGGCTGTGGAACAGTTTTCAGTAGAAGTTGTGGGATACGTACTCCCTTCATTTATACTGAATGTCATATCATCATAGAAATCAACGTTAAGACTTATTCCTGTAGCTGTAGAGTCACCAGTAATAAGAAATCCTGCGGCTGCAAGAGCTTCAGGTGTAGGAAATGGAAGCCAGAGTTGACCCACAGTATCTCCAGGCTCAAAAGAAGCTCCGACTGCAGTAAAAAGTGCATTATCTGAGCTCGGCCATGATATGGTTAGATCATAGGATGTAAGGCTATCATCTCCTGCAGGACCACTGGCATTTGCATCAGAAGTATCTCTTACTTCATATACATATTGTGATACTATACCAACGGTTTGCCAATTTGCCTGAATGCTAGGCTCTTGACCGATTAATACAGTACAGAATAATATAAATGTTATAAAATTCATTATCATTTTTTTCATTATTTAGCTCCGTTTATTATATTTCTTTGGATTTGGGCAGGGGTCTACCCACCAAATACAGCTGAAGATAAAACAACACTGACTACTTTCAAAGAATTTTTCTTTTTTACGAAAATCTGAGTATTTCTTTAATCTTTTTTTCTGATACTCCATCTTCCCCACAATATCCAAAGACAGTATAGAAAAAGAATACTACCAAATATAAAAACTCCATTTAGTATGATTGCTTTGATTATTTCATTCATCGTAATTGGTGACCATAGTTAAGTTAGATTAAATTCCAACGACAAATTAATAATTTTTCTTTTTTAATCCTTAACAGAATACTTTATGAAAATCGCCGTACTTATAAAACAGGTTCCAGGTTCTGAATCGGCGCTTCCAATCAATGGTGATCAATCTTGGGTAGATGAAACATCTGTAACCTTTGTTATGAATTCTCCTGATAATTTTGCCTTAGAGGAAGCTTTGTTAATTAAAGAAAATTTAGGAGAAGGTGAAGTTGTTGTTTTAAGCATGGGTCCTTCCCGGGCACAAAAAGTTATTCGTGAAGGCCTTGCCAAGGGTGCAGATAGAGGTATCTATTTAGAAGATGATGAATTAATAGAAATAGACCCTTTGTTGATTGCTCAAAGATTTGCAGATGTTTTAAAAACTGAAAATTTTGATTTAATTCTTACAGGTTTGCAGTCAGATGATACCGGCATGGGTCAGACTGGAGTATTAATTGGAGAATTACTGGGGATGTCAACCGCAACCTTGGTTGTTGAAACCGTTATAAAGGATGGGAGTATAAGGGTAAAAAGAGAGTTGGAATCAGGTTGGTTTCAGTGGGTTCAATTACCACTTCCTGCATCAATAAGCATACAATCAGGGTTAAATACACCGCGTTATCCATCTCTGAAAGGTATTATGGGAGCGAAGAAAAAAGAATTAAAAATTATTTCAAGTTCTGATTTGTTCCTTGGAGATAAAAACCAAACAATAGAAAAACTTTTCGTGCCGCAAACGTCCAAACAAACAGAAGTAATTGAAGGTAATGTGGATCAAGTGGTTGGACGTATTTATAAAATATTAAAATCAGAAGTAAAGGTTATTTAATAGCATGGATATTTTAATTATTCTTGAAGATAACCAGGGATCGCTCCATCGCCTCAGTAAAGAAGCGATTGTCGGAGCGCAAAAATTAGGTGGTTTGATCTCAGGACTTGTGATTGGTAAAAATGCTGATTCAATTGCTTCTGAATTATCTGGCTATGATCTTAATGAAGTGATAGTGGTGAACCATGAATTTGTCTCATCATACAATGCAGATGGATATTCTGAAGTTACAAAACAGGTCATTGAAGCATTGTCTCCAAAAGTCATCGTTGCTGGACATACCTATCAGACTAGAGATTTCATTCCAAGAGTGAGTGCAAAATTGAGTATTCCATTTATACCCGATATTGTTTCGCTATCAGATAAAGGTTTTATAAAGCAGGTCATGAATGCCAAATTAAATGCTGAATTATTATCTACCTCAAATCAATTGATACTCAGTTTCCAGTCTGCTGCGTTTAATGAAGAAGAAATAAGATTTGGTTCTTGTTCTACAAATCTTTTCGAAGTAAGCCTAGATTCTTCCATTGTCCGATCAAATTCGGAAGATCCTTTTCAAGAGGCAGCTGGAGATGTTGACTTAGAAAACGCAGAAGTGCTGGTTTCCGTTGGACGAGGGATAGAAAAAGAAGAAAATATACATCTTGCCTTTGAACTTGCTGAAGCAATAGGTGCTGAAGTATCTGCAAGTCGACCCGTGGTTGATTCGGGGTGGATAGATTCTTTTAGGCAAGTAGGAAGTTCAGGCTGTAATGTTGCACCAAAACTTTATTTTTCACTGGGTGTTTCTGGTGCAATCCAACATGTAGTTGGAATGAAAGGTTCAAAAAATATCCTTGCAATTAATAAGGATTCTGATGCTCCCATCTTTGAACTTGCTGATTATGCTGTTATTGGTGATGTGATGGAAATTATACCTAAATTGATAGAAATACTGAAAGACGCATAGAAAGGGAATATGAACCCTATTATTTTCGATCCTTTCGAAAAGTTAGTTTTGTTTGTACTAACTGCTGTTTCGCTGGGTTCGTTCTTATTTGAATTATATAAACGATTATCAATAGTAATGCTGGCGAAGGGCACATTGCCTTCTGATCGTATTCTGGAAAGGTTTTTGCGCGTATTTAGGGAAGTAATTTTACATGAAAAAGTAATTCGTGACCGCCCTTGGCCTGGTGTAATGCATGCCCTTGTTTTCTGGGGCTTCTTAGTTTTTGGAATTATTACCCTCGATCATTTTTCTATCGGTTTTTATAAGCCATTTCTATCAGAAAAAGCACTTCATTCATATTCTTATATTGTAATCCCTTTTTCCATTTTAGTTATTATTGGTATTCTATCCTTATCCTACAGGAGATTTATCATTCGTCCCAAGGCTTTAGGAAAAATATCACCTACATCTGGTCTGGTAGCTTTCTTTATTGTAATCCTCATGATAACATATTTAATAAGTGTAATGGATATTTCGCCTATTGTATGGAAAATAAATTGGTGGATCCATACTTTGGTTATTCTTTCATTCTTAGTATTAATACCTAGGAGCAAGCATCTTCATCTTATCCTTGGACCAATTAATATATTTTTCAGACCTTTTGACCAACCTGAACATACTCCAGTATATATTGATCTTGAGGGTGATGAGGAAAAACTAGATGTTATGCTTTCTGATCTAACAAAACTGACTAAAAATCAGGCTTTAGATATTTTTTCCTGTGTTGAATGTGGACGCTGTACTGATGTTTGTCCAGCTAATAGAGGAGGAGGAATTCTCGATCCTAAGAACCATTTTATTTTAGATTTAAGATCACCATTGCTTGATGGTAAAGATATAGCTGTGTTAGATAAGATTAATGTAGAAGCTGGCTGGGAATGTACTACATGTCAGGCTTGCACAGAAATATGCCCCGTTGGTAATCATGTTGAAAAGTCTGATGAAATAAGAAGACTGGAAGTTCTTGTAGAAGGACGTGTTCCTCAGGAGTACCAAAAATTATTCACAAATCTCCAGGAATCAGGGAATACAGAAGGAGCATCCAGTAGTGGTTTTGCAGATTCATTACCTGAATATACACCTGATAAAGAGTATGTACTCTGGTTAGGTTGCTTTGCCCGTCATGGGATGGACCCGGATTTTCATCAATCAGTGAAAAATTTTACAAAAATCCTCGATACTGCAGGTGTTACTTTTGGTGTGCTAAAGGGTGAGCAATGCTCTGGCGATCCTGCAAATCGTCTTGGTGATAAACTTACTTACAGTATGCTGAGAGATCATAATTTAGATCAACTTTCCGAAGTACAAAAAGTTGTTACACTTTGTCCTCATTGTGCGGTGAACTTAGGTAAGGAATATAGTAAATACAGTCAAATTAATTATACTGTGGAGCATCATACGCAGGTTTTGGGTAGATTTATTAAAGAAGGAAAAATAAAAGTTCAGATGAATGATAATGGCAAAGTTACTTACCATGATCCATGTAATTTGTCAAGGATTCTGGATATTGTAGATGAGCCTCGTACAGCAATTCAGGCAGCTACATCTAATTTTAAGGAATTGGAAGAAAATGGACGAAATACTTTATGCTGTGGAGCTGGAGGGGCCTTGTGGTGGAAAAAGGAAACCAAAGGGCGTACTCATTTGGTAAGGGCAGAACAGGTGGTTGAATCCGAGGTAGATACAGTTGTTACGGGTTGTAATTTCTGTTACGGAATGATGAAGCAGGGTTTAGGTCCTATGACACCACAAGCACAAGGTGAGATAAATGTTAAAGATGTAGCAGATATAGTGGCAGAAAGTTTATCTTAATTAATGTTGAAAAATCTATTTTTATTATTTAGCGACTATGGATTAATTATTTTAGAAATTAATTCCTGCGCCTTCACGCCTTGGATCTCCGATTGCTGAAGTTTTAGTTACAGCATTCACTCCTCCAAAAAAAAGATTAATATTATCCCAGGAATGTAGTTTGTAATTATCAGACAATAACTCCAATGGGGTTCCTGGCTCAAAGTGGAGTACTTTTCCATCCAAATGGATCCTGGGGTAGAAAATAGAAGATTCAAGATCCATATTTTTAATAAAAAAGTTTATTATTACTTGGCAAATTGCAGAACGTAGTCGGTTACTTCCACCGCTTCCTAATACCATTTCTACTCCTCTTGACCCCATAACTATGGTAGGAGATATCATAGTTGGTAGTCGTTTCTGGCAGGTCCACTGGTGAAATCCTTGTGGATTTAAATCTTCTTCACCAAGCATATTGTTTAACATAACTCCCATTTCTGGTATCACGTATCCACAACCTTCTCCATTAGTAGTCGTTACACTTACAGCATTACCATCTTTATCTATTATACTTACATGTGTAGTAGATCCTGTGGAATCTGGATCACTATTATTTTTTAATACAGAATTACCTGTATCTAATAATTCCAAGTAATTCTTGAAAATCTTTGGTTTTATTATATCTGAAATCTCAAACTTATTTTCAGTATTATGGTAAATTTCTTTTCGGGCAATCGAGGTGATCTCCATAGTTTTTGCAAGATTTAGAAAATCAGATCTATAATTCATTTTTGATTGTTCCAAAAGTTGTAATGCGAAAGTGATTAGTGTACCACCAATTGCCGGTGCAGGATTAGTAAAAATAATCTTCTCATTAAATTTACTTTTTAGGGGTTTTCTCTCAATCACTCTGTAATTAGATAGTGATTCTTTGGTTATCAAACCTTGCTCTCCTAATGCATTCAAGATGAGTTTTGCTCCGTTTCCTTTATAAAAGTAACTGGATCCTTCAATTGCAATTTTTTCCATAAGATCAGCAAAAGCAGGATTTCGGAAAATATCACCTTGTTTTAATAATTTACCATCAGGTTCAAAAAGAAATTTCCCAGATCTAGAATGTGTCAGAATTGGTTTCAGGATTTTAATTAGGTAAGCCTGGGCTTCATTAAGAACAACTCCTGATTTTGCTGCGTATACAGCTGGTTCCAAAACAATTCGTAATGGGAGCTTTCCTAATTTTTTTTGAACGTATAATAGACCAGCACAATTTCCTGGAACCCCGACCGATCCTTGGCCAATATGAAATTCTTGTTGACTTGGTCCAAAATCTACTAAGATACTAAAAAAGTCTAACTTTTTTTCTTTTTGAGGAGGCAATGTATCCACAAAAAAATCATAGAGTACTGGATCAGAGTTTACTGGATATGCAAGTAATGCTCCTCCACCTCCAAGACCAGTCAAATTATATTCTGAAACCATAGATGTAAAAACTGCCCCTATAGCTGCATCAAAAGCATTCCCGCCATTTTCTAATATCTGGCAAGCAGCATTTACTGTGGATTTTTCACCGCCTGCTATTGAACCATATTTCATTATTTCCGATAAAAATACGGGTATATGATCGGTTATGCAAGTTTGTCTATATTTAATTGCAACCGTTAAATAGGGAAACGCTTTTAGTAGCTTTTAGAATTGTTAAGTTTTTCGTTATTTATCTGAAACTTCTTCTAGCTGAATCAGTTCTACCTTAGCTTCCTTAGCATGTCCTATGATGCGCTCATCCCGGTAAAATTCAAAAAAATAAATTGATTTTATTCCAGAATTTGCAATGAGTTTGAAGCAGTTATAACAAGGTGATGCAGTAATATAAATTTCAGCATGGTTAATCTTTACACCGTTTTTAGCAGCCTGAACAATAGCATTTGCTTCTGCATGAGTAGTACGTACACAATGATTATCAACCATTTCATGGCCAGCTTCATCACAGTGGGGCAGCCCTTTAATGCTACCATTATATCCAGTTGAAAGGATAGTTTTATCCTTAACAATTACAGCCCCTACATTCTTTCGATCACAGGTAGATCGGGTGGCTACCTCTCTTGCTATATTCATAAAATATTTTTCCCAGCTAACACGTTTGTTCTTTATAGGTGCCATAGTTGAATTTTGTATAGAATTAAAGAGTGTTTCTGTAATAAACCATTAATTGACAATATTGTTATTCGAGGAAACTAAATGCTAAATAATTAAAAAACTACGAATCTTTCCTGTTAAATATTTTTACCGCATATCGTGGCTCACCGTAATAAAGTTTATCAGCTACTTGGGCTAACCTTGCTGTTAATATTAAATAAGCCCACGTAGGGACAACAACACCTGCACAACCTTTAATAATTACTTTTTGATCACGGTATTTTTCGAAATCTATTTCATCTACTTTTTGCCGAAATGATTTTTCACGGATAATCCCATCATCGACAAAATCATCTAATAGTACTGTCTCCATTCTTAAAAATATTTTTTTATCGAGTTTAGAGTATCACAGAATTTATCTATATCTGACTCATCATTATAAATATAAAAACTAACACGAGCTGTTGCAGTTTCATCCAAGATTTTTAAAAGGGGTTGTGCACAATGATGCCCAACACGAATGGCAATATTATCCTCATTTAAAAATTGAGCAACATCATATGGATGAATCTTACCTAGATTAAAACTTATCACCCCGCCTCGATGATTGGCATTTCCATGAATTCTTAATCCATCAATTTTTTTAAACTTGTTTAAAGTGTAATTAGTTAATTCATTTTCATGTTCAGAAATATTTTTCATACCTATATTTTTAAGGTAATCAACAGCTGCACCTAGACCTACTGCCTGTGCAAAATTGGGTGTACCTGCTTCGAATTTATAGGGTACTGAGTTCCAGGTAGATAAACTCTTGGAGACTGTTGTAATCATTTCACCTCCACCCATAAATGGATCCATTCTCTCTAGTTGCTCCATTTTTCCCCAAAGAATTCCAACTCCTGTAGGCGCAAGCATTTTATGTCCTGAAAAAGTATAAAAATCGCATTCCAAGTTCTGGACATCAACTTGCATATGTGGCACTCCTTGTGCACCGTCTACTATAAACATTGCGCCAACCTCATGGGCCATTCCAGCAAGTTTATTGATTGGATTAATTGTTCCCAAAACGTTGGACATATGTGTTATGGATACTATTCTCGTTTTATTAGTAAAGTATTTTTCAGGATCTGACAGCTCTAGTTCACCTTCTTTGTTGATAGGAATATATTTTAATTTTGCGCCGGTACGCTTTGCCATTAGTTGCCATGGTACTATGTTTGAGTGGTGTTCCATCTCCGAGATTAAAATTTCTTGATCTGGTTTTACTGTATTACCAATAGAATTGGCTAATAAATTAATGGATCCGGTAGTCCCTCCAGTAAATATAACCTCCTTTTCCGATGGAGCATTAATAAACTTAGAAATTTTTTGTCTAGCATTTTCAAATCTTTTAGTTGCTTCCTCACCTAATGAATAAATAGCACGATGTACATTAGCATTAGCTTCTTGATAAAATGATTGAACGGTTTTAAGAACACTATTTGGTTTTTGTGTAGTAGCTGCATTATCCAAATATATAAGTTCTGAATCCTGAAAAATGGGGAAATCTTTTTTCAGGTTTGCAGGGGAAAATGTCATTTTAAAGCATTCCTAATTCTAGCTGTGCAGCTTCTGACATCATATTTCTATCCCACATTGGTTCCCAAACTAATTCAACCTTCGCAAATTCAACAGCTTCAATTGCTCTCACTTTTCTTTCAGCTTCTCCTGCAATTATATCTCCCATACCGCAACCAGGTGCAGTGAGAGTCATTTTTATTTCTACAAATTTTCCTCTTTTTCCATCTTTAATAGTTAAATCATAGATCAATCCTAAATCAACGATATTTACAGGGATTTCTGGATCATAGCAGGTTTTGAGCTGATCCCAGACTTGTTGTTCAGAAAAAACTCCACACCCTTCAGATAATTCTTTTTCCTCAGTTTCTAATCCAAGTGCATCAGCATTTTCTGAAGTAATTTGAGCCATATTGCCATTTGTCAGAACTGTATAATTGCCACCCAGAGCTTGTGTTATTCGCACAAGATTTCCTGCAAGTAGTTTTATTTCGTCGCCTGATGGAACTAAATAGGCGTCAACATCTCGTAATAGACGGATTTTCTCGTTTGGAACATCGTTAGTCATGATACTAATCCATGTATTTTTTCGACAGCGCTGGAAAATCCATTTGTTCGCTGGTTTGTAACAGTTCCTGACAGACCGATTGAATTTAAAATCATAGTTCCGTTTACAGATTGAATTTCATTGGCTGTTTGCCCATTAAATATTTTAACTAAAATAGTTAATAGCCCTCTTACAATCATCGCATCGGAATCTGTACGAAAATAGAATGTTTCATCTTTATCTTTTGTTGCTAACACCCAGGCTTGAGAAGTACAACCATATATTTTATTTTTTTCATTTTTTTCTGAATCAGTTAGACCTTCTGATTCTTTAGCCATATCCATAAGTTGTACGAATTTTTCTTTTGGATCATCAAAAACAGAAAATATTTCGTTTACTTCTTCAAGTATTTGTTTAATAGTCATAAATTTTTTTTCTATTAAGCCAATTATCAAAATAATCTATAAGAAATAATTTAATATTTTCATCTTTTATCATAGCAAAACATTCTGCCACAAACCCTTTTACAAGAATTGATTTCGCCGTTGCAACGTCTATTCCTCTCGAGCGAAGATAGAACAAAGCATCATTATCTAGTTCACCAGTCGTAGATCCATGGGAACAGCGTACATCATCTGCATGAATCTCCAGCTGTGGATTAGAATTCATAAGGGATTCTTTAGATAATAATAGATTTTTGTTGGATTGTTTTGCATCCGTTTTTTGAGCATTTTCCCTAACAATAGTACGTCCGTTAAATACGCCAGATGATTTTTCTCTAAGCACTGATTTAAATAATTGGGAACTGGTACAGTGAGGTACTTTATGATCAATAATTATATGATTATCTAAATGCTGTTTTTCATCAGAAAGTGAAAGACTATTTAATTTGCAATTTGAACCTTCACCATTTAAATGTACATAAGCATTGGTGCGACCTAATCCGCTTCCGCTCGCGAATTGGGTAAAATTATAATGGCTGTCACTTTCTTGATATATATGAAGATTCGCTATAGACTGTGTGGAATAAGAATTGGATTGAATCCGTATATGGTCCAATGAAGAATTCGAGCCCAAAGATAATAATATTGAAGTATTTTGAAAATGGCTGACTGCATTTCCTACATGATGTTCGACAAAGGTAACATTAGAGTCATTGCCAACATCTAGATATACACGGGGATTAGTCATAATACTTTCTTCACTATTTGCAATAAAAAGAATTCTTATTGCAGTTTTTATAATTTTTCCAGGATCAATTATTAAAGAAACTCCGCCATTGAAAAAAGCGGTATTTAATAGATCAAAAGGTGAATCTTCTTCAATTTGAATTACGCTTGATTTTAGATTAATATAATCCAGATTGTTTAATACTTTGACTTCATTTGGAATTTCTGAAAGAGTTTTTTGAAAATGACCATTATAAACCACAATTGTATTTACATTTTCAATTTTATAAGGTTCAATTTGTAAGGATGATTCGAGCTCATCAATTGTTTCGGGAACATTGAATTCACCTTTTGAAATAGCTGATAAATTTGTGAAACGCCAGTCTTCCCAATTTTTGGTTGGAAGACCTTTATCAAGAAACTTGGAAAATGCTTCTTTTCTTTTGAGGTGTATCGTATCAATAAAATGATCCAGTGTATGGATTTTATCAAATTCGGTTTGAAAATGAGTGATATTCATACCTCTAGCCAACTATATCCTTTTTCTTCGAGTTCTAAAGCTAAGTCTTTGCCTCCAGACTTAACTATTTGACCATCAATAAGTACATGTACAAAATCTGGTTCAATATATTTTAATAAGCGTTGATAATGTGTGATTATTAAAAAACAACGTTCACTATTTCTGTATTTATTCACACCATTAGCGACAATTTTTAATGCATCAATATCCAATCCTGAATCAGTCTCATCTAGGACTGACAGGCGAGGTTCTAAAGTGATCATTTGCAAAATCTCATTTCTTTTTTTTTCACCACCCGAGAATCCTTCATTAACCGCTCTTTGCAAATATTTAGAATCCATATCCATTTCTGCTAATTTTGTTTTAATTAATTTTAGAAAATCAGCAGCATTCAGTTCTTTTTCACCATTATTTTTAAGTTTAGCATTTAATGCGGCTTTAAGAAAATAGGTATTATTTACCCCTGGAATTACTACTGGATATTGAAAAGACATAAATATTCCTTCCAATGCCCGTTTTTCTGGTGACCATTCCGAAATGGACTCTCCGTTAAATAAAATATCGCCTTTTATAATTTCATATCCTTCACGACCTGTAATCAAATTAGCGAGAGTACTTTTACCAGAACCATTTTTTCCCATAATGGCATGTATTTCTCCAGATTTAATGGAAAGATTGATACCATTTAATATGGATTTGCTATCTACAGAAGCATGTAGATTAGAAATAGTTAACATATTTTTTTTTAGCCTACACTGCCTTCCAGGCTAACTTCCATGAGTTTTGTGGCTTCTACAGCAAATTCCATGGGTAATTCATTAAAAACTTCTTTACAGAAACCATTAACAATCATTGAAACAGCATCTTCTGTTGAAATTCCTCTCTGATTACAATAAAATAATTGGTCTTCACCAATATTTGAAGTAGTTGCTTCATGTTCCATTTGAGCCGATGGGTTTCTAACATCAATATAAGGAAAAGTATGTGCACCACATTTATCACCAATCAAAATTGAATCGCACTGGGAAAAATTCCGGGCGTTATCTGCACCTTTCATGATTTTTACACCACCACGATATGTTTGCTGTCCTTTACCTGCAGAAATCCCCTTGGAAATAATAGTACTCTTTGTGTTTTTTCCTATATGGATCATCTTTGTTCCTGTATCTGCCTGCTGGAAATTGTTTGTCAATGCCACAGAATAAAATTCTCCTACAGAGTTATTACCTCTTAAAATACAACTTGGGTATTTCCAGGTAATAGCTGACCCTGTCTCTACTTGCGTCCAGGAAATATGACTATTTTCACCTAGACATACCCCTCTTTTAGTTACAAAATTATAGATACCTCCTTCACCTGTTTTGGGATGTCCTGGATACCAGTCTTGAACAGTAGAGTACTTGATCTTTGCATTTTTAAGAGCAACTAATTCGACTACAGCTGCATGAAGCTGGTTTTCATCACGCATAGGTGCAGTACATCCTTCTAAATAACTCACTTGGCTATCTTCATCTGCAACAATAAGTGTCCTTTCGAATTGCCCAGTTTTTGCTTCATTTATTCGAAAGTAAGTAGATAATTCCATAGGACACTGTACTCCTTTAGGAATATATACAAAAGAACCATCACTAAAAACTGCTGAATTAATTGCAGCAAAATAATTGTCAGTATAAGGAACAACAGAACCCAAGTATTTTTTAATTAGATTTGGATGGTTTTTTACCGCTTCAGAAAAACTGCAAAAAATAACACCTGCTTTTTTCAACTCGTCTTTAAAGGTAGTAGCTACTGATACACTGTCAAAAACTGCATCGACAGCCACGCCTGAAAGCATTTTCTGTTCTTCAAGAGGGATACCTAGTTTATTGTATGTAGCTAGGAGTTCTGGATCAACTTCATCGAGACTGGAAAGTTTCTTTTTCTTTGGTTGAGAAAAATAACTAATATCCTGATAATCGATTTTAGGATAATCTATATTAGCCCATTTTGGTTCCTGCATATTTAACCAATGACTATAGGCCTTTAATCGCCAATCAAGTAGCCAATCAGGTTCTTGTTTTTTTCCAGATATAGTGCGAATTACATTTTCATCTAATCCAGGAGGAAGGGTTTCTGATTCAATATCAGTAATAAACCCGTATTCATAATCAGCGTTTAACCTTGAATCAATAATCTGCTGTTCATTGGAGGGCATTACAGTTTAAATAGTATTTTTGTTTAATAGAGATTTTAAGCCGAAAAGCTGGTACCACAACCACAAGTACGATCAGCATTAGGATTTGTGATCTTAAATCCGCCATTAAGAAGATCATTTGAATAATCTATTTTAACATCTTTTAAATAAAGCCAACTTTTAAGATCACAGACGATTTTCAGTCCATTGGATTCAAATACTTTATCAAATTCACGTTGTGCTTTATCAAAATCCATTTTGTAAGTCATGCCAGAACAACCTCCGCCCTCCACAGACATACGTAAAATCTGGTTATCATCACCATCATTTTTCATGGCTGTTTTCAATTGTTTTACAGCTTTTTCGGTAACAGTAATAGTCGCATTTTGAAAATCATGTTGCTGATCTTCTATCGATTTTGAACTTTCTAGTTTTTGATTCATTATTCCCACTCCGTTTTAATTTCTGGTTCATTCTTAATACCAGGGGTTGGATTAAATCCAAGTTTTTTTCTAGCTTCATCGCTCATCATTTCAGGGTTCCAAGGAGGATCAAAGGTAACATTGACTTCTACAGTATGAACTTCTTCAATACTGGAAATTTTTTCTTTAATATCATTTGCCATATGTTCCGCCATACCGCATCCTGGTGTGGTGAGTGACATAGTAATAAATACATCTGTTTTATTGTTTTCAAAATCTTGAAGGTTTATATCATAGATTAGTCCAAGATTCCATAAATCCACAGGAATCTCTGGATCCACACATTGTTTAAGCATTCCTATAATATTGTCTTTTAAAATCATTTTAGTTTGAAATATCTGCTAGAGTCATTTTATCCAACATTGATTTAATGGAACCATTAATACGATTAATGGGTGTTCGAATATTACAATTATTAATTTGATTGCAGTCCGAGTCAAAATAACAATCCACTAATCCTACGGGTCCTTCTAAAATCTCAAAAAACCTAGTCATATTCATTGTGCTTGAATCGGGAGACATCCTGTATCCTCCAGAAGGACCTTTCACTGCATGGATAATTTTTTCCCTAGCCAATTTCTGCAGTATTTTCGAAAGCAATCCATGAGGAATACTGTATTGTTTTGCAATTTCTTTAGCAGATGCTAATTGGTTTTTTCCTTTTTTCTGTAAATACCCGAGGGCTATAAGAGCGTATTCAACTTTTCTAGTAATTTTTAACATTATAATTAATTTTGGTCCGAAAGTTATATGAAGAAAATTATAGAGACAAGATTTATATACGACTAAATTTGTCGTATATATCTTTTATATTTTTAAGTTAAAATTTTTCGATATTATTTTTAGTTTAGAAAAATCATTGAATGTTCTTTTTCAATAATTTCACCTATTCTGAAGGCAGTAGGACCAAAAATGTTAATAAATTGCTCAGCATCTTTTTTTGGCAAAGAAATCAATAATCCTCCCGAAGTTTGTGCATCTGATGCAATTAGGAGATCTTTTTCTGTTAGATGAGAGTCAAAATCTAAATAATTCTTAATATATTCCAGATTTCTGCGGGTACCTTTTGGAATAAGACCTTTTTTTACCAAGTATTCAACTCCTGGGAAAAATTTGAGATTTTGAAAAAATATATTTGCGGTTACATTACTTGCCTGACATATTTCTTTTAAATGACCGAGTAATCCATAGCCGGTTATATCAGTAACTGCATTAACTTGTAATCCATCTAATGCTAAAACTGCATCTTTATTCAAAGTTGACATTGATTCAATTGCGGCAATAATACTTTCTTCTGGAGCAGTCTCTTTTTTTATAGCTGTGGATATTATGCCTGATCCTAGAGGTTTGGTAAGTACAAGAATATCTCCTGGTTTTGCACCAGCATTAGTCCACATATTTTTTTCATCTACTTTTCCAGTAACTACCAAACCGTATTTTGGTTCATTATCATCAATAGAATGACCGCCAACAATAGGGATTCCAGCTTCCGTTGCTTTATCTGCCCCACCTTGTAGTATCTCTACTAATATAGAGTTTGGTAATTTATTAATCGGGAATGCAACTATATTTAGAGCAAATAAAGGGCTACCACCCATTGCATAAATATCAGATAAGGCATTAGACGCGGCAATTTGACCAAATTGGTAAGGATCATTTACTACGGGCGTAAAAAAATCTACTGTCTGGATCAAAGTATTTTCATTATCTAGACGTACTGCAGCAGCATCATCTGTTTTATTATGATTTAAAACAACTGAGTCATTTACTGGCATATTGACATTACTCAGAACCTGAGCTAGGTCATTTGGACCAATCTTACAGGCTCATCCAGAACCGTGACTTAATTTGGTGAGTTTTATTTTTTCTTTATCATTCATGAATAAAATTTGGAGATAGAATTTTCTCTATTTAGTTACGGAAATTTATTAATATATACTAAACTAGATTGTATAATATTTAGGACTCATCTTCCGCCAAGGTGATTAGTCCATCCTTAGGAGTCAATGTGAATTTTTCTCCTTTATCGGGTATAAGAACTACACCAAATGATTTGTCCTTATCACTTTGATGTTCATGAAGTTGTAATCCTAGGCATATTTCTTTTCTAAGTAAAGCTGCCTCTGTGCATTCTCCATAGGCCAAAGTAATAGATTCCTGGTTATCAAAAGAGAAATAATAATCTGCTGGTTTGATATATAGCTCACTTCCTTCAGCCCGAAAAAGATCATCATATACATCTAAAGCCAGAGGTTCTTCGGAGACTTGAGCCATAATCTGAGAGACAAATTGGTTGGATACCATGAAATCTTCTACGCCACTATTCAATATAATATCTATATTTTCACTATCCATAACTTCAGTAATTAACTTCGGCCATTTATCCAACTTAGATAATCGTAAAATTTGGCGGATACGAATTAATAAAGAAATAACATAAGCATCCATTTCTTCAATAGTTGTACCGCCAGGAGAAAGTATCAATAGGCTGTCAAAATTTTGTGGCTCTAGTTTATTAAGTTCATTAAGATCATTTAAATCTGCCTGTTTGATATCCAGAGTAAGGTTGGGGTAGCTATTTTGGAGCTTGGATAGAAAAGATTTCATTTCCTTAGTTTTCTCTGGGTTGTAAGCAATAATCTCTGAACCTGGAGGTACATAAGTACAAAGTTTTTCAGCAATCAGAGATGCTTTAGGCGTCCAGTTTAGTAATGCTACCCTCTGAGTGCGCACACTGGTTTTTACTTCTGGTAATGTTGAAACCTTAGGCCGTTGAACAGGGTCATGAAAATAAAATATTGTGGAATCATCCTCTGCAAATACAATTAATTCATCATCATCTGTAACCTCTGTCTGTGCAGAAGGATTAAGTACAATTTTCCCATCTGCATTATGAATACCCATAGGTGTACTACTTTTGAAACGATTTATACTTTCTCCAAAAGTTAACGGGCCACCCCATCCTTCATCGGGCTGGTAAAAATAAAATTCATTTCCATCAAAGCCTACCATATCACTATAGACGACAGAAAGACCATTTCGACTTAGCGCAAGTTGAGCTATCATCCTAGATAGAACACTAACCTCATTCAAGGCTTTCACAGTTCCTGCAGTGATATTCTCGGCCAGCTCACGATCACGATCAGAATGAATCTCGCAGACGATGGGTGGATGCTTATCTCCATCACATACTGCAATTATAGACATGATGGATTTTAAAACTAAAGCATCAGCGAGTTTGAGTTCCTGTTCTGATCGCCAGCTAGCAGCTGAGTTCATAATAATGATAGACTTTGCCCTCTCTGCCTGAACTTTTTTTAAATTATTTATGTTTGTTGTTACTCCATAACGGGTAATTACTCGTGTGGTTGAAAAATCGATAATATTATCCCGGATAATATTATCCATCTCTTCTTTATCGTTTTCAGCTAAAATAACAATAGCTGCGTCTGGTTCTGATTCGTTAGCTTCAATCAATTCTTTGATGATTTCTATAATCCTATCTCCAAAGCCTAAAATCAAAGTGTGATCGTTTTCAAGCACAAGACTACGCCCTCGTCGAAGTTCTGCCAGTTTTGCTTCAAAAACACTGGTAATAAAAGCTACCATACTGGAGAAAAGAACCAAACCTACAAGTACGCCTAAAATAGATGTCATTTTTGCTGCCCAATTACTATCCCCATCTGTTTCTGCAGCTGATCCTTCCATAACAGCAACATAAACTCGCCAAGGAATTTCTAACCATCCGCTTAAGGTTTCATCTGGTAGAAAGATATTTGCAATCGCCCTAAATATTACCATAATTAGAAATCCTAATGTGAATAATAGTAATAGTGCTAAGAAAATAGACGCACTTCCTCGGGACATGAAGTTATCTATTCGATAACGAATTCGTTGATTTAAGGGGTAAGGTTTTTGCTCACTCATAAGAAAACAATGTTAAATATTGCTAAAATTTTGGGAAAAATGAAAAATAATCCAAAAAAGAAAAAAAATTAATTATTACTGATTATTTTAAATATCCAAAACACTATAAAACATTTTATGTTTGAATATATTTAAATATACAAAAATATAATTCCTTTCATTCGATTGGATTTTACAAATGCTTGTTTTTGAAGCTGTAAAAACTAAAATTAAACAATATAAAAATAAATTAATTTGTTTCGATACTTGAATACTACTTACTACATTTACTTCCACTTTGTGATGCGGAAAAGAATAATTCGACCATAAATTCAACTTACATTTTATAAAAATAATACCATATTATTAGCATTGAAAAAAGTAGCATAACAAATATTATGGGGAAAACATTTAAAACAATTGATGAGGCTATAATACGATTCGCTGGTGATTCTGGTGATGGTATGCAATTAACTGGAGGGAGGTTTACAGAAACAACAGCAATTGTTGGCAATGATCTAAGCACTCTACCAGATTTTCCTGCTGAAATAAGGGCTCCTGCTGGGTCTTTGGCTGGTGTAAGTGCATTTCAGCTTAAATTTTCGTCAAAAGATATTCATACTCCTGGTGACAGGCCTGATGTTTTAGTGGCTATGAATCCTGCTGCTTTAAAAGTCCATCAGCAGGACTTAATTCCAGGTGGCACCTTGATAATCAACACAGATGCTTTTTCAAAAAAGAATTTAAACTTTGCAGGGTATGAAACTAATCCAGTTGAAGATGGTACTCTTGATGATTATTTCACAGTTATTCCGATAGAAATGAATAAAATGGTTACTGCTGCTTGTGAAGGTTTGGACCTTCCAGGAAAACTTGTTTTAAGGACGAAAAACTTTTTTGCCCTTGGTGTCTTATTTTATATGTATGATAGACCGCTGGAGGCAACAGAAGTATGGCTTAAGAAAAAATTTGCTGGTAAAGAAACAATTATTGAAGCAAATACTATTTCAATGCACGCAGGTTATAATTATGCAGATACGACTGAACTTTTTACAACCCGATATAAGGTTGAGAAAGCATCATTACCAAGAGGAACATATCGAAATATTAATGGTAACCTTGCTACTTCACTAGGTCTTTTGGCGGCGTCAGATAAAGCAAACTTGGGTTTGTTTCTGGGAAGTTATCCAATTACACCCGCAAGTGATATTCTGCATACATTATCTGCATGGAAACATTTTGGAGTAAAAACATTTCAGGCTGAAGACGAAATTGCAGGTGTGTAAGCTCAGCGATCGGTGCAGCTTATACTGGTAATTTAGCAATTACTACGACTTCTGGACCAGGCATTGCGTTAAAGGGTGAGGCTATCGGTTTAGCAATAATAACTGAATTACCTTTAGTTGTGATTAATGTTCAAAGGGGTGGACCAAGTACAGGTCTTCCTACAAAGACTGAACAGTCAGATTTAAATCAAGCGCTATATGGCCGTAATGGTGAATCTCCGATGCCTGTAATTGCAGCTGCAACCCCTGGGGATTGTTTTTTTGCTGCATTTGAAGCTTGCCGTGTTGCCTTGATCCATATGACACCTGTTATGTTATTGACTGATGGTTATCTTGCAAATGGTTCGGAACCTTGGAATATACCGAAAATGGAGGATCTTGATCCAATTGAAATAAATTTTGCAAAAGACCCAAATGCAGATGGAAATTTTTTTCCATATTTGAGAGATGAAAAAACTTTAGCCAGGCCTTGGGCTATTCCTGGTACCCCAGACTTAGAACACAGGGTTGGAGGTATTGAAAAAGCAGAAAATACAGGTCACGTAAGCTATGACCCTGAAAACCATCATAGAATGGTTACTTTGAGACAGGAAAAAGTTAATCGAATTCAAAATGATATTCCAGAAACAAAAGTTTTTGGAATCCATAATGGTGATCTTTTAATATTAAGTTGGGGGGGCACTTATGGTGCCTGTAGATCTGCTGCCGAAACATTGCAGGAAGAAGGATATAAAGTTTCCCATGTTCATCTACGTTGGATCAGTCCTTTACCAAAAGACCTAGGAGAAATTTTGATTCACTTTAAAAATATACTTATTCCGGAAATTAATCTTGGTCAATTATTGAGATTAATCCGGTCTGAGTATCTAGTAGATGCCAAAGGTCTTAATCTTGTGAGAGGAAGACCTATAGGTGCACCTACAATTGTTGAAACTGTTAAAAAAACTTTGGGATAGAATAGAAATATGAATGATGCACAAACACCTCAATTAACAAAAAAGGACTTTGAATCCGATCAGGCAGTCCGCTGGTGTCCAGGATGTGGTGATTATGCCATTTTGGCCCAGACACAAAAACAGATGCCTACTTTTGGTCGTAAGAGGGAAGAGTTTGTTTTTATATCAGGAATAGGTTGTTCCAGTAGATTCCCGTATTATATGAACACCTATGGTTTTCATTCGATTCATGGTCGAGCGCCAGCAATTGCAACGGGTGTAAAAATTGCAAATCCAGAACTTTCCGTTTGGGTTGTAACTGGTGATGGAGATGGACTCTCCATTGGAGGGAACCATTTTATGCATGCCCTGCGAAGAAATATGGATTTAAATATTTTATTATTTAACAATAGGATTTACGGATTAACCAAAGGGCAATATTCTCCCACATCTGAGGTGGGTAAGGTAACTAAAGCTACACCCTACGGTTCAATTGATATTCCATTGAATCCTCCATCATTGGCACTTGGAGCTCAGGCAACTTTTGTTGCTAGGACAATAGACCGATGGCAAAAGCATATGGCCAAAATGATGCAAAGGTCCTATGAACATGATGGTGGATCTCTCATAGAGATTTATCAAAATTGTAATATTTTTAATGATGGGGCATTTGAATCTTATACTGGAGCAGAAAAGTTTGATAATGTCATAGAATTGAATCATGATAAGCCAATGCTCTTTGCGAAGGATACTAAAGGAATTAGGCTTGATGGATCAAGCGCTGTAGTTGTGGATATGGAAAAGTATAGTGTGGATGATATTCTAGTTCATGATGAAACAAATTTGGATTTAGCCCATATAATTGCAAATTGGACTTCAAATCCGGATTTACCTGAGCCCATTGGTGTGATTTATTCTATTGATAAACCTACTTATAATCAGGAAATGGTTCATCAAATTAATACTGCAAAAGAGAAAAAAGGATCTATAAGTGTACAAGATTTGCTCAGTGCAGGCGATACCTGGGTAGTGGAATAATTCTGTGTCGACCCGGATTGAAAAAGATAGTCTCGGTCCGGTAGAAGTCTCTACAGATAAATATTATGGTGCCCAGACCCAACGATCATTTAACAACTTTAAAATTGGTGATCAACGTTTTCCTAGAGTATTTATTAGGGCTTACGGGATTCTTAAAAAAGCAGCTGCAACTGTAAATCATGCTTTTGGTAATCTTGACCAGAAAACAAGAGATGTTATTCATTCTGCTTCAGATGAGGTAATTGAAGGTAAATTAGATGATCATTTTCCTCTAGTGGTCTGGCAGACAGGTAGTGGAACACAAACCAACATGAATTTCAATGAAGTAATCTCTAATCGATCAATTGAAATTTTAGGTGGTGTTATGGGTAGTAAAAAACCAATACATCCAAATGACCATGTGAATATGAGTCAGTCTACAAATGATACTTTTCCTAGTGCGATAAATATTGCTGCTGTACTAAGTGTTCACGAAGATTTAATTCCAGCACTTTGTATGTTGCGAGATGCTCTTAAAGAAAAATCTAAAATATTTAATGATATTATTAAAGTAGGTCGCACCCATCTTCAGGATGCAACCCCTCTCAGCTTGGGTCAGGAGTTTTCTGGATATGTTTCTGCCCTTGATCATGGTATTGGTCGTCTGGATAATGCACTAGATAATTGCTATGAATTGGCTATGGGTGGTACAGCTGTTGGAACAGGCATAAATTCTATCGAGGGATTCGGTATTGCAGTTGCAGAAGAAATTTCTAATCTAACGGGATTACCTTTTCGAACTGCAGAGAATAAATTTGAAGCTTTAGGCGGTCAGGATTGTATTGTTGAATTATCTAGTGCTTTAAAAGTTATAGCAGTCTCCATTTTTAAAATTGCCAATGATATCCGCTGGCTTGCAAGTGGTCCCCGATCTGGGATTGGAGAGCTAATATTGCCTACGAATGAGCCTGGTTCTTCAATTATGCCTGGGAAGATTAATCCTACTCAATGCGAAGCAACAACTATGGTTTGTACTCAAATTATGGGAAATGATACTACTATTACAATCGCTGGTGCCAGTGGTAATTTTGAGTTGAATGTTTATAGACCTGTATTAGCATACAATATTCTACAATCTATTCAACTTTTGGCTGATGCTTCCAGATCATTTACAGAGAATGCCGTTATTGGTATAAAGGCAAATAAACAAAAGATTGATCATAATTTATATAATTCCTTGATGCTGGTAACGGCTTTAAATCCTCACATCGGTTATGATAAAGCAGCTGAAGTTGCTAAAAAAGCTTACAAGGAAAATATTACTCTAAGGCAGGCAATCATTGATTTGGGTTATTTAGATGGGGTAGAATTTGATCGTCTGATTCAGCCTGAAAAAATGATTCGACCAACAGAAAAAAGATAACCTTTTTAGATTTTTTTGTTCTAAACTGTGGATAGAAAATTGTCTATGTGGATGATTAAGCGTGAATTGTAAATTTTCTTATGGGTGATTCTTCTCCTACAGTAAATATCAAGCGCATTCTTCTTACCAGTCTGTTTTTTGCTCTGGCTGGTATACTAATTGGAATAGGCCTTATATCTTATTTTTCACAGAATCTTCCTTCAATTGAACAACTAGAAAATTATGATCCTGATCTGGTAACACAGATTATTTCAGCAGATGGCGTTGTTCTTAATGAACTATTCGTAATGAAAAGGGTTTTTGTGGAATTGGATAAAATACCTAAGAAAATGCAACAAGCCGTCATTTCCTCAGAAGATAAGCGATTCTATTCGCACTGGGGGTTATCAATCCGTAGTTTGTTACGAGCTATCGTTGTAAATATTACTTCCCTGAACCCGTATGCACAAGGATTTAGCACACTTACCCAACAACTTGCCAGAAATTTATACAAATCTGTGGGTTTTGAAGATAGTTATATACGAAAAATAAAAGAGATTATTACCGCAATTCAAATTGAAAGAACTTATACCAAAGATGAGATCTTAGAAATGTATTTGAATACTGTACATTTTGGACATGGAACCTATGGTGTGGAGGCAGCTACTAAGCGATTTTTTGGAAAAAAATCAGATGAGCTAACTGTTGATGAGTCTGCTCTTTTGGTTGGGTTGCTTCCCGCACCAGCTAGTTATTCGCCAATACATCATGTGGATAAGGCACAAATGCGTCGAAATACAGTATTAAGACTTATGAGAGACCAGGGCTATATCTCAAACAGTGTGTATTATGAAAATCGGGTTAAAACGCTTGGTTCAGTTCGAGATCAACCAAAACAAGGACAGGCTCCATATTTTTCAGAATATGTAAGACGTATTTTAGAGAAGGAAGACGAAAAGTTAGGAATTAACATTTATAGAGATGGTTTAAAAATATATACAACACTTAATTCTAAACTTCAAAATATAGCTGATTCTGCTACTTACAAGACTATCAGAGAGGATCAAGCTAGATTAAATCGGCGATTGTTTAAGGATAGAGAAGAATTTGAACAACTTTCATATTTAACGATATTTTCTGAAGATACAATTATTTCTATGCTTGAGGGTGAAAGACAATTATATAAAGAACTTCGAGATAAATTACTTGTTCAGTGTGCTTTTGTGGCTTTAGATCCAAAAACGGGTGGGATTTTAGCGATGATAGGAGGTCGTCCTGATTACCATGATCAATATAATAGGGCTGTTCAAGCTCGCAGGCAACCAGGGTCAGTATTTAAGCCTTTCGTATATACTACAGCTTTAGATAATGGCTATCCGGTTACTGAACAGTTATTAAATCAACCGGTGGTGTTGAATGTCCAAAATACTGATGGAACGTGGGTAAAATGGAAACCACAGAATTATGATGGAAGTACTGGGGGACTAACTACTTTTAGAGAAGGTTTGAGAAAATCATTGAATTTAATCTCAGTAAGAATGGTGCAGCAAGATTTAGCACCAGCAGAAGCAGTAAAAAGAAACGCAAAACGGATGGGGATTTCAACAGATATTAGGGCTGTAGATGCAATAGCCTTAGGAACCTCTGAAGTGTACCCAATTGAGATGGTAGCTGCTTATTCTGCATTAGCTAATAATGGTGTTTATTCAAAACCTTACGCAATTACACGAATAGAAGATCGTTATGGAAATAT
>PBAR01000002.1 GCA_002718285.1 Fidelibacterota bacterium
GTCACTTCAATGGCCCGGTTGATAAATCCAACAGTGTCAATGGCATTACCAACATAAGCCAAATCTCCATCCAGTACTACACAGGGACGCTCACCGGCAATCACATAGCTTACATAAACATTACCATTTGCATCGGTTACTGCTTCCGTAAGCGAACTTTCACCAACCCACATTGCAACACCTTCACCAGTCATGTAATTGATCTTGTAAAGAGTCTTGTAATGTGAACTGAGTATATGTCCGTCCTGATCAACTTCAATACCACGACCACCACCGGAACTTGCGCTCTCAGCAGTAAGAGAATCAGAAGTGCCATCAGGGAAAGTCAGAATCTCAATCGGTGAAAAACTAACATGATCACCTGTTGCCGGATCCAGAACATAGATCCCTTTATAGTGAACCGTATCACCGCTTGCCAAAATTTCTCTACGGCCTTTCCCGCCATAGATATTGATCCAGACATTACCATCGGGAGCCACGGCTACACCATGAGGTGAATTCTGCCAGGCAACACCTGCAGTACCCTGTACAACGCCACCAAGGGTGTCATTAAAATCGAGTAAGGTTGAACTATAGCTAAACTCGGCTTTCATAACACCAATAGACAAGATCAGAGCAAAGACAAAAGTACATATCTTTTTATTCATTGCTTCTCCTTTTTTTTTTATTATTGAATTATTATATAGCAATAGTGCCGGAAGACACATTAACACACACATATAGTCTACAAGAATTAACCAAATAGGGCAAGTTTTATTCTTAATTATTGAAATTAATTTGATAATAGGTTTTTCTTATTTAAAAACTAAAACTATCGAATAACTACAAATTTTTTTACAATTTGATCTCCTTTCATAATTGATATTTCATTATTTACAGATGAGATGATGTTATCTGTAACATAAAAATGGGCAATATAGATACCTGGAGATATTACCTGCCTTCCTGAAGTAATCAGATTCCATGCTTCATCTCCACTTCCGTCCCTATGTGAAATTCGGTGAATGAGATCCCCCCGCTCAGTAAAAATTTTAATATCGCATTGACCGGGAATATTTAAAAACATGATTTTATCCCGCTCGCCGATATATTGCAGATCTTTACCTGCAATGTGGTAAGGGTTTGGTACGATACGAATATCCTCCAATGCCTGTCCGGACTGGCGCCTAAGATAAGCCGGTTTTGATGTTTTTGTATAAAATCTGCTGCTTTTTAATTCCCCGACCGGGTTTAAACTTCCTGAAGTATTTTCACTACCGTCAGTTTTAGATTGAATAAAATAATAATATGAATTACCGCGTATCGGAGTTAGATCATCAAAGCTGTATATTCCTGCAGGACCTGAATAAATATTGATATAGGTTGTATCAGACTTACCTGTTGCGCGCCAAATCTCATATCCTCCAAAGTTAGAGTCATTTTCCGAAGGGCTTGGATCCCAGTTTAAAAATATTCGGTCTCCTCCTGATCTAACATCAAACAATGCCGGTGGTAAGGGTGCTTCTGGAATCTGAAAACTAGATTCATAATTCCTTAGTGCTCTTCCAAAAGTTTTCAATATTGAATCTTTTCCTGTAAATACCCAGGAATTCTTATAAATATTTCTATCACTGGTTTCAGCTCCATCGGGAAGGATAAACGGAGAAGCACCATTCTTCCAATTAAATCCTATTGATTCACACAGCTCTCTACTCAGTCCATTGATACCTTCTGCTTCAACAATAACAATACTCTCACCAAATGGAATATCAAAAGGTCCATAGCTCAGCATTGTATTCATTCCACCTCCATCATTATGTAAATCAAATGGTTTTATGCCATGTTTCAAATATTCATCTGAATCAGGATCTCCCATTGCTACTTCATCCGGTCGTTCAGCGCCTCCCAACCCAAGATGGGGTATGCCAGAAAGCATCTCATATAACTGAGCCATGGCAGGTTCATCTGTTTTCGACAGGTTACCTAGATTCGGGTAGGTATCTCCCGCGTGCCAGCCCCAGAACAAAGGCTGATTTATATTATCGATAGAACTATTCCAGCTCTCATCCACATGAAGGACCACTGTTCCGGCATGCTGAGGGGCTGTCAATCGACCATTACCACGAAAATCAGGTCCACCAATATTATTAACCTGAAACACGGTCGCAGAGCGACCATACCAGGAAATAACAGCCCGTAACCATTCTGGACTTGGATCTGCTTCAGTAATAGAATTATTATAATTTTCTGAAAAATTTTCACCTCTTCGAGTGACCCAGGAATTCTTACCCCATTTTTGTTGACCATCTAAAATAATACCCGCTTCCCTGGAAACACTGTATCTAGTACCCCAACCAATCACTACACCATTAAGATCAGCGCTTAATTCAATTTCATTATCCCAGTCGATGTTTCCAGTATTTGTAAAAGTAAATACCTTAATGAAATAATTATCATGGTATTCTTGGCTAAAAGCATAAACTCGTCTTTCCATTGTAAGACCCATTGATGTATTTACAGTATTCACAATTATACGGTCTGATACAATTTCAGAATTCACGGAATCAATTTCAGCATTATAAAAACTATTTAAGTCTATCCCATCAACATAAACTGAAGGAGGCATGAATTTTGCTATCTGGTAAAGCTCCATTGGGAAAAGGCTGTTCCCTGCATCGCTTAAAACAAAATATAATCCATAATGACCCCAATCATACCCATCACTATCATTAAAGTCTTTACAGGCTATCCAGGATCTTTTAATCACAGAATTATCTTGGTATAAATAATCTGCCGGCCAGATCAAACCTTCATAATATGTATTATTCCAGGCACGCTCACTGCCATAAGCAGAAAAATGACTTTGAAGAGAACCAATTTTTACATATCGTTTTAAGGTTTCATCTACCTTTGCTACCAATACTAAGGGTAAAAAAAATAATAAAATATTTTTTACAAATCGTTTATACAAAAAAATCATTAAAAATGAATAGAAATACCAAAATAAATATCACGGGGGTTCAAAAAAGAAACTGCTCTGATATTCGGCATATCGATATATGCTTTTGAATCAAGAATTTTCTTATCTTCTGGAGTAGGGTTCTCCCAATCATCAGGCTCATAAGGCTGATAAGGTATAGACCAATCACGATATTTTCCAATACGATCATTCCCTTTTTCCTTACCATCTTCCCAGGAAAATCTAAGTGATTCTAAGTAATCTATATAATCATAGTAATCTGCAAATCCTGCATAACTAAGAAATTGGTTGTTAAAAAGATTACGCACATCTAAAATAAAGTCTACATACCCCTGCCTCCAACGCAGACGCTTACTTACGCGTAAATTTGTATTGTATGAATCTTCCCACTGTACATTATCAGAAACACCAGGAATATTTTGAGGATTATAGGTTTCGTAGGAACCAGTTTTATAATTAAAAATAAAACTCGAAGTCCATTCTCCAAGGAGATGGGTTTTCATCAATTTCGGTCCAAAATTATTTGGTGATTTAAGGTTGATCACAGCTCTTAGGTATGGCCTCGGTCTCGGTTTTGACTGGTATTGATTAAGACTCTCATAATCACGCTGCATGTTAGGATCTTGAAACTGCCTCAATAATCCAAAATATCCTGAAGATTGCACTAGATATGTATAATTAATCATCCCTGTTATCCAATCTCCAATATTTTTCTTTAGGGTAAGCTCCACTCCCCGAATATCTTCATAGTTATTATTCTCAATACGGTTAACCTGAACTGTTCCATTCATATTCTGATAATAGATCCAGCCGGGTTGATTGGTAATATCCTTATAAAACAGTGCCAGATTAAAAAGGTAATTGCCAAATGGATTGGATGAAAAACCGACTTCATAGGCTACTGTTTTTTCAAAATCCATATTTGGGTCACCAAGGTGAGTAACCAGTCCGTTGCTCTCTCGCTGGAGACGGAATCGGTAAGAAGAGGACGGCTCTGAATAAAAATGACCATAGTTAAAATATAATTTTGATTTTTCTGTAATTGGATGTGAGATGCCTAACCGGGGACTTAGAGCAAAATTTGGTTTTGATTTTTTAGTGTCTGCATTGGTTTCAATCTCATTACCTAATCCCTGCTTAAAAGATTCATCATACACGTCCAGATTGTACACTTCAGAATTAGCATTAGATAAATCAGTGCGTAATCCAAGATTTGCTATAAACCCTTCATACTCTACCTTATCCTGAATATAGAAATAGGTTCTAAATGGCATTACATCATAAACCATTGAACGATTCCATGTTGACATACCCGGGTTTTGTGCATAGGATCTGATCTTGTATGAATTGATTACAGCACCAATTCCAGCTTTTATTTGATGATTTGATTTATATTGATTGGTGTAATCTGATTTTAAAATAACAGTTGAATTTTTTGTTTGATCTCGACCCAAGTTCATCCAACCACCGATATTCATTCCGTTAATTCCTGTTACACTATGCCCCCAATAACCATAAGGTGCTTCATCTGCGAGATAATGATCATTACCTGGGATAATTGCATACTGCTTTGAAGTATCCCTATCCAGTGTCTGGTAAGTATCATAGATATTAGACTGTAACTGTAAAACTATATCAAAAAATTCTTTTTCTGAAACCATATGGGTTAATCTAAAACCTACAATAGAACGATTTAGTTTTGTAGGGGAGAAATACCCTGGCATAAATAAAATGCTATTTCCGGAACTGCTGTTAAGGAGGTTTGCAACTTCATATGTAGTCCTTAGAAAATAACCGGTTGGTGTCGTTTTCCAATTATATGGGGAGACAGACTGTATAGTTCCAGACTGAAAAGAAAAATTAAATTTAGTTTTTCTGGAAAAATCAGCTGTGAGTTTGATCAGTGTTGACTTATCGTCATAATTTTTGAATGATAATGGGAAAACAAAGGCTTCATTTTCACTGCGGTAACTGATAAGGAATCTCAAAGCACCAAGATTTTTAGAAAAATAAGGTACAGGTCCTTTTAAATAAAAATCTACATTTTCATCAGGGTGTTGAATTACACCATAGCGTCGATGTTCCCATTTAAAAATCTGCTGTGCCGCCTTTGGGGTCATATCATTGGAAAGGTCATTATCATTTAAGGTTGCATCTGCAATTGCATTCCAGCCTTCAAAAGAAGGATACTGCCTTTTCGTATAAGCATCCCAATTACCATTTTCCGTACCAGACCAGGCAACATTGTCATCTAAAAAAGGTCTTAAAAAATAAGAATTCCTTGAAAAAAGTGAAGTCCCAAAATGCTTTTGTGCAGGGGGACTATGGCGAAAGGTAAACCCGCCATGGATCCGATCTTTATTACCTTCCGCCAGAATTACATTCACTATTCCCGATCGAATATTACCATATTCCGCATTAAACCCACCTGTCTGTACCTGCACTTCCTGAATAATACCCATAGGTAAAGATGTGTAAGGGACATTAGATCTTTCATCATTATACGATATTCCATCAACCTGAAAAAGCGACTCACGGCTACCTCCACCTCTGACAGACATTCCTTCTATACCCGACTGCAAACCTATCACATCTATAATCTCATCAAATGGAAGAGTCTCTATTTCTTTAGAACTGATATTAATCTGACTATTAGAAATATCAGGAATAACTATTGGTCTTTTTGCTTGTACGGTTACTGTTGCCATTTCAATAGATTTCTGGATCATTTTCACAGAAATAATCGTAGTTTGATCAATTTTTACTTCCACACCTGTAATGCTGTGCTTTGCATAACCGATCATGGAAATATCAATATCATATATACCTGGAGGAAGGTTTAAAATAGTAAAACTTCCATCAGAGTCTGATACGGATCCCAGGCTGGTATTCCTTACTAATATATTTACCCCAGACATTGGAGAACCAGAATCGGCGTCTACAAGAATACCCGATATTTTTCCTGATATACCAGGGAAAACATTATTTATGAGAAGGAAAACAGCAACCAGGAAAAATCTAGAATGGCCCATAAAGCCAATATAAGGGCTTAGGGACGGCCATAATACGCCGCGCCGTTCATCCTGGTATCAATACGTTGTACGCGATTAGTCTCTTCTGTCCTGTTAATCACATACAGATACTGAGAATTGCCCCAGGCCATATAACTGATTGGCGGTGTAAGGACAGTCGGATAGAATGGGGAAGGACCGATACTTTCAATAAGTGTCAGAGGCTGGGTCTGACTATCAGAACCTACCAATAAACTACCTCCTTCTGTAATTGCAAAACATAATGCGGAAAAATCTTTATTTGAATAAGAAGTCCAATCAAATACCAGTTCAAGATCTCCAAGAGCACCGGAAGCATCCAAAATAGGCAGTCTGTAAATGGCTTCTTCTGCAAATACATTCTTTGTTAATATGTAAACCCAACTGCCAAAAACACGCAAACATTTAGTATCCAGATCTCCTAAATCCTTTACTTCAGTAACGCCTGAAGTAAGTCCATCATTATCACTAATATCTACAACATCGATAGATGACCCTGAACCACTTGCATATAAGTTACCATGGGTATCAAAATCGAGATCACTGGCATTTCCATTCAAACGCTTAAATATTTCAGAATTCTCCTTTGGAGTCCCTTCAAGATCCTTGCATAAAAACCGCTGCGAGTTTACGTAATAAATATTACCATCTGGGCCAAGCTTCATTCCTGCACCTTTACTTAGTGATCCAGACCATACCACCGAATCCTGGTTTGTATCTACTTTCCAAAATTCTGCATTTGGCGAGGCATCCATAGAAACAAATATATTCTCCTGGTTATCCAGATCAAGACTGTAAATATCGGTGAATTGATCGAAAGGCCCATAATCAACTACTGCTGCTGTTAAAATATATTTTGCATTGTATTCCCCAAAAAGGAACGCACCTTGAACAGCAACTTTAATTTTTACACTGTCACTTACTAAATTCGGCGGCACAACTAATATTCTTGTCGAAGTTGCATCAACAACGTTACCCAAAAGGCTATTGAAATAAACAATATTTTTAGTTTCAGTATCTGAAAAATTTTGTCCAGTAATTGTCACAGTATCAATACCGGCAAAAGCTCCACCAGAGGGTTCAACATTAGTAATAACAGGCGTTTCACCTCCCGTGTCATCACCATCCCAAATATCCTCAGGATAGTTGGGGTCATCACATGAAAAAATAGTTATTAAAATAAATATAAAATAGTCCCTGAATTTGATATAATGTGAATTCATCTTGATATACCAATACTAAGTCGACTTACAGAATCAAAAATTCCAAAAGGTGTGTGTGCATAGTCAATCATTAGAGGACCAATTTTAGCACCGCATCCAAAAGTAAATCCTCTTTCATCATAATTATAGAGATAACCAAATCTAGCTTTAAATAATTTTCTCAGGGAATATTCAAAACCCATATTAATCCGTTCTGGATAGGATCTGGGGTGAAGCGCATCAACAGCCATAACTAAACTATGCGAACCACCAATTAAAGGAGTGAAGCTAAGAATATCAATTGATCCTCCAATTCTAAATGTTAACGGAAGTTGAAATCCATCATAAGCATATTGAGACTCTTCACTAAAGTTTCTAACTGACATACCAAAAGTAAAACCATGCCAACCAGTTTGATAAATAGTGCCAAAATCAAACGCCAATGCAGACGCAATATTTTTTTGGACTACCTGAGAAGTATCAGATGTTGGAACTACACTGCGACCCAGATATTGGTATGCTTTTTTAACTTGGCCTCCAACTGAAAAATTTTCTGATAGAGCCCGGCCGTATCCCGCACCCATGGCCATAGCAGCAGGTTTAAATACTTCAGTATCAATGAAACCCTGCTCATTGTCCCATACCATAGTTCCCTGCAATTCTCCATAATCTACATTATGAAATGTTATTCCAAAAACACCATATTGCCCATTCCTTGGATTGAAGGATAAACTCAGAGCTTGATGCTGAATATCTGCAATCCAATTATTAGAGCTAAAATTGATATCCAGAAACCCTTGCTGCCTTGATAATCCAGCAGGATTAAAAAACAAAGATGCGGATCCTGTATGAAAAGTTGTTAATGCATCTCCCATCCCACCACCACGCGCATCAGCTGACACACTTAAAAATTGAAACCCTGTCTGTGCCAATTTTTTATTCTCAGAACCAAACAATAGAGAGAACAGAAATATAATGATGATACTATGCATTCTGAATTTTACCATTATTCTCCTACCCCCAAAACATTAATGAAATCTGTTTTTGTGACCGTGTTAGATAAATAACCATCAGAGACAGTAATGGATGGAGAAAATTTTCCTGAATCTACATAGGCATGTCGTACAAAGGATGAATCAGATCTGCTACTACCATCTCCAAAATCCCATAAATAAGATATAATGGGATAAGAACCTTTCGCAGATTGGTCCGTGAAGGATATGGTATCACCGACAGATACGTTAGACGAGCTAACAATAAAAGATGCCTTAGGGGGCAAATTATCATTAAGAAATACCATATGCAGGGTGGAAACATTCGGATTAATTACTCTCGCAAGATAAAGACCGTTCAATCCACTATATGCTTTTCTTGTCCTTGTCTCGGGACATCCTGCAACATTGGTTAAAGTTAAAATTTCATTTTCTGATTCAACGGATTGACCACCTGAATTATATAAGCTAAATCCAGAGGATGAATTAATAGCAACAAAATAGGAATCAGCCTGCTGAGGAGCGTAAACCATGAAGAAACAAGTATCAGCAATAAGCGGAAGTTTCCAAGCACTGGTATTACTTATTGAAATAAATGAAGATGTGTCAATTTTAAGTGTATCGTAGAGAGCAATTAAGCTTAGGGAATCATCTGCAAAAGCAATAGCATTAATAGCATTTTCAGTATTAGATAAAATATCACATATCGTAATATCAATCGCAAGTGCTCCCACATCATCATCTTGATACTCATTCATCAATCCATCACACCCAAGAATAAACAAAAACAATGTAGAATAAATACAAAATTGATTAGAACTCTTAATCATATTTTACCTGATAACAGTAAATTTTCTAATGGTACTTCCATCTGATCCCATATCAAAATGTGCGATATACAGACCACTAACTATAATCTGCCTGGATAAAGTTATGGAATTCCAAGCTTCATCGCCACTACCATCAGTATGTTCAATAGTATCAACCAAATCACCCCGCTCAGTAAATATTCGGATAGTACACTTTGCCGGAATATCCAGGAACATAAGTCTGTCAGGCGCACTAATACCATATTGCAAATCTCTGGCAGAAATATGAAATGGATTAGGAACAACCCTAATATCTTCAAATTTCTTACCTGCAGGACGCTTTAGAAAACCTGCCTTATTCGTTAAAGTAAAAAACTTACTGCTGTTTAGAACAATATTATCATTGGAACCATTATCAACAGACTCTAAAAAATAGTAATAATCATACCCTCTTATAGGTGTTAAATCTTCATAAGAACTTGTACCTGGACCTAAATTCCAAATATTCGCAATCGATTCATCCAAATCAATAATTTGACCTTGGTTAATATCATATGTAAACAGGGTTGTATCTGGCTTAAACTTAAGCCTATATAGTTTATATCCTGCAAATCCAGGCTCAGATTCTGCTTCATTAGACCAGTCAATAATAATTCTATCACCACCAGATGTAACATTAAATATTGCTGGCGGTCGAGGCGGCATGGGCAAAGATTGGCCTGCCTCCATTAAATCAAAATTTTCACGCGCTTTTTTAAAAGTTTTAATAATAGAGTCTGCACCTGTAAACACCCATGCATTTTTATACTCATCTTTATTGCTTCCACGATTATATTTGCTGAGCATAGAACTATTCAATGGCGTTGATGGAGGCATTTCATTGGTATAGGTATCATTCTTCCAGTTCTGGCCTATTTTATAGCACATTTCCCTGCTTAAACCAGCTACACCTTCAGCGAGAACAATACGGATACTTTCCCCAGGTGCAAGAGTATAAGGTCCAAAGCCAATTCCCTGGGATGTACCACCAGGATTTGATCCAGTCCTTGGATCGTTGAACTGATTAGCATTACCATTACCTACAATCTCTGCCTGTGACTGATCAGGGTGTCCAACGGTCATATAATTATTGTATTCATTTGTAGATTTTGTCTCATTGTATTGGTCGTTTCCGGATGTAGTGGGATCGTCAGACGTAATAAACCACGTAGTACTTGGTTGCGTTAAATCATCACTATTATCAGTAGCGCTCTTATCCGCATGAAGTGTTACCACTCCAGCAAACTGTGCCGCTCCCAGATGCCCTTCCCCTGGTGCGTTCGGACCCCCGATATTATCAAAGCTGGCGTCAGAATGATAACCTTGCCACGAGAAAAAACCACGAATTATTTCACCATCATCATAAAACTGATCATTATCTGAAGGTGTATCTGGATACTCGCCAATCACATCATTCATTGTATTATGGCCCCATGCTGCGCTCTGAGGAAGCCAGTTTCCATCATAAACCATACCTTCTCTGCTAATTGCATATCTATACTGCAGGTAAACCTGAAATCCTTCCAAAGTTTGTTCATAAGTGGTATTGCAATCTTTATCATAACATCCATTATTAGTAAAAATATATTCCTGTATATGATAGTTTTGGTGTTCATGGTGCGAAAATGCATAGATAGTTCTGATCATTTCAACACCAAGAGAAGTTTGAACCTTATTTACTATTTTTCTGTCTGATGGTAAGCCAGAATCCACTTCATCTACTGCATCAAGATATTGAAGATTTGAAGCTGGATCACCATCTACAAAAACATTTGGATGATCATAACGACCAGACATAGAAATATCAATTGGCATAGTTTCATTCTCTATGTCCAGGTGCCTGGGACCGGCATGGACGACCTTATATGAATAATCCTTATTTACTACAGGATCATGAAAATTAACTGCACCTAGCCAAAGTCCCTTTGCCGCCTGATTATCCTGAACCCTGTAAAACGCAGGCCAACGTAGTCCATCCTGCTGATCAGATACCTGTCCCGTTCGACCAACTTCAATTTCACAGCCTGCAGCTGAATACCAGTTATGCAAATCTCCTATAGCCATCCACTTTACTTCCTGTGAATAAGAATTTGACAAAAATAATATCGACAGTAAATATACTCGGTTAGAAATCATAACTAATATTTATACCAACAAAAATATCTTGGGGATTAAGAAATACATAGTAAGACTGATTAGGCATATCTATGTATTGTTTATTTTTTATAACCTGATCATAAAAAGCTTTTTCAACCTTCTGCCACCCATCAGACTTAGTCCATTGCAGAAATTGATCAGAATTATTATCGAAATAAATGGGTCTTTCGCTGGGATTAGATATAAATGTAACATCTGAAACCCACTCCATAGGGACAAATTCAGTACCATCTTTTCGCACGTCTCCAGGCTTGTCATTCCCGTCAAAATAATTATATCCTAGCTCAGCAGCAATTTTTGCAGGCATATGAAGGGATTGCATATAATAATTATAATCAAACCCATCTTCAAACCCGTATCCAGAGAAAGTTTTCGTATTTAGAGCATTATAAATATCTGCAAACACTTTTATATTGATCTTACCAGCATGAAATATTTTTGAGAATTTCAGATCCACATTAAAATTATTATTATACTGCACATTATATTCAATTCCTGGCACATTGTTGGGATTATAAGTAAACCAGGAACCTGAAGACCATCTACTGATGACATTCATATGCCAGTCTCCCAAGAAATATTCACCTGCAATACTTGGCCCAAATTTGACAGGAGTATGAAAGTCTACTACCGACTTGATCCTCGGGATAGGTCGAGGTTTTGACTGTTTTTTATTATTCAACTCATAGTTACGCTGGTCTGCGGGGTTTTCATAATAACGTCCCAAACCAAAATACCCTGAAGTATTTACACGGTATTCATAATTAATAAAACCAGTGACCCATTTCCCTCTCAATCGAGATAGTTCAAGTTCAAATCCTCTAATATCTTCATAACTGTTAGCTGTAAGCTGAGAATAGTTTACTTTGCTATTTGCACTTATATACCTCGTATAATCTTGCTGATCTGATATATCTTTGTAATATGCTGCCAGATGGATTAAATATGATTCAAAAAACGACTGATCAAAGCCAATTTCGTAGGCAATAGTTTTTGCCATCGGAAGCGTAGGGTCACCAATTGTCAAAACTTCTTCACTAAAACCCCTGCGAACTCTATATAAATCTTGCGCAATCGGCATTTGCTGATAATGACCATAGTTGAAATAGAGCTTCGATGTCTCTGTAATTGGATGAGAAATCGCCAACCTTGGACTAAAGTCTATATGTGGATCCAGTTTTTTCTTATTAAATGAATCTTCTGAGTCTTCTGTATAGTTTGATGAGAAAAAATCGTCATTATAAATATCAATTTTATACCACTCACCATTTGGGTTTAAAACATCAAGATTCAACCCCATGGTAGCAACAAATCCTTTGTATTCAAGTTTGTCTTGCCCATAAAGTGAAAGACGGTACGGCTGAACTATAGACTTAGACCAATAGTTTCCACTGGGTAAAAATTCATTTTGGGATCCAAATTTCAGATTTAGATCGGAAAAAACAATTTCACCTCCTGCTTTTAACTGATGGTAGTTATTTAACTGAGATACATAATCACCTTTGACGGTATAAGTCTTAACCTTACTATAATCCCTGGATGTGCTTATGGCACCGCCAAATGCAAGCCTTCCTTCAACACTGAATAGAGGACCTCCAAAAAACCCTATTGGCGCTTCATCCGCAAACCAAATATTATCACCTTGCCCAAAAACAGTGAACGTTGATAATGAATCTCTGACTGGTCCATGATCGGTATAATATTTCTTAGAGTCTAATTTTACCAGTATTTCAAAGAATGAATCATCTTTCGTCTGTTTAGTATATTTGAAAGCATGAGTAGTATTGTCAACTTTTGTCGGTGCCCAGTATTCATTGGTGTAAAGTCGCCATGGCATCGTAAAACCAGAGCTATTTACCTGACTGGCGAGATCCCATACATCATTCATTATAGATGTTCCACCTCCTCGTGAAAGAGTAGTTCCTTCCATGGTACCTCGCAAAAAAGAATAAACGAGTTTTGAATTATTTTTTATATCCGCAGTTAGTTTAACTAAATAGGATCTCCGTTCAAGGCCTGGTTTACTGACTTCATAGAGATACATATCATTTTCATGCCGAGTAGAAGCGAAAAATCTAAGGTTGCCAAATTTTGATGAAAGAACGGGAACAGGCCCTCCAAATCCTGCATCTATGTTAACATCAGGTTTTCTAATTGCACCATTCAATCTATGCTCCCAAGTGAAAAGTTTTTGTGCACCTGCAGGGGTTAAATCATTATTTGGATCACTATCAGCAAGGGTCTGCTCCGATACACTGTTCCAACCATCAAATGAAGGATATTGTCTTTGGAGATATTCATCCCAAGCTCCATTATTGGTCCCCGTCCAGGCTACTTCATCATCCAAATAAGGTTTAAACCAAAAAGACTCTGTATCATAGGGTGACATTCCAAAATGTTTTTGAGTAGCAGGAGACTGCCGAATACTGATTGTACCCGAATAGTTATCTTTCGAACCTTCCCTTGTAACTACATTTATTACCCCTGACCTTGCATTGCGATATTCAGCACCAAAACCACCTGTCTGAAGTGATATATCTTGCACTGCACTTAAAGGAATTCCAGTAGTTGGCTCGCTGGTACGCTCATCATTTAAAACCAGCCCATCAACCATGAACTGAGTCTCATTGTAACTACCGCCACGGACTGAAAGGCCTGAAACCCCTGCAGAAAGCCCCACAACCTCTGAAACACTACTTACGGGCATCTCCGCAATTTGATTTGATGAGATTGATTTTTGGCTGGAAGCAACATCAACCTTGACTAATTTCTGCTTTGCCTGAACAATGATCATCTGGCCAGCTATTGCTTCAACAGATAGCTGCACATCAATAACAGCTGTCAGATCAATTTCAACCCTTATTTTTATTACAGATTTTTCAGCATAGCCAATCATATTTACACGCAAATCATAGTATCCAGGAGGGACATTTAGAATGTGATAATATCCATCTATATCTGAAGCAGCACCCAAGGATGTGCCTTGCAAAATAACATTTGCACCGATCAAAGGCTCATTTGTTTTTGCGTCTATTATTTGGCCAGACACTTTACCTGTAACACCTGCATAAACGTATGCTGAGCATAAAAAGATGAGAATAAAATATTTTTGAATTCTCGCTCTCATATCCTAATTGTAATTATCAATCCTATCAAAAATTTAATCCTTATAACAATAACCTCTATTAAGATGTACATACAAATAAATTATATTATAAACAAAAATAAAGTTAAATCATTATTGATTCCAAAGCTCTTTTATTTTATTAATACATTCTATAAATAAATATAATTTAAATTTTAAATCCGATATTAATAATAAGTTAATTGTGATTTTTACCACTGTTTTCTCCACGTCAATTTTGGATTCTGATCATTAATACCTAAAGATTCATATACTGCTGAATGAATCCGTTGTCTCCAATCAAAATAAGCTGGGTCTTTGTAACTACGGTATGGGTGAACCGCATTGGTAAGTAAAATCACAAATAAATTATAATCAGGGTCAATCCATACCGATGTTCCAGTGTAGCCAGTATGACCATAACTATTCTTACTTTGGAATACCCCACCAGAAGCATTTCCTGATGGGCTGTCCCATCCCAGACAACGAGAGCTGCTAGTATCAATCATTGCTTTTTGTGTGAACAACTTAACCGTTTTGTCTTTGAAAATTCTTTTTCTACCATAATGACCATTATTTAACATCATCTGCGCAAATCTAGCTAATTCCGGTGCAGTGGAAAATAGACCAGCGTGCCCTGCAACTCCACCTAACTTATGAGCATTTTCATCATGAACTTCACCATGAATCAAACCTGACCTATATCCAGAAGTTATTTCAGTTGGAACAATACGATTAAGTTTATGATCTGGAGGATTATAAAATGTATTAACCATACCTAAATTCTGAAATAAATATTTAGAAATAAATACATCCAGAGGCATTTTAGCAATGGCTTCAACCAAGCTGCCAAGCAGAATTAGCCCAAGATCAGAGTATATCGTTTTGGTGCCAGGTTCATACAAGAGTTCTGTATCACAAATATCTGCAATAATATTTTTAGCACCCATATCCATAAGATAATACTTTTTAAAAGGAGGAAACCCAGCAGTATGGGTCAAAAGGTGCTTTACAGTAATTTTTTTTCTTCTTTTTGATGAACTGTCCTTTTTCTGATTAAGTCTAGGAATTATTTTATTAATTTTTGTATCAAGACTAATTTTATTTTTTTCTAACAGCAACATCACAGCAGAAGTAGTCGCAATTACTTTGGATAAAGAAGCTATATCAAATATATCTGACGGACTCATCATCCTTTTTCTACTATATGTATGAAAACCATTAGCTTCATGATAAAAAATCTGTCCATCTACAGCAGCCAATAAGACATTTCCAGGCCAAGCAGAATCAGAAATTGCCTGATCTAAAAGAATATTTAATTCTGAAACATCTGCGCCTACTTCAGAAGGCATAACCCATTTTAACTTTGGACTCTTCTCAATAACTGTTTTTCCATCAAACCAGATTGGTTTTTTTTTGACCATAATACCATAGTCCTTTTTGGCAACACCAGGAATAGTAATTGGTAACCTTCCTGATATATTCTCACGTCCTGTGACTGCTCTAATAAATGCATTTTGCATAACTTTACTTTCTTTCCAGGAACACATGTAATTATTCACCATTGGGAAATACGCGATCAAATAAGGATTACCGTAACTGTTCAATAATAATTTTTTTGACTTGGCCGCAAGAGACTGGATGAAATTCTCCTGAGTTTTTGACAAATTGATTTTATTCTTTCCAGCTGAAGGGCTTACAAATGCATTAACAATAATTGTCGAATTTTTTGGAATTTGCTTTAAAATAGCACGAGTCAAATATTTTTTGTCTGAATCATCCACTTGGAATGCATAAACCCTTGCTCCCATTTTACGTAAACCTTGCGTTGTAATCGATTCAGAATGGTCATTCTTATGATCATAGATATCTATAACATACAATTTCTCCTTCTGTTTTAATTTAAGTGGAAAAAATTTAGATTCATTTTTTACCAATGTTAGAGATTCTGCTGCTATACGATTAGCCGTGAGTTGGAAAGTACTATCCTTTAAAAATTCCTGAGCATCTTTTATTCCAATAAATCGGTTATTATTAATTCCAACTTTTTCTTTCGCCCGCAAAATTTTTAGCGCTGAATCATCAATTCTTTCTATTGAAATTAAACTATCAAGCACAGCTTGCTCAATTATATCTATAGACTCGATATAATTTTCACTTTTAGGAATAATAAAATCGCAACCCGCGTTTATTGTTTCGATCAGACCATACGAATCTGAGTAATTATTAGTAATACTGCCCATACTCATAGCATCTGTTACTACCACTCCATTAAATCCCAAACTATCTTTTAGAATATCAGTGACCCAAAACTTGGATAGCGTTGCCGGTAGGTCAGCATTAAACTGGTAATCTGGTGCATGAACATGTGATATCATCACTGCATCAACACCAAAATTAATAGCGTGTTTGAATGGCTTTATTTCAACTGACCACAATCTATCTTTATTACTAGGTATTTCTGCAAGTCCAGAATGTGAATCTGTTTCCGTATCACCATGGCCAGGAAAATGTTTTGCTGTAGCAATCATACCATAATCTTGCAATCCACGAATATAGGCTTCACCATAAATAGAGACCTGATCAGGATCTTCCCCAAAAGAACGTGTGTTAATAATTGGATTTCGAGGATTATTATTGACATCCAATACAGGAGCAAAATTACAATGTATACCAAGAGATCTACCTTCTACAGCAACAATTCTACCTGCAGCATAAGCAAATTCTGGATCCCCAGTTGCAGCAATCGCCATAAAAGGAGGCAATTCTGTACCTATTGGGTATCTTTGGTATAAACCATATTCAATATCAGCATCAACCAGTATAGGTACATCAGAATGAGATTGTATATCATTTAATAAACTAAGTGAAGTCCCCACATCCCCGTACCAAATGTGTATACCACCAATTCCATCTGTATCCAAGAGTGATTGAATTTCCTTCCACTTTTTACTTGAGTTGGGTAAAAAATTCATATTCATTCTATATATCAACATCTGAGCAATCTTTTGTCTTAGGGAAAGACGATCAAAGGTTTTTCTTGCCCAGCTGGAATCTTTTGAGAAATTTTTACCACATCCATTAAAACATAAGGCAAGAAAAAGCAGTAGTGCACATTGTATTTTTAAATTCTTCTTTATCATTGGAGCTAAAACCGATTTTGGAAATTTTTTCATTTATGCTCTATAAATCTGGATTTTTTGTGAAATTAAAATATGCAATTGTATTCAATTCCAAAACCAGTATCAATTAAAATTAAGAACTTCATTCATGATATTAGGATGATTAGAACAATTCAGTGAACAGATATTATTTTAAATACAACAACTTATCGGAATATACTTTTTCCTTCGATTGAGCTATGACAACAAAGATACCCGATGCTATTGTATTTTGGTTTTTGTCTTTACCGTCCCATACAAATTCCTGATTGTCTCTTGAGTTTGTCTTATTGGACAATGAGGCTATTAACTTTCCATCAATCGAATAAATAGATAATTTATTTACTGGGTCTGATAAAAAAAGCTGGATTCTACAGCGACTATTGAATGGGTTCGGAAAAATCTGAATCGATATATCATCAGGATAAGTTTTATTTATTTCAGAATATAGCCCGAGATAATGTAGACTAATGGATTCAATAAGCTCTTGTACACCATTAACATGATCATATCCCAATGCCCAAATCATCATTCCTCCAAGACCATGCTGCTTTACATATTCCGCTTTTTCCTGAATAGATGCTGGATCATCAAATGTGACTAACTGAGTTTGGTTCTCATTTAACAAATATGGGCAACGAGCATTTTCATCCCAATAATAGTTATAGCCTGAGTTAATCATGCCTGCAGCTTGATCATACCAAATATCCGTAACAGATCCACTGAAACTTCCATTTATTGCACTTGCATTGAATTTCTTCCCATAAAAAGGAACACCCAGGTTTAATTTTTCGGCAGGAATATTTCTGGAATTCAGCAAATAATTTATACCAGTATGTACTGCTCCATCGAGATCTCCAGGAGGTGACTGATATAATGGAGCGTTGTGTCCAGCATGATTAGACCAGCTACCATGAAAATCATAACCCATCATACTGAACCAATCCAAATTTTCATTCATAGTCTCATATTCAAAATGCTGACCGCTCCAATTGCCAGGACCAACTGCCATAGTAATCATGTAATCTGGATTTATACTATCAAATGCAATCCGCAATTCATCCACTAATGATGTAAGATCATTTGTTTCTTCAGCAGTGGCAGGGTATTCCCAATCCAAATCAATACCATCGTATCCATAGTTGAACATCAAATCTAATAGATTTGAGATAAAGTTCTCTCTGCTATCTATAGTCGATGCCATAGCTGCAAACCCTCCAGTATTTCCCCAACCCCCAAATGAAAGCAGTAATTTTCGGTCATTTTGGTGTACAACATTGGCAATATCTGGATCCAGCATATTATCATAATAGCTGATTGAACCATCAGCGTTTGGCCACGCGAAGGCATGAATTACATGTGTTATAACAGAAAAATCAATTTGTTCAGGAGGAAATGAATTTTGAATCCATTGCGGATAATACCCTACCACTCTTTGCGCTGAAATCCAGGTGCATACTATAAATAGCATCGGTATATTGTATTTAGTCATTTTATTCATTGAAAAAAGTCATCTAACTGGTTTAATTCGCCTACGTATAATACCAACTCTACTATTTATTATTGGGTGAAATTTTATATATCATCACTCCATCAAATCTTGAATTACCGTTGTTAAGTAAATATTCCATAAATGGGACATTAACTGTTTTTCCTTCAATGGATGAAGCATGAATCAAGCTTTTTCTATCAATTAAATATCCTTCATGAGCGATCACAATGCCTGATACAAAATAGCTTCTTTTCACAAAAGCAACACCACATACTTCTGGAAGCTTTGAAAGAATAATATGTGAAATATTTTCCACAGGTATAAAAGAAATTTGTTGGAATGATGACCAGTCAAGATCAAGGAATTCAGAACCATCTTGCTTACGATTTAATTCAATTGTTATTGTCTTTAAATATTGGTTGGGGACCAGTTGACTGGTAATATCTATTGTCTGATTATGATTTAAAATTCTATCTGATGTATAATGCCATCGAGATTTATATGTTGGAAATTTTTTACCATTTTTATTTTCTTTGTAATGAATATTTACCATGTTACTTCTTGCATCATCCCAATTATTACTTTGGGCAAAAGCCATTGTAGTTAGTACGTGTACTGTACAATCAGAAGTATCAATTCTAATAATTGGATCTGGATCTGGTTCAATTTCTTCTCCAAGTTTAAAAATCCCATAGGGTGTCCCAACCCGCCATAGATTTATCGCCTTTATTCTATTATGATAATCAGGAAAATGCTTTTTAAACTGTGGCAAATAAGATGAAAAATCTTCATTAGATAGCTCCCAAGGTTTTGGCAATGTTTCCACCCATTGAAAACTGGTATATTTTTCAGTGAGGCCAAATAAAAAAACCAGAGAGATTAGATTAGATATAATTTTCAAATGCAATTTATCTTAATTCAATTTAGTTCATCGCTGAAAATTATTACACATTTCCATCATGTTTTCTTTTTTTATCCTATTCATTTAAATGATTTAATAATTTCTAAATGCTCTTCCATTAGGTTATGAATACTAAAAAAATTTACACCATTTGCCCCCCATTTATTGCATTGTTGATCGCAATTGTTAATTTTTGAGGAGTTAATGCATTCACAAAAATTCCAGAGAAATATTTGAAACGGCCATTTGTCTCTTCAATGCCATTTTCAACACTGTATTTTATCCAGTCAAGGTCTTTGTTGTAAAAATGATGATAATTCATAGGACAAGCAATGTCTAAATTGCAAGATGACCAATCCTGTCGAACCATCTTACGAGACATTTCTGGGTAAGGAAATACAGCAGCAGATAGTTCAGTACCGTTTTTATGTGTAATCTTTACCAAATCATTTACTAAGCTTGTAACTTCATCTAATCTAAACTTTAGCCATTTATTATTTAGCTCTGGGTGTTTTAATTCTAACGGATCAATATCATAAATTTCTTTGAATTTCTTCCTGGCATCAGGATGATAACCAAAATCAAATTCTGGCATTTCACCTTTTTGCATAAGTCCATATTTCGGTTGCAAATCTCTGACATAATTATAAAGATCCTTTCCAAAATCATGAGTCCAAGTCTCTTCCCACTCACCATCAAACCAAAGCACTCCAATATCACCATAGTTATTTAACAATTCCTGGAGTTAGTTTTTCATATAAATAACATAACAATTAAAATCAGCTCCTTCTGTTTTTCGATTCATCTCCCAGTTACGCCGAGGTAAATAATCTGGATGATGCTAATCCATGATAGAATGATACCAGTATATTTTCAATCCACATTTACAGCACGCTTTCGCAAGTTCATCTAAAATATCTCTTTGAAAAGGAGTTGACATAATATCATAATCTGTATAGTTGGAATTAAAAAGAAGAAAACCATCATAATGCTTACTTGTGATAACAATATATTTCATTCCTGCATCGCTAGCTATTCGATCCCATTCATCCGCATTGAATTTTATTGGGTCAAATTTTTCAATAAATTTGCCATACTGTTCCAATGGAATCTGTGCAGTTGTACGAATCCATTCAGCATGATTTGTTTTTTCTTCCCACTATCCTGCGGGAATGGAATAAAGCCCCCAATCAATAAACATACCAAAACGGGCTTCCCGCCACCAAGCCATACGTTCGTCTTTTAAACTTTTCATTTTATCATCTGATCCCCAAAAGCTGTTTATTCAAAACAAAAAGAAAAAGAAATAATATTAATCTTTTCATTCTATTTTAGGGATTTTACACATCGAAAACCAGTATGACTAAGTCCTGTATCTTGGCTTGAACTCATGCGTCTGGTAACACGATAACCACTGCAATAGCTATCATTACATAAATAAGACCCACCCCGCATTACCCGTTTGGAGATATGCGGTTCATTAGGATCGAATGAACTGGAAGGGCCTTTGGGATTAATAGCTATTTTGTTGGATGCGAAGATACCGTAGGACCCGAAATGATACAAATCATTACACCATTCCCATACGTTTCCAGCCATATCATACAGACCATACCCATTAGGTGAATAAGATTTCACAGGAGCTGTACCAAAAAAACCGTCCTGTAAAGTGTTTTCATAAGGAAATATTCCTTGCCAAAAATTCGCTTTGGAAGACGATTGGCTGATTGAATTATTTCCCCATGGATAGATTGGATTATCTAAACCACCCCTAGCCGCCCACTCCCACTCTGCTTCTGTTGGTAACCGCTTTCCAGCCCACCGGGAGTATGCCACAGCATCTTCCCAGGCTATATGAACTACTGGATAATCCATTAACTTTTCAATAGTGCTTCCAGGGCCTTCTGGATGCTTCCAATTCGCACCGATGGTCCACTTCCACCATTGTGTTTCATTATTTAGCGGGACTGGACCAAGCGTAGCCTTAAATACCAAAGAACCAGGCTGTAAAATATTTTCATCAGGTTTAGATTCACCTGATGGTAGATTTCTTTTTAATTCTTCCCATTCAATAACTTTTTCTGCAACGGTTATATAGTTTGTTTTTAATACGAAATCTGAAAATTGCCGGTTGGTAATTTCATGTATGTCCATGTAAAAGCTGTCAACCTTTACTTCATGCAATGGGAATTCATCTGGGCCAGCTTGCTGATCTCTGCCTCCCATCATAAATGTTCCCCCTGGGATTAATACCATTTCCCCAAAATAATTTGGTTCATATCTATGAGAAGATTCTTTGGCACAACCATAGAATATCATAACCAAAACAAAATATCTGATAAATGCTTCTTTGAAGCCAAAATAGTTGTAAAACTGTGGAAAGCTCATATCAAAAAGTAAGAATAAAAAAAAAGGGAAGATAAAATTCTTTCATTTTCTTACATCTATAAACTGGAACTTCAGCAAGATAAAATGTATACATCATCAATTAGAAAAATTATAGGTGCAGTGATAAACCATAATTCAATAGGATAACAATTCATTTATTGAGATTTGAATGACCACATTTGATATAAAAATAGATATTTAATCAATTATTGCAATAAGGATTCATTTATAAGACTAGGTTTTTTAATCTTGTTTATGATAGTAGATTTTTGGCGGTCTACGTATAAAAAATGGAATCTATTATGAGTTCAAAATTCGAAAAAAAAATTATTTATTCCATTTTCCTATTATTCTTTTTTTCTTGTTCCAACCAAAATGGTCATGAATCGTCTAAACTAAATATCCTTTTTATTATGTCTGATGATCATGCTTATCAAGCGATTAGTTCTTACAATGATAAATTAATCCAGACACCAAATATTGACCGTATTGCCAAGGATGGAGCATTATTTACCAATTCATGCGTCACTAATTCTATTTGTGCTCCTTCAAGGGCTACAATCCTTACAGGAAAACATAATCACATCAATGGAAAAATTGATAATGAAACTCCTTTTGATTCAAACCAGATAACCTTTCCACAACTTTTCCAAAAGGCAGGGTACCAAACTGCAATGTTTGGAAAACTGCACTTCTGAAACAATCCTAAAGGAATAGATGATTTTATGATTCTACCTGGTCAGGGGCATTATATTAATCCTACTTTTATAACCAAAACCAGTGATACTACTATAACTGGATACGTTACTGATATTATTACCGATCTATCCCTGAATTGGTTAAAAACCAAAAGAAACAAAGAAAAACCATTTCTAATGATGTATCTGCACAAAGCACCTCACAGGCCGTGGTGGCCAAGCCCAGAAAAATTTATTGAGTTTTCTAAAAAAGAGTTTCCCATACCAGAAACTTTATTCGATGACTATAAAAATAGAGGTACAGCTGCGAAGACAGCTGAAATGAATATACTGTATGATTTAAGATATAGTCATGATTCCAAGATAAGACCTGAAATCCTTGAGTCATTAAATAATATTAAACCATTTGTAAAACCCTATAATTGGGGCGGCTCAGATGGATTTACAACATCATTCATAAGAGCAAATGATATGCAAAAAACCATATACGAACCTGTTTTGGATTCCATTAATATGTGGTTCAAACAGAATTGGAAACTCTTGAGTGATAAAGAAAAAATGGAATGGAAATACCAGCGATATATGCAAGATTATCTTGGCTGTATCTCATCTATTGATGATAATGTTGGCCGTGTCCTGGATTATCTTCAAGATTCCAGTTTGGATAAGAATACAATTGTTATTTATACATCAGATCAAGGATTCTATCTTGGAGAGCATGGTTGGTTCGATAAGCGGTTTATATATAATGAATCATTTAAAACACCATTATTGATCAGCTGGAAAAAAAGAATAAAACCTGGAATAAAGAAAACTCAAATGGTCCAAAACCTAGACTTCGCCCAAACATTTCTTGAAGCGGCAAATATCATTCCACCATCTGATATGCAAGGTGAAAGTCTTTTACCTCTGTTGCTGGGCCGTGATCACGAATGGGACCGGGAAGCAGTTTATTACCATTATTATGAATATCCATCTGTCCATATGGTAAAACGACATTATGGAATTGTGACTGAAACATTTAAACTAATCCACTTTTATTATGATGTAGACGAATGGGAACTTTACGATCGTAGCAACGACCCTCAAGAGATGAAAAATGTATATAATGATCCTGCTTATGGGAATATTGTTTCGAAATTAAAAACTGAATTAGCTGAACTAAGGCTAAAGTATAAAGACTCGAAGGAGCTGGATCTTTATTATATTAATAAATATTTGGATAAATGATATTTTGATTATGTAAACAAACGGAATGTATGATTAATTGTAATATAAAAAAGGAATACAATAAAAACGGTTTTGTGATTATACGAAATGCTATTGATCCTGATCTAGCAAATGAAATAAAAAATCATGTTCATTGGCTGGGATTAAAATATCCAGATATTAGACCTGAAGCATTCCACCATGATTTATTGATTCATGACCCATTTATACACTACTTAGTCAAATCGAATCAGCTTCTAAGTATTGTTGAAAAAATAATCGGACCCAACATTGCTCTTTTTGGTGCTCACTATATTGCCAAAAAACCATACACTGGTAAACCAGTCGACTGGCATCAGGATGGATCCTATTGGCCGCTTGAACCTATGAAAGTTGTTTCACTTTGGGTAGCAGGAACTTCATCAACAATAAAAAGTGGGTGTATGCGAGTGATTCCTGGAACCCAAAATAAAAACCTTCTTAAACCTTCAGAAATGATTCAAGTTGACACTGAAGAATTTGTATTAGATCTTGCCATACATCCTGATCAAATCGATGATTCAGATACGGTTGATATAGAACTAAATGCTGGAGACATATCAATCCATAATCCATTTATCATCCACGGATCAAATCCTAACCTCTCTGATAAGTGGCGCATGGGTCTAACACTGCGTTATATTCCTACATCAGTATATGTAAATAGACAAGGTTGGAAATGTATTTTATCAAAAGGAATTGCAGAAAAAGAGATAAAAAACAATTACTCTCTTCCACCAAAATTTGATGAAAAACAACATATGCCCTTTAATGGATACGAAGAATATATTGATTAGGTGCTTTTACCAAACTTGATATCTTTATAAATATGCATAATGTAAAATATAATTTATCAGAAGATGGGTTTTGTTTATTGCCAAAAATATTTTCATCTTCTCAGATAGCATCAGCCAGAAATGGTTTGTACGATGTGATCAAGGGGAACTATGAAACTAGAGTCCCTCCTGAAAATCGATTCTGGGATGTTGGAGATGATCCTAAAAATATAATTAAAATTGATAAGCCTCACATCTGCAATAAACATATTTGGAATTTAATTACACTACCAAGTTTTGGAAAAAGATTAGCCGAAGCGGTTGGAGCAAAGATGATTCAAATATGGCATTCACAGTTGGTTTGGAAACCTGCAGGAGGTGGTAAAAAAGGTCATGCAGGTTGGCATCGTGATACCCAATATTGGCCATTTTGGAAACCAAATGGTGTATTTACTGCGTGGATTGCAATATCGGATGTTAATGAGGAATCAGGCCCTGTTCGCTACATACGCGGTTCCAATAAATGGGATGATATTTCAGGAATGGATTTCTTCGATAAAAATATTGCTTCACAAAATGATGTTCTTATAAAAATGCACAATGATTTTAAAATTGTTAGCGCAAATATTGAAAAAGGTCAGATAATTATCCACACATCTAGGGTGTATCATTCATCTGGACCAAATATTAGCAAAGGTCCGAGGATTGGCATGGTTGTGCATTTTTGTACAGATATGGCTGAGAGAATTGATATCACAGGAGATCACTCAGATTATTTAGATCAAATAGAAAATAAATCCATCTGCCCAATCATCTATAAAAAATAATATAAATTAATTCTAGCTCTTTTTACATGGGTTCAAATACCAGGGCTAAATCTAAAAGTTCTAATCTCGAATGGTTTTAAATTAAGTTTGATTGATTTATCTACATGCATTTTTTTTCCTATCTGTTTCCATTCCATTAAATCACTCTCATATAGTACACCATTTAAAAAAAGACTCCCATTCGAATTGCGTCCCAGTGTCTCCACAATGCGCAATATCAATTCATCTTCTTTTTCTGCTTTTTTTAAAACGGATAATTCTAAACCATTACCTTCCAATTTAACAGGCATCTCTATATGTGATTCTACTCCTTCAAACATTATTGGTTTCTGGTTCAAACATGTCGATTCCCTAATTACATCTGAGCGTATCAAATCAAATAGATGAGGAAAAAAGCTATAAGTAAAATAATGTTCTCCTATATCAGCATCAGGATCCGGATTATTTGGTGACCTTAGAAGATTTAAATCTAAAATATTATTGTGAACCATATAACCATACTTGCAGTCATTTAAAAGTGCCACTCCATAATCGTGATCAGATAGGTCACCATATTTATGGCCTACCACTTCAAACTTGGCCCTGTCCCAACTTGTATTTCTATGCGTATTCCGTTTTACATAGCCATACTGTATATCAAATGAAACTCGTTCTGATATGATACTAACTGGGAAATGGACCCTGAGCATTTTATGCTTTTCCTTCCAATTGACCATTGTATTAAAGTCCAAACGTTTTGAATTTGGATTTAATGATACAGTTTGCTGTATCTGTGAATGGCCGATCGTGAGGGTAAATATTAATTCTTGTAATACATCACCCTTTGAACCAAACTCGGTTTTTTGAGCAATGGCTTTCTCTATATAAACATCTCGATAAAAAAAATCAATATCCCAAGCATCCCAATCATTTGGACGATCTTCATAAAGAGAAAGTACGTTTCCAACTCCATCTAAAACTTCCATTTCTGCTTCCTTATCAAAAGCAGAAATGAGGGCTCCATTATTATCAAACCTATAGCATATTAGTTCATTCTCTAGTACTAATTCATCTAAATTATTCTGCTTTAATAAAACAGGGTCTGCTTTTCTATATGACTTAAAGGATAAAGAATCTATTTCTACATATGCTAATACTTCTTCACCGCATTTTTGTAAGGGCAATGTTTTTTTATTTTCATCTATGATAGAAAACCCATGAAGAGATTTTGGAATAGAAATCATTCCCTTCCAAGAATATGACAGTGTATTGGCCAAAACAAATGAGTCAGGATTTTGCTCAAATAAAATTTTCCCAACCTGAGTAATAAGTGAATTACAGCCATGTTGAAGCTCTTCGTATTCTATGTGAGTGGTTTGATAGACCAAATTGATACTCGACCCCGGGATAATATCATGAAATTGGTTGATAAGTAATTTTTTCCAAAATCCATCCAACGTTTTTAATGGATATTTTTGTATAGGAGCACAAGACCAAAGAATTTCTACAGCGCGAAGCTTCCATTCCAGTTGCCGATTATGTTTTTTAACCAATCCATGAGTCGTAAGAGTACCCCGGTGAAGCTCTAAATAAAGTTCGCCCACCCATGTTTCTATTTCATTCTTATAACTGTCTAATCGGTGAAAAAAGTTTTTTGCTGTGTCAAATTTTACTCTAGGAGAATTTTCCAAATCTGCCATTCTTCGTCCAAGTTCTATATTTTCAGGTTTAGGGCCTCCACCTCCATTACCTACCCCAAATAAGGAAATAAACTCATTAATTCTATCTTTCTCCTTAAAATTATTCTGTGCAGGAATTAAAAATTCCGTATCCAGCTCGCTATTGTAGGTGTTTTCGGGCGGAAAATGGGTCAGGATTTCTGAACCATCAATTCCCCGCCAATTAAAGGTATGATGAGGAAAATCATTAAACTGGCTCCATGAAAGCTTTTGTGTCAGAAAATAATTGATACCTGATTTTTTTAGGATCTGAGGTAATGCAGCAGAATAGCCAAACACATCTGGCAGCCATAAATTATCTACATCCACATTAAACTCATCCATAAAATAATTCTTTCCATGCAATAGCTGACGCACCATTGATTCGCCACTAATAAGATTACAATCAGCTTCAACCCACATCCCTCCCTGGACTTCCCAGTTACCAGAACGTACTGCCTTTTTTATGCGTTTATATATTTCTGGATAAAACTCTTTAATAAATTGATAGTGCTGAGGCTGAGAAGCTCCAAAGATATATTCTGGATATTTTTCAATAATATTCAATTGCGTTGCAAAAGTTCGAGCGCATTTCCTTATAGTCTCCTTAACGGGCCAGAGCCAACCAGTATCTATGTGCGCATGGCCTATTGCAGAAACAATAAGGTCAGATGCCGATGCTGGTTTTTTCAATTCAACATTTAATAAACCTCGGGCTTGTTTTATCTTTTTAGGATCGATTTCAAATGCATTAATACAATCATTTAATACCCGAATTATTCTTGAACGCCTTACAGATTGTTCATTAAGCCGTTTTACTAAACCAAGCAGGATACGTGCATCGAGATACAATTTCCAAACATCATCATTAAAAATCCCGATCTTTATTTTCTCAACCTTGGAATTGAACCATCCATGTCGCTTCGGGTTTTCTTCCGATGGATCTGAATCCATAAAAATACCAAACAACGAATTTGCTGCTGCTTCAACCCAAAAATCTATTTTCCCATCAGAGTGACAACTATCATCTAAGGGCACTATTGTGCGAACAAAATTTGGTTCCCATATCGAACCATTTGTTATACCTTGAATAGCTCTGCCATCAGAGCCAAAAACCAACCCTTCCCCTGAAAAATCTAACTCTGCTACAACCGCTTTCCCTAACCATACTTCAGGTATTTCTCCCTGTAAATGGAACCAGGCACTTTCCCATTTCTGGCCCCATTGTTCTCCTTCTGTAATAGGTTTGTAGTCTAAGCTAAGCCTATCTGAAAAAGGTACTGGAGTATTTGACCAAGCATATTCAGCACGAAGAGTTTGTTTATCGTAGATAAAAAGTGATGGTAACTGGTTATACCACTTATCAATTCTGTTTATAAGGATTTCTGTTTCTTTTTTATTCATAAGAGTTATTCTACTGAAATCCATCCGTTATCTTTGTGATCTCTATCAGTAGATTTTAGTTTTGTCATCATTTCTCCCAGATCTTTAAATCCTCCCCAGGTAAACCAAATGATAGAAATAACAGCCATAATAATATGTATTAATAAATAATATTTCCAAAAATTCATCCATGAAGCATCACTGACATCATTATAGAGATTATGTACTGTTCCTGCAAAAAAGACGATTGTCCAACTCAGGGTCCAAACATAGTTTATAATGTAAATGATTTTATCTCCCTTGGTAAATTCCTTTCCCATCCCAAGCATCTTCCACCCCCGTTCAGGTAACTCACTTACAATTTCCATCTCCCCTTTAATAGCATATTCACCTCGGTTTAACATTTTATCCATATTATATATAGAACGCTTTCCAAATAAAGAAACGAGAACATAAGATAAAGCAGAAGCTCCCATACCTATTGCCCAGTATACCTGTCCATTAATATTTCTTAAAATTATTATACCCTGTTTCAATACAATCATTGAATCGGTATCTGCCAACCAATCAGCTGATATCTGTTTCAGTATAATACCACTCACGGCAATCACTGCACCTGTAATCATCGCAGACCATGCAGCAGAAGTGGTGCCTCTTTTCCAATATAGACCACCAATAATCACTGCACCTGCTCCACCAGCGAATATTGCTCCAGTAATTGCAAAAAAAAGTGCAATTTTCTGATTCTGCTGAAAAAGTAAGCTGAAAAAAAATATGAAGACTGCAACACCATATATAGAATATCTCAAAACCTTTAGGTGGGTATCCTTATCAAAGGGATCCTTTCTAAAAGGCATGATTACATCTTGTACAAGAATGCTGCCCCACGAATGAAGATATGTATCATGCGTACTTATAAATGCAGCCAACATTAGTGCAGCAAATGCACCCATTAGTCCTACTGGTAAAACTTCGGATAAAACAATTGGTGCACGCATTTGAGTTCTCAATGCATCTGAATTGAATTGATCTAATGAAGTATTAACTGATAAAGATATTGAATGATAATCCGCGTGATTCATAAAAACATAAATTGCAATCGGAACGAACAAGAAAAAAAGTGCCTGTGGAAAGCCTCTAAATCCCGCCAAAACTGCACCCATTTTTGCTTCGTGAGCACTCTTTGCTGATGCGTTATAAGCCTGGCTCCCCTGCCAGCTCATGGTACCATACATTATTCCGATGATTCCTATCAGAAAATACCAGAAATTAAAATCTTCTACATGACTGGTTTTAAACGGATTAATTCTGGATGAATTCTCATATTTTTCGCGGATTTCTATAATTTTTTCATTTTGTTCAAATTGGTTCAAAGAATAAAAATCTTTTTGTTTTTGAATATCGGTTATTTCTTCCTCAGCAAGCTTGATCGGGGTTTGTTCTAAAGCTTCGGTAACCTGATCCCAGCCGACACTAAATAAAAGGAAAAATATCATCACAATAAAAATAATATTTACATAAACACCCTGAAAAAAATCAGCAATTATAACAGCAATTTGGCCTCCTGTCTGGACAAAATACAAAGCTATTGATAGTAAAAAAATCATCACTATAGGAAATATAGGAATGCCTAAAATTGATTCTGGAAGGCCACAAAAGTGAATGAAAAACCGAGCCCCGACAGCTGGGAAAATCCCGAAATTAATGATACCCGAAAAAAAAGCTATAAAACCCGTGAAAACTCGAAAATTTTGACTGTAACGTATCTCAAAAAATTGGGGTAAAGTTAAACAACGGGTTGAGCGAAAACGATAAATAACCCATCCTGAGACTGTAATCAATAGTATTATAATTCCCTGGCTTAATCCCCACCATGCAAGAGCAAATCCTGATACATATCCCATCTCCAAAAACATCACGATGGATATAGCACCCAACCCAGCCACACCACTTGAAACGGAGACTACATATCTTCCTGCTGTTCTTCCTGCTGCCAGAAAATCAGAGACACTTTTCATCAAACCCTTTGTAGTGCGGACAGAAAAAATCATCCCTGCTAAACAAACAAATACAATTAGCCAGTCCAAGATGGATAAATTCATTTTACCCAAACCTTTCCATCTTTTCTGATAATAACTTTTTGGTCATTCCAAACCAGAATTGCTTCCCAACCCGAATGTGTCAAAACAATTTCTGGCGGCCAGGGTATGTCTTCTCTTGGTGCCGTAATTAAATTCAGTAGTTGAATTGAATCAGTATACTTCTCATTTTTGAAATAATGATTTCTCTGCCTGTAGTAGACCTGTCTAAGTGCCCATTTTATTTGATCTACCTTACTCTCTTTATATTTTACTTTTTTCCTTCCTGGGGATTGATTTGTGAATTGAACAATTCCCCATAGATCAGGCATATGCATGTAAATAAGACCCTGGGGGGACCAAACCCAGTTATACTCTGATTTATCTTTTTTAATATAAGATCCATCAGCAATGTCTGTCTCCCAATGTACTCTGCTAAAATTCACTTTCCACTGCTCCCCATCTTTTGGATGATTATTTGAACGGTAATTCCCAATCAGAGATTTCCAGGGAATAGCAATTTCTACGCTCCAACCTTTATCCTGATCATATGGGTTATTAATTGTTCCGTCTATATTAACCTTAGTAATAAGACCAGGGATATCCCACGAGTCTAATGCGACTTTAGAATCATCATGATATGGTTTCAATAATATAAGATCCCACTCTGTGGCCAATGCATTGACTTCCAACTCATAATAGTTGTGAGTGTCTCCATCTGGATCAAGAAAAATTTCGAAATCATTATCCTTAAAAATTACTGCATCACGTTCAGTCAGAGTGGCCCAAACATGTGGTTCTTCCATTTCCGCACCAAAATAAAAATATGTATCATCCCACAGCATTTTTGCTTTAGTATCCAGAAACGGATCTGGCTTAAGGCTGCCTTCAATATCCACAAAAGATTCGGTCCAAGCTGACTTTTCCCAGTCTATGTCATCTAATTTCCCGTCCATAATAATTTTTCCAGATGCCTTATAGCAAACATATGTTCTAGGATTGTATTCCAACTTTTGTTCTGGAAACGCACTCCCCCAAAATCCCTGTCCATACATTATTGATAAAAAAAATGTAAAATAAAAAAATTTTGAGCTGATTCTTATCATTTCACTCCTGCTCGATTAATATTAAGAAACTTGGACTTACAATGCAGGAATCTAAAAAATCTGTTCATTACGTAAATCCAATTGGATAAACGACTAACAATATCAAAATATTGGAAACTATTTTGAATTCTATTCACCGATATTAGAAATAAAATCAATTTCTAGATCTTTGATAATATTTTTGTAGCAATATTAGACATTAACTCATAGCCTGTCTTATTTGGATGAACACCATCTTTCGTATATCCTATATCGAGTCCTTTATTTTTATCTACCATTAAAGAATAATAGTCCAGATATACCATTTTATTTCTGACTGCATAATCTTTTATAAGTACGTTAATAGAACTAATATTAGATGGCACATTTTTAATAGAAAGATTCCAGGGGTAATTATGTACGGGTAATATAGAAGAGAGAATAATTTTTATCTTTTTATTGATTGCTAACTCTGCCATATAAAATATATTATCAGTAATCATTTTAACCATTGATGGTCCTGTATTTCCTGCAATATCATTTGTACCCGCAAGAATAACGATAACATTTGGTTTAAGATTAATAGCATCAGGCTTGAAGCGCAATAACATTTGAGGAGTTGTCTGACCTCCTATCTCTCTATTAATATAACCCTGATTTGCAAAGAAACGTGGATACAAGTTCCCCCACTCTTCTGTAATAGAGTCTCCGATGAATACTATCCTATTTTCATTTTTTTTCGGCAATCCTAGCACGATATTTTATTTTCGGTAATATCTTAGATTTGGCCAATCCTGATTGTTTTTCTCGTTATTTTTCATAAACGCTAACTGCCTTATTTCATATTTCATTTACAAATAATCTACTGAATTAGTAATTAATATCTATAAATATCCTAATAATATTGATGAAATCGGATCAAAAATTGTTTATTGTGTTACAATATTAGATGAATATTTTATAGGTAGATATGATTTTGGTCCTGTTGCTGATATTGATTTTATGATGAAAGTCTTCAATTATATGAGAGCTAATTGGGATAAATTTAATTCAGGAGTAATAATTCCTGAATCAGTAATGCACCGAATTAGTGAAACGCACTCAATACAATATGACTATTCGGGCAAAGAAAATTATGAAGCATCTTATTTTATGGCAGATATCAATATAGGATCAAAAATTAATGTTGTATCCAGTGCAAGATTCGAAGGTAAATCTACCGAGTATCAATCTTACAAATCTGTAAAATCACCTGCCCCTCATTGGGTTTATACTGGAGAGCCATCTTCCCAAAAACGGAAAAACTCATTTTTTCTTCCTGCTTTGTTTGTACACCTGAAACCGACTGATTGGTTAAATATACGGTTTGCCAGAACCAACACTCTTACGAGACCTGATTATAGGGATTTGACCCCTTTTTACGAAATTGATGGGACCTATAATACTATTGATTATCGGAATCCTCTTTTAGTTCCCGGCTTATCAAAAAATATTGATTTTTTACCATAGCTGCGCACCAAAACCGCCTTGGACTCATTAGCATTGGTTACTTTGAAAAAGATATTGAAAACCTAATTTATGCCAGCGGATCACGAATAATTACAAATACAGATGATTTCAATCTTCCGGAAAACCTATTGAAAAATAAAATATTAAACTATACACTCAACAATCCTTATAACGTTTTCCTGTCTAGATATGAAATTGATTATCAGACAAGGTTCTGGTATCTGCCCGGTGTTTTAAGCGGTCTGGTATTTAATGCAAATTATACCTATACAGAATACGATGTAAAATATCCATGGACCATTCTTCATCATGAGTTTGATTGGTCAATACCGGCATTAATTACAACCAATATTGATACATTCTATGCCGATCGCTTGCTCGATCAACCCGATCAAATTATTAATATATCTATTGGCTATGACTATAAAGGATTTTCAGGTAGATTATCTATGCTGCACAAAGATAATGTTTTTATGCGAACTAATTTTTGGCCTGAGCTGAGAGAAACAACAGATGCATACCGTAGATGGGATCTGTCAATGAAACAAAAACTTCCGATAAGCGGTCTGGCAATCTTTTTAAATGCAAGCAATCTTACAGAAGCAGTGGATGTTAACCGATACAGAGGAAAAAAATTTCGCAGGAAATAACTTAACATCTAAACAACATTACGGCATGACTATAGATCTTGGATTTCGTTATTCATTCTAATTAACTACACTATAAAAATGAAACTAACAATATTCATAACCTTGCTTATTACAAATCCATTAATAGCTCAGAAGTATAATAACGGCATTAAAGTAGATTTTGACAGTCTATATCCAGATTCAAATTTGCACATCCCATATAGAGCTGAGTGGCAGATAATTGCATACAAAAATCGTATTCAATATTTCAAAACAAATCCCATTGGATATAATAAAATTATTTTTTTAGGAAATAGTATAATGGAAGGATGCAAAGATTGGAATGAGAAGTTTGGTCTTAATAATATTGTAAATAGAGGAATCACTGGAGATATTACAGAGTCAATGCTTGCCAGATTAAATGAGGTATTTTACTATAAACCAATAAAAGTTTTTTTGTTAATTGGAATAAATGATATTTTTGATGGTGTAATTACTTATAAAAAAGAAATTACGCCATTAAGAATTGTCACTAATATCTTTAATATAGCTGACAGCATAAAATATAATTCTAATCGCACAGAAATTTTTATTCACACTCTCTTACCGATTAATGAAAAAAAGTTCAGAAATATTAGGGAATTTTTCCCCGATCATAATTACCCAATAAATAAACAAATTAATGAAATTAATAGAAAAATTATTGATACAGGAAAAAATAAAGGGTATAAAATTATCGACCTTCATTCAGTATTTATCAATGATCAAGGAAAAATGGAATTGCAATTTTTCAGAGATGGCTTACACTTAAATGATGCAGGATATAAAGTATGGGCAACACATATTAAGAAATACTTAATAGAATAATTCAATAATAATATTTATTATAATTTTTTTATTTATAAATCTATAAATGAGGCATTTTTATAATCATATGGAAGCTGTAAAAAATCATAATGCTGATCAAAAAGAACATTATGATCAACGTTGTACCGAGTTTGCTAATTCACCTATAGGTTTTAATAAAATTGTTTTTCTTAGGGACAGTCTTACTGAAGGAACACAAAACTGGAAAAAATATTTTAATAATAATAGAATTGATAACCGAGGCATTGGAGGTGATACTACAGAAGGAGTTTTAGCAAGGCTAGATGAAATTTATTATTATAAACCTTTGGCAGTATTTTTATTAATTGGTATTAATGATATTTTTAATACTGATTCCCCTAATAGAGAAAAAACCACAGTAGAAACAGTTTCAGATAATATAATACTTATCAAAGACACTATAGCAAACCAGGGTATAGAAAAAAATTTTATTCAAACAATACCCATAAATAATAATATATACTTTAAAGAGAATGGCTGGTTTCCAAATCATAGGATTTCTTTAAACAAACAGATTAATCGAATAAATAGGTCAATAAAAAAGCAATCTAAAGATAAATTACATACCATTATTGACTTACACTCTGCTTTTTCAGATAATAATGGGCTATTAAATAAATCTTTTACAAGTGACGGAGTTCATTTAAATCAAAATGGATATAAAACCTGGGCTAACTTTATTCAAAATGATTTTGATGCAATTACGTTAAATCCTTTAACAAAATAAAGGAAACGCAAATGACTAAGGTTTTTAATCAAAGATCCATAAATACAGTATGTTCCTATTTTTCATTTCCAAATGATTGAATTGAGAGAATATATAATTTGTCCATTCTATTATGAATAAAAAAATAACACAAAGTTTAGTTCATGACTGGGAATTTCAACATCCAGAAGAAAACAAATGGTATCCAGCAAAGGTACCAGGATGCATACATTTGGATTTGATCGAGGAAGGCTTGATAGGTGATCCATTTTTTGGGGATAATGAAAAACAAATTCAATGGATTGGCAAGATCAATTGGAAGTATAGATTATATTTTTACCTTGACCAAACATTAAAAAAAAGAAGTAATAAAAAAATTAAGTTTTACGGAATCGATACCTATGCGACTATTTACCTTAATGGACACATTATATTAGAATCAAACAATATGTTTCATCCCTGGGAAAATGATGTAACTCAGATATTAAAAAAAGGAAAGAATGAATTATTAGTTAATTTTCGTTCACCACTAAATGAAATCCTGCCCAGCCTATCTACGAAAGCATACACTCTTCCAGCCGAGAATGATCGCGCAGGTGGTACAAGTCCTTACACAAGAAAAGCTCCCTACCATTATGGATGGGATTGGGGCCCGTGTTTGATTTCTTCTGGTATTTGGAAGAAAGTAGAATTAATTGGGTGGAACTCATGGAACATAACAAATATTTTTATAGAACAATTAGAATGTAGCTCTGGATCTGCAAAATTAAAGTTTCTGGTATACATAGAATCAAAAGTTCAGGAAACAGGAACACTAGTGATTTCTGAACCAAAATCAAAAACCAATATTCATTATCCAATACAGATTAATTCAGAAGAAAATATTTTTACCTATGAAATAGAAATTTTAGATCCAGATCTTTGGTGGCCTATTGGTTATGGAGATCAATCGCTCTATACTTTCAATATAAAAGTAATAACTCAGAGCAATTCAGCAGAGATTACAAAACGTATTGGTATTCGCAGTATCAAAATAAAAAGAGAAAAAGATGAAAGAGGTACCAGCTTTGAAATCCACATTAATGATGTAGCCATTTTTGCAAAAGGAGCAAACTGGATTCCAGCTGATTCATTTACACCTAGACTGAAAAATGAAGACTATAAATCACTCCTAAAATCCGCAGTATTGGCAAACATGAATATGCTACGTATTTGGGGCGGAGGCATCTATGAACCTGATTCCTTCTATAGCCTTTGTGATGAACTTGGCATACTAATTTGGCAGGATTTTATGTTTGCCTGCTCTCTATACCCAGGTAACAAAAATTTTCTTAAATCAGTTAAAAAAGAGGCCCAATACCAGATAAATCGTTTGAAACACCATCCCAGTATTGTATTATGGTGCGGTAATAATGAAATTGCTTCAGCCTGGCTAAGTTGGGGATGGAAAGAAAAATTACCAAAATCTGTTTGGAGAAAAGATTATAATATTTTATTCCATCAGATTATTCCTGAAATCTGTCAAAGTCTAGATCCAGAAAGATTGTATTGGCCAAGTTCGCCAGGACATAGTCTTGAACTTCCAGAATCTGATCAAATATATGGTTCTGGCGATAATCATTACTGGGGTGTATGGCACGGAGGAGATGAAATAGAAAGATTTGATGAAAATATTGGAAGATTTATGTCCGAGTATGGTATGCAATCTTTTCCTGAGCCGAAAACTATTGCAACTTTTGCAAAGAAAAAAGATTGGGATATTAAATCTGAAGTAATTAAATCTCATCAAAAAGCGTCATTAGGAAATAAAAATATTACAAAATACATAGATATGTATTATCCTACTCCTAAGGATTTTAAATCCTATGCAATGATAAGCCAAATTATGCAGGCTTTAGTGATTAGGTATGCTGTCGAAGCCCACAGAAGAAATATGCCTTATTGTATGGGAACGCTCTATTGGCAATTTAACGATTGCTGGCCTGGTGCTTCTTGGTCTAGTATTGATTATTTTGGGAATTGGAAAGCATTACAATACGCTGCTAAAAAATTCTTTAATCCTTTATTACTTTCTATTGTTGAAGAAAATAATTCAATAGTTTTTTATATTATAAATGATTGTAATAAAAGTTCACTTGCAATTATAAATTTATTTATCTATTCATTTGATGGAAATATTAAAAAGAAACTTTCTAAGAAAATTGACATACCATCATCAAGATCTAAAAAAGTGCTGGAAATTGAAAGAGAAAAACTAATCACTAGCTATGACCCAACTACTATTGTATTGATCAGCGAAATTGAGGAAAACAATATAATTGTTGCAAAAAACAATTTTTTCTTTGTCAAGCCAAAAGAACTGAAATTAGAAAAACCTGAAATTGACTTTAATTATGAAAAGTTGGGAGCAAAATATGTGATTTCCATATATTCAAAAACCTTTATTCACGAATTACATATCCTGTGCGAAAATTTGACGGGCATTTTCACCGATAATTTTTTTGATCTTCTTCCTGAAAAATTAGTAAAAATTGAATTTGAACCTTCACATAATGACTATGAAATTGCACCAATTTTCACAGTCAATAGTTTACACGGCCTAACAGCATAGAAAATATCAGGAAAATAATTATGTCAAATTCTAAATTTAGATGGGGAATTATCGGCACTGGTGGGATAGCAAAAACATTTGCAAATGATTTATGTTTTACAAAAAATCATAGAGTAACCGCTGTAGGTTCCCGATCATCTAATTCTGCTTTGGAGTTCTCATCTAAATACCCAGGATGCAAGAGCTACGGTAGTTACTCAGAATTAGTTTCAGACCCTGATTTGGATGGCGTCTATATAGCTACACCTCATTCTCTTCACAAAGAACATACAATAATGGCATTACAGGCTGGTAAACCTGTTCTATGTGAAAAACCATTTTCTATAAATGAACGTGAAGCACGTTTAATGATAAGTGTCTCGCAAGAAAAAAACTTGACCTTAATGGAAGCAATGTGGACAAGATTTTTGCCTCACATTGCAAAAGTTCGAGAGATTTTGAATAGTGGTACTCTTGGTACAATCTTTACGTTACAAGCAGATTTTGGACAAAAACTGACCAGTAACAAGAATCCGCGTCTTTGGGAACCCAAATTAGGCGGGGGTGCACTGCTTGATATGGGGATCTACCCTGTATCTTTTGCTCACATGGTCCTGGGAAAGCCTTCCAGCATTACTGCACAATCTACCTTCACAGACAAAGGAGTAGATGCACAAACATCAGCAGTATTTGCATACGAAAACGGTGCCCAATCCATAATCTCAGCTTCTTCCCATAACCAGACAGCTTGTACAGCACATATTTCGGGATCCAATGGATTTTTAGAAATTGATAGTCTATTTTTCTGTCCTACTGCAATGAGAATCGAGTTATATGACGGTTCAAAAATTGAATACCCTAATACCTATAAAGGTCATGGGCTAAGGGAACAAGCAATTGAATTTGCACGTTGCGTGCAATCCAGGGAAATTGAATCAAGTTTATTACCTCATCAAGAAAGTATTGCTGTAATGAAATCTATGGATCAAATAAGAGAGCAGATAGGGCTCCGTTATCCAAATGAATAGTGTTTTTTGAATGGAAAATAGATTGTATATAAGGCTATATTAGTATTTAAAATGAATCTATTGAACCAAAAACATTTTTTTCTTTTTTTCTCACTCTGTTTTGTTTTTGGACAAGAATATTCTCTACGATTTGATGGAAATAATGATTACGTATCCATCCAGGACCATCCTCAATGAGACCTTACAAATAACTATTCTCTTTAGGCCTGGGTTTTCCCTGAATCATTTGATTGGCTTTCGGGGATTATCTCCAAATACCACACCCCCGCATCACACGGATATGTATTAAGGCTTACATCCCAATCACCATACACCGGTATCTCTTTTGATGAATCTGAAACAGCTACAGGTTTACTTTATACAGGAAGCTGGTTTCATATTGCAGCAGTCAATCAATCAGGATAACGAAAATTGTATTTAAATGGTATAGAATATTCACTATCTGGAAACCCGCTTACCATAAGTGCAAATACAAATCCTCTGCGTATCGGCAGTGATTATGGAGGTCGCTATTTTCATGGTAAAATAGACGAAATCCGCTTGTGGAATATCGCTCGATCAGAATCAGAAATACTTTCTGACATGAATACTACTTTATTAGGTAGCGAGGATGGATTGGTGGCATACTACTCTTTTAATGAAGGTATCGGAGATACTCTATATGATAATTCAGGCAATGCGCATCAAGGAATTATTTATGATAATCCAGAATGGGCAGATGGATACAATATGTCAGAATTAAGTGGAGATTTAAATTTTGATGACGTACAAAATATTTATGATACTGTAATTCTTGTAGCTATCATGCTGGGAATTGAAGCTGGAACAGAAATTCAAATAAATGCTGCAGATACAAACCAGGATAGCATTATAGACATTGTAGATCTAGTATTGTTAATTCAGTGGATTTTAGATATTGATGGTAATTCCAGAGTCAGTATTAAAAAAGCAAATTATGTAGTTAAAGATAACTGTATTATTCTTCAAACAAACGGTGAAATTGCAGGTTTCCAAATTGAATTATCGAATCCTCTGTTAATAAGTGATTATACAATTCCAACTGGCTGGGTATGGAAACAGTCTAATGAAAAAATCATAGCTTACAGCCTAGATGGAAGCTCATTGGAATCGGAAAATCTTTTTTTCTTGGATGATAAAGTGAAAATAAATCATTTTTCCGTTGTTGACTGGAGAAATAATAGAAAAAAAGTGCAAATTTCCTATATCCTAGAAAAATTTAATTTATCTAGTTTCCCAAATCCATTTAACCCCGTCAATAATATCACTTTTGAAATAAGTTCTAAGTCATTTATAGATATTTGATTATTTAATTTAAATGGGAAAAAAGTTAATACGATACTTTACGAAATAAAGAATCCAGGAAAACACCATGTAAAATGGATACCTACAAACTTATCGTCGGGATACTATGTGCTGCAAATTTCTAACGGGTATTATAAACAAACAAAGTTATCTTTCTCAAATAAATTGATGAAAAAAACTATAATTATTTTATTCTTTATTCATTATTTACATGGTGATACAAAAGTAACAGCTCTTAATGATGTGCATCATTTCTTTGGAGGTGGAACAAATAATCGTATTATCACTAATACAACTCAACTTCCAGAAGATAATAATGATTATCAACAGATTCTAATGCATATTTATCTATCCTGCCCTACAGATGGTTGCGATCCTTGGGATCGGAAAGCCAACATATCGGTAGAATATTTAAATAGCTGGTATGAGATTGGACGTTACATAACACCTTATGACGTTGAATGCGACTGGACCTTAGATGTGACTGATTACCGATCAATATTAAAAGGGGAAATCAACTTGCGTTCCTTATATTGATACATGGGTTCAGCCAGCATGGCTTCTAACTATCCAGTTTGAATTTGTTTCAGGGGTTCAAAATCACCCATTTACTGTTATAAGAAATATGTGGAATGATAGTTACGCTGTATACGGTGATGAAACAAATCCTATTAATTTTTACCCGATTACTGAATATATCCCAGAGGATGCACAATCAATATATCTTAGAATGATTACTACAGGACACGGACAAGGAAATACCGATAATGCCGCGGAATTTTCACAAAAAATACATCAGATTTATTTAAATAATGTATTTTTATATAACCATAATTTTTGGAGAGATGATTGTCAGGATAATCCATGTTCACCACAGTATGGATCGTGGCAATACAACCGTGCAGGGTTTTGCCCAGGCGCTATAGTAACACCAATAGATTTTGATTTATCCAATTTTATATCACCAGGGGATACTGCAACTTTATCTTATATCTTGGAAGAATACTTCAATGAGTGTTCTCCAAATAACATATCATGTATTAAAGGTGTTACTTGCCAATCTTGTAATTACAACAATACTGGTCACACTGAACCAAATTATTTTATTGCGTCCCATTTAATAATCCACACTGAAAATATTCACTCTAATGCAGATGTCTATTTGACCTTATCAGAAGATACGTTTAGTGGATCCTTAGCGATTATTATCGAAAATTATATTCCTGTATACGGCATACAGTTCGATATCAATATTAATAATTTGGCAGGCGAAGGTATTAATGAACTTGAGTTCCAAAATGGAAATTCAGGAAGAGCTGAATCAGCAGGATAGACTGTTTCGATCATTGAAACTGGAAGAATAGTTGCACTTTCACAAAATACAGGAAATCCTTTACCTGCGGGTGAAGGTGTACTCACATACATACCCTAGAACAGAGATGATTTGCCTGGACTATATGGCGATATCTCAATTACTAATGTTTATATCTCTGGATATTTTGGATCTGAATTATCTCATGAGGTAGGACCGCAATATAATTTTGAAAATATATTAAAATCGAATGAATCCAGTTCTCTACCCAAGAGTTTTCATTTATATCCTAGTTTTCCAAATCCATTTAATCCAATAATAACTATTCCATTTCATATTAGTAATGATCAGGTATTAGATTTAGATATCTATAATGTTAATGGTAAAAACATTCAGAGTATTTTGAAAAATGCAGAGTTTCATAGAGGAAAACATCAAATTGAATGGAATGCTGGTAAATGGAGTAGCGGACTATATTTTATTCAATTGAAAAATAAAAAAAATATTTTCACTCAAAAAATAATGTTAATGAAATAATGATTAAAGAAATTGGAAACCTTATCATCGCTGGATTTCGAGGATCATCAATATCTGAAGGTACACTTATACAAAAATGGATTCATGATTACCAATTAGGAGGAGTGATTTTATATGATATGGACTTGGAATATAAACAATTGGGGACAAGAAACATTCAATCAGCTGAACAACTGAAAAGTTTAAATAACAGTCTACAATCCATTTCTAAAGAACCACTATTTATTGCGATTGATCAAGAAGGAGGAGAAGTAAATCGTCTCAATATAAAGTATGGTTTCCCTGATTTTCCATCTTGGAAAGAAATTGGAAAAAACAATGATATTAATTTTACTGAAAACTATTCTAAAAAATTGGGTGAGTTATTAAATGACTTAAATATTAACCTAAACTTTGCTCCAGTCCTTGATATAGATGGAGGAAAATCATCTTTTATTGCTAAACAAGGCAGAGCATTAAGTTCAGATATTCTAAAAATCACTCATCATTCACGCGTATTTATAGAACAACTCCAAAATAAAGGGGTTATTTGCTGTGGAAAACATTTTCCAGGCCAAGGATCGGCGTCAGCTGATACACACGCAGGAGCTACAGACATTACCAATACCTGGAGCGAAAAAGAACTTGAGCCGTATAATGATCTTATAAAATCTAAACATCTGGATGCAATCATTATTGCACATACTTTTCACAATAATTTTGACAATGAGTTTCCTGCTTCAATGTCAAGAAAAACAATAACTGATTTATTGAGGGTAAAAATGGGGTTCTCAGGCATTGTTATTTGCGATGACCCAAGTATGAAGGCAATTTCAGCTCACTATGATTTGAAAACAACATTGAAACACATGCTTAATGCCGGTGTAGATATGTTTATTCTAGGTAATAATCTGGAGTATGATCCTAATTTAATTCCTAATGCAGTCCATTGTCTTAGAGAGTTAGTTTCTGAAGGAGAAATAAGTAAAAATAAGATTTATGAATCCCTGAATCGCATAAAATCTTTAAGGTCAAAAATAAAATTAAATGACTAAAAGTAAAATTTATTTGGGTATAGATGGTGGAGCTACCAAAATGATGGCACAATCTATTCAGATTTCTGACCAATCCAAATTAGCCAGTTACAATGCATTTAATTATGAGATCAGCTATGAGCAAATGCCAGGATGGAATAATAATTTTCAACCATTGCATATATCTATACAAAAAGAACTCAAACAGTCAAAAGATTTAAAAATATCATTGAATGAAAAACAGCAAGGAAAAATCATTATTGATACAGTACAGACCTGCTACCGGCAGGCCTTGAAAAAAAACCAAAAAATATCAGGTGTTGGATTATGTTTTCCAGGTTTGAAAAACGATGATGAAGATGGAACAATATTATTGGTTAATGGACCTAGAATACCAGACTTCGTAGATCAACTAAAAAAAAAGAATATTCCTATTAATCAAATATATAACGATTCTGTTTGCTGTCTTATTGGGGAAATTAAAGGGTTATCTGGCTCTTTACGTGATATTAGTAATGGAATATATATCGGTGGAGGAACAGGTATTGCAGACGGCCTAATCATTAATGGAAAAATTGCTGATTTCAATAAAGATAATAATTTAAAACGTTCCTGGGAATTAACACTCCCGACTGGAAACTCTGTTGAATCCAGTTTGGCGCCAAAATATCTGATTAATACTTTTAATAGGATGGAAAACTACGATCCAATCACTTCCTTGGAAGAACTTATAATACTTGCAGAAAAAGGAAATCAATCTGCGGATAGACTATTAACACAAGCCGTAGAAGCTATAAGAATTTTGGTCATAAATAGAGTAAAATATATAGGTAAGAAAACAAATAAAAACTGTCAAAAAATTGTTATTGGACAAAGACTAGCTATAGCACTATCATTACAAAATGGAAAAAATACGTTCATGAAAAAAATACATTCTTCTTTAAATCATAATATTCCCATTACTCTTTCAAAAGACCGTAGGACTGCTGCCCTAGGGGCAGCTTGGAAAAAAGCATGCTCGTAAAAGGGAATATCCCTAGTTCTGAACCAGTTGTTTTTATTGGATTGGTTTTACCAGAAGATAATCAAAACGAGTTATCACTTCTATTTTCCAACCCAGATAGTTTTAAATTTCTTTTTAAGGGTAAACCAGAAAAAATATTAGAAAATACACTAAATATAAAAGTTGAGAATAATAAACTTTTTGCTAATGGACACCAGACAAATGAAATACAGTGTATCCCCGTTATATATGAAGACAACGATTATACTCAATTAAATTCAGTTCGGGTTGGAAGAGGATTTCACTGGGAGAAAAATATTAAAATTACTGTACCAGGGGAACTAATAATTTCTTTAAAGAATGAAGCACTTTTTGTTGTAAATAAAATTAAGCTGGAAGATTATATCATGTGTGTAGCTACATCTGAAATGAGCTCCAGCTGTCCAGAAGCGTTGCTGGAAGCACAAACTATTTCTGCCCGATCTTGGCTATTAGCCGCTGAAGAACAGAAACATAAAAATTTGAAAATAGATGCTTGTAATGATGACTGCTGTCAAAGATATCAAGGTATAGATAACATCACAGATTCTGCTAAGACAGCGACTAAGTCCACACGAGGAAAGATATTAATATTTTATCATCATATCTGTGATGCAAGGTATTCAAAATCGTGCGGAGGAATCACAGAAAATAATGAAAATGTCTGGCCTGGAGAACCAAAACCTTACCTTCGCTCTGTAATAGATTCAGAAGGGATATCACCCCCTATGTTGCATAATGCGATAGGAAGAAAATCTTGGTTCCTTTCAAATCCTAATTGCTTCTGTGGACCTGATTTTGTTCCTAAAGATCAGCTGGGAACCTATCTCGGAGATGTTGATGAAGAAGAAAACTATTTTCGTTGGAATTGTCCCATTACGCAAGAACAACTGTTGAAATCTATAAATGAGAAAACAGAAAATGATTTTCAATATATCCACTCATTGATTCCTTTAAAGCGAGGAATCTCTGGTAGGATAATTAGTCTTAAGATTGATGGTATATCTAGCGACCAAAGTCATTCCATAACTATAGAATCTGAATACAAAATTCGTCAAGTTTTACACCCAAATTTTCTTTTTAGCTCAGCGTTTCTTATTCAAACTGACTTTGGTGACGGCCCTCATCCAATAAATTTTCATCTAAAAGGTGCAGGATGGGGCCATGGTGTGGGACTATGTCAGATTGGAGCATTAGGAATGGCTTTATCAGGAAAAAATTCCACAGAGATTTTGAACCATTATTTCCAATCAACTCAGATTCGGAAACTTTATGACTGAACCTATCAGTCTGCATTGGGTAGATTGGTCAATTATTCTGGCTTACATTGTATTTTCATTAGGTGTAGGTATATATTTTTCAAAAAGAGCCAGTTCAAATACAGAAGAATATTTCCTTTCNGGTCGTTCCCTTCCTTGGTGGGTTGTGGGAACATCAATGGTAGCTACAACGTTTGCCGCTGATACACCGCTAGCAATTACAGAATTTGTTCGAGGTCCTGGAATATGGCAGAATTGGTTCTGGTGGAATCTTCTGATGGGTTCACTTCTAGGTGTATTCCTTTTTTCTCGTCTCTGGCAAAGAGCTCAAATTCTAACCGACAACGAGCTCCTTGAAATTCGTTACAGTGGAAGACCGGCAGCATTGCTTCGAGCATTTAAGGCAGGATATTTTTCAATACTTTATAATTTTATTGTTATGGGATGGGTAATTAATGCCATGGCATCCGTTACATCTGTAATGCTTAATATAGATAAATGGACTGCTGTTTGGATATGTGTTATTATTGCTTTAGTCTATGCAATTTTATCGGGATTCTGGGGAGTAGTTATCACGGATATGGTACAGTTCTGTATTGCAATGTTTGGATCAATAGCACTTGCAATTATAGCATTAAACTATATTGGCGGGATGGAAAATCTATTATCTAAATTATCAGGATTAGCAGATATCAGTTCTACAAATGATAATACTATAAAGTTTATTCCACCTCTTCCAAAATCTGATCTAAATACAATAACTTTTTNGGAATCCCCTTTTTCTAAATTCTTGGTATTTATTGGAATAATGTGGTGGAGTCACCATGGTACAGATGGCGGTGGATATATTATTCAAAGAATGTCTTCAGCGAAAAATGAACGGCATGCCCTTTTAGCAACTCTATGGTTTAATTTAGCCCATTATGCATTACGNGTTTGGCCTTGGATAATTGTTGCTTTGGTTTCAATCGTAATGTTCCCTANAATCCCTGATTCTTATTCTGAATTAGGAGTAAAGGCTGGATATCCATTAGTAATGAATACATTATTGGGCCCTGGTCTTAAGGGTATATTGATTGTTTCTTTCCTAGCTGCCTTTATGTCAACAATAGATACTCATTTAAACTGGGGTGCATCTTATATCATTAATGACATTTATAAACGATTTTACAAGCCTCACGAATCAGAATCGCACTACGTGATAGTCGGTAAGATTTCTACTGTAATTCTAATGGCTCTGGCTGCATTTACTTCATTAAAAATGCAAAGTATTTCCAAAGCATGGGAATTTATTTTTTCTATGGGTGCAGGTATTGGACTTGTACTTATCCTACGCTGGTTCTGGTGGAGAGTGAATGCATGGAGTGAGATTACTGCATTATTTACATCTATTGTTATCACAATTATATTAGAAATCATTGCTGCTTCTCAAACTATACAAGCTGGAAATAATTATTCTCTGTTTGGCTCACCACCAATATTGTTTGGGATATCACTACAGATTCACCATAAACTCATGATCATTGTTCCTTTGGCTATAGCGACATGGATAACTGTTACTTTATTAACGGATCCAGAACCCCANGAGACACTGANGGAATTTTATGAGCGTGTGCAACCAGGGGGTTGGTGGGGATCTATCTCAGAACAATTCACTCATACTATGGAACCTGTGTCTAAAGGGTTTTTTATTCAATGGATTTCTGGCATTATGATGATTTATGGGTTCACATTTGGAATTGGNAGTTTAATATTTTTAAAATACAGCCAAGCANTAATTTTACTTGGATTTGCAATTCTAGGTNTTTTTCTAGTCTGGAGAAAAAGCATATCTAAGTTGAACTAAAAAAAACAAAGGTAGCAAAAATTAGGGAACCAAAATTTTTATTAAATTCGCTTTTACAGCAAATTAACCTTAACTAAAGTTGGTATAAATCCATAATGAAACAACCAAGACGAATCTATTCTATAGATGTTTTTCGAGGTATGACTATTGCTCTAATGATAACAGTTAATAATCCTGGAAGCTGGGCAAATGTTTATGCNCCACTACTTCACGCTAAATGGCATGGATGTACTTTAACAGATCTTGTGTTTCCTTTTTTTCTTTTCATTGTAGGTGCTTCGATGCGATTTGCTTTTGTAAAATGGCATTATTTCCCATCCAAAAAGTTTTACAAGCACATTTTCTGGCGATCCTTTTCCATATTCATGGCAGGTATCCTACTAAATGCATATCCTTTTATAAGGCAAGATTGGGATTGGTCGACTCTTCGAATAATGGGAGTCCTTCAGCGCATAGCACTGGCGTATGGTATAAGTGCCATAATCATTATTCAATATGATTTTAAAAAATTAATTCAAATAACTACAGGGATTCTAATCTTTTACTGGTTTTTTCTCTGGTTAGGTGCAATGAACAATCCATATTCTTTGATAGAAAATTTCGCACGTAAAGTTGATCTTTTGATTCTAGGAGATACTCATCTTTATCATGGTTTCAAAGATACGGCCGGGAATAAGATTGCTTTTGATCCAGAAGGTATCCTGAGCACTTTTCCGTCAATAGGTACCGTTATCATTGGATACCTAATGGGGGGAATGCTTCACACCACAAAAAATTATTCTGATTGCATAAAACGCATGGCGATTTTTGGTATTTCTTTAGTCATAATTGGTAAGATTTGGGGACTTTTCTTTCCCATAAATAAAGCACTTTGGACCAGTCCCTACGTTTTATATACAGGAGGAATTGGTGCTTTGGTTCTTTCAGGGTTAACATATCTTATTGACATCAAAAAATGGGGAAATCCGTTTTGGGTATTCGAAGTTTTTGGTACTAATTCTATTTTTCTATTTATTATTTCTGGGTTATGGGCCAAAACAATAATCAATATTAAAATGAATTTCCAAGGNGAAACTTTAAGCGCCTATAGCTACTTTTATTATTCAGTNTTTGTCCCTCTTGCAGGAGAATTGAATGGTTCTTTGTTGTTTGCTTTAACCCATGTCTTTGGTTTTTGGTTAGTTTTATATTGGATGTATAGAAAAAAAATTCATATTAAAGTATAGTGTTAAATTTTTTCTTTTTTATACTAATATTTATAGGATCACTCCATGCAGGAAATAACGTTCAAAAACCATATGTAGTCATATTAGGTATTGCTCAAGATGGTGGACTCCCTCACACCGACTGCCAGAAAAGATGCTGTAAAAAATTTTGGGGAAAGGCTAAGAAAGAAAAAGTTTCATGTATTGGAATTGTTGACCCTAGGAAAAAACAAAGCTGGATTATTGATGCTACATTAGATTTTCCAGAACAATATCAAATAATTACACAGGTTCATGATACAAAACTAAAAGGTATATTTTTAACACATGCTCATGTAGGACATTATACGGGGCTTTTACATCTAGGTAGAGAAGTGATGGGGGCTAAAAATATTCCTGTTTTTGCCATGCCTAGAATGAAACGTTTCTTAGAATCAAATGGTCCATGGGACCAACTAGTCAATTTGCAAAACATAAATATTATGGAAATCCAAAAAAATACAGAAGTCAAATTAAGTGATTTCTTGTTTATTAAACCAATACNGGTTCCGCATCGAGATGAATATTCTGAAACAGTAGGCTACCAAATTATAGGTGCTAACAAAAATCTATTATTTATCCCAGATATTGATAAGTGGGAAAAATGGGATCAAGACATAATATTAAAAATCAAACACGTAGATTTCGCACTTTTAGATGGGACATTTTATTCTGAAGAAGAATTGCCCAATAGAGATATGACAGAAATACCCCATCCTTTTATTATTGAAAGTCTTGATCTNTTTTCAAATCTTAATACACCAAATAGAAATAAAATATTTTTTATTCACTTAAACCACTCTAATCCAGCTATAGTTAATAATAGTGCCGCTGCGAATCTGATTCGAAGTAAAAGATTCAATGTGGCGAGAGAAGGTACTATATTCCCATTATGAAGTCTGTATTTATCACAGGAGCATCTTCTGGTATAGGAGAATCCCTTGCATATTATTTTGCTAAGGAAGGAGCAATTGTGGGGATTGCAGCACGGCGTAAGAACCGATTAAAAAAAGTTGCAGAAAAAATAAAGAAGTATGGAGGAACATCTATTATTTTTCAGTTAGATGTTTCTAATGAGGAAGCAACTAAACAAGCTATAGATAAATTTTTAAATGAAACAAAAAAGATCGATATTGTTATTGCTAATGCAGGAGTCGGAGGTACTGATAAACTTTCATCTGGAGATGCAAAAACTATTAATAAGATTCTTGCAATTAATATTCTCGGAATAACTAACACCATTATCCCATTTATTCCAATTATGAAAGAACAAAAATCTGGAAGGATCTGTATCATTAGTTCTGTGGCAGGAACTAGGGGATTAATTGGCCATGGAGGGTATGCTGCATCAAAGGCAGCGATACGAGTTCTTGGTGACAGTTGGGATTATAGTCTGAAAAGACANAATATCGCTACAATAGTAATCTTNCCAGGTTGGATTGCCACGGAAATGACTGCAAAAAATAAATATAAAATGTTTTTTTTAATGGATTCAGATACTGCAGCAAAGAAAATTGCTATCGCAATTAAAAATAAAAAGAGAAAATATATTCTTCCATGGCAGTGGAATATCATTGTTCCGATTTTCCGTATTATTCCAAGGTGGTTTATAAAATTTTTCTCTTTATAGAAACAAAGGGTTGCAATATCCATTATTATAAAATAAATGAGACTGCATCATCAACTTTAATTAATTTTTTTCAACTCAACCTGGACCCAAGTAATTGCGATAATAAACGCAATACTAGTAGAAATCATCATTGCATACCAGTTCCATTCAACAGACTTATGTAATACAAAACTAAAGTATAGTGCTAATGGTGCAGAAATNCCCAATACTCTGACAGTAGTAATAACAAGTACAGGAATACCTTTTCCCAATCCTTGCATTACTCGGCCGCAAGATATTGCGATTGCAACAAAAGGGTATACAAGTGTCATTAATCGTAAAAAGCCAACTGATACAACAATTATTTGTTTATCCTTCGTAAACAATGAGGATAATGATGGCGCAAAAATGTAAACAAAGGTAGAAGAACAAACTGTAATAATAAATGACCAAGTTATACCATATTTCACAATTGATTTTAAAACTTCTATTTCCCTAGCTCCATAAAACATACCTACAAGGGTTGTAAGGGCACCTGCTATTGCAAATATAGGCAGAAATATTAGCATATCTAATCGGCCAGCAACTTGATAGGCCGCTACCGTTTGAGGCGAATAATATATCAATATTTTATTGAAAACCCCTTGACCAAGTGCCATAATAATCATTGAAAGAGATGCAGGTATGCCTACTTTAACAATATCCCATACTATAGCTTTTGATGGTGAAAAATCCTTTAAATTAAATGTTATATAGGCATGCTTTTTTATAAAAAGCATATAAATGAATATTAAGAATACAATACCTTGACAAACTACTGTTGCAAGAGCAGCACCTTTAATACCAAGGCCTAGTCCAATATTTCCATAATTTTCTAATTCAAAAATAAATATCGGATCCAAAANAATATTCAAGATTGTCCCNAAACCTGCAACCATCATNGGGAATTTCATGTCACCTTCTCCAGCAAGAATAGATCTGAAAAAACCAGAAAACACCATAAATGGCAAACCTAGTATAATCACAAACAGATATTCCCAAGCTAAATCAAGAATAATATCATCTGCCCCAAGATATTTAAGTAAGTCTTCACCATATATCAATCCTACGATAGTAAAAACTATGGAAATTATTCCAGCCATAGCTAATGCATGCGTAGCGCTATTATCAGCATTTACTTTATTATTATTTCCAATATACCTGGAAATAGAAGCTGTTATACCAGCTCCTAGGCCCATTGTCAATCCTAGCATTAAAAAGAATAGTGGCATATTAAAAGCCACGCCAGTTATAGCATCACCACCTAATCGACCGATAAAAATCATATCAATTATGTTATAGAAAGTGTGTATTCCCATACCAAACATAATTGGGAAGGCCAAAGACCAGAGTGCTCTAAATGGGTTTTCCAAGAAGAAAGTAAGACGAGATTGATTATCAGGTTTCATATTCAAAGATAGAAAGTTTATATGTATTTAATATGTTAATGTAAATAGAGAATTACGTATTTATTGCTGTTATATATTTTAGAGAAAATAAGAGTAAACTAAGAAAATGGGTGATCTGGAAATTCTATATTTTTTATAGTTACCTTTTTATTCTCAGTTTTGGTCAATTTATCATTTTTCCCAATTGAATCAACAATACTTGCAATTATAGCTTCTCGACGTATATTATTTAAAATAGTAATAACAAAAATAGGAAATTCTGCTTCGGGAAGCACCTCTTCCCATTCATCAAAAAGATCTGTTTGATCAAGAAAACTATCAACATCTGAATCTTTTTCCAAGTGTTCGGCCACATCATCTTGAAGCTTTATGAGTTTTTTTCGCAGTTGAGCTTTTGAAAGGAATTTTAAACTCATGAATCTAAAACTGCATCTTCATCTACTTTATCAATTTGTGTTTCTGTAATGTATTCACTTGCATATTTCTTATAAACCCCAGACTTTACAAATATTTCAAATAATTCCTCATCAATATGATAATCATTCTTCATATAACCCATAATTCTCATAGCTTGAGATAATTTTTTCCCATCTTTGTATGGGCGATCTGCAGCAGTTAATGCTTCATATATATCTGCTATAGCCATAATCTTNGCTTGAGTAGACATTTGATCACCTTTCAATCCTTTTGGATANCCAGTACCATCNANTTTTTCATGATGACCNCCCGCAAATTCAGGNACATTTTTTAACTGTTTCGGNTATGGTAGTTTTTCCAACATTTCTATNGTTATAACAATATGGTCATTAATTATCTCCCGNTCTTCTGGAAGAAGNGTACCTTTGGGAATATTTAAATTTCTTACTTCTTCTTTACNGAGAAATGGTCGTTTTTCCCCTCCAAGATAATATTCTTCTTTAGCAANATTTTCTACCCTTTCCTGCTTTTCNGGCAACATAAATTCTCCACCAATATTACAAGACTCAAGAAATTCCATATTATCATTAAGCTCTTTGATACGGTCAAGATATATCTNATCAAATTTTTCAGGCAAATTTTCATTCANTTTTCGTTTTAAAAATTCAATTTCAGCATCNCGTTTTAATATTTCTATACGAGTTTTGATTAGTTCAATACGATCAAATATTGTTTCTAATTTGGTGCTTTTATCTACTACATGAGGTGGGGTAGCCACTTTACCACAATCATGCAACCATGCCGCGATATATAATTCGTACCGCTCTTCAGGTGTCATATTGAAATCCTTATATTTGCCATCTTTCATATTGACTAAAGCATCTGCCAACATCATAGTAATAACGGGGACACGCTCACAATGTCCTCCTGTGTACTCAGATTTCTTATCGATTGCTGTAGCAATCAATTTTATAAAAGCCTCAAANAGNGTTTTCAATTCCTCTACCANTCTTTTATTNGTTAATGCAACAGCTCCCTGNGAGCTTAATGATTCNACTTGNTCCTGCATNGATTTATCAAAACTAATTACATTGTTATTCTCATCGCGCGCATTGATNAGTTGCATAGCACCAATAATCTCATTCTCATGATTTTTTAGTGGGACAGTTAAAAAAGATTTTGAGCGGTAATTATTTTTTTCATCAAATGCCTTTGTCCCTGTAAAATCAAATCCCTTTTCAGTCTCATAGGCATCCTTAATATTAACTGTTTCCCCTGTTAGAGCCACATAAGCGGATACATTACTTGTGTTTCGCTCTCCATTGGAAAGATACAATTTTACGGGGTAATATGGAATAGCATTTCCAGAAGTACCTCCCATTTTTTGATTCATACTATCATTACTTAAAATTTCAAATCGCAGATTCCCATCATCATCTTTCGTATAAAGTGTTCTGCCATCGGCTCTTGTGATTCTTGTAGCCTCATCCAAAATCATTTCAAACAATCGATCGGTATTTTTTTCAGTTGAAAGAGCAACNCCTATTTCACTTAAACGATGGATTTGTTCTTTTAAATACTCTATGCTATTTTGTTCTGTCATAATCCGTTTATAAAAAGTAATTGATCAAGTTTAAACTTAAATGTACACTTTATGTTTGATTGGTACAATTGTATTAAGATCGAATTATCAACAATAAATTAATTTTAAATATGACCAAAGAGTTTCAATCTCGAATCATAGCACTAACTGATTTGGCTCAATCTGAAGCTGTCACATCCAGCACTCTAATTCAACTTACAAATGATATAAGTAAAAATATTCCACCAAAGGAAATTATTCATTTATTTCTTGATCTGGCTCATTTTCCTAATATAGTGAAAGTTATATCTAATTCAGAATATAGGGATATATGGTTTGAACAAATTTGTAATCTGATTGATAAGTCACAATATCATGTAGGAATTTTATTAAAACAACGATCTGATAAATACGCTCAAAAGATTGCATTTCAAATAATAGATGGTGAAAACATACATGAAAAAACCTATAAACAAATTTGGTTTGATATTATTCTAACTGGAAAATCAATTATCTCATTTGAATATTCTGGAGACACTCCAGTGATAGGATTACTAACACATAACCAATATCGTGGCACATTAATCGATCTTGCATGCTTATCCTTTGGCGTACAGATTGTCCCAATTCCAGTAAATTCAACATCTGAACATTTAAATTATATTTTAGAACAGACACAAATTTCTCACTTATTTATCGGAGGAAAAAGTGGAACCCAAATTTGGAATGAGGTTTACAAAAATCATGATATAAAAGTAATTGCATTAAATAATTCAAATTCCCTTAAAGGAAAAATTTCTGATTGGGAGTCTTTTTTAGATAAAGCGCAGGATTTTAATTTAATGGATAGATTAAATAATGTAAAGATGGATAAGGTAGTTTCAATCATGTACACATCTGGGACTACAGCACACCCAAAAGGAATTGTTTTTAATCAAGTTAATATTATATCAAAACGTTTTNCTCGAGCATTAGCTCTACCAGAAATTTGTTCCCAGGATACATTTCTTGCATATTTGCCATTATTTCACACATTTGGACGNTTTTTTGAATTATTGGGTAGTCTATATTGGGGGGCAACATATGTATTTGCAGAATCTCCAGCCTTCAATTCTTTATTAAAAGATTTTAAACTATCNAANCCTTCTGTTTTCATCAGTNTTCCAAANCGCTGGGTACAGTTNTACGAAACAATTGAAGAGGAAGGGAATNTGGATAAAATGAATAAGGTTAAGATTAAAGAAAAAATCAATGAATTAACTGGNGGAAAATTGAAATGGGGTTTATCAGCNGCAGGATATCTNGATCCTGATATATTNTCTTTTTTTCAAGANTATGATATNAATCTTCTAAGCGGATANGGAATGACAGAAGCTACTGGAGGNATTACAATGACACCTCCAAATGAATATATCCCAGATTCTGTGGGAAAAGCTTTGCCTGGCATTGATTTNAAATTAAATACCGATGGTGAATTATGTCTTAAGGGGCCTTACGTAACAGATGGCTATTTTAATGATCCTGATTCTTCGACTTTCCAAGATGGATGGTTCCATACTGGAGACATATTTAAAAAGAAAAATAGCCACTACTTCATAATAGACCGAAAAAAGGATATCTACAAGAATAGTAGAGGACAAACTGTCGCTCCTCAAAAAATAGAAAATCTTTTCCAAGATTTTGATTTAGTAGAGTCTGTATTTCTCGTAGGAGATGGAAAAGAATTCAATACAGTTTTGATCTGGCCAAATCATGATAATTTAATGGTTGATTTAAATCATTCATCTGAAAAAGAAATCCGTGAACTATATAGCGCTATGATATTGTCCGTGAATAATTTTCTCTCTCCCTTTGAGCGGATTGTGAATTTTGCCATAATTGGTAGAGCATTCTTAGAAAGTAAAGGCGAACTCACATCGAAAAAAACATTTAATAGAAAAAAGGTATTAAAAAATTTCTCCAAAATAATTGAGCCCATGTATGAAAAGAATTACGTATCAATACATAACGGACCAAAAGAAATCAGAATTCCAAACTGGTTATTGCGGGAAATTGGGGCTTTAAGAAACGACTTAAAATGGGACAATCATTTTATTTCTGTGCGAGGAAAGACTAATCAATTAAAATTAAAGTGGATTAATAATAGAATTCAATTAGGTGACTTTCTTTATAATTCAGATTTAGATTTAATTGATCTTGGGTCTTTAATTCAAGCTCCGAATTTATGGCTTGGAAATGACGCTTTTGTCACTTTTACTGGTGATGTTATTTTCCGACTAAGAGAAATTGAACCATACACTGGAATAAAAATATCTGAAAAATCAATCACTTGGAATCTGGATTTTAAAAAAATTGATAATCCTTCTGAAAAGGAAAATTTATTAAAAATTATTCATATTACAGTTTGTAAATACTTATTTGGTGATGAATCTTTTCATAGCGCACTTATAGATATTATTGATAGTGATCGTCAAAATTGGACAGGAGTTATTTTAGATACTTTTCTAATGTACCAAAAACATCCAAAATATAGTTTTCGTTTACAGTTAATGGAAGCATTAGCTCCTCTTTTATCTGGAGAATTTCTTATCGCAATGATGAAAAAATTATACGACGAGTATACAATAAAAACTTATTCCATAAAATTTTCATTTAATATAAATAGAATTAACGATCATCATTATAAGGGAATAATCAAATACTTAAAAAATGCGCATGCAAACATTAATTCTTTAGATAAACAAGAATTGAATTATATACAAATTCTGCTTACTGTGGTATCAGATTTTGGGATTTTGCATCCAACAAGGTATATATGGGCTAGATCTGAGTTAACCTGGTGGCAAATATCTGATGTCCCAAAACCATTATTTTCAACTGCACAAAAAGCGTATTATAATCTTATTAAAGGTTTTCGAACCTGGCTTGGCCCATCTCCATCCCTTACTGTTGATAGTGAAACTGGTGTTGAATACAGCTGGAACGATGTTATAACATTTGATGATAATGTAAGGTCAATACATAAAACAAAAGCACTAGAAGCCATAAAAGAAACATCATTGATTAGAGAATCAATTTTTATCTTCTCATCAAGCTTCTTAATCCAACTAAGCGATATTCCAAAAAATGGGATATGGATTACACATTTAGGTTCCCGGCACAAAAAACATGTATTTAGAATTCTTATCCGGACACATTCATCTGGAACTTTTAATATTGTATTGAATTTTAATGATGGTTTAGAGAGAGATTTTTTAGAGGAAGAAGTTAAATGGCTTATAATGATGGGCTCTGGATATAAAGATTCCCCTTTAGTAGAAACATTCGGAGGCTATTGGCCAGAACACAGCCTTTATACAGAAGAGTATATCCCTGTTGAAACTTTAACTACATACCTAGATCGTAACAGTGAAGATATTAAGGATGAAACAAAAAAGGATCGATGGCAAATGCGTTGGCTCCATTTTATATGGAATGGTATTCAAGCTTATCAAGAATTCTGGTCACGAACTGGATTAAAATATGCTATTCAACCACCTATCCCTGAAAATCTAACTATTCCTCAACATGACTACGTTACAGGCACGCGATTGGTTTCAATTTCGGGACGAAAAAAGATTGATTCCTTAGGCCAATATTTCTTAGATCTTTTCATAGAATACATCGAAAAAACTGAAGAAAAATATCCCGGGTTAAAACATATGTCAGATTGGGAGGTTATATTTACTGCTACTATTCAGGCTCTGAAAGTAAAGAAAGGTCGGTCGATTCTAGAGAATCTAAAAAATGAAATATTAGGTGATCGCAAGCTCAGGAAGAAATTCAATAATGTTGGCTGTGATGAAAAAAGAATAGATCTTTATCTAAAGGATCTTGAACAGTATGGAGTTCTAACAAAACCAGTAGTATTTGCCTCACTAAGGTACGAAAGATGGCTGGATTTGAACGTGGAAGCTACTTTAAAAGCCAGAGCATCTATTCTACAGGAATTATATCAGGATTATGAATTAGATAAAATGCTNAACGAATANCCTGAAACTCGAGTAAGATTTTTCATGATGACTTGTTTTAAAAATATGAGNGAAGAACTAAATAAAGCTTTTCAACAAATCATTAAGGAACTTAGAATGGAAAGTTTAAGTCCNTATAATATCCAAGAACGAATTNAGGAAATTCAAACAAATNTNAGCGTTANTGATGAAGAAAAATTTTTTCTNGCAAGAATGCTCTTCCCCCANGTGGATGCGGCTGACTACGTNGAACTANTTTCCACAACTCATGGAGAAGAAGAAAGTTTTAACCTNGTTTATCAAACAGANAGTAAAGATGGACAANTATATAAAATTCGTCCACCATTNTTGCCAAAAGAAATCGCTCGGTTCCANNCTCTATTATCAGATGCATTNCTAACGGGNACATTTACAANGCACCATGAATTTCTTTTGATNTTTAATGCTCANAATAGACTAGCNGGNGGATTGTATTGGAAAAATTTAGATGTAGATCGTGTACACTTAGAATGGGTTGCAATTGCAGATCATTATCGTGGAGTCGAATTNAGTAAGAGATTNTTAAATGAATATTATGCACGGATGCGTCAAAGAGGAATTAAGGTGNTTACAGTAGGNTTTTANCTNGAAAATTTTTTCTTTAAACATGGTTTNGAAATTGATAAAAGGTACGGAGGACTGGTCAAAATACTCTANATGATTTATTTTTNAAAANTNATTAATAGAGCATGTAANAAATGGTTACACCAGTCAATGAAACATAAATCCATATAGGCAATGTAATNCNTGCNATGNATCTATGNTTCTGTAATTGGGATACCCAACCATGATACAATGTAAATAAAACGAGTGGAATAATTATTGCNGCCAAAATAATATGGGTANTTAAAATAAATAAATAAAGGTATGAATAGTCTCCTGCATAAGGTTTNGGTNCAATTTTAAACCAATGGTAAATAATATAGCTNACCAAAAACATCGTAGACGTTNCAAATGACATCAACATTATTGTACGATGTTGTTGCCTTTTTTTCTGTTTAATTAAAATAAATCCGTAAATCAATAGTAAGAAAGTAATCCCATTTAAAGTAGCATTTACTGAAGGTAGAATAGAAACATCAATAGAACCCGTTACTCCATCAGGCCTTGGACCCAATATTANAAAAGCCACAGCCAAACTGACAACCAATGATAATGTGTAAATGATCCGTTTCCAGAATTGCTCGCTTTTTACCATAACTAGATAATAGAATCTAAAATAATTATAGCAAACAAGACTGGTAGATAGATAACAGACATACGTAATAATAAAGTTGCATTTTTTATAGAATAATTTTTAATAAGTGGAACTCCTGATAAAAGATATAATATTCCTAATATAATTGCTCCCCAAAAATATATTGGCCCCATAATTCCAATATAAAAAGGCATTAAAGAAACAGGAATTAANANAGCAGAATGCCATAGGATTTGGCGATTAGTTCTTTTACCATCAAGCTCCATTACAGGAAGCATTTTCAAATTTGCTCGTTGGTAATCATCTTTACACATAAATGCAATTGCAAAAAAATGGGGATGCTGCCATAAAAACAAAATAGTAAATAAAATCCATGCTTCAGGGTCTAAAGTTTCCGNTCCAGCTACCCATCCNCCAACTGGTGGTAAAGANCCNGGAATTGCACCAATAGATGTGTTTAGCCATGTTATTCTTTTTAAAGGTGTATAAATAAAAAGATACAATAATGAAGTTATTAATGCTAAAATCGCTGTAATATGGTTTACTGAAGTATAAAGCAATACCACCCCAGCTAGAATTAATATTAATCCAAATTCCATTGCTGAATTAGATGAAATAAGCCCCGTAGGAATAGGTCGGGATCTAGTGCGGTTCATTAATTTATCAGTATTTGCTTCAGCGTAATGGTTTAGGGCGCCAGTACCAGATGAAACAAAAGTTGACCCTAAAAGAGTATACAAGAGGATATCAAGGCTTATTACACCATTAGTGCCTAGATAATATCCAAGAGCGGTGGATGTTACGATTAATATAGTAACATTTGGTTTGGTTAGCTCAAGATATCCCTTGAATTTCGTTTTAGCAGGTAACGGGTTTCGCTTCATTTTAGGTCTTAATCTCTTTAAGCAGAAATTCCAAATCATTTATCAAATCATCCATAATAATTTCATCCGTTCCATCATAATATTTACGTATTTTCCCATCGTTATCAATAAGTACAAATTTTATTGCATGCCCCGCTGGAAGATTATCAGCAAAAAGTAGAAATCCATCCTGACTTAGAGATTTAATAGCATCTATTTCCCCAGTTAAAAATTGCCAACGTTCATCTTTGACACCATAAGCTAAAGCATACTGTTTTAAGACTTCCTCCGTATCTGTATAGGGATCTACTGTAATGGAAACAAATTGGACTTCAGGTTTAGATTGGTATTGGTTGTATAATTTCTTCATATTGCTAGCCATTACTGGACAAGGGCCTGCACAACTAGTAAACATAAAATCTAATNCTGTTACCTTTCCTATTAAATCCGTNTCTGAAAAAATATANCCATCCTGNGTATTTAAAGAAAAAGANGGAATATTTTTAATAATGGGTAGCNTATTNTTTTNAACNATATTTGTTTTTGTAATAATCCAAGTGACACTTAGTAACAAAAATGTTGCAGAAATTAGGGTAACTAATATTGTTTTTAATTGATACAAATCGTTTTAATAATAGCTCATGAAACTGCGGAAATTATATAAATATCTTACTTAATTGATTAAAGAATTATAATATTTACTATAGTTCATTTTGATTAATATTCTTATGTGATTTATATGTTAAATCATAATATTCTTTAAATATTTTATTTTTTATGGCATTAAATAGAATAGATCCAGGTACTCAATGCATCGTTAGAGAAACGGGTGAAAGAGGTATTTTAAAAAAGATATATTTTTACCCCACAAAATATGAAATAGAATTTCCTGATGGCAAAATAAAACATTACTCCACTCAAGATTTAGTTATTGATGGAATAGAACAACCTGTTGTAAAAAAAATAATTGCTAATATCCCTATTAATGGAATTGGAGANAGATGGACTGAATGGAAACCATTTGAAGGTGAAAGTNNNATAAAANATCACTTCTCCACCTCAAAACAGATTATGTGGGAAATGCTTACTTCCTTGGATATGTATAATGTATGGTTTTATGGAATCCAGCGTGCTTTACCAATCTTAAATGAGTCACGTTATGTCCATCGTTATTCATTCAATCATTTCGATCTTAAACCAGGTTCCTACTTTAAAATTCGTCCAAAGACTATAGCGCCTTACTTTAATTGTAGAATAATGACCTTTGAAAAAGAAAAAGAGTTTGGTTTTACTTTTCAAACAACACCATTTTATACAGAATACATCCAGTTCACAATAGATGAAACCAAACAGGGAGTCTGGGTTACGTGTAGACGAAACTCAAAAGGGATTTTTTCCTTTTTATCTCAATATAACTGGCAAACTAAATCAAAAATCTTGCAAAAATTAGATACCATAGTACCCAAAATTGAATATGATAGCGATACTCAGCAAATGAAAGATAGTGAAATAGAAAGTGAATTTGGTGGATTTGCTACGAAACAGGATTATATTGATTTCGCTGTTAATATGGGTATGGAAGGGAATATGGATTATGTTAATTCAATTTCTCAAAAACCTATTCGCGGTATGGCCAAAGCAGGTGTTGTCAAAGCACAGAGAACTGGTGTAATCCCNCCAAAACCTGAAAAACTAACAGCAGAATCGGTTNCATCANCCAGCGTTGGAGGAATAGATGCACTTNCAAAAGAAGAAATAGTAGCATATTTGGTAAACAAAGGATTAGATGGAGATATGGATTCCGTAAATGCTAACCAGGATAAAGTCGTGCGCGGTAAAGCCAAAGCAATGATCGTAAAAATTAAACGAGGAACTCTTGATCGTCCACCCATGCCCAGTATCATTGATAAGGATAATGCGTCAACCAATAAAGGTGAAACAGATGAAGATTTAATGAAACGTTTGATCTCTGCTGGTATTGAAGGGGATATGGATGAAATCAATGGACTGGAAAACAAAGTTTTGCGCGGCAAGATTAAAGCTGCTATTGTAAAGGCCAAACGCAAACAGAATTAATTATGTCAGAGACACCAAAAAATGTTCTTACTAAAACGCAGATTATATCAATGGTTATTTGCACTATATTAGTCTTAATCTATGTTACGATTGTGACGTGGGTACTTTAAGTAATCAATGGAATGGTTTACGCTTGAATGGCTAATGCGAAACCTTGAATGGGCTGTCGCATTACTTTTAGCAGGATGCATAATTCTGTTTTTCTATCCCATCCTTTTGGGATGGCAACTAAGGCAAGATGAAAAAAAAGATAAAGATGGTACATTGTGATTTATGGACTATTTTAAATTTATATCAATATTAGTTGTAGTATTTGCAATGGTAATAGCAGGAGAAATAATAAAACTCAAAAAAGAGGTTCGACGGCTATCCAAATTAAGCCAACATTTAAGAAATGATTTAAATAAGAAAATGGTAGAATTCAAGGACTATAATTAATTCACTTTTGATTTTGACCTAAATCAAAATAAATAAATAAATTTGCATTCTGTACAAGAAAATTATGGATCAAAGTAACAACAATAATTTCACAAAACAGGAATCCAACAGGGTTTACGTTTTATTTTATTCTTTTTTCTTGATTCCTTTCATGATAGCTATTTTTGGTGCGATATTTTTTATTTTTTTTAGATTTCTTACTTTTGAAACAGATGATGCTTCTGAGTTATTAAATCAAGTAAAAATTGGATCCGCTTCCAAACGTTGGCAATCAGCATTTGAACTATCTAAAGTTTTTAATAAACCTGAAAAGATACCCACTGATATGGCTTTCAAAAATCAGATGATATCTGCATATAATCATTCAATACATGATGATCCTCTTGTTAGGTCTTACCTCGCTTTNGCNATGGGAGTTACTAAAGATGATTTCTANAGTGAAGTTCTATTAAATGGNCTCCATGATAAAAATCGCGAATCACGCCTNGCTGCGATTCAGGCTATAGGCATGATTGGGACAAAAACNGCTACTTTACAACTCAAAGAATTAGTTTCTAATACNNATTATCCNGATGAACGCNTGGCTGCTACGATATCTCTTGGTATGATTGGTGATCCTAATTCAATTCCTTTACTGAGAACTTTATTAGATGATGAAGAGCCAAATATTAGATGGGATTCAGCAATTGCATTAGCTAAAATGGGTGATGATTCTGGAGCATTTATTATTGAAAATCTATTAGATAGAGATTATTTAAATGATTTTCCCAAAGTTGATGAAATAGAAAAAAACCAGGCAATTATGATTGCCATAAAGGTTACGTCCCAATTGAAAGATGATAGATTTATAACAAATTTAGTTGGTTTGGCTAAATCCGATATNAATTTAAAAATTCGGGATGCNGCAATCAAAACTCTTAAGTCTACATATAGCGTAATAATCTAAATACAAATGAATGAAGAAAAAATAACGCCCGAAGCTTCTGTAGGGGCTACTACTAAAGGATCGAAATCAAAAACAAAAATCGGTCGTCGAGGTTTTTTTACATGGCTATCATTGGGATGGATAGCATTTGCTGGCGCAACTGGAGGATTTTTTACTGTCATGGTNAGGTTTTTATTCCCTAATGTGTTATTTGAGCCCCCACAAACATTTAAAATAGGCTTTCCAGACAATTATGCAAAAAACAGTGTTGATATTAAATTCAAAAAGGAGTTCAATGTCTGGGTTGTTAGGGATGATGAGAGCATTTTCGCTTTATCAACTGTTTGTACTCATTTAGGTTGTACGCCAAATTGGCTTCCGTCTGAACTAAAATTTAAATGTCCTTGCCACGGAAGCGGNTTTCGAATGACAGGAGTTAATTTCGAGGGNCCAGCCCCTCGACCCTTAGAAAGNTATAAAGTATCCTTAGCTAATGATGGTCANATTCTTGTGGATAAAACGAAAAGTTACAAATGGGAAAAAGGGGAATGGGAGAACCCTGAATCTTCATTAAAAGTTTAATCATAAAGATTGTAATTATATGAAAAATAAAGAGAAAAATCAAAAATCATTTCTAGAACAATTGGGTGAATCACAGGTATGGAAATCAATAATTCGATCTGGAGTGCCAAGAACCCGTCGCCAAAGAATGCATGCTNTTTTAGGTAGTGTTTTCCTTCATCTNCATCCTGCCAGGTTACCTAAACATGCTGTTAAATTGGGTTATACCTGGTGCATGGGTGGACTTTCATTCTTTCTATTTGTTCTNCTTACAATTACCGGTATTCTTTTGATGTTCTATTACAGACCTACTGTAGAATATGCTTTCACAGATATTATTGATTTAACTGAGCAGGTTCCACTTGGGATGATGCGTGAATTACATAGGTGGGCAGCTCATGCCATGGTACTAATTGTATGGCTACATATGCTACGCGTATTTATGACTGGTTCTTATAAGCCTCCACGCGAATTTAACTGGGGTGTTGGAGTATTACTTATGACTATGACAATGTTTCTTTCTTTTACAGGTTATCTTCTACCTTGGGATCAATTAGCCATATGGGCTGTCACAGTTGGGACTAACATGGCTCGTGCGCATCCTTTCATTGGCCATGAGGGCCCTGGAGCATCTCTCGTTGCTATTGGTGATATCAATTTAGTCCATAGTGGGTCTGATGTAAGATTCGCTCTACTAGGGGGAAGATTTGTTGGTGAAGCAACACTTCTTCGATTCTACGTTTTACATTGTATTGCGATACCATTTATTATGATGATATTTATGGCGGTACATTTTTGGCGTATCCGAAAAGACGGCGGAATATCTGGACCATTATAAGAATTAAAAGGAAACATATTTAATTGATAGACTTATTTAAATCATTAGTAGATACACTATCTGCACCTACGATTAGTTTTACGATTCTAACAGTTTTAACACCCTTGGTTTTCCCGCCGACAGATGGATTAGATAAAATTAGTCGAAAATTAGGNATACACCTTTTATGGACTAAGGCAGGTTGTATTTTTGGTCTTTCTCTAATCACATTCTTTTTTGTCGTAGGTTATTTAGANCNAAATTTTAATATTACTCTTACCAAGCCAGATAATTTTCCTATTGTTCTGATGGTCTATTCCATGTTCTTTTTCATTTGGCTTGCAATGTATAAAGCTTATCAGAATGATGAAAGAATCGAACANGGTCTAAAACCAAATGAATATAATGATCCTGATGATAAAGTGCTTGTATGGCCTGATCTNGTATATATTGAATTCATCGCATTAATACTTTTCATGGTATTTTTAATTGTGTGGTCTATTTTGGTTGCTGCACCGCTTGAAGAGCCTGCTAATCCTGCTNCAACGCCAAATCCATCNAAGGCACCATGGTATTTTCTNGGTCTACAGGAAATGTTAGTTTATTTNGATCCTTGGATAGCAGGAATTATTCTACCAATGTTCATTATAATAGGTATGATGGCAATCCCTTATATGGATATCAATAAGAATGGAGATGGATATTATTCATTTAAAGAAAGACGAATTGCTATTTTTATTTTTATGTATGGATGGCTAATCCTATGGCTTTTTCTAATAGTAATAGGGACATTTTTTAGGGGACCTAACTGGAACTTTTTTGGACCGTTTGAATACTGGGATCCTCATAAAGTTGAAGCTTTGAATAATGTAAATCTATCAGAATATTTCTGGGTTAAATTATTAAGTACTGGACTGCCAGAAAATATAATGCTTCGCGAATCAATGGGGTTTGTTGCTGTATTTCTCTATATGTTTGCCCTTCCAATTCTACTTGCACAAACCTGGTTAAAAGATTTATTTGATAAACATGGACCAATCCGTTATACTGCTCTAATGCTATTTGGATTAACAATGCTGGCTCTACCTATTAAAATGTACTTAAGGTGGATATTTAATCTAAAATACATTATAGCAATACCTGAATGGTTCTTTAATATATAATAAACAAATGCTGAAAAACGACGAAAGATATTGGGATATAAACCTTCTAAATAAGTGGTTCGCTATATCATCTGTAATTTTCCTTGCTTGCATGGTTTGGACTTTTGTAGATGATAATGATGATGAATTCAAAGAATATCAGAAAGAGTTTAGAAAGCTTGAAATTGAAATTTCAGAGGAAAAACTTGAGAAAGAGCTTCAAGCTATGCAATCTGAAAAAGGTGACTATGAAAAAAGGCTGGAAATTGTAAAAAACGAATTTGAGAATAATAAAATTGAAATGGATAATCTAGAATCCAAATTAAAACAACTTAATGGGAAGTATTATAATGACAATATGATATATCAGGGCAAAAAAGCCGAAGTTGATGCGCTTAAATATCTGGTAGAGGCCGATAATGCACATGGTGGAGATCATGACGGTACCTCGAATCGTAAAAAATATTCTAATGCATTAGAAATTTTAAATTCATACAGATTGTTAAAAGAATCAACTGAAATTAAAATAGGAATCACTGAAAAAAACATCAAGGAATTAAGGTCAGATTTAAAAGAAAAACAGAATGAATTAGATGCATTCACAAAAGAAGCTGATCTATTAAAGAATAAATTAATAAAAATTGATCGGGGAAAAATGAGTTTCGCTAACAAAATTGCTGATTTTGTTCGAGATTTGCCAATACTTGATTTTATGGATCCATATTATAAAGTAAATCAAATAGTTGTTTCTGATGTTAAATATGATGTGAATTTTGCTGCAGTTCCAAAAGTAGATCGTTGTACAAGTTGCCATCTTGGAATTGATAATCCAGATTTTTCTGAAGCTCCACAACCTTACACAACTCATCCTAACCTGGAATTATATATCACATCTTCTTCCCCTCATCCTATGAATAGTTTTGGCTGTACAAGTTGTCATGACGGTCGAGGCAGGGGTACTACATTTATTTCATCAACACATACCCCAAATACTGATGAAGATAAAGAACGATGGAAAAAAGAATATGGCTGGGAAAAAATGCATCATTGGTTACAGCCTATGTTACCTACTCGCTATACTCAAGCAGGTTGCTTCAAATGTCACACAAATACAAGTGATCTAGCTGGGGGTGAAAAATTGAACTTTGGATTATCGCTTATAGATGCTGCTGGCTGCAATGGTTGTCACAATAATGCAAACTGGCCCAGCCTTGCTAAAACTGGACCGGATCTTAGAAAAATAAACAATAAATTAACAAAGGAATGGGTTGAAAAATGGATTAAAAACCCTAAACATTTCCGATATAATACTAGGATGCCAGCAGTCTTTGAGCAGGAGAATCAAGAAGATCCTAAAGTTACTGCGTACAATAATGTTGAAATTGCTGGCATAACAGAATACCTTTTTGATGATAAAAAATTAAACCGTGGTAAAAACAGTAACAGTTTTATTGGTGATGCTAAAAATGGAGAAAAATTATTCAATGCTATTGGATGTATGGGATGTCACATTTCTGATAAAGATGAAATATCCGCACCGCTAATCAATAACTATGAAAACCTGACAAAACTTCATGGGCCAAATTTGATTGGTCTCGGATCAAAGGTTACAGCAGAGTGGCTTTATAATTGGCTACTTAATCCTCAAGAATATATGCCTAAAACGAAAATGCCCGATCTACGTCTTTCACCTGATCAGGCAAAAGACTTGACAGCCTATTTATTAACTCATAGGAATCAGGAGTTTGAAAATTCACCATCACATACATATGATCCATCAGTGCTTAATGAATTAACGGTTAACTGGTTAAAAAAATCCAACCCTGAAAAATTTGCATTAGTAAAAGCAGAAAAAATGAATGAAAATGAAAAATTAAATTTTATTGGAGAAAAAAGTATAAGACATTATGGATGTTTTGGTTGCCACCACATAGATGGGTTTGAAAAAGCAAAACCAATTGGTGTAGAAATAACAGAAGAAGGATCCAAGCCTGTAAACAAATTTGATTTTGGGCTTTTTCATGATATTAAGCATACTAATTATTCTTGGATTGAAAATAAGCTACGCACGCCAAGGATTTATGACAGAGGAAAAGAAAGCCAACACTTAGATCTATTAAAAATGCCTAATTTCCATTTTTCAGAAGAAGAAATAGAAGCAATAACTACCGCTGTTTTATCATTTAATGCTGATAAAATTGGGGAACCATTGCTTGCCCATCTGAAAGAACCAGATATTGTTAAAAATGGTCACCGTCTTATAAAACAATATAATTGTCAAGGTTGTCACCAGATAGAAAATAGAGGAGGTCAACTCGTAGGTACAATAGGAGCTCCAGAATATGCACCGCCAAATCTTAATACCGAAGGTAGAAAAGTACAACCAGACTGGTTATTATCCTTTTTTAATAATCCATCAATTATAAGACCTAATCTGCAAGTTAAAATGCCCAGTTTCCATCAAATTCCTGATGATGAGTGGAATACAATCATTCGTTATTTTCAATATATTGATGGTGAAAAAATTAGCTATAGGAGACAATTTACATTTGATGATAACTCCACAGAATACCATGCTGGAGAAAAACTTCATGAACTCGGAGCCTGTAATAATTGTCATTTCTATGGAGATGAGTTTCCAACCCAAGAAGCATCTACCTGGGCACCAAACCTTGCTTTGACAAAAGAAAGATTAAATCCAGAATGGGTAAAAGAATGGCTTCGTGATCCTCAAGTAATTATGCCTGGAACAAAAATGCCTGCTCCATACTTGCCAGATAAAGATATACTTTCTATGGATGGTGCTGAAGATGACTGGGGAAAAGAACTTGTAAAGCTTAATGGTGATTCAAGTGCAATGTTAAATGGACTTAGAGATTATTTGTGGGATATAGGAGGGAAAACTGATATTGATGATATTATAAAAGAATACTTTGATGAAAACGGTTACGATTTTAGCGGGAATGAAGATGATGGTGACGATGAAGATGATTGGGAAGATGACGAAGACTGGTAAAAATCTTGCTTTTTATTTCATGATGACTTGAATAGAATTTTTTACTGGTTCCAATTTCCATTTTTCTCCCTTCCAGGTAGCAAGTAGTTTTCTATCAGGTCCAATCAAGACCGAACTTAGTGTATGTCCTATCTTCCCTTCTTCTACACCCCAAAAATTTCCTCCAGACTGCTTTATCAACGTATAAATATCATCTATTCTATCTATACTTGACCAAACATACCAATTATTATATTCAGATGTCGTTGCTTCATAAAAATTTTTTAAGATTGTAGGAGTATCATACCTGTAATCAAAACTGACCATAATAAAATCAATTTTAGAGTTATTGGAAAATGAATCTGCAAGATAATGATTCTTTATTATAATTGCCGGACACATATTTGGCATCGGACATCGTGTAAAAATAAAAGAAATAAACCTGTATTTACCATCTGTATCTGACAATTTGATTAAGGAACTATCTAAGTCCAATAAAGTCACATCATCTAAAATTTGTCCAATTCTTTTTTCAGAATATTCATCATCAAAAAAATTATCTAATTCATTGGGGAAAGTTCCCTTTCCAATAATCATAAAATTTCTAGCAAAAGAAAGGGTATCTGAAAATACAAAATCAAAATGAACACTATCTCCAACTAAAATATTATTTATTTCATTTAAATCAATAACTCGAAAAGGCATTACCATTGGCATCATTAGATTTGTAATTGTATCATGTGCAATAATGATTTCCATAGAATCAGGTAAAACCGCATAAACTGTACCTTTAACAGAATAGACTTTGTACATGTTAGTACAGTTCAATAAAAAAATTAATGCAAATAAATAAATAAAAATTTTCATTTATTTAAATTAGAATACTAAAAAAGGCGAAGAATACTTCGCCTTTTTGTCTAATGTTATTTTTGGATTTAATTATTTCTTTTTTGGACGTGTAAAAGTAAAGTCCTTTACTGTATCACCATCTCCAATTTTAACTGATGCTGTTAAAGGTCTCTTTTTGAACTTTTCCTGCCAACAGATTACCTCGTAAGTTCCTGGAGGGATACCATCAATTGAAAAATTTCCTTCCTTATCTGTAACTGCAAAATATGGATGATCTGAAACCAGTACCCATGTCTTCATCCAAGGATGCACATCACACTTGATATAAAATGGATCTGGCTCTGCCTTTGCAAACGTGGATTTCTTTTCTTTCACAACTTTTGGCATTGCAAAATTAAATTCTTTATTTATTTTTGGCATAGAGTGAATATTGTGGAGTGTCGCATCACTGTTTTTAATTAATAACTGCTGCCCAGCAAGCATACCGAAAACATGTGGTTTATATACACATCCTTTTTGATCAAGAATAGCAGGTTCAGATGGTACACCCTTTGAGTAAGAAACATCTCTTAGATAAACTAGAGCTTCTTCCATTGATCCATCTTCAGCCATTTTAAAATTCTCATTGTAAACAGGACCAGAATGTGCGCTTCCACACGCAGGATCAGCATCCATTCTCAACTTCTTTTTCTTTGGTGGTTTTCCATCATACTTAACATGACCTTTTAGAGTCCCAGCCTCAATAAATAAAACCAATGTAAAAAATATAAAAAGATTAAATATCATTTTTTTTGAAATCATAGTATTCCTCTTTCAATACAATCATTACAGTGCAGCGAATTTACCTTTTATTATTTTTTATTCAATCATCTAAATAACAAGATAAATTTATGGAAAATGCAATTGATATAGGTAGTTTATTAGCACTCATTAATTAATATATTTCGATAATTAAATGTATATTTTCATGTTAACCTGTTACGCCTTTATGTTTTTCAATACTATAAACATCTTTTTAACTGCTCTATTAGGATTATTTGATATTACAATCTTTGGCACAACCCATATGAGATTCTCGATGTTTATGATATTGATATTTTTGATTACAGAAATACTTGTTATGTACTTTTTTATTACTACAGGAAAAGGTATCAAACAGGCAATCCAGGATGGATTGGGTGATAAAGGTTTATGGAACAGAGAAAAAAAATTGAAAATGAGACTTTTTCCTCATTTGATGCTTACAATTCTTTTATTCAGTATCTGGTTTATTTTGTGGGGTGCTGTCGATAGCAATCATCAATTTGCTATATTGCATCAACCCTTATTTTATCTAGCTTTAGTTCATTATGCTTGGACCCTTGTAATAAAAAACCGTTCATTTCAAGAACAGATTAATATTATTTCTAATATTTAACCTAATTAACTAAGAAAGTGTTTTATGCTGCGAAAGGACTTGAATTATTAGGTATGGTGATAATTGGTGTTGGATTCATAATTAATTTTCCTGCATTAATGAACCCTAAATTCTTATTATCTGGGATTATTTGTTTCATAGCTGGTTGGGTTATTGAAAAATATATCCTAGATTAAAATTTCTGATCTGTTTTTTACCTTAGTTGTGTAAATTAGGGGCTTGATTTAAATAAATAGATATGGCTACAGTATACAATCATTTAAAAGGAATCCCAGAGTTACCTGATTCGCCCAATATTAAAAAAAAGCGACCAAAAATGGTTGCAGTGGTTGATGAAGATAACTGTACAGGATGTCAAGCATGTATTCCTTTTTGCCCTGTAGATTGCATAGAGCCTGTCGCTAAAGACAAATATGAGTTTCCGATTATCCCTCCTGTTCAAGTCAGGTTTGATGAATGCACTGGATGCCAAGTTTGTGCCAGGGTATGCACAAAAATGACCTGGGATTCAATTAGAATGCTCAATACTGATGTTTTTGAAGCAAACTATGATCAAACAATTAGTTAACTGTTTAAAAAAAATATAGGCAATAAAAAAAAACTTGGGACACGATTCACATCACAAAGAAGAAAATTTTATCCAAAAATATATTTTTTCCGTTGATCATAAAACCATTGGAATTCAATATGGTATAACATCATTAATATTTTTGCTATTTGGTTTTTCTTTAATGATGGTAATGAGATGGCAACTTGCCTATCCAGAAACTCCAGTGCCCCTTATAGGTAATATACTTGGCGAAACTGGAATCCTTTTGCCCGAAATATATAATTCTCTTGGCGCAATGCATGGTACAATTATGATTTTTTTAGGGATTGTTCCTTTAGCTGTTGGAGCATTTGGTAATTACCTTGTTCCACTTCAAATTGGTGCACCGGATATGGCTTTCCCAAAGCTTAATGCTGCTAGTTATTGGTCTTATTTTGTAGGTGGTGTAATCATGATGGCCAGTTTTTTCACTCCTGAAGGAGCAGCTAGATCAGGATGGACATCATACCCTCCCCTTTCCATTTTTGAAAGTGGACAAACTATGTGGTTAATAGGTATGGTTTTTCTAATCACATCATCTCTACTAGGCTCTATGAATATAATTGTAACTATTGTCCAGCTTCGAGCTCCTGGGCTTTCATGGTTCAGACTTCCTTTCTTTGTTTGGGCCCAGTTTGTGACATCGTTTTTGTTAGTATTGGCATTTCCACCATTAGAAGCAGCCGCTGTACTGCAACTAATGGACCGGGTTGCTGGTACAAGTTTCTTTCTTCCAAGTGGACTAGTCTACGCTGGCAGTACTGTTGATGTTTATGGATCTGGTTCTCCACTTTTGTGGCAACATCTGTTTTGGTTTTTGGCTCATCCCGAAGTTTATGTGCTAATTCTTCCAGCAATGGGTATCGTTGGAGAAGTCCTTGCTAATAATACACGTAAGCCATTGTGGGGATACAAATCAATGGTCTATGCCTCAATCTTTTTAGGTTTTATGTCCTTCATAGTATGGGCTCATCATATGTTTCTCACAGGAATGGGTACTACAATGAGCGCATTTTTTCAAACAACAACTATGATTATCTCAATCCCGTCAGTTGTTATTTTAACATCTTTCTTCCTTTCACTTTGGGGAGGTGCAATCAGATTTAATACGCCAATGCTATTTGCATTGGCTTTTCTGCCGATGTTTGGCATTGGTGGATTAACAGGACTGCCACTGGGATTTGCTGCATCTGATATTTATCTACATGATACCTATTATGTGATTGGGCATTTTCATTATGTAGTTGCCCCTGGAACTATTTTTGCACTTTTTGCGGGAATCTATTATTGGTTTCCTAAGGTGACTGGCAAAAAACTTAGTGAATCATTAGGAAAACTTCATTTTTGGCCATCACTTATTTTTATGAATGGGGTTTTTATGCCAATGTTTATTCAAGGGCTTGCTGGTGTTTCTAGGCGCCTCTATGATGGTGGACAAATATATGCCCACGCGCAGGGTGTACTTCAATGGAATGAATTTATGTCTATATCGGCATTTTGCTTAGGTGCTGCGCAAATACCCTTTATTCTAAATATTGCACAAGCATTGGTGATCGGAAAAAAGGTTGGTCGCAATCCATGGGATTCAACAACTGTTGAATGGTCTGCACCTTCTCCTCCATTACCCCATGCTAATTTCGAAGGCCCGTTAGAAATCTATAGGGAACCCTATGAATACAGTGTTCCTGGAGCAACTAAAGATTTTTCACCACAAACTATCAAATAATTAATAAGGAAAAAGTATTGCAAATACCTTACATTGTTGAAGAAAGGCCAGACACTGGATTGATTAATTCCAAATTAGGTATCTGGATTTTTCTGGCATCTGAAATTATGCTATTTGGTGGGCTATTTTCTGCATACGTTTTCTTGAGATTAGCAGCTCCTGAAGGTGATTTTGCTTATTGGGGGTCAAAATTAAGTGTGCCAATGGCAACGGTAAATACCCTTGTACTTATTTCATCAAGTGTAACAGTAATTTTGTCATGGGCTTCATTAAAAATGAAGGATTTTGAAAAATATAAACTTTATATGGGGCTTACTCTTTTATGTGCAGGCATTTTTCTCGTAATAAAATATTTTGAATATACTGGAAAATTCCACCATGGTATTTATCCATCTTCCAGTACTTTTATGGGAATATATTTTACTCTTACAGGACTTCATGGATTGCATATCGTGGGAGGCATGATTGTTATGGGCTATATGTGGCTACCCATTGGTGCAAAACAATGGGAAACAGATCCTGAACTTTTTACCAACCGTGTAGAGACTGCAGGACTTTACTGGCATTTTGTGGATTTAGTATGGATTTTCTTATTTCCAATTCTGTATCTACTTTAAGGTGAGCACAAATGAGTGAACATAATAAAGAATCTATACAAGAGCATATTAAGGTATATCTAACGGTTTTTGGTGCACTGGGAGTACTAACTGTATTTACAGTTGCTGCAAGTTATCTAGAAATTTCCAATACTGAAGCAATAATGTTGGCACTTGTAATAGCAACTATAAAAGCAAGCCTTGTCGCTGGTTATTTCATGCACCTTATAACAGAGAAACAAACGATTGTCTGGATTCTTATTCTGACATTCTCTTTTTTCTTAATCCTAATGTTTATACCTTTAATTACCGCAACTGACCAAGTGATTATTTACAATTGATTTCATTAAAAACATTCCATTATTTTTTTATTTTATCTTCTATATTCATTACATCTTACTATGGGATATTTGAGCTTAGAACACCGTCTAATCCAGGTAAAATATCCCATATACTTAGTTTTATATCATTTTTAATCTCTATGGGGTTGATTGCGTATTTTGTATCTATTCTTAAAAAATTTAGAAAGATCTAGGCTATGAAACAGCAAACAGAATCAATGTTAATATTATTCTTTGTTTTTTTCTTGCCTGATCTTATATCTGCTTGTGCAACATGTTATGGAGCCCCTGAAGCACCAGCAACAGAAGGAATGAATTGGGCAATTATTACCTTGCTTGGAGTTACAGGCGGTGTATTAGGGGGGATAATTAAATCGGTAATTACTATTTCGAATAGAACAAGAAATTTTCAAAGAAAAAATAAAATCTAGGTGATTTTTTGATTAATCTTCTCCAGAAATTTGGTCTCCCCTTGAATATGTCAACACAAGGACCGCAAATTGATCAAGTAAATGCCATTACCCACTGGTTAATGCTTATATTGTTTACTGGATGGGGGATATTCTTCATCGTAAGTCTCTTTAAGTTCAGAGCTTCAAAAAATAATAAAGCTGATTATAATGGAGTTAAATCCCATATATCATCCTTATTGGAAGCTGGAGTTGCGGTCGTAGAAATATTGATTCTTTTTGGTTTTGCGTTTCCTATCTGGGCTAGCAGAGTTAATAATGTTCCTAATCCATCGGAAGCTGTACATATCAGAGTTATTGCACAACAATTTGCATGGAATATACATTATCCTGGTCCGGATGGAAAATTTGGTCAGGTCAATATTAACCTGGTGGATGAACAGGAAAATCCTATCGGACTGGATAGAAATAGTGATAATGCATCAGATGACTTTTTTACTATTAACCAGCTACATATTCCAGTAAACAAAAAGATTAGAGTTGATCTTACAAGTAAAGATGTTATTCATAACTTCAAATTACCTGAATTAAGAGTTTCTCAAGACGCAATCCCAGGAATGAGTATTCCTGTTCATTTTGAAGCAACCATGACATCGGATGAATTTTTGGAAACAGTTGTCGGAACTCCTCGTGAAGGAATGGGACTTGAAATCTCCTGTGCTCAGTTATGTGGTTTAGGACATTACCGAATGAAAGGTTTCCTTACAATTCATAATAATGAAGGTTACGATAAATGGCTTTTGGAACAAGCAGAATACCTGAAAGAAGCGGGTGAAGAAGATGATTGGGGTGATGACGAAGACTGGTAGATTTTAAACTAGACAATTTAGTATCTATTCAATTAAACCTTAATATTATTGATTACTCTTTATTTTTTTTCTTCCTTTACTGATCCAATATTCTATTGCTATTGATACACCCAATCTTTTCACAGTAAATAAAATAAAACAGATTAGTAAAACAAAAATTAATCCGAATACAATTTGAATATTAAAACCAAAATAGAAGCATACTACGATAGGGAAAATAAATAAAGCCCTATCAATAAACAATAAGAACGCCCATCCGTCACCAGATTTATCAATAAGTTTTAATCCGCAAGAATCACACTTTTTTTTAAGTGCAATTCTTGATTTAACAATACTACCAAAGCCACATTTTGGGCAAACTCCCTTTAATGCTCTCCAACAGTACTGAATAAAACTAGTATCATCACTGGAGTTTGGTATTATAATAATTTTATTTTTCTTATCCCTTACTCACGATGAGAATAAAGGATTTTTGATTTAATGTACCGCGGAAAGGACTCGAACCTTCACACCCTGAGGGCACCAGATCCTAAATCTGGCGTGTCTACCAATTCCACCACCGCGGCATATATAATCCATTTTTTACATTTAAAAACCAGAAAAGAGAAAATACTAGACTTTAAAAAAATATTCATATTGATACCTATTGAGAAGTTAAATGGACGAAAAAAGACAAAAAAGCAGTTATTAGTTAAATAATATAGTCTTTATTTACCTACAGAATTTTTTAGTATTTACATTAAACTTATTCCTCCTGCTTAATAATAAATTCCTTTAATTGATTTTCTGCAATTCTATAGTTTCCATTACCAAAATTATATGCTTTTAAAGATCCATCATGTATATAAGAAATAATATCTAAAACTGGAATTTTCAGTTTTTCAGAAATTTCCAGTGGAGTATAATAAATAACTTCCATGATATTAATGTTATTATCAGTTTTGATATCATTAACCAATGGAAAATTTTTTTGGATGATATTACTGTAATCATCTATTATTTTTTGGGGGATCTTATTGAAAAAACGCCAATTTGCTATTGAAGTTTTTTTAGTCTGAAGCTTAAGAGCTAATTCTTCATCTGTATATACTCTAAAATAATTGGACAATATGTCCAAAATTCTTTTGGTCTTAAATCTTTTTTCTATATCATTCATTAATATATAGTGAATTTATCTAATTATATTTATTATTAGTTGGCTCTTTAAAAAAGCCAGAGATAGATTAGAAAAGAGAGCAAAACCTTATAAAAAAACCACTAAAATGAGGCTTTCTTCAATCATGATACTTAGTTATTTCATTAAAATCATTTTTCGGTTGAAGACATGATTATCTACTTGAAGTCTATATATATATACACCAGCACTAACAGTATTATTAAAACTATCTGAGCCGTGCCACATAACCATGTGGCGGCCAGCAGGTTGTTTTTTATTTATAATATTACTGATTTTTCTACCCATAAGATCATAGATATCTAAACGAACATTTGCCTTATTTTCCAAGTCATATGTAATCATAGTGGATGGATTAAATGGATTAGGATAGTTCGGATGTAAAGCAAACTCTAATGGATATACTATTTCTTTATTTGATGTGAGGTTTGTACCTATAAATTGGCCAAAACCACTATCTATGGAAAAAATTGGACCAGCATTCATATCTCCAGTAGATGCAGATTCAAACATTAAAATTAATTCGGGGTTTGTTATATTTTGAGAAAACTGAGCATCAACTTGGAGAATTGCCCCGCTCCCAGGAATAATCCCAGTAGTAAAATCATATCCCAGACAATATAAAAGACCTTCATCATTCTCTCCAGTACTTCCATCAATAATTCCTGAAGAAAAACGTCCTATACCCGTTACAACAGCATTTGCGATATAATTAGGCATATCTATTATGTATAATTCAGTAATATATGCAGTTTCGGTATTATGCATATGAATTTCAAATGAACCACTACCACCTGGTGTCAGTTCACCAGAAACATTTTCAATTGAATATACAACAGAAGGCTGACCAATATAGACGGTATGACCAATCCCCTCTACATACATAGGTAAACTATTTATATCTGAAACAATTGCTTCCTGAAAAGAGATGTCTGAAATTGATGAGTCAGGGGAGCCAGCAACCACATCATAAGCAATATCTGCGATATGGAAGGTTCCAGGATTAATTGGGCTTGATGATGTATTATCAAATGCAATTAGTCGATAAACATTACCTACCATATCACCAGTTAATGTCCAATTTGTAAGATCTAATGATGAGTTAAAAGAATAATCTGTACCAGTAATGAAAGGTGGATCAGCAATAATATCAACCTGGATTCCATAAACAGGCTGTGTATTTTGCATTATGATTGAACTAGTAAACCCATTACCAGGAGTTCCGTAACCACCAGTAAGCATCAGATACTGCGTTTCAATACCCACTTCATAACTGGCACTTTCTGTTGTCCAATTCAATTCAGTAAAATTTTGATCCTGAATACTGGCACCAGCAAAGGAGAGGTTAACAGTTACTTCTTCATCGGCTACTGGATATACTACCGCCCTGCAAACTGCAGTATTCCCAGATGCTAAAGGTTCGTTAAGTGCGATACCTGTAATTGCCATATTCCCATTAGCTATATCCACGATTTCAAGGCTCCATCCTTCAGTACGATCAGTAGGTAAAACAGCAATACTATTTAATACATCCGGATAATCCAAAATTTCAAAATAAAGCAAACCGATGGATGTCTCATTGTTTACATAAAAATCAAGTGTGTCCATCTGTCCTGATAGAGATGCCCCATCATCCATCCAAAGTTCAACCCATTCAACAGGGGTAGCACTAACGACATTTGTTGGACTTGATTCTCCACCAGAAGGGTATACTGCAGTTACATAGTAGTAATATACTGTACTGTTAATTACGTCTTCATCTAGATAGCTCAAATTATTTCCATCTACATTACCGATATTTTCAAAATTAACATTATCTAATGAACGATAGATTAAATATTCATCTATTTCTAAAGGTCGACTATCAGATAATAATGGATTTTGTAAATCCACTCTCCAATCATATGGTATTTTTCCTGGAAATCTCTCAATTACATCAGCTTTATCTGCTTGCATTGCCCAGCTACCCAATTCAGTTAACTCAAAATGCAGATGCCTAGTAAATTGTACATTTGAGAATGTCATAATTATATCATCAATTGCCCAGCCAGAAGCCCAACCTCCATTATCGTTTGAATGAAAAGCAACTTGAACATTTTGATTTCCTCCAAATTCGGATAAATCTACAGATGTCAAGACCCACTGACCAGCTGGTTCGATAGATGCAATATCTGTATAATTTGCACCACCATCAACACTTACTGCTATATCTGCAGTCTGACCATACTCACCAGTAAAATAAGAAGCAAAGTTTAACGTTACGCTTGACGCCCCTGACATATTGATCGCAGGCATAATAAGATAATCATTACCATCATTATCGGGAGTATCTTCTCCAATATATCCATCATCATTTGAAACTGCATAAAAGGTATGTCCTGGTATACTCCACCAATTGCTAGATCCATTATCTGTTACATACCATCCGTTTCCATTACTGTTAACTTCCCATTCATCAGAAATTTCTCCAGATTCAAAATCTTCTGTAAATTCTTCAGGTATGGGCCCATAAGGCGCTTCCCAAGTCAACAAAACTTTTGCATCCATACCATTTTCAGCAACTAAATTGTGAGGTTCCTCTATATAGCCTGGAAAAACTGTAACCGTCCCAGAATCCACATCAGCAATCCAATATAAACCACCAATATCATCTGTAATATTAACGTTTGCAAAATTTAAAGATACTTGGTCAGCGTAAGCCTCTGTGTCAATAACCATGTTCATCTGCAAAACTGGGCCTGTTCCTGCTGGAATATTTCCATTATTTCCAGAATCAAAAAGGACGACTCTCGTATAACCATTTTCTAGATCATTACTCGCAACAGTAAATCCTTCCGCACGTCCAATTGGTAAAAAATTAAAAATATCTACATAATTCGGGCTATCATAGATATCAAACTGCATACCGCTAACAATACCTGTATTATTCATTTTGATATTGATTGAAACTGTTTCTTCTACATCACCAGTATCTGATGTCGCACTTAAATAAATTACATTTCCTATAGTGATCGATCCATTTATCCCAGATGAAGAAAGAATATTACCATCCTGATCACTAACAACAAGATTATAAATACCTATATCCAACATTGCAGAAAGGATTTCTGTACCATCAAAATGAAGATTTAATATAAGGCTATCAGAACCTGCAGCAATACTATCAAAGGTAGCATAAAAGACTACACGTGCTGATCCGTCACCCAAAACTGAATAGTCAGAAGAGAATGTTGAACCCGCACCCGTCGAGAGCGCTCCAGAAATTTCTACCATTGCTGGCATAGAGATTACATCAAATTGGATTCCACCTACACTATGATTTGGATTGGATAATGTTACAGGGACGACAATTTCATCTGTATAACCATCAACAACAACATGTCCTAGATTTACCGTTACATCTTGTCCATAAAGTACAATTTGGCAAACTAGAAAAGATAAAAACAAGCGAATTGACTGTTGTAATAATTTCATTAAGCTCTCTATTTATGTTATCCATCTCCGAATAATTTTAAAATCTCGAAGCAAAGATTGGACTTCTCTTTGTGGGAAAAATAGTTAATTAAATTTACATAAAATAACAATTTTTTGCCGAGAAAACACTTATAATTTTAATTTAAAAGTAAATGAATCAAATTATACTAACAAAATTTTTCTTAAGAAATTATAATTCATTTTTAATCAATTATACTTGTTTGAAACCTTGACTTAGATATTGCTGAAGCTTTTTATATTTAATTTCAATTTTCTTCCCATCCGGACTCATAACTGCTATTTTGTCATTTCGTCCAATTTTCTTTTCAGCAATAATTGGCGACTTGATTTGTTGAGGTTGGCTGCTTCTTTGCTGAGCATCAGGCTGGCCAGCAAACCCCATACCTGTAGTGTCCTGGTGCTGCATTTGCAAATTTCGAACAGAGTCTCCTCTATTCCGTGATTGTTCATTTACACCTTGAATTTGGGTTCTAAATAAGCGCTGTACAGTGGTAGCATTCATATCTAACATCATTTCTTGAAACAAGTTAAAACCTTCTGACTTGTACTCTAATAGTGGATTTTTCTGACCATAAGCTCTCAAATTTATTCCCTCTCGGAGTTGATCCATCGCATATAAATGGTCTTTCCATTTCTCATCTATGGTTTTTAATATTACAAAACGTTCAAAACCTCTCATCATTTCAGGTGGCATCAAAGATTCTCTGGCTTTATAAATTTTCTCGGATTCATCCAATATCCAATCACCTAATTCATCAGCAGTAAAATCATCTTTTTTTAGCTTATGTTTAATTTTTTCATATGAGATATCTAACATAAGGTGAGATGAAAACACCTGCTTTAAATGTCCCCAATCCCACAGATCTTGCTCACCTATTTCAGTTTGTGCTTCAATTTCATCTAAAATAAAATCATCGATAATCTGCAAAACATTATCATACATATTTTTACCCGACAAAGCCTGTTTTCGAATATCATAAACCACCTGACGTTGCTGATTCATAACATCATCATATTCAAGTAAATGTTTTCGGATTCCAAAATTTCGTACTTCTACTTTTTTTTGGGCATTGCTAATTGCCCTGGTAACCATTCTAGCAGAAATAACTTCACCTTCTTCAACTCCCATTCGCTCCATGATAGCAGCCACCCTATCTGACCCAAATAAACGCATTAAATCATCTTCCAAAGATAAATAAAACCTGGATGACCCAGGATCTCCCTGCCTACCACTACGTCCACGTAATTGCAAATCAATTCGTCTCGATTCATGACGCTCTGTACCAATAATATGCAATCCTCCTGATCCTTTAACACCGTCTCCAAGTTTAATATCTGTTCCACGTCCAGCCATATTTGTAGCAATAGTTACTGCACCAGGTTGACCAGCACGAGCAACAATTTCTGCTTCACTTTTATGTTGCTTAGCATTTAAAACATTATGAGGAATATTTTTTCGTTTAAGCATACGTGATAATAGTTCTGATACCTCTACTGATATTGTGCCAACAAGAACTGGTTGACCTTTTTGGTAACATTCAGAAATCTCTTCAATAGCAGCATTGTATTTTTCTCGCTTAGTTTTATAAACAAGGTCATCACGATCATCCCTAACTAATGGACGGTGAGTTGGCATAACAGTTACATCTAAACCATAAATAGCACCCAACTCTTCTGCTTCTGTTTCTGCAGTACCTGTCATACCTGCGAGTTTGTCATAAAGTCTAAAATAATTTTGAATAGTAATAGTAGCCAGAGTTTGTGTTTCTCGTTCAATGCGTACATTTTCCTTAGCTTCTAAAGCCTGATGTAAACCATCTGAATATCTTCTTCCAGGCAAGACCCGACCTGTAAATTCATCTACAATCATCACTTTTCCTTCCTGTACGACATAATCCACATCTTTTTCATACATGGTAAAGGCTCGAAGCAATTGATTAAAATTATGGATAGTGCCACTTCGCTCTGCATGAAGTTGATGGGCTTTTTCTTTCTTTTCATCTTTTTGATGATCATTCAAATCATTTCTTTCATCAATCTCATTTAACATCTCTCCCAAATCAGGTATAATAAATGTTTCTGGATTACCTGGAGATAAAAGATTTCTTCCTTTTTCAGTAATATCCATTACATGGCTTTTTTCATCAATCGAGAAATAAAGATCATCATCAACTTCATGCATCTTTTTATCTCTAATATGCATTCCTTCGACATCTTGAGAAAGCTTTAACATGCCTGGTTCCTGAAATATTTTCATGACTTGTCGATGTTTTGGCATACCTCTACTTGCCTGTAACAATTTTAAACCAGCATTATCATCGTCTTTCTCGTCCAAATATTTTTGTGCTTCTCTAACCAGGTTAGAAACAAGTTTTGATTGTGTTTTTACCAAATGTTGAACTTCAGGTTTCAATTTTTGAAATGTATCATCTACTGGAGCATCAATAGTTCCTGAAATAATTAAAGGCGTTCTTGCTTCATCAATCAATACACTATCTACCTCATCCACTATAGCATAAGCATGATCACGTTGAACTAAATGTTCTTTTTCCAGTGACATATTATCCCGGAGATAATCAAATCCAAATTCATTGTTTGTACCATAGGTAATATCCTTATTGTACATTTTACGCCGTTGAATATTATCCATTGAATTCAAAATAAATCCTACTGACAATCCAAGACGTTTATATACTTCACTCATCCATTCCGCATCTCGCTGAGCTAAATAATCATTTACTGTAATTACGTGAACACCGCGACCTGTCAATGCATTCAGAAAAATTGGCATTGTTGCCACCATTGTCTTACCTTCTTCAGTTTTCATTTCCGTAATTTTCCCTCTATGAAGAGTAATGGCTCCCATTATCTGGACATCATATGGGACCATTTCCCATATAATTTCTTGACCTGATACCTGCCAAGAGCTACCAGATATTCTTCTGCAAGTTTCCTTAACCATAGCAAATGCTTCAATCATTAAATTATTAAGCGCGTTCTGTTCTGCTTTTTTTATTATTTTATCGCTCTCCTTACGATTCATATTATCTGGTAAAGAATCTTTTTTATTTTGACGGGCTTTGATAACCATTTCTCGCATTTCAGAAGTTCGGCTACTCATATACTCATCTGATTTTGAAGAAAGTGTTTCATAGAATTGGTTTATATCTTTAACGATAGGAATAAGCTTTTTTGTTTCTCGTTCAGATTTTGTGCCAAATAATTTTGAAAGTACCATTTTTTAATTCGCTTTCTTCTTGTAATCTTTAAAAATAGAATCTAAAATTCCATTAATAAAACTAGAACTCTCTTGAGTACTATATATTTTTGCTATTTCGACCATTTCACTAATTGTTACTTTCGGAGGGATATCATCCATAAAAAACATCTCACATATACCCATCCTCAACAAGATTTGATCAACCTGCGCAACTCGATCGAATTCCCAATTTTGCAAATGGATTTTTATCATTTCATCAGCCCATGCTGAATGTTTTGTAACACAATGGTAAATTTTCTTAATAAAAGATTGATTTCTGTTATGATCAGGAAATGAATCAAAAAATCTTGCTAAAACTTTTAGAGGGGGTTCATCTGAAAACTGGCTGGCAAAAAGAGCTTGCATTGCTCTCTCTCTTGCAACTCTTCTTGTATTATGATTATAATTATTCATATATATCTAATAATTAACTCAGTCTATTCACTTATAGTAATAACCCATCCGAAAGGGTCATCTATTTCTTGAAGTTGTATACCAACTAATGTATCACGAACTTTACTTGTCCAATCTCCAATTTCCCCATCACCAATTATTAATTTTTCTTCTTGATAGGTTATTGAACCAACAGGATTAACTACCACGGCTGTACCAGTACAAAATACTTCATCAGCATATAAAATTTCATCAATAGTAATTTCAGTTTCCAGCACGTCTAAATTAAGAATTTCTTTTGCAACAATTATCGCTGAATCACGTGTAACCCCTGGTAAAATAGATCCATCCAAATACGGAGTTTTAACTATATTATCCTTAATAATGAAAATATTTGCAGAGCCAGCTTCTTCGATTCGACTTTCATGTTTTGCATTTAGATAAATTACTTCATCAAATCCTTGTTTTTTTGCCTCTATCAAAGGATAGAGTGATGCAGAATAATTACCAATTGCTTTCGCATTTCCTGTTCCTTTTGGTGCTGCACGATGGTAATCTGAGTTTATTATTAAGTTAAGAGGTTTTACACCATTTTTAAAATAAGACCCCACAGGTGAAGCAAAAATGATAAATGTATATTCATTTACAGGTCTAACGCCAAGTACAGGTTCCGTACCCCATAAAATTGGGCGTATATATAGACTGCCTCTCCCAAAAGGAGGTAGATAATCTAAATTATCTATTACAGTTTTCACCACGCTATTTTTAAAAAAATATTTATCTATTTCAGGTATACATAGACGCCTAGAAGATCTAATAATTCGTTTTGCGTTCATATCTGGGCGGAATAATACTACGTTCCCTTTAGAAGATCTTAGAGCTTTCATACCTTCAAAAACACCTTGTCCATAATTTAAAACACCTGCTGCAGGTGATAATTCTATTGGACCGTAAGGAATTAACTCACCATCTGACCATTCACCATCCTTTGGATAGATTGCACGAAACATACTTTTTGTCTCTAAAACTTCAAAGCCTAGCTTGTCCCAGTTAATATTAATTTCCCGTTGTTTTTTCATTTCATTAATTCACGACTGATGATAAGTTGTTGAATCTCTGATGTCCCTTCATAAATCTGTGTTATTTTCGCATCTCGCATTAATCGTTCAACCCCATATTCCCTCATATATCCATAGCCTCCATAGATCTGGACACATTCATTAGCAGCCTTCATAGCTACATTTGATGCGTATAATTTCGCCATTGAACTTTCTTTTATATATGGTTCATCTATGTCTTTTAATTTTGCTGCACGCCAAACCAATAACCTCGCAGCATCAACATCTGTAGCCATATTTGCAAGTTTATTTTTTATAGCACCGAATGATCCTATAATTTTCCCAAATTGTTTACGTTCTAGTGCATAGTTTGTAGCAGATTCTAACGCAGCACGTGCGATACCTAATGCCTGTGCTGCAATGCCAATACGTCCTCCAGCCAAAGTTTGCATAGCGATTTGAAATCCAATACCTTCTTCTCCTATTCTATTTTCAATAGGTACTTTGCAGTTTTTAAAATATAATTCACAGGTATCGGATGCCCTGATTCCAAGTTTATCTTCCTTTTTCCCGACTGAAATTCCTGACATCTTTTTATCTACTATAAAAGCAGAAATACCTTTTGATCCTAGGCTTTTATCCGTAAGACAAAATAGGATCACTAAGTCCGAATTAATACCATTAGTTACCCAGTTTTTAATGCCATTTATAATATAATAATCATTCTCACGAATAGCATGAGTTCTTAGATTACTAGCATCAGAACCCGATTGAGGTTCACTGAGGCTATAAGCACCCAGTTTTTCCCCATTAGCCAAGTTTTTCAAATATTTTATCTTTTGCAGATCAGTTCCCCAATCCATTAATAGTTGACAAACCAAAGAATTGTTTACAGACATAATTGTAGATGTAGCTGCTTCTATAGCGGCAATTTCTTCCAATGCAATAACGTAGGATAATGTATCCATACCTGAACCATTATATTGTTCTGGAACCATCATTCCCATAAAACCCAATTCCCCCATTAATTTTATTTCTTCATAGGGAAACTCAGAATTTTCATCACGATTAATTACATTTGGAGCTAAATGTTCAATAGCAAATTCTCGCGCAGTTTTTTNNATNAGTTCCTGACTATCAGTTAGTTNAAAATCAATCATATTTTTCTATAATAACTGCTGAAGCTTCACCACCACCTATGCATAAGGTAGCTAGGCCAAATTGGGAATTGGTTTGTTTAAGACCATTTAAAAGAGTAGTTAGTATTCTTGCTCCTGAAGCACCAATTGGATGTCCTAATGAAACAGCACCACCATATATATTAACTTTTTTATGATCTATTTTATAATCTTCCATAGCAGCCATAGCAACCACTGAAAAAGCTTCATTGATTTCCCATAAATCAATGTCTTGGACAGACAAACCCGATTTTTTTAATACTTTACTTATAGCTTTTCCTGGCGCAGTAGTAAACCATTCTGGCTCGTGAGCAGCAGATGCTTGTGCAACCAAACGCGCTAATGGTTTTAATCCCAATTCTTTTGCTTTATTATCACTAGTAATTAAAACCGCTGCTGCACCATCATTTAATTTTGAAGCATTGGCAGCAGTTATAGTACCATTTGTGTCAAAAACAGGGTTTAAGGTTGAGATTTTTTCGAATTTTACTCTCCCTGGCTCTTCATCCAGATAAACTTGAATGGACTCACCATTGGATTGCTTAACTTCTACTGGAACAATTTCATTGGAAAAAATGCCATTATTCTGGGCAATTTGGGCTCTTTTATACGATTCAATTGCAAATTCATCTTGATCCTTGCGTTTAATACCTCTCTCCTTTGCACACAATTCAGCACAATTTCCCATGTGCATATTATTATAGACATCCCAAAGGCCATCATGAATCATTGTATCAATCATTTTNCTATGTCCAANCTGATATCCAGTTCTTTCNCCATGNATNAGAAAAGGGGCATTNGACATACTTTCTATTCCACCCGCTATTACCATTTCTGCATCACCAATAATAATGGATTGTGCAGCTAGCATAACAGCCTTAAGCCCCGAACCACACATCTTATTTATTGTTGTACATTCTACAGAGTTATTTAATCCTCCTAAAAGAGCCGATTGCCTAGCTGGTGCCTGTCCAACACCCGCTGATAAGACATTCCCTAGTATAACCTCATCAATTAATGCTTTTTCTTTTCCTAATTCTTTAACTATTCTTCGTATTACAGCCGCACCAAGCTGAGGAGCGGGGACAGAATTTAAACTGCCCCCAAAAGAACCTATAGGTGTTCTTTTAGCTAATAATATAACAGGATTAGAGTTCATAATATTTTATATCAGAATAGCTTTAGACATCAGTTAGGATCAATTTTTTTTTTATCTGGTTCATTATTTTCATAAGCCAAGATTATTTTTTTAACNAGTGGATGCCTTACAACATCATTATCATCAAGTGTAGAAAACCCAATCCCTTCAACATTTTTTAATNTATTCAATACATGAATGAGACCTGAATCGCTCTGGCGTTGCAGATCAATTTGCGTCATATCACCTGTCACAATCGCTCTTGATCCTTTACCCAGCCTTGTAAGGAACATCTTCATTTGAATAGTTGAAGCATTTTGTGCCTCATCTAAGATCATAAAGGCATTATCCAAAGTTCTACCTCTCATATAAGCTAATGGCGCTACTTCGATAGTTTTATTTTCCAATAATTTTTTCAACTTATTATCGGGTATCATACAGGTTAAAGCATCATAAATAGGAGAAAAATATGGGTCAACTTTTTCTTTTAAATCACCTGGTAAAAAACCCAAATTTTCTCCTGCTTCAACTGCAGGGCGACAAAGAATAATTCGATCTAATTTACGGCTCTCCAATTCTGCTACAGCAAAAGCTACGGCCAAAAAAGTTTTTCCAGTACCTGCAGGACCAACGGAAAAAACAATATCATTCAATCTTACTAGATTGGCATATCTTTCTTGACCATTAGTCTTAGGTATAATAGGTCCTTTTTTTCCATAGTGTATAACAAATTCTGGTGGAAAAGATTCACTTTCTTTATTAACATTCTCAGTTTGGACAAGAGTAATCAATTTTTGCACATCTAATGAAGAAAGGCTTCCTTTACTACTTAANGTTGACATCATTTCATGGAGTATCTCNTGCACTTGTTCTACAATGGCTTTNTGACCANTNACCTTAATAANTTCACCTCGAACCACAATTTTTGCNGGGAATGCTTTTTCAATTAGNTGCAAATANGAATCACCAACACCTAGTAGGCTTGCAAACTCAACAGTATTAAATTGAAGTATCTTTTCCATGATTTAATGAGNAGTGTAATTTCNAGGATTAAAATTTACCAAATACAGTAATGAATTTGTGAGATTGATTAATCTAAAAATAATAAAAATTCTGATATCATTAGCTGCATTCCAATTGCTATTGCAATGTATAATGATACCTCGGGAAGACAAAAATACAGTTGAGAAAAACATTGATTACCTAATAGAGCAAGGACAATCTCATTGGGAGAAACGTCATGACTCATTATCACTATTTTATGCAGATCATTTCATTAGTCTAGCTTATGAAAAACGGAAAAAAGATTTTGATCTTGCTGTTCTTTATAGCAAAATAATATATACGAGCGCTTTATTCTCCAAATCTAATTTAATAACAAAGGACAGTTTGTTTAAAATTGGCTCCGAAATTTCGAAAAACGCTATTTTAAATCATCCAGACTTCCAATCAATATATCATGAAATGAAAGGAGATAGTACATTCAAAATTTTATCAGCAATCACAGATGCACCCCAGAGTATTGTTCCTGGCCTCTATTGGTGGGCTATAAACCAAGCACAATATTTATATACGAAGCCAGTGATTGAACGGTTAAACAATCGAGAACTATTAGAAGTAATTATGCACCGAATTAATTCATTAGATCCAGGATATGATTTTGGTGGACCATATCGATTTTTTGGAACCTTATATACACGNGTTCCAGGAGTAGATATTTCCCAATCNAAAAAANATTTTGAACANGCAATCAGTCATCACCCTGAATANCTAGGAAATAAAGTACAGATGGCAGAATATTATCACCAAAAAAAAGGNAATCGTGAATTGTTCCATNAGCAATTGACTGAAATAATCTCAATTGATCTNTATAANANAACAGAACTCATCCCAGANAATATATTTTTCCAAAACCGAGCAAAATACTTGCTTTCAATTGAAGAAAGCTTATTTGAATAATCTTATTATAATCTATCACTCGCATTCTTTATTCATTTATAATCACAATCATTTATTGGTTCATAGATATTGGAGAACCTATATTTAAGTAGGACAAGTTAGGAGATGTATCTATGGAAATTAGATATACTATTAAAGATGTCATGGCGACTGATCTAATCACGTTTAAACCAGATACGCCTATAGAATCTGCAATCAAATCTTTTCTAGAGAATAAAATCTCTGGTGCTCCCGTGGTTAATGAACAAGGAGATCTTATAGGAATGCTTTCTGAAAAAGATTGCCTAGGGACGCTTTTTGAATCATCATATTATAATAACCCAAGTGGCTATGTGAAAGATTATATGTCAACTGAATTATCAACCATAAGTATATATGACACACTATCTGAAGTGGCGCAGAAGTTTCTTGATTTACGATTTCGGAGATTCCCAGTACTAGAAAATGGAAAACTTGTTGGCCAAATTAGCCGTAGAGACGTTTTAAAAGCTGTTAATAATCTTAGTGAGGATTAAAAAGAGTTATGAAATACTTAGGATTTCTATTAATAATCAATATTATTTTTTCTTTACCAAATGACCCTTTTGTTAAAGCTTTATCTGCTATGAAAGCTGGATTATATAAAGATGCATTAACTCATTTGGGAGAAGCTCAAAATATGGATCAGAATAATCCAGAAATTTATCGTTTAAAAGCTCTTCTCCATGAGACACTTGATCAAAAAGAAGATGCTATCGATGCATGGGAAAATTGCTTTTTATATTCTAATGACAGATTAATAAAAAAAGAAGCAAAGGTACATATCCAAAACCTCAATCAAGAAAATGAATGATCAAAAAAATATTCATTAGTTTTTTTGCATTAGGATTTAGCGGTTGTTTGTATAGTCCTGCAGTAAGCCCTAAGTATGATTTTGGTAGAGTTGGNGAAATACACTTAAAAAAAATTAATGACCATTCTAATTCATTCGGTTCTGGTGAAATGATAATGTCTAATCTAAGTCATAACTTTCTTAAACTTGGATTTGATGTAACAGAATCTGAATTGGGAAGTCCTTTAATCAAAATTGGGAATGGGGACCAAATTTTAGAATTATCCTGCATTATTACTGAATTCACTGAATCAGAAATAGTTGTAGTACCTTACCGCCATGTAGATCGTGGATATACAGAAACAACAGTTGGCCATTCTGCTGATGCAGATTCCAAAAATAAAAAATCAGAAAGTTCCTCCAGTACAAAAACAACAACCCATGGTGGAACTGTTTCACAAGGAAGCAGGATAGAGTATACACAAACCCAGGTAGCAATCATGTTAAAAATGCGAGACATAGAATCTGGTAGTCTGGTTTGGTCAAACTCGTACTGGTACAGCGGATTAGAACTTCATCGGACTATCGAAATATGTGTAAAAAATGCAATTCATCAGTTGAAAAAGCTGTTAAAATAGATCCATATATTCAATTCACAGNANAATGAGATTTTTTGAAAATATTTTTCTTCTAACCATTTTTTTCTTATTTATAAATCAAAACTAATTGGACTGATGAATAAAACTATTAAATAGATTCAATCAGGTATATCACAACCCACTATGATAGATAATAAAACTAAACTTCGCCGAGATTTGGGCCCTTTATCAGGATATGCCACTATAATCGGTATTCTTGTTGGTGCAGGAATTTTTAGGGTCACTGGTGAAGCAGGGGCAGTAGCAGGTTCTTCTGTCCCAATAGCCTACTTACTGTTTTCCCCAATTATTATTTGCACAGCATTAACCTACAGTATTTTCGTTTCTACGCCGCTTGGAACACGTCCTGGTGGTGCCTACATACATATTTCAAGAACTTTCAATAATTATTACCTGGGCTTTATTGCAATGTGGATGAAACTTTTAGCATTTATTGGTGCCATATCCTTCATGTCTACTAGTTTTGGAGAATATTTAACTTTTTTTTTCTCAGATGCAGATCCTAAAGTCTGGGGATCAATTGCTCTCCTATTTTTTTATGGAATAAATATGGCAGGNATAAAACATTATGGCCAACTTCAAACACTTATGTTGGGTATTTTAATCTTCAGTATTTTTATTTTGGTAGTTCCAGGATTATTTGTTATAAATCTCTCTTTTTACGATCCTTTGCTACCAATGGGTTTTAATGGACTAATGGAAGCTATGCCAATGCTTTTTTTCAGTTATGCNGGATTTGAGACACTNTCCCAAGTAGCTGGTGAGACTCGGNACCCAACCAAAACCTTACCTATGATTTTTGTTCGGGGTGTACTGATTTCAGTCGTAATATTTTTTTCAATGTCATTTGTCGCTTTCGGCGTCCTATCAGCTGAAACCTTGGCAGTCTCTAAATCTGCAATGGCCGATGTAGCAAGTGTCTATTTACCAAAGTGGGGATCAAGTATAGTAGCGATTGGTGCAATGAGTGCTTTTCTGACCAGTATTAATGGCTCTATACTTGTTCCATCAAGAATGTTATTTGTTTTCAGTGAAGATCGNCTACTTCCACCAATTTTATCAAANATTCANCCTACCTGGCATACTCCTTATATTAGTTTAATCATTAGNGCTATAATCAGTATTGCTCTAATTTGGACAAAATCTGCTATGTTTNTATTGAATACTGGATTGATTGGTATTTTCATAATTTATTTAATTCAGGGAGTAGCACTAGTATGTTTACCTTATATTAATCCAGTTCTTTATGAATCCGCGCAATTTCGCCCGCCTGTTCTGTTGCTTTGGCTTATAGGAGGAATCGTCATTTTGTCCATGAGCTATTTTACATTGATCACACTACCAGATGTGTTTCTATGGGTTTTCATTGGTGGAGCAATTGGAACCTGCATTTTCTTGGTGGGAAAGAAATTAGGTAATAAAGAAGGATTTGATTATATAGNCCGAATGAAACAAGATTACAAAAGTTAAAATGAATAAATTATTATTATGACATACATTAATATTATTGATCCAGATAAAGCAGATGGAATTGTTGAAGAAGAATACAAAAAAGCTATTCAACGTTCAGGGCGTGTTTATAATATTTTAAAGATTATGAGTCAGAGTCCGTCAGCTTTAAAAGATTCAATGCGTATGTATATAACAATCATGCATGGAAATTCAGAATTATCAAGAGCACAACGAGAAATGATTGCTACAGTGGTTTCTCAAGTGAATCACTGCAAATATTGAATCGAAGCCCATGGGAATGACTTCCGTGATGAAGTCAGAGATGAAGATTTAGCAGAAAAATTGAAAAAAGATTGGCGAGTTACAAATCTATCAGATAAAGATAAATTACTTTGTGCATGGGCAGAAAAATTGACTTTAACACCAAACAAAATGAAATATAAAGATGTAAAAACACTTGAAAATATCGGTTTTTCCCAATCTGCTATAAGTGATGCAGCGCAGGTTGTGGGATATTTTAATTATATCAACCGTATTGCAGATGGATTAGGTGTGGATCTAGAAGAAGAAATGAAATAATGTCTAATAAAANAATCACTGCAGAAATAGTGCTTCCAGGATCTAATTTAGATAAAACAATTTCATTTTTTTCAAAAAAATTAGGATTTCAATTAGAATCTATCTTCCCAGCTAATAATCCCAAAGAAGCTATAATTAATGGGCATGGACTAAGGATTCGCTTAAAGTATGGAAAAAATATTCATCCTGGAATCATTTCAATTACAGGAAAGAAGTCCCAACCACAAATAGCACCCAATGGAACAAAAATCTTATTTCAAGAATATAATAGAAATTATGTGCTACCAGAGGCAAAACAATCGATTGAAATTTCACATCTCGATAAAGCTAAATGGAAAATTGGTCGTGCAGGAATGGAATACAGAGATTTGATTCCAAATCATTATGGTGGACGATTTATTGCATCCCATATTCGAATCCCTAAAGCAGGGCCAGTGGAAGATTATGTGCATTTTCATAAAATCAGGTTTCAAATGATCTATTGTTATAAGGGCTCAGCAAAATTAGTGTACGAAAATCAAGGTAAACCCTTTATTTTTGAATCTGGAGACTGTGTGTTACAGCCACCCGAGATTCGGCATCGCGTTCTTGAAAATTCTGATCAATTTGAAGTAATTGAAATTACTTCACCTGCCATTCATATGACCCATACAGACCCAACATTTGAATTACCTAATATCGTNAANANTAAAAAGCGGTCTTTTCACGGACAAAATTTTCTTCTTCACAAANCAGAAAATGCAAATTGGGATAATGGGGAAAATAAGGANTATAAAATTCAAGATTTAGGTATCAAAANNGCCACAAATAATCTTGCCCAAGTAAANGTTTTAAAATCTCTTGGGTTCAAAACACCGTTAACTAGAAAGTACGATACTGAATTTCATTTTATCTTTTTACTTACTGGAACTATGAAAATTTTAATACAAGAAAATTATAGTTGCAACTTGGCTTCTGGTGATTCAATTACAATTCCATCTGGAAAGGAATTTTCTATCATTCAATGTCCCACTGGATCCCAATTTTTGGAAATATTATTTGTATAAATAAACTTTGGGAAAANAAAATTAGGTTATGCTATTTATAATTAATCTTGTAACAATATTTGAATTGTTAAATTGGTATTAATAAAATTAATTGTCCGANGTTTTCTTAAGATTAATTCCTAACTCTTCTAACTGTTTCCTATTTACCCTGTTGGGGCTTTCATCCATCAATGACATTGCAGATGTGGTTTTGGGAAATGCAATCACATCACGAATATTTTCNGTCCCTGCCAACAGCATCACCAAACGATCAAACCCAAAGGCAATTCCACCATGTGGNGGAGCACCATAGGTCAAAGCTTCTANTAAAAAACCAAATTTTTCGGTTNCATCTTTACGGTTTAAGCCAATTATAGAAAAAACTTTTTCTTGAACTTTTGGTGAATGGATTCTAATTGATCCTCCAGCAATTTCATAACCATTCATAGTTAAATCATATCCACGACTCAAAACATTGGAAGGGTCAGTTTCCAGCATTGAAATATCTTCATCTCTAGGAGCAGTAAATGGATGATGCATGGAAATAAAGCGTTGCATAATTTCATCATATTGAAACATAGGAAATTCAGTAATCCAAACAGGTTTGAAATTATTTGGATCAGTCAAATTTTCCCGCTTTGCGATTTCAACTCGAAGCTGTCCCAGTGCAGATAAAACAACATCGGTTCTATCACCTATCAGAAAAAGAATATCACCATCATTCATACCAAGCAAACCCCACATAGATTTTTGTATTTCATCTGAAAAAAACTTTGAGATGCCACCCGCAAGCACACCATCTTCAGCCTTCATCCATGCCAGTCCTTTAGCTTTGTATTTTTTTACATGGTTGGTCAATTCATCTATGACCCTCCTGGAATATTTTGCTCCGCCTTCAACTACAATTCCTTTAACTACTTCAGCAGACTTGAAAGCATTGAATTCAGATACATCTGTAAATTCTTTCACATCTTTCAGCTTCATTTCATAACGAAGATCTGGTTTATCAGATCCATAGGTTTCCATGGCTTCAGTATAGGTCAAACACAGAAAAGGATCAGGAAGGTCAATATTTTGCACAGATTTGAATATATGACGGGTCAGGCCTTCCATATGAAAGAAAATATCATTCTCATCCACAAACGACATTTCAATATCAATCTGAGTAAATTCGGGTTGCCGGTCTGCCCTGAGATCTTCATCACGGAAACATTTCACAATCTGGAAATAACGATCATACCCTGAGACCATCAGTATCTGTTTATAGATCTGTGGAGACTGAGGAAGCGCATAGAATTTTCCATTGTGAATACGACTGGGTACCAAATAGTCCCGTGCGCCTTCTGGAGTAGATTTCATAAGAACAGGTGTTTCCACTTCTACAAAATTATTATTGGATAAAAAACTACGGGTTGCCTGATATGTTTTATGGCGCGTTAAAATATTNTTCTGAAGTTCATCCATTCTAAGCTCNAGATACCGGTATTTTAACCGCAGGTTTTCTTCAGCATTTTCACGGTCATTTAATACAAATGGCANTGGCGCTGCTTCATTAAGTATGGTATAATTTGAAATAAGTACTTCTATCTCACCTGTTTCCATATTTGGATTAACAGCGGATTCAGCACGATCGCGAACTGACCCCTGAATTGAAAGCACATCTTCCATGGAAAGTTTTTTTACTGCTTCAAAATCACCCCCGTATGATTCAGCATCAAAAACAATCTGGGATTTTCCATANCGGTCCCGGAGATCNACAAAAACGANCTGCCCATGTAGCCGCACCGTATTGACCCAACCATTTAAGGATACGACTTCCCCCACATTGGATTTTCGAAGTTCTCCACAAGTGTGTGTGCGCTTATACATGTTTAACTCAATACAGACATAAAAAAAACCGNTACGAAATTACGGGCGGTTTTNTTCGAATTCAGTTGGAATTGNTGTTTATCTTTTTGAAACCCGTAACCTGTTCAATGCCCGTGCAAGTGAAGCTTCGATTCTCACTTCATTTAATTCAGGATCCTGTTCTGATTTGCGGGCTCTGGCACGATCTAATGACTTTTCAGCACGTTTCTCATCAATTTCGGAAGATTTTTCGACTGACTCTACAAGCAGTTTTACTGTATGCCCAATAATTTCCGCAAAGCCCCCTCCGGTTGCAAGAAATTCATCCTTCCCATTCCGTGTTAATTTGATTTCTCCTACGCTAAGGGCAAAGATTCCTTCTTGATGATTCGCCATTATACCAAATGATCCATCGATACCAGGGCAGCGGACATAACCCACTTGACCTTCGTCAAGGANTCGAATAGGAGTTACAATTTCAAGGTTGAACATATTTATCAGGCAGCAGTTTTCTTATCTTTTTCCAGTACTTCATCAATAGTGCCAACATAAGCGAATGCATTTTCAGGTAGTTTATCAACTTCACCATTCAAAATTGCTTCAAAACCAGAGACTGTATCTTCAAGAGTAACATAACGACCTGGCATACCTGTGAACTGCTCTGCTACATAAAACGGTTGGGACATAAATTTCTGGATCTTNCGAGCCCGGGCTACAGTCAACTTATCATCATCAGACAATTCATCCATACCAAGGATGGCAATAATGTCCTGTAGGTCTTTATATTGCTGAAGCACCGACTGTACGTTACGTGCTACCGTATAATGTCGATCTCCAATAATTCTTGGATCTAATATTCTCGATGTAGATGCTAAAGGATCTACAGCAGGNTAAATNCCCAACTCTGCAATTTTCCGTTCNAGAACNCTGGTTGCATCCAAGTGAGCAAAAGCNGTNGCTGGTGCTGGGTCTGTCAAGTCATCNGCNGGAACATATACNGCCTGTACNGATGTAATAGAACCTTTCTTNGTTGAAGTNATCCGTTCTTGTAGATCNCCCATNTCTGTAGAGAGGGTTGGCTGGTATCCTACTGCAGATGGCATACGACCCAACAGAGCCGAGACTTCAGATCCTGCCTGGGTAAANCGGAAAATATTATCGATAAACAACAATACATCACGACCATCATCATCACGAAAGGATTCGGCCATTGCTAAACCGCTTAAAGCAACACGAAGCCGGGCTCCAGGAGGTTCATTCATTTGTCCAAAAACCATTGTGGTTTTATCGATTACACCTGATTCAGTCATTTCGTTATAAAGGTCATTCCCTTCTCGAGTTCGTTCACCCACACCTGCAAACACAGAATATCCNCCATGTTCTGTAGCAATATTGCGGATTAATTCTTGAATCAAGACCGTTTTNCCCACACCNGCACCACCAAACAATCCCGTTTTACCACCACGGGTATANGGCTCCATCAAATCAACAACTTTTATGCCAGTNACCAANACATCTGTAGATGTGGCAAGATCTTCATGTTTCGGGGCAGGACGGTGTATTGGATTCCTTTTTTCAGTCTCACACTCACCTTTTTGATCAATTGTATTACCAAGGACGTCAAAAAGGCGTCCTAAAGTTTTTTCACCTACAGGTACTGAGATAGGGATACCAGTATCTTGCACATCATGCCCACGTATTAAACCATCTGTTGAATCCATGGCAACCGNCCNGACAACGGNGTNCCCTAAATGCTGNGCTACTTCAAGNACAAGCATTCCATCTTCCCCTCGGTCAACATTTAACGCGTTATAAATATCAGGAATGTGGTCATCNTCGAAAACAACATCCACCACTGCTCCCATTACCTGTGATATTTTTCCANTTTTTGACATAAAATGATGTCCTTTTTATTAACCTAAGGCTTCAGCACCACCTACGATCTCAAGCATTTCTGTTGTAATCGCAGCTTGTCTAGCCTTATTGAATTGTAGGGTTAGGTCTTTAATCATATCCTGAGCATTGGATGTGGCATTTTCCATGGAAAGCATCCGTGCCGCCTGTTCACTNGCATAGGATTCAAGTAAATATTTCCACATCTGTACATTCAAATGACGCGGAATTAATGATGTTACTAATTCTTCTTTGGATGGTTCATACAGGCGATTATGTCTGACACGTTCAACGCTTTCGTACACCAGTGGAAGAAGAGATTCAGATTTTACTTCCTGATGAGCAATATTCAAAAAATAATTATAGACGACATGAATCTCATCAACCTGACCACTNGTGAAATGGTCNATAATACTCCTGCCGATCATCATGGCATTTTCGAACTCCATTTCTGCCCAGAATTCCACATGACTTTCAATAATGTTATAGTCACGACGCTTGAAATGATCACGAGATTTTTTACCAATACAGAACAGATCTACATTTTCTTTACCAAANTCGTCAATCTCTNTCTGTGCAATTTTAAGTATATTNGTATTAAATGCGCCAGCGAGNCCACGGTCGGCAGATACAACCACATACGCTTTTCGCTTAACATCCCGGATATCTAGTAATGGGAGCATTTCTCGTTCTACATCAGGCAATAAATGTTGGATCACCTCAGCTAGAGAATTACTATAGGGACGAGATTGTTCCATCCGTTCCTGTGCTCTACGCATCTTAGCCGCAGCTACCATTTTCATAGCTTTGGTTACCTTCTGGATACTTTTGACGGACTTGATCCGGTCACGAATGTCCTTCAGATTAGCCATCAGTGATTAGACAATAAATCCTGCTTTATAGTCCACGATTGCCTTTTCAAGCATTTCTGCCGTTTCATCTGCGATTTTTCCATCATTAACAATAGATGTGAGGGAGTCAGCCGCATTGGCATCAAGATATTCAAATAATCCTCGTTCAAAATCTGCTATCTGATCTACAGAGAGATCATCCAGATGTCCTTTGGAAGCAGCAAAAATAATAGCTACCTGTTTCTCCACATCCATGGGAACGTATTGATTCTGTTTTAAGATTTCAACCATCCGCTCGCCCCGGGTCAGCTGGGCTAAGGTGGCTTTATCCAGATCAGAACCAAATTTTGCAAATGCTTCTAATTCACGATATTGAGCTAGATCTAAACGAAGAGTTCCCGCTACAGATTTCATAGCTTTAATCTGTGCATTACCACCTACACGAGAGACGGATAAACCCACATCAATTGCTGGNCGAATCCCAGAATTAAATAAATTTGTCTCAAGATAGATCTGGCCATCTGTAATCGAGATCACATTNGTTGGGATATAGGCAGCAACATCTCCTTCCTGCGTCTCAATGATGGGCAAAGCTGTTAAGGAACCACCACCTAAATCATCAGAAAGTTTTGACGCTCTTTCAAGCAACCGACTGTGGAGATAGAACACATCCCCAGGGAATGCTTCACGTCCTGGGGGCCGGCGCAGAACTAGTGACATTTGACGGTAAGCAACAGCCTGTTTAGAAAGATCATCATAAATGATCAAAGCATGTTTTCCGTCATCCCGGAAATATTCGCCCATGGCAGCTCCAGCATAGGGTGCAATATATTGCATGGGAGCAGGGTCTGATGCGTTTGCCGCAACCACAGTTGTGTATTCCATGGCACCATTGGTTTCCAGTTCTTTCACCAGAGCAGCAACCGTGGATGCTTTCTGTCCGATTGCAACATAAATACAAAATACTGGGGAATCTGTCTTATGAGTGTATTGCTGATTAATAATGGTATCTATTGCAATAGCTGTTTTTCCTGTCTGTCGATCTCCAATAATCAATTCCCGTTGGCCACGACCAATGGGGATCATGCTATCTATAGCTTTTATACCNGTTTGTAGTGGTTCTTTAACAGGATGGCGAGCCATCACACCTAATGCTTTCCTTTCAATCGGAAGGGAATGGGATGTATCGATTGGACCTTTCCCATCTATTGGTTGACCCAAAGGATTAACCACCCGTCCCAACATTGCATCTCCTACAGGTGTTTCAACCACACGACCTGTCCTTTTNGCAAGGTCACCTTCNTTTACNAGTCGAGTTTCGCCNAACAACACAAGACCTACATTATCTTCTTCCAGGTTNAATGCCATTCCAAAAACACCATTTGGNAGTTCAACCAGNTCAGAACTCATTACATTTTCAAGACCNGATGCACGGGCAACNCCNTCACCCACTTCGATAACTTCTCCGACCTCTTCTACATCAACCGAACCATCGAATTTTTCAATCTGTTCGCGAAGTAACTGGGTTAATTGATCAGTATATATATCCATGATATCCTAATATTTTATGATTCTACCAACTCCTGTTTCAGTGTGTATAATTGGTTCTGGATAGTTGCATCCAAGAATGTATTTTCGATCCTAAGTCTTATTCCACCAACCAAAGATTCATCAACCTTAAGAGTTAAATCTATGGTTTTATCTAGAACCGAGCTCAATGAAGATTTTAAGGATACAATTTCAGATTCTTCCAATTCACTGGCGACGATTCCTTCAACAGATACTATATTTTTCCCTTCTTTATAGCGCTGATCAAAAAGATTTGTAACATCTTGCAATTGGTGTAACGCTTGGCTCCCTTCAAAATGAGAAACCAATTCACTAACCAATGGCTGACCAAATTCTCCCAGGACAGTGTTTAAGATTTTTGTTTTGTCTTCACCTGTTATTCTTTTCGATTGTATAAAGGTACGAAACTGGTTATCTGTCCGAACCAATTCATTCAAGTTTGTAAGAGAATTATACACAGCATCTAAAACATTGTTTGATTCTGAAACCGTGTACAGTGCTTCAGTAAGGTGCTTTGCTTTATGTTTACGCATCATAACCTTTCAGGTTCTTTAATGAGTCTTCAATAAGTTCTTGATTATCTACCTTAGAAAGATTCTTCCTAATGACTTTTTCAGCTACGGCTATAGTCAACCCTACAACTTCTTCACGAATCTCGCTGATCGCCTTATCTTTTTCAACCTGAATCTGTTTTTCAGTTTCATCCCGAAGTTTTTTTGCATCTTCTCCAGCTTGGGCCATAATATCTGCCTTAATCTTTTCAGCAGCAGATTTCGCTTCTACACGAATAGATTGGGCTTCAGANCTTGCCTCAGAAATGATNGCTTCTGATTCAGTATTGAGACGTTCTAATTCCTGCTTGGCATTTTCGGCGTCTTCCAAAGAAGATTTGATCGTGTTTTCCCGGGATTCTAATAGTGTTAACAATGGTTTCCACGCGAACTTTGACAACACAAAGAAAAGGATCAGAAAAGTAAGGATCGTCCAAATGAACAGACCCGGATCTAATTGTACTAATGGATTCGGGGCACCAATGCCACCATGAGCCTCTGTGGACTCATGAAGGCCTTCGTCTCCAGGAATAGCCAAGTAATTTTCCATATTGTATTAAGGATATATTGATTAAAGAATTAGCATTAAAAAAGTAAATACCTCTGCAAGGATTGCGACACCTTCAAGAAGGAATAGAGGTAAATTCACAGCACCCGTAATTTTATCTGCTGCTTCTGGCTGTCGAGCTATACTCTCAGCAGCAGCAGCNGCAAAACGGCCGATCCCNAGACCAGCACCGATTACAATCAACCCCATACCAAGTGGGACTAAAGCAGTTGCTTCCATTATTATTTTCCTTTTTTTATTTTATTAATGATGAACATTGATGGCCATCCCTATAAAGACTGACGTAAGCAAAGTAAATACGTAGGCCTGAACTAATATAACAATAATTTCCAAACCTGAAATAGCCACAGCCATAGGAACCGATATAAATGCTACTCCAATGCCAGCCATAGCACTATGAAACATTTCTCCAAAAATTGCCATAAGCGATAGAAGTGCCAGTAAAGCAATATGTCCTCCTGTCATATTAGCAGCAAGACGCATAGTTAAGGCAAACGGCTTTACAAGAAGGCCAATTATCTCAATTGGGATTAAAATAATGTAAACAGGCCAAGCAAGACCATGAGGAACTAAATTTTTCCAATGATTAACAAAACCATGTGCCATAGTTCCAGCAGTAATGATACTAANAAAAGTAACAGTAGCAAGAGCTNCNGTCACATTAAAATTTCCTGTTGCAGTAACGCCGCCATGCAACAAGCCATTAATAAAATTGTGTGAATCGTTATATGAAACCTGTAAAACAAACCTATTAACTAAACCTAAAAGATCAAAAACAGGAATCATTCCTATAGTATTAGCAAAAAGGATAAAAAAGAATAAAGTAAGTATCAGAGGTGTCCATGCCATAACCCATTTGTGCCCAACATTTGGTCGTACAATTGAATCACGAATAAACTGTACGACAGCTTCTATCCCATTTACCCATCCGCTCGCTATTGGCCGTCCTGCTGATAAATATCTNCGAATAGGNAAAATAATTGTAATACCCANAAGAAAAGAAACAATCCAAAGCATTAANACATGTTTCGTTACGGAAAAGTTAATACCAAAGATAGATGGCAATTGTATAATAGGATGACCAATATCAGAATTTGAAACATGATGAATAATATTGCTTCCTACCTGATCCATAACACTCAAAGAACTTTTAATAGATGCAGCGTAAATCATTTTTCAGTTATTATTTTTATATTTCGAATATCCACCTGTTTTAGATAGGTCATTTATAATTACTGCTTCCAGAGCATGGAGCCCTAAAAAAAATCCGGCAAAACTACATAAGAATGGAATCGGTTTAAAAGAATAAAGTTTAAAAAAAATAATTATATAAAGNCCGTAATAAATCATTTTTAAAAAAAAACCTTTGATCAACATTTTAGTAACTGAAATAGNATTTTGTTTTGTAGCNAGTATGACAAAATANATTGTGAAAAAACCAGCCAATAATGGTCCTATANAGCCAAGAATAATTTCTAGTGAANATAAAGGGAAANTATATACAGCAATACCAAGGATACNTCCACTAAATAAAGCACCAAACAAAAATAATTTCATTTGTTGCTACCCCATATTATTTTTGCAAGCTGATAAAATCCTGATATCAGACCTAAAAAAATCCCTATCAAAATACNNTNNGGGGATGNTNCATTNATTGTATCAACTAACCAGCCCAAGANTGCACATATAATAATNGAACCAATTAAAGTATANGACCCAGTTGCAGCTGGTCCAGATTGGATAATAATTTTTTGAAAANATTTTAAGGAATTTCCAATTNTGGAATCAAATCCTGATCTATNATNATTCATCAATTATTTTCTTTTTATTCTTCATTTTCNCTTGCTAAATCACACTTTCCTTCAAATTGAGCTCCATCTTCGATCANTAGNTTCCTATATACAATATCACCTTTTAAAATACAATTGCTACCCAATACAACCTGNCCATCTGCAAGTAAATTNCCTACAACATTCCCTCCAACTCTGATATCACTACCAATAATATTNCCAATAACAGATCCATTTTGNGCAACCCTGACNGGNCCTTGGGTTTCAATATCGCCATTGACTTCACCATAAATAATAATACCTTCTTTAAGNTTGACAGGNCCATCTATCCTNGCATCAGAACCAACCATNGTATGTACATTTTGAAAATTAATCTTAGTCATAATAACTCGAAGTTAAATCTANTNTAGCATATTCGGGAAAATAGATCAATGGATCAACGGCTATAAATTCTTTCCAAACCTCATAATGTAGGTGAGGNCCTGATGAAACCCCTGTGCTCCCTACAAGNCCTATAATCTCTCCACGCGTAACAATTTCNCGNGNGNTTTTTAAATTNTGCTGATTATGACCNTAATGAGTAAAATAATTATCNCCATGATATATAATGATTAAATTNCCAAATTCATAAGTCCAACCTGAAAAAACAACTACGCCAGAGGCTGAAGCTAGAATAGGTTCACCTTCCTTNGNCACAATATCAATACCATAGTGATGTTTTTGAATAAATAGGGAATTTTTTCGTGATCGTTGTGAAATATAGCCTTGTATTGGAGCTACAGATGGTATATTCTCCAAATATGATAGTGCGGTGTTTTGATCTAAGGTTGCACCTGTTAGTGTATCATTGACTAATGGTTTTTCATCTATATCTAATTTTGTTCCAAGCGTACCACGTACTAGGTTATCCATTTGCTTCAGACGTTCAAAATCTCTTGTTAATTCTAACACTCTAATGCGTTCAGCAACAAATTTATCATGTTGCTCCTTAATCTTAATATAATCAGATACTTTTGGAATAAAATTATAGATGAATATAAAAAAAGTTATTAAAAAAAGAATAAATGAATAGATTGATATACGGATCATCTTTTTGGAAATATTATATGTTTTTGAACCAGACTCATCATCTGGGATAAACATAATAGTATATTTTTCTAGCTTCAAACTCTAGTTACGGCAGAGATTCAAACAAATCCAGGATACGATCCAAATCATCATTGGAGAAATAACTGATTTCAATAGTACCACCTTTCTTTCCAGGTTTGAGTTTTACTTTAGTGCCAAGTTTTTCTATAAGTTGATTTTCAACAACGACTATTTGAGAACTTGAACTTATTTTTTTTATTTTATTTTTATTTAAAATAGACTTGGATTTGGATTTTACTAAAGTTTCAGCACCTCTTACACTTAATTGATTTAAAATTATTTTTTTCCATAATTTAATCATACCAGACACAGTTTTTGCTTGTAGTATAGCTCGACCATGGCCACCAGATATTTCACCAACTCGAATACTTTTTCGAATTTCTGTCGGTAGCTTTAATAACCTTAAAGAATTGGTTATAGTAACACGCTTTTTCCCCACAGACTTAGCTATTGCATTATGAGATAATCCATATTTGCTATTTAATAATGCATAGGCTTCAGACTCTTCCAATGGGTTTAAATCTTCTCTTTGAATATTTTCAATTAAAGCCATTTCCATCATTTCAGCATCATTTTTAATAGCTATTATATAAGCAGGGATAGATTTAAGATTCAACATTTTTGCCGCCCTCAATCTTCGTTCTCCAGCAACAAGCTCATAACCATTATCAGCTTTGCGAACTGTAACTGGAGTTACAATCCCCTTTTCTTTTATTGAAGCTGCTAATTCTTTTAATGCATTATTATTAAAACTATGACGGGGTTGATTTGGATTGGGATTAATATTTTTTATTGGAACCTTTGTTATTCCAGGATCTTCAGAAACTGAGTTTTGAACTTTTCTGGATTTTTTTGTTCTCTCCGATTCGGGGCGTATAAGTGCTTCTAAGCCACGTCCTAATCTATTTGCTGACACGCTTTAAAATCTCCTCTGTTAAATTCATATAATTGCGAGCGCCTTTTGAATTTGCGTCGTAAAGCAATGCAGGTTTACCAAAACTAGGTGCTTCACTTAAGCGTACATTACGATGTATGAGTGTTTTAAACAATTTTTCCTTAAAAAAACCTTTAATTTCTTCTACGACCTGTTTAGAAAGGTTCAACCTGCTATCATACATCGTCATAATCACACCTGCTATCTGAAGTTTTTTATTTAAATGGTTTTGAACCAACCGAATTGTATTTAATAATTGGCCAAGACCTTCCAAAGCATAATACTCGCATTGAATCGGAATAATTAATGCATCAGCAGATGTAAAAGCATTAATAGTTAAAAGTCCTAAAGAAGGAGGGCAATCAATAATAATTATATCATAAAATCTTTTAATTTTTTTTAATTCTGATTGTAACTGGAATTCCCTTGCCATAATGCTTACAAGTTCAATTTCTGCACCAACCAAATTATTTGTAGTTCCAAGGATATCTAAAGCAGGAAATTCTGTTTTTGTAATTATAGACTTAATTGCTGCTTCTTTTATAAGCACATCATAAACATCACCTTTTATTTCATCAAAAAGATCTGATAATCCAGTTGTGGCATTAGCCTGCGGATCCAAGTCAATTAGTAAAGTTTTTACTTCACTAACAGCCAAACTAAGGGCTATATTAACTGCTGATGTGGTTTTACCCACACCTCCTTTTTGATTTGCAAATGCTAAAACTTTTGCCATGGATCGTATAACATGAATAAAGAGGAAGGGAATTTATAGCAGACAATTTGTAAAAAATCAGATAAAGATTGAAAATTTAAGAACTGCTTATTTGCTTGTTAATCATCTCTTAAATTCATTGCTATTAATATATCGAATATTATGAATATTTTAGTTTTTTCATGAAAGCTTTGGTGAAAAGCTCACCAGCACCAGGAATCTGGATGGAAAATATCCCGATTCCTGATTGTAGTACGAATGATGTAAAAATTAAAATAACCCATACTGCGATTTGTGGAACAGACCTTCATATTTATAAATGGGATGAATGGTCCCAACGTACNATTAAAACACCAATAGTTCCAGGNCATGAATTTGTAGGTATTGTGGANGATATTGGGGATGGTGTAACCCACTATAANCCNGGAGACCGNGTTTCTGGAGAGGGNCATATTACTTGTGGATACTGTCGAAATTGCCGTGCNGGGAAAAGACATTTATGCCATAGGACTATTGGNATCGGAATTAATCGCNATGGCGCATTTNCTGAATANCTTATTATNCCAGAGTCNAATGTNTGGCCAATACATAATGAAATNCCATCAAAANTTGCTGCTTTTTTTGATCCATTNGGAAATGCNGTTCACACAGCTTTGGCTTTTGAAATGGTAGCAGAAGACGTTTTAATNACTGGTGCAGGTCCAATAGGAATTATGGCTGTTTCTATTTGCAACTTTGTTGGAGCTAGAAATATAGTTATAACAGACCTTAATGATTACAGACTTGAATTAGCCAAAAAAATGGGCGCAACAAAAACCATTAATGTAAAACATAATAAAATCTCAGATGTATTTGAAGAATTAAATATGTCAACAGGTTTCGATGTTGGATTNGAAATGTCTGGAAACCCTGATGCATTTAAAGAAATGTTAGCTAATATGTACCATGGTGGAAAAATTGCACTGCTAGGTCTGCTACCTGAATCAACAAATGTTAATTGGGATGACATTATTTTCAAAGGACTAATAGTAAAAGGTATTTATGGACGTGAAATGTATGAATCTTGGTACAAAATGACACAGATGCTTAGGAGCGGTTTAGATATATCTAAAGTACTCACACATACTATTCCTATAGATAATTTTCAGGAAGGTTTTGATATCATGGAATCTGGAAACTGCGGAAAAGTAGTTTTTAAATGGTAAATGTATAAAAGCAAAAATCATTACCAGAACATCCTCTCCCAAATCAAAGAAGAAGGAGTCTATAAAAGAGAAAGAATAATTACGACTCCTCAAGACGTCAACATCTCTTCTGGAAGAGATGAAAATGTACTTAATTTTTGCTCTAACAATTATCTAGGTCTAGCAAATCACCCAGATATTATTGAATCAGCAAAATTAGCGATCGATAATCATGGTTTTGGAATGGCATCGGTTCGGTTCATTTGCGGAACACAAGACCTTCACAAAAAATTAGAATCAAAAATTTCTAANTTTTTTGGGACTGATGATACAATCCTTTATTCTTCATGCTTTGATGCTAATGCTGGGCTTTTTGAAACTATTTTAGGCTCAGAAGATGCAATTATTTCTGATTCTCTAAATCATGCGTCCATAATTGACGGAATACGTTTGTGTAAAGCAAAACGATATCGTTATAATAATAGTAATATGGCTGATTTAGAAGAAAAATTAAAGGATGCAAAAAATGCTCGAATAAAGATCATTGCTACAGATGGTGTTTTTTCTATGGATGGTTATATCGCTAAATTAGACAAGATTACCAAATTAGCTGAAAAATATGAATCCCTNGTGATGGTGGATGATAGTCATGCNACAGGGTTTATAGGAAAAACTGGACGTGGTTCGGCAGAATATCACGGAGTTATGGATAAAATTGATGTATTTACATCTACTCTTGGTAAAGCACTGGGTGGTGCATCGGGTGGGTTTACAACTGGTCGTCAAGAAATCATTGATCTTTTGAGACAAAGATCTAGNCCATACTTATTTTCCAATACTTTNGCACCACCTATAGTTGCANCGGGCATAAAAGTTTTTGANATGCTTTCGCACACCACAGAGCTNNGAGATAAACTTGAACAAAACACCATCTATTTCCGAGAAAAGTTATCTAAGACTGGTTTTGATATTTTAGAAGGTNCACACCCAATTGTACCAATNATGCTTTATGANAATAACTTAGCCAAAAAAATGGCNTCTGAAATGNTAAATAATGGAATTTATGTAACTGGATTTTATTTCCCAGTNGTCCCAAGAAAAAAATCAAGGATTCGTGTACAAATCTGTGCAACAATGNAAAAAAAACATTTNGATTTAGCCATNTCTTCCTTTTTNAATGTAGGAAAATCCCTTGGTNTTATTTAATTATTANATTTATTAAAATTTTTCATGGCTATAAACTTGCCCCNCTGAGAATAGGGAAGGTATATTCACCGGCTTTTTCTAAATTNAAAACAATTATTTAAATGCAAACCAATCTTACTCCTAGGTATATAATCATTGGAATTATTCTTGCATGGGCTATCTGGTCCCTCCAACCTACTTGGAAATATCAACGATTATCTGAAGATGAGAAAGAATCTCTCCGTATAAATGGTGATCTGGAAAAAATTGAATCCAGAATTATTCGCCAAGGTCTTGATTTAAAAGGAGGAATGTATATTGTTCTTGAAGCTGATATTCCCACCTTAATGGGTAATCTAGCGAACATGCGTGATGAACGACTTGATAAAGTATTACAGCTTGCAAAGAAAAAATCAATGGATCCTAATATTGAATTTTTTACCGTATTTGAACAAGAAATAAATAACAGTGGATTAAAACTAGCACGATATTATTACAAATACGGTTCGACTCAGGATGAAATCATGTCTGGTGTTATGAAAGAAGCTGATGANGCAATAAATAGAGTTCTNGAAATTCTGCAAAATCNTGTAGATCAGTTTGGAGTTTCCGAACCGACAATTCAAAAACAAGGNAANCACCGTATAGTAGTAGAACTTGCTGGAATTCAAGATTCTGATCGAGCTAGAGCACTATTACAAAGTACTGCATTACTTGAATTTTACTTAGTAAAAAACGTTGGCGCTACAAATGAAATGCTTACACAGCTAGATGAAATACTTCGGGAAAATACTAATGAGCAAGAGCTTATAGCATTATCTAAAGATGAAAAAATAGAAGATTTACAATCAGGTTCAGTTAGTAAAAAAGATCATGATGAAAAAATTGATGAAGATCAAGATAGTAAAACTGTAAGTGAATTATTTGGAGAGAAAAAATCAGGCCCTATTGATACATCAAATACTGATAGAGATTTATTCTATGATAATCCATTAACAACATTACTTACAACTTTTTCTGGAGATCTAGGAATTGAGGAAAAAAATGCATACGCTGTGCGCAAATTGCTAGAGAAAGAAAAAGTACAGTCTAAATTAAATAATGCTAACGGGCAATTTCTTTTTAGTCATGAACCGCAAGTGATCCAAGGTGGTACAACCCAAAAAAAATATTATAAATTATATTACTTAGAGAAAACTCCAGAGCTGACTGGTGGTGTAGTTGAGGAAGCTAGAGCAGATCTTGGAAGTTTAGGAGGTGGATCTGCTGGACAGCCAGTCGTTTCCTTAACAATGAATAGTGATGGCGCTCGAACCTGGTCTAGAGTTACTGGAGCAAATGTTGGTGAGNGAATATCGATTGTACTAGATAAAAAGGTTCATATGGCTCCTTCNATAAGGGAGAAAATACCGAGTGGGCGTACGCAAATNGAAGGTTTTAATAGTATTAATGAAGCAAAAGATATTGCGATTATTNTACGTGCTGGCGCNTTNCCTGCACCTGTGAATATTATTGAAGAACGCATNGTAGGNCCTAGTTTAGGTGCAGACTCCATNTCTCANGGAACTAATGCNGTAATAATTGGTCTTGTATTGGTATTGTTTTTTATGCTTTTCTATTATAAAACAAGTGGATCCATAGCAGATTTTGCTTTAATCTGGAATATTCTTCTGGTTCTAGCAGTTCTAGCATCACTAAAAGCAACACTTACTTTGCCTGGTATTGCTGGATTGATTTTAACCGTTGGTATGAGCATAGATGCAAACGTAATCATTTTCGAACGTATCAGGGAAGAACTACGAAAAGGGAAAACTCCAAAAGCTGCCATCCAAGCAGGTTATGACCGTGCCTTGACTACTATTATAGATGCAAACGTTACAACTGTTATAGCTGCTTTGGTGCTATATCAGTTTGGCACTGGACCAATAAAAGGGTTTGCTACGGTTCTTTTTTGGGGCATTGTGATAAGTATGTTTACCGCAATATATGTTACTCGCACTATTTTTAACACAATTACTACCCGTAAAGGGATTACATCTCTAAGTATCTAAAATGAGAATTCTTAATGATACAAAAATTAATTTTATGATTCATACTAGGATAGCCACATTCTTATCACTATTAATAATATCGGCTGGTATTATTTCAATGATTACCAAAGGAGGTCCTAAACTTAGTATCGACTTTAAGGGTGGTACTCTTGTTGCTGTAAACTATACAGATAATATAGATATAAATAAAGTCCGGTCTGCTTTATCCACAGTAGTGATTGATGGACAATCATTTGATTTCAGCAAAGCTGAGATTAAACATTTTGGTGATCAGTCAAACGTTGCAGTACGTATTCCAAATTTGGAAAATGAACCAGAAAAATTTTCTAAAAATTTTGTAGATAAAATGGCCAAATCATTCCCTGAAATTGTCCCAAAAGACATGAAAGAATTTATACTCTCTATTGAAAAAGTTGGTCCCAAGATAGGATCAGAGTTGAGCGGAGATGCTATTATGGCAATTTTCAGCTCACTTGCTTTGATTCTTTTTTATATTTCTGTGCGTTTTGAATGGAAATATGCAGTGGGTGCGATTGCGGCACTTGCCCATGATGTATTAGTTACTCTTGGTGTTTTTTCTNTTCTTAATTACGAAGTATCATTAGCTGTAATTGCAGCATTTTTAACTATTGTAGGCTACTCATTAAATGATACCATCGTCATCTTTGATCGCATACGTGAAAATATAAAAATAATGAAAAACATTTCAATAAGTGAAATCATTAATACAAGTATCAATCAGTCTTTAAACCGAACAATTATTACATCTCTAACTACCTTTTTAGTAGTATTGGTATTGTTTATTATTGGAGGTGAGGTTATTCATACCTTTGCTTTTGCTATGATTATTGGCGTATTGGTAGGAACTTATTCAAGTATCTACGTTGCTAGCCCTATAGTACAAAAAATGGGCACTAAACAATCCTGATTTTATTTTTTATATCATCCTTTCTTTAGATGAATCAATTTGCCACCCTAGAAACTGTCATGGGAACTTTCGGGATACGTGCAAATAGCATTGGTATATTTAGAATACATTTACCAAATGATTCACAAAATAAAAAAAAGAAGACACCAGTTTCTAAACAATCGGATCAATTAAAACACGCTGTACAACAGTTAAAACACTACTTCAATAATGAAAGAAAATCGTTTGACGTCAACCTGGATCTGAATCTACCTCCTTTTTACAAAAAAATTTTAATTGAAGTATCAAAGATACCATTTGGAACAACCGTATCTTATAGTGATCTTGCAGCCAAAGCTGGGAAACCAAAAGCTGCAAGAGCGGCTGGTACCGCAAACGCAATCAATCCAGTTCCAATTATCATACCTTGTCACCGAGTAATAAAAAGTAATGGTAAACTTGGAAACTATGGTGGCGGATTAGATTTGAAAAGAAAGCTACTTATCCACGAAAGTTTGAAAATCAAATCTTATTAACTTTTACAAAAGATATAATTAAGATTAGATTCACTGCCCAATGAGTAATATATTACAAAATATAAAATCAAAATTATTTGCAGGGCTGGTAACATTGATCCCTGTAATGCTNACTTTTTATTTTATCCAGTTTCTCTATATAACCTTGGATACAATTTCGGCTCCTTTTGTAAAAGAATATCTTAAATTTAATATGCCAGGTATAGGTATTCTTTTTACTCTTCTTTTTATCTATTTACTAGGGATATTAGTAACAAATTTTCTAGGTAAAAAAATTCTTTTAATCAGTGAACAAATAATAGATCGTGTTCCTTTAATAAATACAATCTATACGACCTTGAAGCAATTAACTGATACGTTTGCAAAAAACTCTCTAGAAGCCTTTCAAGGAGCAGTTTATATTCAGTACCCTAGAACTGGTCTATGGACCATGGCTTTTGTTTCTGGTGATTCAGAAAACGAGGCTGGTACACACTACTATCATTTATTTGTTCCAACAACCCCTAATCCAACTTCTGGTTATTTTATAATGATACCAAAAGCTGATACAGTACCTGCAGGTATGTCAGTTGATGAAGGACTCAAAACAATTATCTCTGGTGGAATGTTGGCTCCAGATGTAAATCCAGTACCAGATGATTGATACAAAGATTTTCTAGTACTTTCTGGAAATAGTTTTTAGAACTTCTGGGTGACTCCCCAATGAAAAACAGGACTATTCCATTTCCCTTTCATAAACCCCCAACTTAAATCAAGTCTAATTACATCAATCATAGGGAATGGTATACGAATACCAAAACCAGTTCCAGTCATTAATGCTTGATCTTTCAACTTTTGCCATTCAAAAGCAATCAATCCCGCATCAATGAAACCTACAACTGATAGTCCTGTTTCAAATTTATAATTAGTGGCAAATTTCGGAATAATTTCTTTACGAAGTTCTAATGATCCCTGAACATATTCATGACCAAATCGAAATGATTGTCTTGAAGGTGAATATAATTTTCTATCTGGGAGTTTCCATCCTCGTACAGAATAAGACCCTCCAAAATATGTAAGCCATACATTACTCTTATTACCCCATCTCCTCTGCATGGTGATATTTAAAGCCATAACTAGTTTTTTTGTAGATGAATTACCTAATTGGAAAAATCTACTATAAGACTGCTTCCAGACTAAAGCTGAATTTTTATTACTTGTACGATCCAACATAATGTGAAAAATATTATAAATATAAAAACCATGACCAGGATTCCAGAATAGATCTCTTGTATCATATGCCATAAACCACTTTGGTTTAATATAATTGAATAATAATGTGTCGACTGAATTTGAAAAATATTTTTCTGCTAGTTCAGTACCAATTGTGGTTTTAATATGTTCTCCAAACCAACGCCCTACCTCTAACTGAGCATAATTTGATATCACAGTTCGATCTAAAAACAAATGTTCAAAACTAGTTCGCCCAATACTAAAATCAAGAGAAACGTGATTGCCAAACATCCATGGATCATTAAAATTAATTGTGTAACTATCTCTACCACCAAAACTACTCCCAATTGATAGCTGTTGATTTCTACCTCGAAAATTCTGGATAATCCAAACTCCTGTTAATGCCCATCCAGTTTTTTCATCATATGCTGGTAATACAATCGGTGGAGTTTTTTGTATGGATTCAACAATAATAAACTGAAGAATAGCAGTATCATCATAAAGAGGAACAGCCTTCCAAGAGACCTCACTAAACAATCCTAAATTTTCTAGACGATTACGATCTTTATCAGCTAAGGCACTATCTAAATTAGTATTTATTTGGTGTTGAATTTCTCGTTCTATAATAAAATCTTTTGTTTTATCGTTTCCACGAAATTCGATATATGATATTTTTGGGTTATAATCTATCCCAAAAATAATAGAAAAAAATAAAGGCCATAAAAAAAGGCCTGATATAGGCCTCTTTTTAATTATTATTAGAATCACTGTTTCTATTTTTCTATAAATCAATACCTTGAATCATTAACCGTTTTTTATACTCAATTCCTTGTTTTGAATACATATCTTCTACAGCTTTATTTATTTTCTTCTCTACATTTGTACTCATCATCTCAACTTTTAAATTCCTTTCATCCAATTCTCTAGCTCTAAAGGTGGACAATGGTTCATCATAAATATGCCACACCCCATCAAACTCTTTTGGAGTACCATATTCCATCAGTACTTTATGTTTAATAATATCATCTGCAGTTAATTGAGGAAATCCTGTATCTTTTAATCCAACTTTCTTGGTAATTGCAGAAAGCAAATAATGTGAATCATTATTATTGGTAGTGCTATATATAAAATCTACATTGGTAAACTCAAGGATAATTTGTTCCACGGTTAATCGGGAAGAATATTGAAATTCAACTGAAGCTCTTTTTATTGGGATTANAATACCATCATTCGTTGTTCGAGAATCATCCTGATAAATNACTTCTAGTGTAGTATCAGGTATAACAGAAAGAACAGCTGGCAAGTTGGCTTCCCAAGGAGCAAGTAATTCGCCTCTAAAAATCCAACCTTGTGGNATTCTTTTAACAGGNATTACAGATTCAATATTTTTCCTNGATGTAATAGTTGGAGTNGATTCCTCAATAAATGGTTCATCTTGCTCATCAGCACTGGATANTGGCATAGAACTTGGCATTGACTTTGATTTTGANTTTCGCCCNCCGAANAACTGACCTCCATTTCCATATGAAGGGACNAAAAGCAGAAAAACAATTANATATTTAATNACTTTTTTCATAANACTATTTTCAATTAATTAATTTACCTCGGATATTATAATGCTANGAACTGCTNGAATTTAATAATCNTANTAACAATACAAACAAAAAAAAGGCCCTTTTAAAAAGGGCCCCTTTTTCAATAATTCTTATGGAATTATTTTTTNCCCCGNGCCATAGNCGAACGNGCTACATTACCATTTTTATCAATATAGTATANGAATCCTGATTCACGGGTNACCCCTGCATCAGCAACTTTCTGNGCATTACCTCCNCCTTTACCAGCNCGNGCCATTTGAGACCGCCAGACATTNCCATCTTTTCCAAGATAATACAAATATCCACTTTCTTTTGATACACCTGTATTGGCAACTACTTCAGCCATAAAAATCCTCCAAATTATGTTAAGTTTGGTTTTTTGGTTGTGAATAGAGAATTTTACTCTATCTCTCTCGACGGAGATTGTACGAAATCCTTTTGGTAGATGTCAAGAATTTTCTCGACGGAGTCACGACGAGGGAAATTTAATAATTTGAAAAGAATTCTTAAAGATGAGGTGCAAAAATCTCCGTAATTTTCATCTGTGATAATGCCCCGGTAGCTCAGATGGATAGAGCATCTGCCTTCTAAGCAGANNGTCACAGGTTCNANTCCTGTNCGGGGTACTCGAGAGTAAATACCATACACCTCTCAATAAAAGCCCCGTCTTCGGATGGGGCTTTTTGTTTCATATCTATTCATACTTTATCATATTATATGCAAAAGAAGGACACGCTATAAATACACCTACTCTCTACCCCACCTCAATTTATCTATAGGGTCTAATAATTATACCTTATATATAGTATTAAAAATGCTGGGGTTAAATTGGTGGTGTGCAAGTATGCCTTAATGCACTTGCATTCATTAATTTATTTATTACCAATAAAAATAATCTTTGTTCCAATAATAAATGTTAATGTGAAAAATATACTGCTTACACTTACTGGCATGCAAATTAGCCTTAAAATTCTACCAACGTGCACATCAATTCAAAAATCTCAACCTACTTTTCCTAACCCAACAAGAATCAAGGGGGGTACGGGTGGATAAATAAGGCGCACACACATTGTGATGCTATTTTTTGAAATTTTGGTTAGATTCAGGAATGCTTCGTTATATATTATTTTTAGTGATTATTGGAATAATTTTTTGGAATTGTGAAGATAAAAATTCTCCTGTAAACAGTGGATATGAAAATACATCAGTTACTAAAGATACTATTTATTTCAAAGATCTTACTACACTTTTTCAAAATCAGTGTTATCATTGCCATAGTGAATCTCAATATAGTTTTTATGCTTTAAATCTTGACTCTTATGAAAATACAATGACTGGAAGTCAAAACGGTGCAATTGTTAATCCTTACGAACCAGATGAGAGTTTATTGTATACCAAATGTTTTGGAAACCATACTTCAGGAGAAAGAATGCCCCAAGACAACCTCACTTATTTTGATGAGCATCCAGAAAAACTTAACTTAATTTATAATTGGATTCATTATGGATGTCTTGAATAAAAATCTTATCTATCTTTTTGTATCACATCATANTATAATAATTATTCAAAAATTACATAGGGTTTTTCATTCCAATTTTCACCATAATTTAAATAAACAGTACCAGTTTGTGTATCAAGTAACATGATACCACTGTCATCTTTGATTGCGAATTGGTATTTACCAGCTGGATTTCCCCCCGAGACTCCTAATAGAACTGTAAGTGCAAAGACTAAAACACCACCAGTTATCATACCCTGTACATATGATTTCATAATTCTCTCCTATTTTATTTTTTATAATTTAATTCATAATCTAAAATTAGTCCTATTCCCTTATATCTTCTGAAGACATAGTATAAGTTGATCCAGAGCATATTACGAAATACCTATTTTTATCAATATTGCTTATCTAGGGAACTGTAGACAAGATTTGAAAATTAAAATATTCATATATTAATCAAGAATATTATAATTATAAATTTTTTAATCCCATCTTTCAACCTATATATTGTACAATACCGCCATATGAATTCAACAAGATATATTTATTGAAATATAAACAATTACCTAGCCAATTGTTTTGGAGAAGAATAAAAAAGCCCTGCTTCAACAGGGCTTAAATAATTATGTGAGTGAACCCTTGGCTCAGGTGGTAATCCGAGGTAAGGGGGATGCGGAGTCCCACATTGACACCCGTTCCGTCGAATTCACCCACAATTCTTATAAATATTACTTAGTAAGCGGTATGTATCTTAAATAATTTTTTTGCAGATAAAAACAAAAACTCAATATTTTTAATAATTTTTTATTATTAATTATCCAGGAACTTCCATCCATATTTAACTTTCTAATACTTCAATAAGTTCTACTTCAAATATCAGGAGACTATTTCCAGGTATTTTGGGANTACTNCGATCTCCATAACCTAGTCGAGGATGAATGAAAAATTCAAATTTATCCCCTTCTTTCATCAGCTGCANCCCCTCAGTCCANCCTTTAATTACTCGATTCAATGGAAATTCCGCTGGTTTACCTNTAGAAATNGAAGAATCAAATTCATTTCCATTTAGTAANCGTCCTAAATAATGAACCTTAACTTTNTCNAAGGAAGATGGAGTTTTACCATTTCCCTCATAAAGCACACGATATTGTAATCCTGTAGGAGTTTCTTTTACATCTGGGTTTTCTAGCTTATTTTTTGCTAAAAATGCATCTGCTTCTTCTAAATTAATAATATTGGCTTCACTAACTTTTTCCTGGATTAATTGCTGCAAATCCATCCTCGCTTTTGTTTGAGTATTNTGATCTATTTTTATTTTACCATTTTCGTAAACGTCTACAATTCCTGATAAAAGAATATCATAATCAAAGTCAATTTTAGGATTTATTTGACGTTTAAGGTTTTCACCAATATCAGCACCTAAAGTATAACTTATTGTATCTGCTTTTGTTTCTAGAGAATGATCAGAAGTCAATTTCTGTTTTTGATTACAATTAAATAAAAACAGAATAATGAAAAAATAAAGAATATGTCTCATAGTATGATCCACTTTTTACAATAAATAGTTTGGGAAATAGGATTTGGATGTATTTAATCTTTTATTACTTTGAATCATACATCAAAATATAAATTCCAATTCCAATTGAAATAATGGCAATAAATAGAATTGGATGCTGACCTAGATAAGAAAGAATCTCTGTCACAAATTTGATTGCGACTATTGCAAGACCACCAAAAATTAAATACCAACCAAGTTGCTTTTTATCAATACCCATAAAAATGTTAATATGTTTAATTGATTAATGAATCAATTATATTATGTTCTACAGGCAGATATTACTGAATATTTTGGTAAATGGTAATGAAACCTCNTACAGATTTTTCTATTCGNTCGATTTTGGGTGGATATGATAAAAATTTNACATATATAATAACCTGTATGCGTACAGGAATACAGGTGTGCGTAGACTCTTCTGTAGACTATAATTCAATAGAGCCATACATCCAGTCTGAATTATCAGCACTTTTGATAACACATACCCATGGCGATCATATTGCNCACTTAGATGAATATCTTAAAATAAATCCTGATATGACGATNGTAGGTCACCCAGAGACAGAAANAAAGCCAAGGTGTAAATCNTTTCAAGGATTAAAAAATAATGAGAANTTTCGTATAGGAGATTTAATATTTAAAACACTGCATACTCCTGGACATTACTACGACTGTATTTCTTATCAACTCGAATCAGTAATTTTTACAGGGGATACTCTATTCGTAGGAAGAACTGGTAGGGTTATTAGCGCTATGAGTGATATTGAAAAACTCTATGATTCTATATATAATATTATATTGAAACTTCCAAAAAATATGAGGATATATCCAGGTCATGACTATGGAAAAACACAATCAATCTCACTAGAAGATAATATTAAATGTAGTCCTCTTTTACGAGCATCAAACATTGATGATTTTAAAGAAAGAATGCTAGATTATGAATCAAAAAGAAGTCCTGGATCATAGTGATAAAACATTGCCAAAATTAGTCCAAGATTTATTTTTCTCTTGTAATTATATAGATCATAAATTGAACAAAAAAACAATATCTACTTTAACAAAGAAATTAATTTCAATATACCTTTTCTTATAAAATGGTTGTCCAATATTTACAAACATCTTCTAATCCTAATCACACCATCATTAGTCTGCATGGATGGACTGGTAATGTGAAGTCTATGCAGCAAGTAGCTAAAGCATTTAATTTTNTAGATACNTATTGGATTTTTCCGCAAGCCCCCTANTCAGCTTCTCCAGGAGGATTTAGTTGGTTCGAAGGGGATAAAAAAAAAGGTTGGGATTATAATCCATCAATTAGAATAATTGATAAATTGGTCGATGAACAACTTAAAAATGGNTTTACNCNTAATAATATTTTCCTTCTAGGGTTCTCCCAAGGAGCATCCTTAGTACTGGAATATATGGTTGGNNAAAGATTGTTAATAGCTGGTGGAATTTCTATAGCAGGGTTTATTCNTGATAAAAAAAGATTTNANGANCCTAATTTAGNCACTTGNAAAAATGGAAGGTTGCTACTTATCCATGGAAAAAATGATCAAATAATTTTTCCTTCCGAAAGCAAAAAAGCATATAAAATATTTACTAAGNTAGGNTATCAAGTAGATTTGAAAATTCTAAATAGTAGACACAAGGTNCCAATGGATGCAAAACCTTTAATTGAAAAATTCTTATCTCCAGATTTAATTCTAAAACAAACATAAATTATTAGCCTTTATAAAATTTAATGACATACTAAAACCTAAAATAACGATGACAGAACTTTTTAACATAGATCATAAATCTAAACTAGATATAAATTATTTTAATAATGAATGGCCTAATAAAGCTGCTGTCAAAATTCATAATAGTCTATTAAAGAAATATTGGTCTATAGACAATTCTTTTTTGTCAAATTCTACTCTNTCAGAACCTCTTAANCCACTTGATAATACGCAATCAANGGATTTTAACTGGGATATATATTCTGCACGACANTTACTTNGCCGTACAATAACTGGAGCNACATTTGAAGATATAAANAGCTGCTTAACACAAGGTATGCATAATAGTGTNCAAACTATTTTAGAAAATCAGGATCTACCTGATCCTCCTGGAGACTGGGTGTTAGAAGATATACCTGATTGGAACTCTCTTAGCACTCAGGAAAAAAATGATATTATTCAATCTTATCATAGTCGCATGCAATCTTTTCGAACATGGTGGCGTGAATTGATAATATTTNACTCTANNAATATCACCGAGATGATGACTCTTTTCTGGCACGGTTATTTTGCGTCTGCATTTTCAAAAGTGTTTTATCCACAAGCGATGTATCAGCAGAATAATATTTTTCGGACTTATTGTTTAGGAAATTTNNGGGATCTTTTGCGTCAGATTACTTTTGGTCCCGCGATGATGATATGGCTGGATATAAATGGAAGNAGNAAATATTCCCCAAATGAAAATTTTTCNAGGGAATTNATGGAGTTATTNACTTTGGGCGTAGATAATTATTCTCAGGAAGANGTTGTATCTGCCTCAAGAGCATTCACTGGCTACGTAACTGATGGTTTGCAAACTAATTATGATTTTGAGGATATGGNAGGTTGGGGACCGTGGTGGAGTGACTGGCATGATTTTGATGAAAAGACCTTCATGGGTCAGACAGGTACATGGACTGGCGATGAAATCATAAACATCATTCTTGAACAAGATGCATGTGCTATACATATCTGTAGTAAAATCTATAAATGGTTTGTCTATGAAAACATTGACCAATCTTTTGTTAATGAAATGGCTAACATACTTCGTTCTAATAATTATGAGATCAAACCAANGATGGAATTTTTATTAACAAGCAATCATTTTTTTAACCCTATTTTTAGAGGGGCAAATATTCAAAATCCAAATTCTCTGCTACTTGGAACGATAAAACGTTTGAAGATGCAGAACCAGAATTATCCAAACCAATTTTTCGATAAATCTCAAAATTTTTTAGGGATGACCATGTTTGAACCTCCAGATGTAAATGGTTGGATTGGGTATCGATCATGGATCAACTCTAACACACTTCCAATGCGAAAAGCCATTTTATGTTCACTAATTACTGGTATCAGCCCATTTGGTAATTATGGATCATATATAAATGTTCGTTCCATTGCTCAGTCTCTTTACAATACAGATCAGATAGATCTTGCATGTGAACAAGTTGTACAAAACTTAGCTTTGCTTTTTTTTAGTACACCATTATCGGATAACCTTAAAGAAAGAATGTTGTCTATATTACTTGATGGCGCTGAACCTTACGACTGGAATATCAATCTACCTGCATGGAATGCACAGTGGAACCGTATGAAAGACCTGTTACAATATATGATGAAAATTCCAGAGTTTCAGCTGTCATGAAAAGACGTAATTTTTTGAAATCATCGCTGGCGATCGCAGCCATTGGTTCTCAAATACCAAATATGATATTTGGAAATTCAAAACGATCAAGATTTCATTGGTCATCAATTACTTCAGATAAGATCGTTGTTTTAGTCAAACTAAATGGTGGAAATGATGGTCTAAATACCATTGTACCAACTGAAGAACCACAATATTATAATAAAAGACCCTCTTTGGCCCTTTCAGAAAATGAAACCATATATCTTACAGATACTGTCGCAATGCATTCGTCTATGGAACCCTTACTTCCATTTTACGAAGAACAAAAAATGGGCATAGTCCAAGGCGTTGGATATCCAAATGGGAATTTATCTCATTTCCGATCATCAGATATTTGGGATACTGGTTCTAGTGGAGATGAATTTTTATCTACTGGATGGTTAGGACGCCTGCTAGAACTTGAATATGATAATTTTCCAGATAACAGCCCAGAATATCCTTTGTCGATTCAATACAATAGTGCAAATCTGCTGGAATTTAAAACCAGTGAATCTAACACTGCACTTTACTTGTATGACCCAGATGCAATGTACTCAATTATCACTGGGAATTATGTCTCCAATCAAGGAAATGAAACCTTCGACAGTTACGGTGGGCATGAACTGGAATTTTTAAGAGAAATGGATTTTATGTCATTTGGTTATTCAGAAATCATTAATCAGGCATCTCAAAATGCCCCCAATACAATAATGCAATATCCAGATACAAATCTCGGTCAACAATTTGAACTCACTGCTAGATTAATTTCAGGTGGTCTGGATACACCATTTTATAGGCTTTACCAACATGGATATGATACTCATATAAATCAAAAATCAAGGCATGATCAACTATTGGGAGAACTGTCAAGCAGCCTCGCAGTTTTTCTATCTGAAATGGAAGCATTGGAATTATTAGACCGTGTAATAGTAGTAACCACCAGCGAATTTGGACGTCGGGTGAATGAAAATGGAGCTCTGGGAACAGATCACGGAACCAGCGCCCCAACACTTATTTTTGGATCTAAGATAAATCCAGGAATAATTGGTAGCAATCCAGATCTTGAGCAGTTAGATAATAATGGAAATCTACAGATTCAATTTGATTATCGNCAAATTTACTCAACACTCATAACTGATTGGATTGGATTGCCAGAGTCAACTATTCAAAATATCTTTGGCAATAATTTTTCATCTATCCCATTTATCGATCAAGCTCTCTCTGCTAGTGATAATACTATTCTAGATGGTTTTACATTACAAAAGGCTTACCCAAATCCATTCAATGCCAAAACAACCCTATCTTATACTCTTCCAAGGGAGAAGAATGTAACAATTCGTCTATTGGATTGTCGTGGAAAAGCAATCAAAACATACAAACTCAGCAATCAAAAATCAGGAAAAAATATATTTAAAATTAATGGGAAAAACCTTTCCTCGGGTACATATTTTGCTCAGGTTCAAACTGGTAATTCTATTCTAACTGAGAAAATTACAGTTTTAAAATAAATCAACCTAGGCGAACATTTACTGCTTTGTCTCCTTTCATTCCAAAATCTACATCAAAAGATACATTTTGCCCAGCTCGTAATCCTTTACTTTTTAGATATTCACGTAGACCACTCACATGAACAAAATAATCTTCACCATCTTCACCTGTAATAAAACCAAAACCTTTATCATTACTATATTCTTTTACTATTCCTTTTTTCATTATTAATTCTCACTATTTTCGCTTGATGTAAAATCTAAAGAAACGGAATTCACACAGTAACGTAACCCTGTAGGTTTGGGGCCATCATTAAATACATGACCTAAATGACCATCACATTTTCTGCAGGTAATTTCAGTCCGAGTCATACCAAAAGTATGATCAGGACTTTCATCAATTGTTTTTGGAATGGATTTAAAAAATGCCGGCCAACCACATCCCGATTCATATTTGGTGTCTGATTTAAACAATGGTGTTCCACATCCAGCACAATTATATGTTCCNTNTTCGAAAAATTTATTGTATTCCCCAGTAAAAGCTCTTTCTGTTCCTTTTTCCCGCAGTATTTGGTACTCTTTGGGAGTTAANTGTTGTTTCCATTCTTTTTCAGTCTTNTTTATTTTCTTGTTTTTCATAAGACCCTCCCTATCCTGTGCTAGATTACTATTTAATATCAAAAAAAGAATTATGAATATTGACTTAGTGGATATCATGAATTTTGCCTAATTAAATGGATTCTCTTTTTTTATAATAATTTAAAACGCTAGATACAGCAATTCCAATTGAGATAAAATAAAGTCCTCCAGCCACTTCATCAGGTAAACGAAATAATCTATAACTGGCCATTACCAGAAAGGCAACGACTGCCATCCATAAAAATAAAACAATAAATTTTCTAATCGGGGAAACCAATATTATAAATGGGTCGACCAAACCGCTAAATAAAAACCTAGTAAAAATATCAATGAAAAAGCTACTATCAGTCTTATCAGATTTTTTTTCAAAACAAATTTCTATTTAAATAAACGTTGTACATTCCTAATTACCAATAACAATGATTATAATAGCAACAATAATTCCAGCACCATCAGCGATCAAATCTCTTTTACTAATAAAACTACCTATCTTTTTATCCCAATATTCTTTTACAATACCGTTTATTGCTGAAACAGTTACACCTACAGGAAGTGCAGTTTCCCTATTTATATTCATGTTATTTTCTAAAACATACTGGGTACTAAGCACCAATGAACAACTGATACCAAAATGGAGTACTTTATCGTAAGCCAACCAAGGATCATTGTTATATTTTACTTGTGAAGAGTCTGGAGTAGAAAAAAGCGTNCCAGATAATACCAGCCAAATAAATATTAAATTTTTTATCAGCTTGTAATCCATCTATGGTTTATTTNTAAGTATAGTTTCAATTTCATTCATCAGAATTTCATCTATAGTTGACACATGATTCTTTGTTTCTAGATTTTCTTTCAGTTGCTCAGGTTTAGATGCCCCAAGGATAACAGTACTGACATTCGGATTTTTTAGGCACCATCCCAATGCCATATTTACTAATGGGATTCCCGTTTTTTTCGCCAAGTTATTAAGCAATATCACCTGCTGATATCTCTGTTTAAACTGATCTGACTCAAATTGATCTTTAATAAATTGATAGTTTTTNAAACTTGTACGTGTTCCTTCTGGTTCACCATCTATATACTTCCCAGTGAGAAAACCAGAACAAAGAGGACTCCATATTGTGGCACCCAAATTTTCTTTATTAAATATTTCCAGATATTCCTTTTCCATTTTTACCCGGTTAAACATATTATACTCAGGCTGTTCCATAGTAGGCGGAGTGAAACCTGTTTCACGAGCAATGGTATATGCTTCCTTAATTTGATCGGCACTCCATTCAGAAAATCCCCAATAACAAATTTTACCCTGCATGACCAATGTATGCATTGCTCTGACCGTCTCTTCTATTGGCGTCTCTGGATCTGGCCGGTGGCAGAAATATAGATCTAAATAATCAAGCTGAAGTCTATTAAGTGCTCCATGACAGGCGTCAATAATATGTTTATGGCTTAAACCTCGTTGAGTGGGTCTTTCACCTCCCCAAAATACTTTGCTGGAAATGATAAATTCATCACGGGAAATACCTAATTTTTTTAAAGCCTTTCCCATAATAATTTCAGATTCACCGCTTGCATAAGCTTCAGCATTATCAAAAAAATTCACCCCTCCATCAAATGCAATTTTCATCATAGNGGTTGCTTCATCTACCCCTAACTGGAACCCAAAGGTTACCCAGGAGCCATAGGAAAATTCACTAATTTTTAACCCCGATCTACCAAGCCTTCTATAATTCAAAGCTGTTATCTCCCATATTGAACAATTTTTATATTATTAAAAAAATAAAGATTACGAATAATCAAAAATCTATTTTTTTTTCATTTTTTTTATATTAAAAATATCTTTAAANGATTTTAGTAAATTATCTTCAAGTATTTNGGTATATAATTGAACTGGAGATTAGTATTAATAGATATAAATTCGCTAAACTAATTTTTTGCTTTTGGATAATACTTCACTTTATAAATTGCGGCTATAACCATGAACCGATAATCCAAAGCCTCATAGCAGATCCAGAAGTTGTAGAACCTGGGGGAATTGTAATTCTAACATGCAATGCATCTGATGATGAAGGGTTAGATAGTTTTAAAAATGATCAACTTACTTATACTTGGGATGCTACTGCAGGTGATATTTTAGAAGATTCTGGTGGTTCGACTGCTTCCTGGACAGCACCTTTGCAATCAGGGATTTATGCTATTTCCTGTATTGTAGAAGATCCTAATTATGGGACTGATATAGCTATGATTAATATTACAGTTGAGTGAAAATTTTTTATTTAAGATGTATATTATTTCTTCTTCTTATTATTTCTTGGCGCTGTTCGAGAGATAATGGCTCTGTAGAGATTTTATCTCTAAATGCCAGTTCTTCCTTAATAGAAGCTGGTGGATATTTATCTTTATATTGCATCGCTAAAGATCAAGATAAAGACCCTTTAGTATACTCATGGGAATCATCAANTGGATCTTTTGCGGTTAATAATGATTCTGCAGTTTGGACTGCACCAATGGAATATGGTATGTATTTTATATCTTGTAGAGTAACAGATAATTACGGTTCTTCTGATGTAGAAACTGTTAGAATTATAGTGAATGCATCGGGGTCGCAATTGGTTAGTCCAAATACTTATATCATGATTATTTTTGATAATTCAGGATCTATGGATGGCACCCTTTCTCCCTTAAATACGATGGCAACAGGGGAATATACCAACCCTTCATCTCTTCGTAATACCCTGCAGGATTTTTATGCTACTGGAGAAACACAAAATAATGGTAATCTTGATAAAAATACAAATGGGTCCAATACATATGATAAACATGTTTTTTTACTACAGGCAGACTCTGAACGAACATTTAAATTCTTAGCAAATAAAGGGACTATGTATTCTACGGACGGAAATTTTGATTTAATTACTAGAACTGGGTTTAGTACGGAAGAAGGTAAGGATTTCGAAAACGCCGATAATATTATAATCTTTGTATTCCAAGATGAAGCAGAAAACGGGTATCATACATCTACTTTTTCAAATACGGATGCTCCTACAAGTCAGTATAAATCGGATATACAAAATCTGAGAACATCAATCAACAGTATAAATACAATATCNGNACTTAAATATTTTGGTCATATTTTTCATGTAGAGGATGATGGNAATAATCCATTNAAATCCTTTGTAAAAGCAGTATTAGAAGGTCTNGGTAATTACTCTGGATCCGATGGATTAAGTGACAGCACTATTTATACTGAAAGAATTAGCGCTGATTATGATTTGAATGATGGAGACACAGAAATTTATTATAAAAACATGATAATAAATGCTCTTGCCAATATGGGCTTTATTTTGGATTAATTGTTTTTTCAGAAAAATTCCTTTTTCTTTTTTAAAAAAAGTTACTTTTAAGATGAAAGTCAAAGTTTAATGAAATTTGTTTTTCTAAGATGCACAATAATTATCATTTTATTCTCTATTTGGAACTGCTCAAGAGATAATGGTGCTGTGGAAATCATTTCACTCAATGTCAACGACTCTCTTGTTCAAGCAGGTGGAACCTTATTTTTACAATGTGTGGCAAAGGATCAAGATAAAGATCCATTAGTATATTCATGGGAATCTTCCAGCGGTTCTTTTTCCACAAATATCGATTCTGCAGTCTGGACTGCACCAATGGAACATGGCATTTACTTTATTTCTTGCAGAGTTACAGACAATTATGGTTCATCCGATGTAGCTACTGCTGCAATCACTGTTGAACCTTCAAACAGTCTCTATGTTTCAGGGAAGGTAATTAATGCAGTTAATAGAGATCCAATTCCAGATGTTGTAGTTACTATTTCCAATCTTTCAGCAATCACCAATAATAATGGTATTTATACCATTCAATTTGTTCCAAAAGGTGGCCATGAAACTTCAGGGACAGTTAATGAATTTTGCCCATATACGGGATATTTCATTCTTCCCAGTACCTATTCAGAGCAGATCTATACATATAACTTTTCGATGAGTCCAGTACCAGAACCAGGAGAAATTCGATTCGTTCTTAACTGGGGGTCAAGACCACAGGATCTAGATTCTCATCTCCTCACCCCTGAAATCGAAGGATCATCGTATCATATTAGTTATCTTAATCGCGGTAATCCTACAAACGCACCTTATGTGATATTGGATACAGATGATACAGATGGTTACGGACCTGAGACTATTACTATAAAGCAGAGATTTGAAGGTATGTATGTATACTATATATATAAATACTCTGACGATTCCAAATTAATTAACTCTGAAGCGCAGATTAATATTTATGATAATCCTGATTGTAATGCCACTACTATTTCTATCCCAAATGAAGGCAGTGGAAAATATTGGTATGTTTGTGATATTGATGGCTCCACAGGCGACATTTCCATAGTCAATAAAATCCAAGGATCAAAACCTAGATGATAAAACTAGAAAATTTTATATTACAGTGTTAGTTGGATGTTAAATCTTTATCAATTTCTTGCAACTGAAGCAAACTGGAAGCAATCAAATCAATAAATACATTGATTTCTTTAAGCAGGTCCATCAGTTCAAGATGCAGATGGTTTAAGGAACTTGATCCAATTTCGCCAGTGCTAGCTCTTTTTATATGTGCCAACCGGTATTTTTCCTCCAAGTCTTTGTATTTCTCTCCTTTGGCTATAATCTTTTCTGCTTTTTTGGTATCATACCTTTTAAAAAAATTACCTATACGACTTAATTGTTTAATCACTTTTAAGTGATAAGCTGTCAAATCATTTTGTCCATCTTCAGAAAACTCTTCTTTTAATGATTCTTTTTTCTCTAATAGGTTGTCATACCTCGTTTCAACAGCAGTACGAATAGAGTCCAAGTAATTGACGATAGAAACCAGTGTAAAAACTTCCCGCGATTGATTCTCATCAAGTTCTTCATTACTGATCTTGACCAAATAATTCAAAATGGAACCGTTCAATTGATCAATCTTTTCTAGTCGCACATGAAGCCCTTTTTGAAAATCTTGGTCAGGATTCTCAATATCAGAAACTGGCTTATCGGACAAAAATGGACTCACTAAGGAACCTACAACGCGCTCCATTAGTCCGACTACACCACGGATTTCAGCTTGAGTATTGCTAATCGCTATTGCCGGATAATTGAGCATTCTTTCGTCAAGATGCAAAACAGTTGCTTTTTCAATATTGCGTGACTTTTTTTCATCAGGGAAGAGTTTTATAATTAAATCTGCAATTTTTGTTGTAAATGGAATAAATATAACTGTTGCCATTATATTAAAAAATGTATGGGCATTAGCAATCTGCCTAGGAACATTATCCGAAGTTTGAGCTATCATGTCTGCAAATACAGGTATCCAGAAGCAGAAAACAGCCACACCGATCACATTAAATGTTACATGAGCAATAGCAACCCGTTTTGCTTCTCGCGAAGCATTAAGACCTGCAAGTAATGCCGTGACACAGGTGCCTATATTAGCCCCAAATATAAGCGGAATCCCTGCTTCTAAGGTAATGGAGCCTCCACTGGCTAAGGTTATAACAATCCCAGTAGTTGCACTGCTACTCTGAATCAATGCTGTAAACACTGCTCCTGCCAGAATACCCATTAGTGGATTTTCAAAGCTAACAAGGATCGAATTAAATGTGGGATTGGATCTCAATGGTTTCATAGTATCAGACATCACCTTCATTCCATAAAACAATAAACCAAAACCCAATATTACAAAGCCAATATTCTTGGTCGCATCTTTTTTAGAAAACAAAGTCATGATTGCACCGATTGCAATCAATGACAATGCATAATCTGTAATCTTAAAAGCTACAATTTGAGCTGTAACGGTAGATCCAATATTAGACCCCAAAATCACACCAAGCCCCTGTGCAAAACTTAAGAGGCCTGAATTAACAAAACTTACCAACATTACGGTTGTAGCACTGCTACTTTGAATGACCATGGTTACAAATGCACCTACTCCCACCGCCAAAAAACGATTGGAAGTTAATTTTTCAAGAATTGTGCGCATTTTATTTCCAGCAGTAATCTTCATGCCATCACTCATCATTTCCATACCGTAGAGAAACATTCCTAATCCACCAAAAAGACTAGTAACCAAAATTACCCAGTTGATATTTCCTTCTGCAGCCTTATCCGTACCCGCAAAAAGCAATGTGCTTAATCCCGCTAGTGCAAAGATTAGCATTCTTCTATTTATAAATGAACGGTCGTATTTTTTCATAAGGTTAAATTTCTTTCTGCTTAATAATAAGATTTTTTTTAGAATTTGGTTAGGAGAATCTAGCCTTCCTTTTTACCCCTCCCTACAATGTGTTGTCAGTATTTGTAGTTCTATTTTTCGTGCTGCTATAGACACTCTCCAAACTATCATTGGAATTATTTTCAAAAATTACTCTTTCAGGTTTTCTATTGCAGAATTATTGACATTAAATTCTCCTACTTGGATATAGAAAGATCGCATCTTGTTAATGTGAATTGTGGTATTCCATTTACATCCTTTGTAAAATCAGTATTAGAAGGTCTAGGTAATTACTCTGGATCCGATGGATTAAGTGACAGCACTATTTATACTGAAAGAATTAGCGCTGATTATGATTTGAATGATGGAGACACAGAAATTTATTATAAAAACATGATAATAAATGCTCTTGCCAATATGGGCTTTATTTTGGATTAATTGTTTTTTCAGAAAAATTCCTTTTTCTTTTTTAAAAAAAGTTACTTTTAAGATGAAAGTCAAAGTTTAATGAAATTTATTTTTCTAAGATGTACAATAATTATCATTTTATTCTCTGTTTGGAACTGCTCAAGAGATAATGGTGCTGTGGAAATCATTTCACTCAATGTCAACGACTCTCTTGTTCAAGCAGGTGGAACCTTATTTTTACAATGTGTGGCAAAGGATCAAGATAAAGATCCATTAGTATATTCATGGGAATCTTCCAGCGGTTCTTTTTCCACAAATATCGATTCTGCAGTCTGGACTGCACCAATGGAACATGGCATTTACTTTATTTCTTGCAGAGTTACAGACAATTATGGTTCATCCGATGTAGCTACCGTAAAAATCAATGTGGGGCCATCCAGCCCAGTACCTGTGACTGGATTGGAATGGACATTAACTGACAACGGATTATTAAATGGGAAAAACTCATCAAACGAAAATAATACAGGAATATCTGATTTTTGGGATGGTAGCTCAGAAAATTCTGATTATGGATGGAATGTTACAACTCAGGTAAAAACAGAAAATTCAATTACCCAATCTCTTAGATTTAAAGTAGAGGATAGTGCGAATTGTGGAGGCAATAATTCAAACTTGCAAAAAGGAAAGGCTACAGCAAATATACAAGTTACCAGTTCTTACCCTATTACAATGGATTTAGAATTTTCAGGGATGGGCGAGGCCGAGGAATCCGATTACGAATTAATAAAATTTAAATTGGATGGGGTTGTGATTGGTGATGGGCATGCCCCAGGAGGAAATAAAGGCTGTTCATCCGGACCAGTAATAGTAAACCCTGCCAGCCCTGAATCGCTTGCACCAGGACCTCATATATTAATTATAGAGTTTACCACTAATGATGAATTATTCCATGTTAATGCTTATTATGAGATTACACTAAAACTAATTGCGCCATAACCTGGGATTAAGTCATATACTGCAATAATTATGAACCTGTATATGTGGCTCCATTATTTGTACCGTTATGATCATTTCCTGAACCATCATTGGCATTATTTTCAAAGGGCCAATATCCTTTCAGGTTACTATTTAAAAAGGCACTTATATTAAAATTTCTTCCTTGAATATATAATGATCTAACCTGATTGATATTAAATGTTGTATTCCATAATGCAATTTGGTCAATAATACCATCCATAAAATCGATTTCACCCTCTAACCGTCCAACATCCATATCATTAACATTAATACCAGTAGCTGTCGTTACTACTACATGATACCATGTATCAACAGCTGCTATCGTTTGTTCCCCTGAAATGCTATTAACATAATAGGTTGGACTATCAATATTATTTACTGTTATTTCTCCATTTACAACTTTAATATAATCCGTACCATTGAAATCAATAACTTGATCTGTATGGGAAGTAATATCATCTGCGTGTATCCAGAATGAAATTGTTTTAACATCATTAAAAACATTTCCAATATCCACATAATCATTGTTCCCATCAAAAGAAAGTGCATAATTCGAAGGATTACCAATAGTCCATCTTAGATTATGAACACTGTTACCATCTGATCCTTTAGAGTTAACTACATTTGTCTTATTACCACCATTGTGAAGACCGCTGGTATTCCCAGTTGCGGTAATTGTTCCCCCTGTTAAGCTATATCTGTTTGGTCCGAGGTTCAACCCTGCAAAACGATCATTAGCCAAAATTTCCATCCCGGAATAGGAAAGCCAGTAAACGTTTCTTTGAGAAAATACATCTGACTGATTGGTTAACATATTGGTTACCCTGTCCGACATAAAACTTATCATAATTGTCATGATCAAAACTGTAGCCATAGCAAATACACTTATAAAAACACCATCTTTTGATTTTCGAAGTTGGTTCATAAGTCCAAATGATTTTTGTCTGGCATGACAAAGGTAGTATAGGAATATTTTTCATTACCTCGTATCAAATCAAAGGTTAGTTCAACACCTTTAATTGTAGCGTTCGTGGGAGTTGAGAGGTTTTGATTATTCATATTTTTATAAACAAATTTCCCATTTAAAATTCCATCTGCCAAGATACCCGTTGATGTATTCCCAGATATAGTTCTGGAATATTTTATTGTACTATCAGCACTGCTAATTTGGTAAACATAAGTAGCGTTAGAAAGATAGCTGGTAAAATGTAATTGTGTGGCTGATAAGCTGCCATCGGTAAATGAAGAAACACCGTTTATATGCATCATGAAATTTCGTTGAGTAAATTCCGCATCTTTATTCATATCTACCATGCTATTAGTAAAAACAAGATTCATCATTGTACCTCGCGCCATTAAACCAACAGCTGACATAACAATTGATGCTAAAACCATTGCCGCAATCATTTCTATTAAAGTAAATCCCCTTAGATTCATATTCAATATGCTTTTAGTTTCCATAAGGAGAAAAGGTTAAAGTGTATCCTTGATCTTCTTTAGCGGTTTTAATAGCATCCAGTTGAGTAGAATCAGATGTTCCAGGAATACCCACTTTTATGGTAATCTGCTTATAATCAGTGGGAGATCCTGAATTATCAAAACTGAAAGGATTCGTACCAGTATTTAAGGAAACATATTTAACAGTAACCCTGCCACCTAATCCGCTAAAATTATCGCTACTCGCATCAAGTCCAGTATAATCACTGTCCTTAAAAGTAATGCCATTAAAATCGTCTACATCATCATAGCTTGACCATGTATTTTCTCCTTCCCTACCAAGGGTTGTAGACCAACTACTGGTCCAAGAAGATCCATTTATGGTTCCGTGATACATGTTGGAACT
>PBAR01000003.1 GCA_002718285.1 Fidelibacterota bacterium
AGGAATGGCTAATGTGCATGATATTTTAGCTGAACTCACTCGGAAAAATTATTATGGAATGTTAGCAATTGAACTGGAGCAGGAACAAATTATCTCCAATCCGATTCCCACCATTGAAAAAAGTAAAAAATACGTTGATGATATTTCTTATTATAAAGGCTGGGAAGAAACCCTGGCCCAAGAAAACAATGGTCGGTTCACCAAAAATGGATGGAATCATTATGGCCCTGGTTATTTTGAGTTGGATCATAAAACCGGTGTTTTAAATTCTAAGTTAGGTATGGGGCTTTTCTGGTACACAAAAAAAATGTATAAAGATTTTGTTTTGGAGCTAGAATTTATGGTAGATCAAAAAAAGTCTAATTCTGGAATTTTCCTGCGAATTCCTCAAGTTCCTTTTGATAATTATTATGTGGAACATTCTTTTGAGGTGCAAATAAACGATGCTGGAAAAAATACACACCAAACAGGAGCTATTTTTGATGCAGAATCACCAATAGTAAGAGTGTCCAAAGAGCCTTATGAATGGAATCATTATTCAATTACATTTAGAGGAGAGAAGATTACTGTAATTTTGAATGGTGTAAAAGTAATTGATTGGATTGCAGAGCCTAGAGGAAAAATTAAGAGTTTTTCCAAGGAAGGATATATTGGACTGCAAAATCATGATTGGGATACAAAGGTTTCGTTTCGAAATATTTTTATAAAAGAGCTTGACTAGTCATTGTAAATACATGATTGCAAATAACTGGGAAATTGCAAAAAAACAGGTAAATGATTGGAAATTGTCTGGTGATCGAATAGTATTTACAAATGGCTGTTTTGATATTATCCATCGTGGGCATGTCGAATATTTGAATGAAGCTAAAACCTATGGTGACAAATTGGTAGTAGCTTTAAATAGTGATAATTCTGTTAGGAGACTAAAAGGAAACTCTCGTCCTATTCAAATCCAGGAAGATAGATCAATAATTATAAATGCATTAGATTCGGTAGATCTAGTTGTTATTTTTGATCAGAAAACACCTTTCAAAATTATTAATTCTTTATTACCAGATATATTGGTGAAAGGAGGAGATTATACGATTGATACAATTATAGGTGCNGAAACTGTTATTAATGANGGAGGGAAAGTAAAAATCATCCCATTTAGGATAGGTCAAAGTNCATCCAATATTATTAAAAAAATAAATAAACTATAATTGTCACACGTAANCTCTATAAAAAATGTTCCTACGTTANTCNNTAATCTTTATGGTTTTATAAATTAATTAGACATGAATATTTTTATGTTATTTAATAGNAAGTTAATTGAGATAAATAATTTTGAATAAGAAAAAAGATAATATTATAACCAGAAGAGATTTTATGGGTAAAGCTGCNTCAGCAGCATTATTTACGATTGTNCCACGCTATGTATTAGGTGGAACTGGATATATATCTCCCAGCGATAAAATAAATATGGCTTGCGTAGGAGTAGGTGGCAAAGGATACTCCGATACTCGAGGTGTAAGCTCTGAAAATATTTATGCACTTTGCGATGTTGATAATGTCAAAGCTGCACAAACNTACAAAGATTTTCCTAAGGCAAAACAATATACAGATTTNCGGAAAATGCTTGAAAATGAAAAGGAAATTGATGCAGTTACTGTTTCTACACCAGATCATAATCATGCTGTTATTGCTATGGCAGCCATGGATTTAGGGAAACATGTTTATGTTCAAAAACCTTTAAGTCATACCATAGTCGAGGCTCGGATGTTAGCTGAAAAAGCTAAAGAAATGAAAGTAGTGACTCAGATGGGTAACCAAGGACATGCTGGTGAAGGAGGGCGTTTGATTAATGAATGGATTTGGGATGGTGCTATTGGTGATGTTTATGAAGTACATGTTTGGACAAACCGACCTATTTGGCCTCAGGGAATTACCAGACCAAATACAATACCATCTGTCCCTCCTACACTAGATTGGAATCAATGGTTGGGGCCTGCAAAGTGGAGGCCTTATCACCCTGCTTATACCCCTTTTAATTGGCGAGGATGGTTAGACTTTGGAACTGGTGCACTAGGTGATATGGGAGCTCACTTAATTGATCATCCTTACTGGGCATTAAAAATGAAATATCCCAGAACTGTACAGGGGAGTTCAAGCCCCATTAATGATGAAACCTATCCAAGTACATCTTTAGTAACCTATGAATTTCCTGCCCGAGATAATATGGTTCCTGTAAAGATGATATGGTATGATGGAGGTCTTACTCCACCAAGGCCTAAAGATATTGAACCAGGAAGAAAAATGGGTGATAATGACGGAGGCGTATTATTTGTTGGAACAAAAGGTAAAATGATGTGTGGTACATATGGAAATAATCCTCGAATTATTCCAGAAATAAAAATGAAAGAATACAAAAGACCACCAAAATCTATTCCAAGATCACCAGGAATTCGCGAAGAATGGATTGATTCTATAAAAGGAGGACCTCAGACCACATCTAATTTTGAATATGCTTCCAAATTGACAGAAACCATTTTGTTGGGTTGTATTTCTTTACGTGTTGCTGATAAGAAAACTATTCTAGAATGGGATGGGGATGACGGAAAGTTTACCAATTTAGAGGACGCCAATGCCTTCTTGCACAAAGAATATAGGCAAGGTTGGAAACTTTAATGCATAGTAATGGATGAAAAAAAATAATATTANATCAATAGATCGGCGAGAATTTATTAAATCCANTGCAGTTACAGGAGCTAGCCTTATTNTNGCACCTAATGTTCTTAAANGTATTANATCATCACCAGATGATATTAATGTGGCATTATTAGGAGCAGGGGCTCAGGGACAAGTGCTTATGAACGCATGCCTTAAAATTCCTGGAATACGTTTTAAAGCAGTGTGTGATATCTGGAAAGAATATAACCTGAAGCGAACTTATCGTTTACTGGGGAAGTTTGGCCATAAGGTGAATACATATGAAGATTATAGGGAAATGCTGGATACGGAAAAAGAACTAAATGCTGTTATAATTGCAACTCCTGATTTTTGGCACGCTGAACATGCTGTTGCTTGTCTTGAAGCGGGGTTAAATGTTTATTGTGAAAAGGAAATGTCCAATACTCTTGAAGGAGCAAAACGAATTGTTCAGGCTACAAAAAAAAGCGGTAACCTATTACAGGTAGGTCATCAGAGAAGGAGTAATCCGAGATATATTCATTGTTGTGAAAAATTGATTAAAGAAGAAAAAATATTAGGTCATATTACAACAATTAATGGCCAATGGAATCGCGCCGTACAACGAAATTTAGGTTGGCCAGAAAAATATACCATTCCTAAATCTAGATTAAAAAAATATGGTTTTAATTCAATGGGACAATTTAGAAATTGGCGCTGGTATAGAGGCTTAGGAGGTGGTCCTATAGTTGACCTTGGGTCTCACCAATTAGATATTTATTCTTGGTTTCTTAATACAAATCCATCATCGGTAATTGCATCTGGAGGAATTGATTATTATGAAAAGTCAACCCATGAATGGTATGATAATGTTATGGCTGTTTTTGAATATGATACAGNTCAAGGGAAAGTGCGTGCATTTTATCAGACAATAACAACTAATAGTAACTCGGGATATTATGAAAAATTTATGGGAGATCAAGGAACCTTACATATATCTGAATCAGCTGGTCGCGCAGGTATCTATAGAGAGCANTCNGCNCCACTTTGGGATAAATTTGTTNGAAAAGGTTTACTAANATCNCCAAAGGAAGACCCTTGGAACATAAAANGTGAGGCTATTTTAGATNTTCGTGAAACAGTTGCNCCGCCAAGATATAATTTGCCAATAATTTTAAGAGATCCTTATCACAAACCTCATCTGGANAACTTCTTTAATGCCATTCGNGGTAAAGAAAATCTGAATTGCAATGCAGAAAAGGGTTATGCAACTGCTGTTGCAGTATTAAAAGTTAATGAAGCAGTAGAGAAATCGCATATTATTAAGTACGATAAAAATGAGTTTTTTTTGTAAACAATTAAAGTATAAACAGAAATATTCTGGAAGAATTGTATATTATTTAATTCTTTTTTTATTATTTAAATCAATAGCAATAGCAAAAGAAATAAAGTTAGCTCCTATAAAATTAAAACTACCCAAACCAATGTTTATAGGGACTCCTCAAAATCTAAATGTAAAAAATCTTCAAAAACCACTTGGTAGGCCAAGACCAGTATTTCTCGCTCCAATGGGTACAAAAAATGTTGCACTAGGGAAAAAATGTTTTAGTTCTGATGATTTTCCTGTGATTGGAGAAATAGAAATGATAACTGATGGTGATAAAAATGGTGATGATGGAAGTTTTGTTGAGCTAGGTCCTTTTCTTCAAGATGTTACAATTGATTTAGGTATGAAGTATAAAATCTTCGCAATTGTATTTTGGCATTATCATAAGCAGCCNCGGGTATATTTCGATGTNATTGTTCAATTAGGTGATAATCGAGAAATGACTAAAAATGTTAATATCCTTTTTAATAATGATATAGATAATTCAGCAGGGATGGGTCTAGGGGAAGAAATGCATTATGTAGAGACATCTGAAGGAAAACTTATCGATACGAAAGGGGTCAATGGACGTTTTGTTAAACTGTTTAGTCAGGGTAATACTAATAATGATTTGAATCATTATATAGAAGTATCTGTTTATGGTATCCCGCTGAAATGATTTCTAAAACTCATAGAACATTTATGGTTCTGTGTATTTTTATTATAGCTATTTTGTTTCGCTTCATTGATTTATCTGGTCGCCCTATGCATGGTGATGAAGCAATTAATGCATACAAGGTTTATGAATTAATTGAAACTGGAAAATTTAGTTATCAACCAAGTCAACATCATGGACCTTTATTATTCTATATAAGCAACCTAATCTTTTTATTTAATAGTTTTGATAGTATAAATGATTTAAGTGTAGAATCGCTTAGATCGATAACTTGTGTTGTAGGTGTTCTGTTAGTCTTTTTTTGTTTTATTTTTAAAAATTCTATTNATCAAAATACAATATACCTTGTATCTGGGTTGATGGCAGTTTCACCATCATTAATTTATTTTAGCAGGTATTTTATTCATGAGATTTTGATGGTTTTCTTTAGTATGGTAATGATCATTGGTGTATATAAATATTTAGATACTGGAAAGCAATTTTGGATTATTTTTATTGGAATTATACTTGGTTGTATGATATCTACTAAAGAAACNTGGCCTATATTTTTAATTGCGATGGTGATTTCTGGTGNAATATCATGTTNATACAATAGGAGAAANCATCCTATTTCAATTAAAAATTATATAATAATTATAGGAGTGTCCGTATTAACAGCTTTTCTTTTTTATTCTGATTATTTTAAAGATGTTAATAATAGNATNGATTTTTTCCAGGCTTTTAAATTTTATCTTATAAGAATGTCATCGGAAGGCATTCATAATCATCCATGGTATTTTTATTTGATGAAATTTTTNCCATTTAATAATTTNGAAAATTTNCTTTATTTGGGAGAAGGTGTNCTCTTCTTAATTTTCATTTTCAGTTTACCGTTGGTGATTTTCTCTGAAAATTATCCTTTCATTGTAAAGTTTTTATTTTGGTTTTCTNTGACGTTATTTATTTTATTNTCTNNAATACCATACAAAACCCCATGGAATATTATATCTATTATTCCTGGTGTAATTATTGTATCTGCAAATACAATTAATTACCAAATAAGTAATTTGAATAAAAAGTCACCTGGAAAATTTTTTATAGTTTTGTTATTCTGTCTACTGCTCTATCAGTCTTATTCTTATAATTTTAAAAATGAATCTAATCCAGCCAATCCATATGTTTATTCCCATCCCACAGATGATATTTTTAAGATTGAAAAAAAAATCTATAATATGGTTAATGTTTTAAAAAATAAAAAAGAATTTTCCATTTTTATTATTGCAACTGATCATGACTATTGGCCATTGCCATGGTACTTTAGAGGTATAGAAAATATTGGTTATTGGGATCATATACCGAAAGAGGTAAACTTAGCTTCTATTGTAATCATTCCTTCTAGTCTGGAAACTAATTTAGCAGAGAAATTTTATGATGAGGGTAAACAAGGAATACAATCCTTGTTAATTCCATTGTTCAATGAGCCAATTAAACTACGTTCTGGATTAAATATAAACGGGTGGGTTAAAAAAGAAGTATATGATTTATACAAAAACTTAATTATAGAAAATGGGGGAATTTATTAATCAAAAAATAAATATTGAGGGAATTGAAAAATATGATATTCACAGATTTTCTCATAATGCTATGGCAACAGTTTTTGATATATTTATCTTTCATGATAATTATTCCTATGCCCTTCAAGCAGCAAACGAATCNTTTTCANANTTGGATCTTCTTGAACATGNTTTAAGCNGATTTATNGAGAACAGTGATATTTCTCGNATTAATCAATTAAAACCAGGAGAATCAACAATTNTTGGGAAAGAGTGTATGGAATGTTTAGTTATTTGTCAGAAGCTTCAAAAAGAAACTAAAGGAGCATTTAGTCCTTCTAGCGGAGCTGTAATTGAATATTGGAAAAACAAACCTAAATTGAAAATTGATATTAATAAGAATATTGGGAATCTTATTCTAGATGCAAGTTCTTTTACCGTTTCTTTAATTGACAATACTGTATCAATTGATTTGGGAGGAGTAGGTAAAGGATATGCTTTGGATAAATTGAGGGGAATTTTTTTAGATTGGAATATTACCAACATATTGTTAAATGGTGGAATGAGTACTTTTTTAGCAATAGACTATCCTGAAGGAGAAACAGGCTGGCCACTAATTATTACAAACCCAACAGATAAAAGTGAATTGGAACGAGTTTTTTTGAAAGATTTTTCAGTTTCAGGATCTGGTATAGAAAAAGGTAATCATATTATATCACCAGCAAATAATAAGCCTATTCAAAATAGATTCTGTTCCTGGTCAATGGCAAAAACAGCTGCAGAATCAGATGCTCTTTCTACATCATTTATGGTTATGAGTNAATATGATATAAGAGACTATATNGATAGGCATCAAAATGTTGGTGCAATCATTTGTGATAAAAATGGGAAAATAAATAGATTTGGAATTTTAGAATAATTATCAGCTTAATTTGATAATTTTAGTCTCCAACTATAAATCAAAATCTCTTGGATTACATTAATATAAGATAATCGACTATCTCTGTCACAAGTCCATTCTATAGGAATTTCTTTAATAGGAATATTTTGTTTTTTTGCAAGTCTTAATATTTCAATATCAAATAAGTATCCATTCATTTTACTTTGATTAATTAAGCTGCGAGCAATATTACCATTATAAATTTTAAATCCACATTGTGTATCACTGATTTCTCGAATTGAAGAGTACATTAGTTTAATAAATATTCTGAAAAGAAATGATAATAAACGGCGATTCCAGGGTAATTGTTTATTAATTTTACTTCTATCCATATGGCGAGACCCTAAAATAATTTTAAATTTATCTTTTCGAATTATNNCCAATGCCTTAGAAATAATATCTAATTTGACCGTTTTCCCGCTATCAATAATTAATACGAATTTTCCTTTGGATTTCGCAACTCCTTTACGAATAGCATGCCCTTTGCCAAAGTATTTATTCTTATAATAATTAATTTTAGGAATTTTATTTTTTAATTGTATTTTTTTTATTATATCGCCTGTTTTATCAGTGCTACCATCATCTGATATAATAATTTCCCCTTTTATATTATTATTTTTTATGTATTTACAGAGATCTATTATATCATCACTAATTTTNTCAGCTTCATTTAAGACTGGTATAATACAGGAAAGATACATTAGAATTTTCTTATTTAATGATTTAAAAATTTTAATTATAATAATTTTTCCTTAATAGAATAAAATCATATACTGAATAAGGTAAACATATAATGGTAGTAAATTTAATATTATGAAATCACCTGAAATAAACTCCATCGGAAAAGATGTTATAAAAATAGAATCTGAAGCAGTATCATTAATGAAAGATCGCATTGATAAAAATTTTGANCGAGCAGTTAATTTAATTTTAAANTGTAAGGGGAAATTGGTTTTAACTGGANTAGGTAAGTCAGGTTTAATTTCACAAAAAATTTCTTCCACGATGGCTTCAACAGGAACACCATCTCATTNTATACATCCGACAGATGCTATACATGGGGATTTAGGTATGTTAAAAAATAATGATATCTTTTTAATTGTAAGTAATAGTGGTGAATCAAATGAATTAATACAAATTATACCAGTTTTAAAAAAAAGAAAAATTATAATAGTTGGAATGATTGGAAGAAAAAATTCAACGTTGGCAAAAATATCTGATATTTATTTAGATACGTCTGTGAAAAAGGAGGCTTGTATAATTGACCTGGCTCCAACAGCTAGCACAACGGCGACTTTAGTTTTGGGGGATGCTTTAGCAGTTACGATATCAAAATTAAGAGGATTTAATGAAAATGATTTTGCGGAACTGCACCCTGGTGGAAGTTTGGGGAAAAGATTACACTTAACGGTGGATTTGATTAAGCATATTAAAGTGCCATTGGTTAAAAAAACAAAAAATATAAAAGAAACATTATTGGTTATTTCAGAAAATGGTTTAGGAGTTACAGGTGTATTAAATGATGATAGCGTTTTAATCGGAATTATTACAGATGGTGATATTAGAAGAGGATTAGAAAAATATGGGGATGATATTTTTTCTAAAACTGCTGAATTTATAATGTCTAATAATCCGAAGTGGATACCTGCTAATACATTAGCAATAAAAGCATTGGAGAAAATGGAAAAATATTCGATAACAAGTTTATTTATATATGAAGGGAAAAAAGAGAGTGTACCAGCAGGGATAGTACACATCCATGATATATTAAAATTAGGGATTAATTATTAATATCTATAAATAAATATAATTAAATAATAATTATATAATGTGATCGGGTAAGTCCTGAAAAAATAAATAGTCAGACGAAGGATTATGCCCGGGCTAATTTATTTTAAATTATTTCTAATGAAATAAATTAAGTTAAAATATAAAAAATATAATACAATCTACGCGAAAGTTATAATTTTAAGTCAAAAATGAGGGAATAACTATTTCTATACAACAAGGGAATTAATTATGCCTGTAAAATATATATAGATAAATTGATTGAGGCTAATAGTATCTTGATAATTATTGTATAATTCTGTAAATAATAAATGTAGGAATAGAATAAAATAAGATTAATCACGGAGTAAAATAACGAATTGTAAATAAATTATAAATTATAATAAAATACGATGGAATAAATAGGTAATTTCTCGACAGAGAATAATATTTACAGATCAAATTTATTAAACATAATTATAATGAAAAATAATTAAAATATAAGAAATTATTATTTACATAATGTAAGAAAAAATTCAAATTATATAAGAGGTATATAATAATTTACAGATGCTTTTAAATAATTGGCAGATCTGAAAATTATATAATATGATTATTTGAAATACCAATGTCTAAATAGGTATAGATCAAAATTATATTAATAAATATTATTAAGAAAATTGTAAAAATATCCAAATTATATACAAAATTATATGATTAAATATTCTCCATTATTTCTCATTAAATAACTAATAGTTATTAACCTTAGTGAACCAATTAAAATTTCCAAAATACAACTCTATATTTAAATAATTCCATTATTTCGGGCATATTAAATATAACTTGGGCATTAATATGGTGAAAATGGTGATTAACCCTTAATATAGTTCATTTGGGAAAATGATATTGAATAACTTAGCCCGGGCTTATATATTTTAATCAACTCTATTATTTTTTATTATAATATTTATTATTATATGCCCGGGCTATAATTCAGTATTAAATATTTTTATATTAATTTATATGTATATAATCCATAATATTCTTTTTCTATTCGAAAAAATGTTAAACCTTTATAATTATATTTAAATTTTTATATATATATATAATCCATTAATTATACCTTTGTAAAAATATAGTTTAGTTTCAGTGTAGTATTTATATATTACATAATAAATACAAAATATTTAGATATTAAATTTCCTCCTTATTAATAAACAAATAATTTTCCTTAAAAAAATATTAATTATAAAAATTCATATAAATATTTTTCCATTTATTTTATAAAATATATAATGATTGTAATAAATTCTTACCGAATAGAATAATAACATTTAATTACTAATATTTTGTGGTCCATTTCTGTTAATGTAAAATTATATTTATTTAATTACCTAGTCTATAATATTACCGTTAATTCCTTAAATAAAGATCTGTAAATAATTATTTATATTTATTTATAAAAAATAAAAAAATATTATTATACATATCAAAATTCTCTTCTCCTGATTAAAAATATAATAATATACTGAAGAACAATTGTTATTATTGTAATAATTCTTAAATATTTTAAACTAAATACAATACTATAATAATTTATAAAATTACAATACTATAAATTATAAACAATACTTGTAATCCATGGTTAGAATTGGATAAATTCAATTAATTACTTACTGTCGAGGTAAAGTATATGTGGAGTCAAAATTAATTATGGTTTTAAAACCAATAAGTAAAATACCAGTTAAATTCCTGGCTCTTACCCCTTCCACATACAAATAAAAATAGTATGAGCCAGGAACAAAAACAGGTAATTGAAATAAATGAGCCGAAGGTTATAAAGGCAATTCAGAAACCTTTTACCAGGCAGATTATTGAATGTTTTTATAATACACCCCTTTCTGCGTCAGAAGTAGCTGAAGCCGTATCATTTCCAAAAGATAAAATATACTATCACATCAAAAAATTAATATCTATTGATATTCTTTTTATTGCTGAATCAAAAATTATTAATGGTATTGAACAACATAAATATCTTCCTGTTGCTAAACAAATTAAGATTGGTGATTTAAAAATAGGACAAAATAATTTAGAAGAGGATAAAAATGAAACTAAGGAATTCGATATTAAAAACGAAAATTATGATGAACAATATGATCATCAAAAAGATAATAATGAAATATCTGACCAAAAACTTGAAACTAATAATCCCTTACTCGAAAAATTATTAAACAAACGATTAATAAAAGAAAAAAAAATTCCTAAAAATGAAATTAGCATATCTGATTCTACTCTTGAGAAAATACCTGATAAATCATCTGGTACTTCTTCGTTTAAGAGAATTATCGATGATAGAAGAAGACGTAGCGATAGGAGAACGGAACAGATTAGACGTAATAGAGATGATCGTAGAAAAAAACAAATACTTGATTATGGGGAAAAAGATAGAAGAAAAAATAAAGATCGCCGAAGTGGAAAAGAGAACAGAAAGCAAAAATCAAGAAGAGAAGCAAAAGATAGAAGACTAGATGTTAAAACTGTTCCTTTTTTGCAAGAATTACCAGCCAAATTAGAAGAAGAAAAAAAGGCTTCAAAACAGTCATTATTTAAAAACAATGCAAAGCTTCATCTGGATGGTGTAACTAATTCTATTTCATTTGTACATACTGGTCAGAATGTGACTTTCATGCAAGCTGATCTTGGTATTGAGCATTTTCAAATAAAACAAATAATGAATTATCGGTTACCAATTATTAATGGTAACGAAGAGATTAAAACCTTACCAGATCTTATCACAAATGTTTATGAACAATTTATAGATAAAGGACAACAAAAAAGTATATACCTTGCAATTCATTCTGATGGATACCAATATGAGATGACTTATGTAAATACNGAAGATCATAAAAAAAGTGATTTCAAAGATTTTCTTTTATATACGCTCACAAAATCTTACTCATTGGANACAGAAAAAAGCTTAGTTNCATATNATTTCAATAATAAAAATGAAAATAATGCTGTAGTNTGTTATTCTCCGTTTAAAGAATATATTGAAAATGATTATANTACATTAATTGATTCTGGATTACAACNNCGCTATAATACTTCAATTCCCCAAATACTAAACAATCTATACAATTATTATAAACCACAAACTGGTGCTGGTAATGCACTCATTATATATATAGGGCAAACTAAAACTCACATGGTTCTATTTCAGTCTTTTCAACTTGTAGACTCACGTGATTTTTCTATTGGATTGGATCACTTTATGAATCCACTCTGCAAAATGTCAAATCCAGATGAAACGGCAGAAGAAGATATTAGAAATAAGGCAATGGATTTTCTTGATCGTTATGGTATCGCTATGCCTGAAACAAAACCTAGTGAATTAAATCTATTCCCCTGGGATGAATCACAGACAATATTGAATCGAATCGGTGAAAAACTTCAGAAGGAAATAAAAAGTTCGAAAACATATTTTATTAATGTCAGGGAAACAATGGGTCAGAAGAAAATGAAGTTAAGTGAAATCTACCTTGGTGGACCTGGAAGTCATATAAAAAATATAGATAAACTCGTTAATCAATCTTTGGAATCACCTGTAAATAAACTGGAAATACTCAATACAGCATCATTGAAGAATATCGGTAGTTCCAAAACAGATTTCTTATCAAAAATAAAAGAGAAAAATATCGAGAGAAAAAAGAAAAATACTGAGAATATTTTAGATGAAGTAAGAAATAATATTATGGGTCATAAAAAAGCTATCGAGACCGCAACAAGCCCAGAGAGTGTAAAATACCGTTTGGCAAGGATGGAAATAGATAAAAATTCTAAAATAAAATCCATTAAAGAAGCCACGGAGAAGCTTATAAAAACTGCTACAGATTTTAAAGAATTAAAAGATGACTACACAGGTACGCAGGANACTTTAACTGCTGATTTNGAGACAGTNACAACCCAATTAGATAAAAAGAGTGAAGAATTNCTNGAAAAATANCAAGAGCATGAATATTTAGTTAAACAAATTTCCAGAATGGAATATGAATCAGATCAGTTCCAAAAGAAACGGGATGAAGCAAGGAAAGAGTCAAAAGGTGATTATTCATTAGAGTTGAAAAAATCAGCAAATATCCGTGTATCATTAGCAGAACAAAAAAATGAACTTGAGAAAATGATTTCAGATAAACAAATTCAAATTTTAAAAAATCAGGAGAATTTAAATAGTATTTCTATGCGATTCGAGGAAGAACAAGATGAAATCGCAGTTTTGGAATATTTGTTTCAAACTATAGATAATGCTTCAAGTGCTGTACGAAAATCATTCATAACGCAATTACAATATCTGGATAGATTGCGGAAGAAAGATTATAGTGAGATAGAGCAAGCAGAATATCTTTTAACACTCAATATGCAGCGTCTTAATAACATTCGGAAAACATATAGCAAAATAGTTTCTGAAGGAAGTCAATTGGATTCTCATTCTGTTTTAGAAAGAGGAAATGAGTTTGAAACAAAAAAGAAATTGATTACTGTGTTAGATGGTCTACTTGAAATGCCTGAAAACCTAGATCAGTTAAAAAAAATTACTATCGATTTAATTAAAATAAATGATGATTATAAAGAATTAATTAACAGAAAAAACAAACTTCAAAAAAAGATAGAATCTAAATCACGGCATACCGATAAGGAAGAACGCAGACTTAGTATTTTGAAAAAAGATATAGATATCTTTAGTAATAAATTGAAAAAGGAAGAAATCCAACATCAAAAAACACTCGAAGCAATGGATCATATTCAAGAAGCTATTCTTGAAATAGATCCTTTAATCACAAAAAATGATATAAAAAGAAAACTTGAGCATAAGTTGCAGAAAAGTCGNAGAGAATTAAATTCTTTTCAAAACCAGNTTATAAGAATTGAAAGNGCTATTTTANTTCGNAAACAGAAGGTTAAAGAACTGAAAAAAAANCACACAGAACAGAANAANAACCACAAATTGAGATTAAAAAAATTAAACTCGAGAAACCGNAAAATAATTCTTAATCAAGAAAAATTAAAAAAAATATTACCTGTGCAGATTCAAAAAGATAAAGATATCACTAAAAAGATCAAGGAGAAAAATAAAGAATACAGTCAATTTAAAAAGAGTTTAAAGGATGTATCTNNAAAACATAAAAAACTTAAAACGCAAGAAACAATATTGGTTAATGAAGCAAAAAAAGAAAAAAATAAACTCCAAAAAATCTTTAATCGAAAACTAAAGGAATTGGAAAAGGATGAAAATAAAAAATCTATTTTAGCTAATAAAAAAAGACAACAAAAGGAAAATGCTTACACTAAAGATTTATCAGTTTTTAAAAGAAAAGAAAAATCAGTGCAAGATCTTATGGATGGTAGTATTTCTGAGATTAATAGAATACAAAATGATTGTGCTAAGGCAAAAGAAAATCTGTCAATTAAAAGAAAGAAAATAAATCCGAAGATCTCAGATTTGAAAAAACAAATCAAAGGTTGGAGTCGTGATTTGAAACGTATTGATAGTATTCAGCAGAAATTTGATGATTTGGAAGAACAGCACATTGATTGGCAGGAATTGTTGGAAAAAGAAACAGAAAAAAAAAGATGAACAAATTAGAACTCTGGAAGGACATATTGCGCATAAAAAGTCGGATTCTTATTTACTTTTGGTTCAGGAAGGTCTAACCCGTTTTAATAGTGAAACGGGTGCTGTTGAAGCGGCCCGCAATCTTGCAAAAGAAAGCATAGATATGGATCAAGAACAAATGAAAGATATTATGAAAACTTTTAAACGTTTGGAGAAACAACACCAGACATTTATGAAGCGGTATAAAATTAATAGAAAAAAAATCTTAATTGAATTCAAACCTTATAAAGGTAGAGAAAAAACAATCCATTCCAGAATTGATAGTGCGCAAAGAAAAATATTGTCAGCAGAAAAAAGTATACAATTTTGGCAGGATAAGTTTGATCAGAAAAATGACTTATTAATTAAGATGGAAGTAGATTTTTTAAAACTTCAGGGAAAAGCCGATCAAAAGATTAATGATATTGAATTGAAAATTGATCANGNCAAAAAGAATGNAGNNAGGGAGCAGGAAATTATTTNATCTGAATTGGAAGNNCAGTTAGCTATTATATNGGAGAAAAAAAATACATTAGAGAACAAATATTTAACGGANNTCCAGAATATTGATGATAATCTGGGGAAAGANGAAATCATTGTAAACAGAAAAAAATTAAAGAGTAAAATATTATCTATTGAAANACAATTAAACATTTCTCAGAATCATTTAAAAAAGTTAACGCAACAAAAGAAAAAAATTGATCGAATAATTACCGTTTCTCAACGTGATTTGAAGTTAAATCATAGAAAACTTGCTATGATTAAAATACACTTGAANGAAGAAGAAGAACGTTTTAAATCGANNATTAAACAATTTACGGATCAACTTGAGATTCTTAAAAAGGATGAAGAAGAGAAAAAAGAAAATCAACTCACAATAAATAGAAAAAAACATGATGAAGAGCTAAACCTGCGGAAATTAAAAAAGGAATTTGATGAAGAGGAATATGAAAGTCNGAAACTTCAGAAAAAAATTCTGATTCTAATTCAAAAAACAAAAAATCTTACATCCGCTACTAACCAGAAACACACACTAGCTAAGAAAATTTTAAATGAAAAAAAGCAACGTCAAATCTTACTGAGGATGGAAGAAAAATTTTCTATCCGAGTATCGTATCTAGAAAAGAGCATGCAAAAATTAAATAAAGCCATAGATACTCAAAATGATGAGCGATCAAAAACAATAAAAACAATAGATGAATTAAAACATGAGCTGGATGTTCTCAAAAATGATTTGGATAAAACAAACACACTGCAAGTAAATAATCGAGAAAATCTTAGTGTAATTGGCAACCCGCAATTGGAAGTGTTGGAAAGTTTAAATCAAATTAAGGAGCTTTTTCCAGTTACCAAATCAATGTTAAATGAATTTATAGATAGTTTGTATGATTTAATTGATCAAGAAACAAAGCAAAAAAAAGAACTGGATATAAAGATCCGAGATATGGAAGAAGATCTAAAAAGTTGGAAAGTAGATTTGACTATTCTTGAAAAAGAGTTGATAAAAATCAATAAAAATATGAAAAGGGTGCTAGAATATTCTGTTTATGAACAAGATCTAACACCAAAGGCGATAGAAATTAGTAGGGATGATACAGAATATAAGCTTCGTAGTTATATGGATCTTGCGGAATTAAAANCTCGNTCTAAGGACTTATTTGAAGAAATTATACAGGCTGAACAGGATATTGCACGATTACAGAAAAAGTCGGCTTCTGTTGAACATGTTCAAAAAGAAACTGAACAGATCAACCAGAGAAAAATTAAACGTATGGAAGACGATTGTACNAAACTGGAGTTAAAAATTGCTAAGGAAAAAAATGAGTTGGAAGAACTTGAAAAATCTTTAAAAGANTTNCAAGAGCATACGTCNAGCTATAGCGAACGGATAGAAGTTTTGGAAGAAGAATTAAAAAAATTCAGAGAAAAAGAAACTAAAAATGAGCTTTTACTAAGAGATCTAGATAGATCATTAGAAAAGATTCATAAAACAGCAGAAGAGATGGTGTTTGAAAAACCAAAGATTAGGGAAAATACTATTGAGCTTGATTATATGGCTAATTTGGGTCTTTTAATGAATACAGACAGTGAATTGAACCTTTTGCCTGAATCACACAAGAAAGAATATCGTTTCTTTGGGATCAACCGTATTCTACAAAATATGCTGATTATAATGATAGCAGTATTTAGCCTTACTGCATATGCCCAGCGAGGTAAGATTGAACCTTTGGAAGCAAGCCTGCCAAATAAATACTCTGAACTATCACTTCTAAATGTCCGCCAAGATGTGAAGCAGGTTTTAGAAAAACAAGTAATGGTTGCAGATGCTTTTCAGGTACTTATTGATGANGATAAAGCCTTATCCTCAAATATGGTTACTACNTTGAAATANCTNAGTAATNCAGTACCAGATAATTTTAAAGTTACCAGTCTGATTTTAGATAAAGAATTATCAAGTTATNTTATAGATGATACTCTTTCTAATGATGATAATCTTATGTTCATTATATCCTTAGATGGTTTTTATTCTTTGGGNAAAGAAAAAGCTAGTANCATGGCACAATCATTCAAAAACGTACTTGATNNCAGCAATACTTTTAAAGCAGTTTATTTTAGTCCTGGANAGNTCGTCAATAAATGGAAAACATCATTTTCAATTANCTTAGTACTATAAAAGAATATGAAGCACCATCTCAAATTTTTTTTACTTACAATAATAATTATGANATTGATTGTCATTTTTGTATNGGATAGGNAAAACGTAAACNAAGAGATAATGNAAATTCAANCCAAAATAAATTCTGTTGAACAACAGCTTAGAGAAGGCAGTGGAATTATGAATGAAATAGAAAAGATTCAACAATTCTTTTCTGATAAGAAAAGTAATTTAATTACTTATCATATTTCAGGTAGTGAGCTGGCGGCGGAAATAAAAAATTTAAATGATCTTTCAAAAAAAAATGGAATAAAGATGAGTAATATTGAAACCTACAGTCAAGATACTTTCCCGCCATTGAATGAGTATCTTGAGGGAGATAAAATTCCTCTTAAGCGGCATGCACTTAGTTTTCAATTAGCAGGAAACTTTCTGGGAATCGGTTTATTTATGGAAATGCTGGAACAAATGTCAACTGATCTACGACTCGAACATTGTTCTTTTGCTTTAGATGATGATGATCCTAAAGGTGTTATTGCAAAACTACAGTACCTTACCTATGCAGAGGACACACCTTGAATCGGGAAAAAATACTTGTAGGGCTTATGTTTGGAGTAATCCTGATCTATTTCAGAGGATTTTTTATAGATCTTCTACCTGATTTCAGTGGAAAATCCAGTCCAAAAGTATCCAGTGCAATTCCTGTACAGACTTCTTCAACAACAGAAAAAGTAGGATCATTGGCATACAGTGTCCCTCAATTATTGAGTATAGCTCAAGATGGTTGGGGCAAAGATATTTTTTATGACCGTAGTAATATCTATAAGAGCAGGTTCAAATTAACAGGGATTACCCGTTTTGAAAAAGGATACAAAGCGATTATAAATGGAGATATTGCAATGGAAGGGAAGCGGGTCCAAGGTTTCATGGTAGCTGATATTACTAAAAACCGTGTACTGCTTAAACGCAATAAACATCGAGTAACCTTAAAACTGGAACAATAAATGAAACATACAACATTGATATCTAAAATATGTCTATTCGTACTTTCCACATCTTTATTAATTGGGCAATTTAAATTTCCTGGTATAAAATCAGATATTCTTGATGAATCCAAAAAGGATAAAGTGAAAGGTGCCCCAGAACTACTAGATATTTACACCACTGAAGAAGACAGCTCATTTATGTTGGTAATGGAATTTAGTAATTCCAAAATTGATTATGTAACCAGTGAAACATTTGCTCCACCGAGTGTTACTTTGTCATTAAGCAAAGTAAAATGGGACCGAGGAAATTTTACAAAAAAAAGTTCACATAGTCCTCTATTTCATTATACTGTCAGTATCCCACGAAATGATAATCAAAAAGAAATAAAGAACACTTTGAAGGTTAGAATGGGTTTTACCAGATTGCCAGATTATAAGCTCCGGTTGGAACCAGCAAGACCTGAATCACCTAAGCATAAATTGAAAGTAATCTGGAAGAAAGGGAAAGTATCTAAACCGCTTCCAAAATATGTATTTCCATCAAGAAGATTGCCTGAATCAAGAGTGACAATGAATTTCCGTGATGCGCAGTTGGTAAATGTCGTTAGACTTTTGGCTTCACAAGATAATTTAAATCTGATACTGAGTGGTGATATAAAAGGTGAAGTCACATTAAACCTAGAAGAAGTATCCCTTGAAACAGCACTGGATGCTATTCTGCACGTTAATGGATTCGAATGGTTTCTTCAGGATAATATAATTATTGTACAACCTTCATCAGGTGGACGAGTATTGAGCGGTGAACTTATGACTCGCATATACAGGTTGAGTTATATAAAAGGGAAAACAGCTACAGAAGCAGTTAAGGAGGCGATTACTGGCCGAGGCAAAATAAAGGCACTTTCTTCTACTCAGTCTTCTGAAGATACTGGAGGGGAACAGGATATACTTATGATCACAGATATACCAAGTAATTTTGATATAATTGATAGTGTGATTAAGTCTTTAGATGTAGAAGGAGATCAAATCAATATTTCTGTTAAATTTATAGAAACAACTCTTAAGCATGATGAAACAATAGGTATCAATTGGAATTTACGGGAAACAATGTATATCCCTGGAGGTGGGGAAGCAGATACAAGTAATACAATTAATGTCGGCCATATCAAACTCCCTGGAAATAATATGAGTTTTGCTACTTTGACAGCGCCGGTTGTTTCTGCCATGCTGGATCTTTTAGCAAATGATGGAGACACCAAATTATTACAAGAACCCCAAGTTACGACTATGAGTAATTCTGCTGCTAATATTGTGGTAGGGACAACTATCCCTGTACTTGTTCCACAGGGTGAGGGAAGTGTATTTGGACAAAATCCTTATACCTATCAAGATCAGAGTATAAATGTTTCGTTAAGTGTATTACCAAGAGTAAATCCACAAGATGTGATTTCAATGAAGATTGATGCTGTTGTACAGGCAATAATCGGCTACGTGGGCGCAGAGCAAAGGCCTATGGTTTCAACACGTTCTACTAATACCAATGTAAGGGTTAAAAACGGAGAAACATTGCTTATAGGAGGCTTAATATTTGATAATGATTTTGAAAGTCTGTCCAAAATGCCTTTACTTGGAGATGTCCCATTTCTTAAGAAAATTTTCAGATATCGTAACACAGAACGAGAACAACGGGAACTATTAATTTTTATTACCCCAACAGTAATTTCAGCTTCAATTTAATTATTGATGAATAATAGTCATATTTTAATTATTGATAATGATGAGACTTTTTCTAGGTCTACTGAGGATTATTTTAATGAGCTGGGAATTGATGTGATTTCAACAAGAGATGGTGTAGATGGTTATCGATTGGTAATTGAAACTCAACCTGCGATGGTCATGATGGATACAGTGCAAACAAATCTGGATGGTTTTCAAATATGTAAACTAATTAAAATGGATAATCGTTTTGAAAATATTCCAATAGTATTTGTTTCTTCAAATGATATGCAGGAAGATGTAATGAAATCAGAGCAGGCTGGTTGTGATCTATTTCTTCGAAAACCTATTGTGCTTGACCAATTAGCAGAGGAACTAATTAATCTAATTATGGCAAATAATCCGGTAGAAGCTTGAGGATAGATTATGAATAGAAGTTTAGGCCAAATTTTAATTAGTGAAAATATGCTTAGCCCTCAGCAGGTTGATGAAGTTGTGGATTATAAGACAACACATCGATGCCATTTTGGAGATGCCTGTATTCAGCTGGGATTTCTCAATGAAGAAGAAGTCCTTACTGCCCTTGGTATTCAATTATATATACCAATGGTTGATTTAAATCATCTGAATGTTTCAGATGAAGCGTTAGAAATGATAAAAAAGGATCAGGCTAAGGAAATGAAAATTATGCCCCTTTTCATTATTGGGGATACGTTGACTATAGCTACATCTGATCCTATGGATATTGGTCTTATAGATCGGTTAAAAAAAATGTCACGTAAAGAGATTCAGACTGTTCTGGCGTCTGAACGTATGATCCAGGAATCCCACGAGAACAATTTTTCTACAGGGTCTGCTTTTATGGGGGGGTTATCTGAAAAGACTATTGCAGGAGAAGAAGAAGATAGCGAAGAAAATATCAAAATTGCAGAAAATATAATGATTGAAGCTGTAAATAGTGGTTCTAGTGATATACATATTGAACCAGGTGAAGAAAAATTACGTGTTCGATTCCGTAAAGATGGTATTTTAGATGAAGTATTATCATTACCTCCAAACAAAGCAGCAGGGTTAGTATCTCGTTTTAAGATACAAGCTGGAATTGATATCGCAGAGTCTCGTAAGCCACAAGATGGTCGTTTTCAGCAAGAAGTGATGACAGGTAAACCAGTTGATGTTCGAGTTTCGACATATCCTACTCCTTTTGGTGAAAAAGTAGTTATGCGGGTTCTGGATCAATCTAAAGGTATTACAAACCTGAATAAACTCGGCTTTAGACGCGATACCCTTAAAACTTGGGAAGAAGTTTATCATAGCGGTAATGGTATCGTTCTTGTAACTGGACCAACTGGTAGTGGAAAATCCACAACATTGTATGCCACATTAAGTAAGGTAAACTCTATTTCTGAAAATATCATGACTATTGAAGACCCCATTGAATATCAGCTTGAAGGTATTGTCCAAGGACAGGTAAATGAGAAGGCGGGTATGACTTTTTCAGCAGCGTTGCGTTCAATGCTTCGCCAAGACCCTGATATTATTATGGTTGGAGAAATGCGTGATAATGAGACTATAGAGTTAGCCGTACGGGCAGCTCTGACTGGTCATTTAGTATTCAGTACCTTGCATACCAATGATGCTGCATCTACGTATACTCGCTTAATTGATATGGGAACAGATCCTTTTCTGCTAACTACAACTGTAAGAGGAATTTTAGCTCAACGATTGATTCGAAGATTGTGTGATAAATGTAAGGTTAAGCATAAAGCAACTGAAGTAGAATTAGAAACTATTGGAATGGGAGATTTTAAAGGGAGTTTATATCAAGCATTAGAAGCTGGTTGCGATAATTGTACAAATGGATATAGCGGTAGAGCAGGTTTATATGAATTACTAGTGCCAACGGAGGAGATCAATGAAATTGTAAAGGTTGGAGGAAGCGCGCTGGATATCAATAAACTTGCAATAGAACAGGGAATGCCAACCCTTGTCAACGCAGCACAAGAATTTGTTAAAAAAGGATCTACTTCTATAGAAGAAATATCCCGGGTGCTATAAATGCCAAATTTTAATTGTAAAGTAATGGATGCCAGTGGTACTGTCATCGAACGTAATATAACAGCGCCGTCAATTATTGAAATTCATCATCTATTGGGTCAGATGGATCAACGTCTCTTATCAGCTACGAAAAAATCTGGTTTAAGTATGGACATGAATATTGATCCTTACTTGGGAAAAATTGGCCTGGCTCCAAGCAAAAAACTGTCAATTAAAGAATTAAATATATTTACCAGGCAATTAGAGCTGTTGTTAAATACTGGTATTGCGCTATTAGATGCCTTGGACGCCCTAGAGCAGGCGGTAGTAAGTGAAAAGCTAAAAAAAGTGGTACAGGATCTGCGAACTTCCGTTTCTCAGGGAGATTCCTTATCTGATGCGATGGCTAACAATCCTGAAGTATTTGATAATTTTTATGTGAATATGGTCCGTGCTGGTGAAGCCAGCGGTCAGTTACCCAATATATTCAATCAGATCCGGGATTTTGTAACCCGTAATATGGAAACTCAGAAAAAAATTAAAAAGGCACTTCGATATCCTACATTTGTGATTATTGCATTATTTATTGCAGGATACATACAAATAACTGTTGTTATGCCCAAAATGGCAAAAACATTATTTTCCAATATGTCACCATCTGAACTGCCATTGCCTACAAAAATAATGTTAGGTATTGGAGAATATTTAAGCCAATATATCTTTGTGACTGTTTTTGGTATTATAGCGCTTTTTGCAATTGTTAAATATATTATTGATACTCCATCTGGAGGTCTTTTTTGGGATCGATTAAAATTGAATATCCCCAAAATAGGAAGTTTGGTACAGGCTGGCCTTATTGCCCGGTTTGGGCAGATTTTTAGAACCCTTGTAGGTAGTGGCGTTAAAATTGAAAATGCTCTTGAGATTGCTTCAGATACAGTTGATAATAAAATATTTGAAAAAGATTTAATAGATGCGAAGAAAAAAGTTCTGGAAGGAATTCCCTTAAGTATTGCTCTTGAAGGAGAGTATATGCCACAGATGGCAACCAGTTTAATAAATATTGGAGAGCGCACTGGTGCTTTAGTGCTTATGCTGGAATCATTAGCAGAATATTTTTCCGCTGAACTCGATGATAAAATGGATGCGGTCATGGGATCTATGGAACCAGTCTTAACTTTATTAATTACTGCTTTTGTAGGAGTCTTCGTATTAGCAGTATTTATGCCTATGGTGCAAAATATGATCAATATGATGTAATTCTCTTGATCGTATTTAAATAATAATTGGTGTAAAAAATTAATTTGCAATATAGCACTCCAAAGAGATACATTTGGAGACTTTGATGATATTTTGGGAACTCAATTTATCTTAAGAAAACATAAAATCAAGAAATCCGAGGAAAGCAATGAATAAATTAAAAAAATCAGTTCGAAGTGGATTTACACTTATCGAATTAATCGCAGTGATGGTAATCTTAGGTATTTTAGCAGCTGTTATTGTGCCTGCTATTGGTAGTCTCACCGCAGGGGCTTACCAGTCTAATGCTCAGACAATGTACGGGGCCATAAAAAATTCTGTTAATAATCAATCCGTAAAAAATTCAATGACAGGCAGTAGAATGAAACAATTTCCGGTAATCTCTTCCAGTACATTAAATACTTATCTTGATTCCTGGATAGAAGACTATGATAAAGATTACTGGGTGCAATGGCAGTTTGATAATCATGTTGGAAATGCAGTTGCAACGGACAATGCCGCCGCCGCCGCAGTTTTTGGATATTTTCCTCATGGAATCCCTAATTCAGTTAGTAATGCAGGATCTGCAGTTGATATATCATCCTATGGTGATGCCGCAAATACTAGCCAGGAAGATGTTTATTATATTGTTTATGCTCCAATTACCACATTGGATGGAGCTGATGGTGGTGTTCAGTTTGACGGTTACACACTATGTCTATTTTATGATGATGACCAAGACCACAATTATGAAGGTGATATTACAGTTGCTGCTAATGGGACTGTAACATATGTCACAGACCCTGATACTCAACCTTCATCTGAATTTGTACATACTTCAATCAAAGCAGCAGACTAGTACATAAAAATTGAAGATATATTCCTATTTTAAAAACGCCAGTATATGCTGGCGTTTTTTATTTCTCCAACATTTATTAAAAAACAGTGTTAAAAAAAAGCAGGACACTAATTTATTTTATACTGTAATCCTTTCACTTTTTATTATTTCTATAAATATGAATTGTAGCAGTGCGGCAAAACACGAAAAAGCAGTATCAGATATGTTTTATACAATAAAAGATCACATTGAAGTCTCTACAGAGAATAAAGATGTATCCAAGATGACTTTAACAAAAGCACTAAAAGATAGAATGAAAAAAGGTCAGTCCAAAAATGAACATACCTATTTGGAACCATCAGAGTTTAGAGATTGGAATAAAGATGGTAATAAATATTTAAAAGAGTGGGTAGATAAATTTAATGAAAATCTCTGGGCACAGATAAGTGTTGAAAATATTTTTTCCAACGGCCCCGCAGTAGCTGAAGAACATAAACAGACAAATGCCATTCTATTTGGATATTTTCCGCATGGTGTACCTTTTGTATACGGTGGAGAAGGTGCAAATTTCAAAGATGTATATTGGATTTTTTACGCACCTCTGACTACTATTTCTGGGCAATCAAAAGGTATTGATAAAAATGGTTTTCATTTATCAGCATATAGGGATAAAGATCAAAATGGAGCTCTCGGGGCCTTAATTGGAAGTAATAATGTTGATGGAACATTGGCAGTAATACCAGGTGGTGATGAAAAGATACCAGAGCTAGTATATACTTCAATGCCATAATTTATCATTTATTAACTTGAATAATCCGCCGAAATTTATCGGCGTTTTTTATGCATAAGACATTAACAGGATTTACAATGATTGAACTGATTGCCATTATGGTAATCGCAGGAATATTGGGCACATCTGTTATCTCAACTTACAGTAATTATAATAAGTGGCTTAATATCAATGAAGAACTTCAGACCATGAACCGTAGGATACAAAATGCCCGTGATTTTTGCATGGCAAAAAATGAACCTTTTCATTTTTCTGTAAATCCTGGAAATGAATCATATACACTTCAATTTAAATCCAGTCAATCAGCCCTGATACTAGATGGTGAAACATCTAACACATTTACTATGCCAAGCTATATAGATATTACATCTATCACTGGATTTAATTCTGGGGCGCTAGAGTTTAATATTCTGGGAGAGCCTATAACAAATTTGAATGCAGTAATTAATATTAATGATGGTGATTGGAAAATTAATATTATTGCTCCAACAGGATATATTTATGTTCAATAAATATAAATCTTTGAGAGGATACGCCGTTACAGAAATCTTATTAGCGGTTGTTATTATTTCTATCGCTTTTATTGAAATTTCCCGTGCTTATGCTAATATCAGTGGTACGGCAACATCTGCTATTTCGATGTCTCTTTCCAGTAACCTGGCAAACTCTATTATGGAGCGGGTTATGGCTCAAGATTTTGATGCCAAGGGTAGCGAGAAAGGTGGTTATGCTTTATCCTTTGATGGTGAAAATGATTATGTGGATTGTGGTAATGCTCCTTTAGGAGGAAGCTTTTCAGTGGAGTGTTGGGTAAAACCTTCGCAAATTGCGACTAATTGGGCAGGTTTTGTTTGTAAAAATGAAGATAAGTCTTCAGGAGAAGGTGTATTTTGGTTAGGCCAGCATTCCACGGATGGTTTTGTAAGATTTGGGATTTACTTGAATGGTACAAATGAAAATATTCTTGATACTGATGCAGCTGTTATTGCAAATGGTAGTTGGTTTCATGTGGCTGCTACCTATGATGGAAATTATCAGAAAATATATATCAATGGCAGCCTTGTCAAGACATCATCGAATCTAAATTCGGTCTTACCTAGCGGAACCAGTAATTATTTTATGGGTCGCTCTACTGCCGCCACTGGATACTATAGTGGGAAAATAGATGAAATTCGAATATGGGATGATGTTCGTACCGCGCAAGAAATTATGGATAATTATAAGCAGCATATTTCTGATCCATATACAGATTCTAATCTAAAACTCTATTTACGTTTAGACAGTGGAACAGGAGCAATTGCATTCGATAATAGTTCCAACATGTATCACGGAACCATAAATGGATCTTCTTGGACCAGTAGTTGGTCTACAACCCTTGGTAGGGAAGGAGAAAATACATGGTCAAGCTATGATGATGTAGACGATTTTAATGGCATTACTTTTAAGGACAGTGATTATACTGGACTTGATGCGAGTAGCGATAATTTTAGCGGATTAGGTGGCAGGGTTACTGTTAAATATGTTTCCTTAAATACTGGTACGAATCCTTTCAGTTTTGATAATTCAGGATCTCCCACTGATTATAAGCAGATTACCATAAAAGTGGGTATTCCTGGAACATCTGATTCTACTCAACTGGATGCTATTAAAACCGCTAAAGAAGATCAAGGATACACTTTAACCTTTTCTCCTTATGGAAACTAAAAGCATATTGAATATGAATCTAAGGGGATTTACTTTAATAGAAATGATTGCGGCAATGGTTTTAGCATCAATTGTTATGTCAGCTGTTGGTTTAATGGCGCGAGGTACAATGATGAATCTTGTTTTTACTAATAGCATGGTAGATATGAATAAAGATGCGGAATTTACTCAACGAAATTTCATGATGCATATAAACGGTGTTTCTTCATTTACCGATGGAAGCTTATCAGCCACACAATTACATTTTACCAGCTATCTTTCTAACGCTACTTATGTTTACCAAATTAGCAGTGCTGATAGTACAATAAAATATTCCAGAACTATATCTGGGAATACATCAACGGGTATCTTGGCAGATGGAATTTTAAATGGGAAATTTGTTTATAAAAATATGAATAATCAAAACCTCTCAACTCCCACGGACGCTACAATTAAAGGTGTTGAACTAACCTTTGATTTGATACGAGGTAATGAAAAATATTCCTATACTACCTTTGTCATGCCAGACAAAAATCATTTGGACTTATGAACCAACTTCGAAAATCAAAAGATGGTGTTTTTATAAGTGTATTTGCTATGGCCACAGTTTTGATCATGACAATTATGATAAGTTTTATGGCGGACAGGGTAACCAATATGTTAACTAATCAGGCAGATGTGTTTTCTCAAAGAAATGTTTACTGGTTTTCGTATTCCGGGATGGAAATTTTGGCTAATGATCGTTTTGCAGGATTGAACCTCGGACCAAACAGATATAGCCTTACAGGGGGAATAATTACAGCAAGTGGGAATATCAGCGGTTTTCACAACGGAGAAAGTAAGACAAATGTAGTTATTTCTAAAGGATCAGATGGTAACAGTGTTCATAATCTAAGATGGACTATTGGTAATCCTTCGAATTATGCACTTTCTTTTGATGGGAACAATGATTATGTGGATATTGGAAATGTTTTTAATGATGTTAAAACAATTTCATTCTGGATACACGCAGATGATATTACTTCCCATACAGATCAAGTTATTGATTTCAATGGTACGGATTATATTAAAGTTGTAAATGGAGAAATAACAGTAAATAATATTGATAGTCCAACCTATTATGTTAATAGCATTTCAGGGGAACAAACGATAGCAGCTGTTGATACATGGTATCATGTAGTAGTAACGACAGCTACTGGTATTAATGTTAATGATATGGATGTTGGACGGTTAGAGGGTGAAATCGATTTTATGGATGGTATTATTGACCAAATTGCATTATGGAATACAACATTTAATATCAATCAGGTTAGATCATTATATATTCAAGGAAGAAATTTTAATATAAGTTCCTTTTTAAGTAGTAACCTGAAAGGATATTGGTCCTTTCAAAATAATGCTAATGATGGTTCAGGAAATGATCATAATGGTACAAATAATGGAGCCACATATACGGGGTCATAATTATTTTAGTAGATAACTTAATTCCAGGCTATGGCGCAATTAGTTTTAGTGTAATCTCATAATAAGCATTAACATGGAATAATTCATCATTAGTGGTAAACTCTATAATTAATATATGAGGTCCTGGTGCAAGCGATTCAGGGCTGGCAGGGTTTACTATTACTGGTCCAGATGAACAGCCTTTATTTCCTCCTGGAGCATGCCCATCACCAATCACAACACCATCCAATTTAAATTTTATTAATTCGTAATCGGATTCCTCGGCCTCGCCCATCCCTGAAAATTCTAAATCCATTGTAATAGGGTAAGAACTGGTAACTTGTATATTTGCTGTAGCCTTTCCTTTTTGCAAGTTTGAATTATTGCCTCCACAATTCGCACTATCCTCTACTTTAAATCTAAGAGATTGGGTAATTGAATTTTCTGTTTTTACCTGAGTTGTAACATTCCATCCATAATCAGAATTTTCTGAGCTACCATCCCAAAAATCAGATATTCCTGTATTATTTTCGTTTGATGAGTTTTTCCCATTTAATAATCCGTTGTCAGTTAATGTCCATTCCAATCCAGTCACAGGTACTGGGCTGGATGGTCCCACATTGATTTTTACGGTAGCTACATCGGATGAACCATAATTGTCTGTAACTCTGCAAGAAATAAAGTAAATGCCATGTTCCATTGGTGCAGTCCAGACTGCAGA
>PBAR01000004.1 GCA_002718285.1 Fidelibacterota bacterium
GCTACAGTAACACTTCCGTCTGTACCATTGCTTATACTCTCCCCGTTACCAAACGTAATGTCATTGCCCGTAACCGTAAGATCACCGCTTAAAGATGTAGTAGGTGATGTAATCAGGACAGTACCGTCCGTTGTATTGGTAATAGTTTCATCATTGGAAAGTGTAATACCCCCTGATCCGCTAACATCAATACCTGTAGTAGCTATTACATTTTGAGTTGTAATGGAAGTAGCACCTGTGAGTACTCCGGCATCTACATTTATTGTACCATCCAAAACAACGGCAGACCCTGTTCCAGGAGTAATATTAACTCCACCGGAAGTTGTATTAATAGTTACTTCTGAATCTCCAGGCCTGATATCATCTGCCATGACCGAATCTGCAGCTCCCACACCAACCCAGGATAAGTTTCCGCTACCGTCTGTACGTAATACCTGATTAGCAGAACCGTCTGTAGTCGGTAAGGTTATAGATGTTGTGCCAAGACCAATTGCATCAACATATGCTACACCGTCTATATATAAATCTTTAAACTCAGATGTACTGTTTCCCAGATCAATATCGTTATCATCGATCGGACTTACTTCACCATCTATAATACCTATTTGATCAGTCCCTGAAGTACCGAAAGTAATACTTCCTTCTATTCCATTAGATATATTTTCACCATTACCAAATGTGATATCATTTCCTGTAACAGTAAGATCACCGCTTAATGCTGTAGAAGGAGATGTAATCAATACTGTACCGTCCGTTGTATTGGTAATCGTTTCATCTTTGGAAAGTGTAATACCTGAAGCCCCGCTAATATCAACACCTGCAGTGGCTATAATATTTTGAGAAGTTATTGAAGTAGCACCTGTTATTACTCCGCCATCCACATTCACAGTACCATCCAAAATAATTGAAGAACCTGATGCAGGAGTAATATCAACTCCACCTAAAGTTGTAGTAATTTTTACTTCCGCATCTCCTGGCCTGATATCATCTGCTTTTACAGAATCTGCAGCGCCTCCGATATTTATCCATTCCCCCGTTCCATCACCGTCAGAGGCCCACACATGACCACTGGTTCCCGCAGAATTAATAAAAAATTCACCATGCTGTACTTTATCTGCTGAGAGACTTCCGTCTGCGAGATCAGTAAGATCATCATCATATGGTTGAACATCACTTCCAATTGCTAAACCTAAAGCAGATCTGGCTGTATCTCCACTAAGAGCTATCCAACTTGTATCCCCTGTAACCAATATATGATTGGTTAAATTATCGCGTCTCAAATTGGCTATCGTACTTAAATCAAAATTTAATGACTGATAATTTGCCAATGTATCAATAGTAATATATGTAGCTGATAAATCAGTTGTAAGAGTATAATGGGAAAGAGTGTCCAACACCAAATTATCCAAATCTGGTAAATTTCTCAGATCATTATAATCTCCGGTAAATGCTACTGAATCAAATCCGGAAACAAGCGGGTAGCTAGATAATGTATCAACACTTAGATATTTGGTTAGATCCGGAAGACTGTCTAAATCTGTATAAACCGCTTTTTGAGCATATTTTGCAGTATCTGAAATAACCGAATAAAATACAGATGTAAGCTCTTGACGAGGAGACATAATATTACCGTCAATTTCAATTTCCAGATATGCTTCTCCTGAAATTGCATAGATTGGAATTTCCTTTCCTAAAATAGCAGATATAATTCCATCATCAATATTTATCTGCTGACTTTCTTCCCAGAATGGATTTCCATCAACGATCTCTTTATAAAATCTGAATGAAACCCTATAATAACCATCTTTGACCGCTTGGCCATTGGTTTTTGTCAACAAACCCTGGTATGATATTCTCCTTGGAACTCGTTCAGTATTTACTTCTTTAACCATAGTATGCATAGATGCAGGAAATGCACTTTCCTCCGTCTGACTATTGGTAAACCCAGATAGGAAAATTAATATGTAAAGTGTCTTTTTCATGATCAACTCCTTTAGTGAGTTAAACGTTTATTAATAAAATATAATCTTAGAAAGGAAAATCAGGTGGCAGGTCGGAAACACCTCCACCACTACCCTGGCTTGAAGAAAGACCCTGACTTAGCATAAGAAGAATGAAAGCAAATAAAAATGGATGACGACTGATAAATGCCATCATTTTCAGATTCAATGCTCTACTACGATCTAATAATGTCGTTTTCTTTGGAGGAGCCTTTTCACTTAAAACAGCATTTAACGCCCTCCTTAATTCAGGCTCCAGTCCATATATGCCCATCTTTTCAATGGTATATTTTGGGTGCAATATGGTAGTGTCTCTTCTCCAAGGGTTTACTCCCTCTAATGTAATTCTTTGTATAGAATGTTCTAAAGCTTGAGTAATATAGATTACAGGGTTTTCTCCTTTTGATACTCTAAGCTGATTCATATTATTGATTTTATTAGTTGCCCCCACAAGTGATGTTATAACGCCATCTTTGTTTATCCTTCTTATCAAGCCAAATCTCTCATCAGCAACATAAATATTACCCTGGCTGTCAATATCAATTGATACTGGATCCCCTAAATATGATTGCGTAGCGGGGACATTATTCCTGACCAGATTATCTCCAGGTTCTGTGCCTGCAATCTTTATTATTGTAGAATCATTATCTACACGATAGATCTTATGTTCGTTGCTGCTAACCACAAAAACAGTATCACCACTATTTACTGCTATATCTTGCGCACCTTTCAATATACCTGGTTTCAATACTACCGTTACTTCATTGCCAGATTCTACTTTAATAATAGTTCCTTTTCTTTTATAAAGTATGTAAAGGTTATCACCAGATCCTAACTGTACTGAAGTAGGGAGTAATGGTTGATTATTTTGTAAGCTACCATCTTGATTCAGCTTAGGATCAAGTAATTTAGTAGCCATATTTTCATCTATAGAAAAAACTCGGTTATTATCTTTGTCAGAGACAAATATACGACCAGTTGTATCCGATACAATACCTGATGGGTATAATAATGATTTTCCTAAAATGATATCACGGCCCAATCGTTTCAATTTTTGATCTTTGTCCAATGTGTAAATTTGTTGGCTGTTTGCTGCTGTAACGACCAATTCATCATCATCTATTGTTAATGCAACTGGATAGCGAAGCTCTTTTTGAGCTTCTGGATCCATAGACACTTTAGAAGCAGTCCAGGCATACACCGATTTAGTGTTAAGGTATTTTTCAACTTCGAAATAATGTATTTCCAATTCAGAATAACGATTAAAGCCCCAGGACAATACATGTGTTGCATTTTCTATATTAGCGTTCTCCGCAGCACAGGAATCTGTTCTACAATAAAAATTATAGTATAGAATAGATTCGACTAATTGATCATACTCCAGTGTATCTAATGTAGTAGTGGTATCCGATATTTCGACGATTGTTGTATCCAGACTATCTGAATTCATATTGGTTAGCGGCAGTCGTTTTTCGATTAATGTGTCAGCTACTATTTTAATATTTCTTATCAATTCTTTAACAATAATTGAGTCTGGAATAAACCGGTTTGGGTCTAGGACTTCTTTTATACCCATTTTACGGATTTCATTATACAAGAATGCGCTAATCATTTCTGATTCCATATCATAAAGATCATCGGTATTAAGAGATTGTATAGAAATAAGAAAAGATGGTTTGGTTAGATTGGAAAGTTCATCTTCCAGTTGTTTTTCATCTTCCTTTATTTTATCATTATCTTTTGTAATTGAATCGGTAGTTGATTCAAATAGATCCAGTCTTGGTCTCTGTTTGAGGGCAGAGAAAATTACCATAACTGTATCAGTATCTACAAAACCAAGAGGATCTTTGACCTTTAGTATAATTGGTAATTCAGTACCTTCAGGATATTCAGGTAGATCAATTTCAATATATTTTGATTTTGTAGCAATGCTTTTCCAGCTTTTCTTCCCAGATTCTGTTATAATGTCCGTACTGTCATGGGTTACTATTGTATCAGTTTCCGCGTATGAATAATCATCGTAAAACACAAGACTTGGAGGTAACATCCATTCATATTGAAGGAAGGAACCTTTTGAATGCACTGAGCGAGATGCATCTAACATTATAGTAGAAAAAGAAGGCGCATAAATATCTGGTCCTGCATTTGCCTGCAATCTAAGTAATCCTTCATCAAAGATTATTTCTGATTGTCCCTTTAAGAAACCTATGAAAATAATATTAATAAAAAATAAACTTAAATTTTTAATTAAAGTTATACATTTACTATATATTGTAAATATATTTATTATATAATATATAATATCCATCTTATTTATTTTCTAAAAATTTTTACCATTACAATGTATTAAAAACAAGAGAGGCAGCACCCAATATTCCAGCACCACCTTCTGGCAGTTCTGATAGCATCACTTCTATTTTCCCTTTTTGAAAATCCATGAGGTTATCGTTCATATTTTCCTTTGCCTTTTCCAAAATTCTATTTCCTGCATTTGCAAATCCTCCATAAAATATAAAAGCTTCTGGCTCCAGCATTGTGGCTACCTGTGCAAGACCTTGACCTAGTTTTTGAGAAGTAAAATTGTATATATTACATGCAGTTTGATTCTTATTATCAAATGCTTTATCTATCAACCTACCATCAATATGACTTAACCCTAATTGCATATCCTTTAAAGAATTATCAATTAGATTATTAATTAAAGGGTCATCTGGTAATTCTTTTTGAAATTCCTTTACAGTTTCAGTTATACCTTTAGCAGAAACATACATTTCCAGACAACCTTTCTTACCACAATTACATTCACGACCGTTATAGTCTATTATAATGTGCCCCATTTCTCCAGCGTACCCTTTGTGTCCTATCAATAACTTACCATTGACAAACATACCACTTCCAAGACCTGTACCTAAAGTAATTAGAACAAAATTATCCATATTCTGAGCTTTTCCAAACATTTTTTCTCCCAAGGCAGCCGCATTGGCATCATTGGTCAAAAATATTTTTAAATCCGTATATTGCGATGCAATAGTTGGAATATGTGCACAGCCAATATCCAGATTAGGAGGATTATGAATTATCCCTGAATAATGGTTAGCATTTGGTGCTCCAATACCAATTCCATCAGGCTTATTTCGTGGATTTCTCCGAATTAATTCAGAAACATTATTAAAAGCTGCACTGAAAAATTCTTCTTGATTTTTATTTTTTGTTGAAAATGTTTCTTTATCTAAAATAGAACCATTATTGTCAACTAGTCCTAAGACGGTATTTGTACCGCCAATATCTATACCAATTGCATAATTCATCTTACAAAAGTTAAGAAAACAGCTTTGGTCTTGGGAGTATTAAATAGTATTTATTTTAATTCAGAACCCTGCCTTATATCAATATCTACTATTGGCGGCAAATTCGGTTCTTTCGCAATTTGCACGGTCTTTTTTATGGTTGTTTTTGCACCATAATCATCAGTCACAGTGAGGTCAAAACTATAGGTGCCAGGGGTACCCAAAAAACTCACTTTACTTGATCTAGGACTAGGTAACAAATCAACAGAAGGACCGCTAGTTTGTAACCATTGAAATGAAATTTGATCTCCCAAATCTGGATCAAAAGATCTACTGGCATCTAAAATCATAGGATAGGTATTCGTCTCAGGTCGATTATCATGTTCAACCATCACTTTAATTTTTTGCCTTTCTTTTTCAGCTAAATCTTCCAATTCAGATCTTTTTTTCTCTATTTGGGTAGTCTTAACTGGATCTACAATAATAGATTCCACACTGAATTTCTTCCGCAAATATTGTTCATATTTTTTCCACCCTAGAAAGGATATAGCAAGAAATACAATCAATAAGACAGTCATATTATTTCTATTCATAATATTTACAACTATCTTAAATCTAATATTGTCCGTTTTAAATCTAATCCATAGAGAACCGGGTTCTGTCTACTAGTGTTTGGAATACCCTTTAATTCTTGAGGAATAGATTTATAAATGAAATCAGTTAGCTCACCCAACTCTACTACTGCGTCACCATCATCATCGCTTTTGGATAAACCTTTTAAAAGTGAATAAAGAAACAGACTATGCTTTTTTAAGGGATATAATTGAGATGATTCACCTTTTGAAGAAGCGCTGAGAATACAAATTTTCTCATTAAGATCTGGAAAATCCCATATTGATCCAGCAGCATCTTTGGGATTAGTAAAAGAAATATCCAAAAATAAGGTTACCGTCTGGATACTGTTAATCACACTTAAAACTGATAAATCTTTTACAAAACGATCTAATGAATATTTGGTTACATTCCTCGTAAACTTAGCATCTTTTGGGATAAGAAAAGGTTTACCTTCTATCCATTCACCAAGACCTCTATAATAAATAAGAATATCAATTTCTTCAACTCCAGAATATTTTTTGGAATTAACAATACGTCTTCGAAGATCACCTTGATGGGGATCAAAAGTATTGATCAAATCATTTAATGTAGGTCCTCCATCCATCTGCCAAGGTTTAGAAGGTAGCAATTGGTAATCGGATAATCCAAAAGCATTTTGAAAATACTCTCTCATTATGTTCCCATCTCTATCCGCGTATTCTAATTTTGGATAATTACTGTCATCATAATTTTGTGTGGCCAAGATAATACCCATACCCTGGATATTTTTTCTTCCAAATGGTATATTTGAATCAACATCAATTGGATCATTCATATCCTGAGCTAAATCAATACTATCCGCACCAAAAGGGATTATAGTCATATCTTCAGGATGATTATAATGCTGCAAAAGCCCTAGTTTCACCTCTTTGTATGTATTTACATCTAAATAATCAGTTATTTGAAAATTAACAGTAAAAGTTTGATTTTTACTCAATAAAGGGAATTCTATATCAATAAAATCACCAGGAGGAATTCCTGATGTGGTTATGCTTCCTTCAAACCCTGGTGTAGAAAATGTGGCTGAGTCCAAAACATTTAAAATTACATATTCAGTGTTTCCTTCACCAATGTTTTGAAGTCTTACTGTCATTTCCACCTCCTCGTTTTCCGGTATATAATGGGCTCCAAAATCATTGGAAATCGCAAAATCAGCTATAACAACATTGGCTGGGTTAGCTTCTTTTGTTTCCACAATTACTTTGTAGGGTTTTTCAAGTATAATTCCACCAATGGAAGACATAGTTAATTCATAACTACGTTCAGCTGTTTTCACGGTTAGAGCAGCCATAATATCAAAGTCTATATATTCAATTTTATCCGGGATCAAAGTATCAATTATCGCATTAAGCGATACTGTAACATCATCAGCTCTATCTGGAGAAAACAAGTTCAATTTTACATTATGGGCTGGACTTTCACCTTTATTATATACTGCAAACTGGAGTTTTCCCACTTCTCTAGCATCTATATATCCATTTCCAGAAGGTTCTATTAAATCAAACTTATGAATAAAAAATTCTGGAGCCGTAAAAACATTTTCGCAATATGCTTGAGAATATTCACTCTTATCACCATCAGAATCAACACCGGCAATTGCATAACAGAATTCTTCACCATATGGAAGATCAGTGATTGAAATATGATGAATATCTACATTTTTCACAAAAACCATCGAATCCTTTTTAGGAACTTCATAGATATTGTAACTCACAGCACCAATTACAGGGTTCCAATTCAAATAGATTGTATTTACACCTCCATCTGCAGTAATACCGTTTGGAGCTTGAATTTCTACTTTAGCACAATGGTTATTAGAAGGATCACTTTCTTCATTATACTGATCTACTGACTTTGCAACATAACAATACTTCTCTCCTGGCGGTTTATTTTCGGAAAAAGATGTACCTTGTACATTGGTAACAAATTGATCACCTCTGTAAATATTAAAAGATTTAGCCAATTCAACTTCATTCCAAATTAGAATCAACTTATTTTTGTCTTTAACAGATGAAAGAATTGGTGCAGGTACATATTCATGCGTAGTCCCTTTTATTTCAATTGATTTTTTACTTTCTTTTTCTAAGGAATCCATTGCAGCAACTGCATAAATATAATCTTTATTATATTCGAGTCCAGTATCCTCAAAACTTATAGTATCAATTCCAGCACCTACTCTTTTACCGTCACGGTAAATATTGTATGATTCTGCACCATTTACAACTGACCAATTTAAAGTAAGAGAATTTTTTGCAACTGCAACCTGGATATCGCGCGGCCTCTTTGTCGGTGCACTATTACAAATTTTTCCTGTTTTTAACCCCCAAAATCCATATTTATCAAATGCCTGCACTTCGTAACAAAATTCTTTACCAGGGGAAACATCTCTTTCATAACGATTTAAACTATCATTTCGTATTTTTTCACCATTTTCAAAAAGTAAATAATTTGACGCATATTGAATATCTTCCCAAAAAACAGAAATATGTTCAGGAGATACTTCTAAAGAAGGAGGATTTAGGTTTAAAACCGGATCATGATCGGTAATAGGACCCGTACCTGCAAGAGAATAAACTAAAAGAGTATTTTTTTCAATTGGGAGAATTATTTGCAAGTCCAGAGATTTACTTTTTTTCATAGAACCTGGATTTATTTTAATACGATAACTCTCCAATTCTGCAGATTCACCAACCTTATAATTCACTACAAGATAATAATAATCTGGCTTAATATCCTTAATAATAAATTCTCCTTTGCGTCCGCTCTGCTGTTCTTCTAATACTACATTTCTTAAATTTACGAGCGACACATCTGCTTTCTTTATAGGATTCCCAGTTGTATCCTGAATTACACCAGAAATAGACACTTCTTCTGCTTTAACTATAGCAGTCAATATTGAAAACAAAATACAAATTACTAGACTAATTTTCATTTTCAATGTGTTTCATAATACATATTCTATTCAGAGTCCAATCAATCAGGGCAACCTATATAAAATACGGTCTGGATCAGAAGTGAAAAGAAGTGGAATCTGCGGTAGATCGGCATAAAGTTTGGCTGTTGTATCCTGGACATTCTTACTGATAAAATCATGAAGCTCAGATACAGTAACACTTTTATCACCATTATCGGCTTCACCTCTTAATCCCTTTAATAAATAATAAGTAAAAACTCCATTATTAGCATCAGGATGAGTATAAGAAAGTTGATTAATATTTGAAGCAAATAATGCAGTTATTCCATCTGGAGGCCTGATTTCATCTTCAATAGCTAAAACTGGTTCTTCAGATTTTTTCTTTTTCTTTTTCTTTTTTGAGTCTTCTTTCAAATTAGAAACCAAATTCTGCTTAAATGCAGGATTATTAAAATCTACATCCATAAATAAAGTAATATTTCTAACCTGCTTCATTTTCTGAATTTTAGAAAGGTTTGAGTAAAGTTCATCTAAAGAATAAAAAGAATATTCATCAGACATTACAGCATCCTGAGGCAATAAGCATTTTTTCCCATTAATGGTAGTCCCTTCTCCCGAAAAATATAATATTAAATCTAAGGTATCTACATTGGAATAGTATAAACTGCTTTCGATTTTATCAATAATATAACCAGCATCTGGATTAAACATTTTTCCAAAATCTTTTCTTGTTACGCCATTATTAAAAAACCAATATTGACTTGGAACAATTTGGTGATTATCAATCCCGAAAAGATCATGGAAATAATTTCGAACCAGTTTTACATTTTCATCAGTAGATGTTTTTCCAGGTATATCTCTATCCATAAACTTATGGTTACCAAAAACAATTCCGATAGTTTCTCTTCTAGTAGAAACTTTGGGCAAATTCGAAACCAATTCATTTTTTTCAATCGGTTTAGATTGTTTTAATTCCAATGGGTAAGGCATACTATAAGCTTTGAGCTGAGAAGCATTCTTATAGTTTTTCATTAATTCCAAATGAATAGGAATAGTTTTACGGGTTTCAAAATAATCATATGTATCAAAATAAACTGTAAAATTATTTTCGCGACTCATTACTTCAAAACTGAAATCATAATATTTACCACCTGGCACCAAACCGAATTCATGTAATTCGTCCTTATCCAAGACTACAAATGAACTATCCCGCCTAAATTGGAGAGATGCAGTATCTGATTTCCCTTCAGAAAGGTTTTGAAATCGAACAGTCAATGTAACGATTTCATTAGGAGGTATATAATTTTGCCCCCATTCATTATCTATAGCAAAATCAGCTATTACAAAATTTGGTGGTATAATCTTAAGCGTTTCGAATGAAATTGGGACAGGTTCTAAATCACTATCAGCAAATTCATCTATACGAATATTAAAATTACGGATACCTGATTCAATTTTTAACTTTGCATAAAGAGGAAAAGAAATTGTAATAGTATCACCCACATAAAGGATCGGTATTGTTTTTACTGAATCTATGATGAGTGATGGAGTCATAGCTCCATCAACCGGTTCCAACCAAGGACGTAATTCCCTAGCTGGACTTCTGCCATCATTGGTAACCTTAATCACTATTAATCCATTTTCTCTACCATCTAATAGACTATTACCAGTTGGCTCAATGAATATTTTTTCTATTAGGGAAAGATGGGGTGCAGGTAATACCCACCCGCACATAGTTTTTGACCTAGGACCTTCATCTCCATCTATATCTACAGATGAAACCTGATAGCAATACTCGGTATCAAATTCTAATCCCTTATGCTCGTAGTAATTTCCCTTGACCTTTGTTAAATATTCACCTTTTCCTTTTTTATCCATCAAATAGATATTATAATGAACTGCACCAGGCATTTTCTGCCACTTAAAAACCACTTTCCTAACATCACCACCTGTAACTAAATCTTTTGGATACTGAACTAAAACTTTTTGACAAGTTTCTAATGAGGCAGGACCTTCAGTTCCAAATTTATCAATAACTTTAACTTTATAGCAAAAGTATGTCCCAGGAGTTACATAGTCTAAGTAGGATGTATCTTCTGTAGTACGGATCAATACATCATCTCTGTAAAGCCGGTATTGATGGTAAACTTTCAGGTTTGATTTGGACCAATTAAGAGTAACTTTTTCCAAATCAGCCATTGCTGCAAGTTCTACATCCAATACTTCTTCATGGGTAGTTGCAATAACTTCTGAAAATGGTCCATCATCACCATCCTGATCAAATGAACTGATTCTATAAGTATATAGGCGGTCATATTCAAGAGATTCTTTAAAGTAAGTCATATCCTTAGTTTCTAAAACTAAAGAATCGTTACGGTATAAATGATAACCTGGTGCATTTGCTACCCTAGACCAGGTAAGCTCTATTTCATTTTTTACTATTTCAGCTTTAAGATTTGAAGGTGGAGCAAAAGCCCCTTTTGCACATTGAACACTGGATTGTTCTCCTTCTGTGCCATATCGATCTACCGCAGCCATTGCATAGCAGTATTTTTCACCTGCGGCCACATTATCAATAAACATAGGCATATCTGAATCTGCTAGATAACTGCCATTTCTAAATACCTTATAGAAAGTTGCAATAGGAGTAGGGTCCGAAATTTCAAGCCGTACAGAATTTACATCTCCAACCGCAATAATCTCTGGAGTAGGTACTTCAGGATGAGTTTCTACCATTAGTTCTGGTGAATTGGCACCCTCATCACCATCATTATCAATTGAATTAATTTGATAATTATAAACCCTGCCCCAAAATGCAGTTGTATCTACAAAAGTTAATTCAGACTGTATCGAAAGTCTCTCACCATCACGATATACTGCGTACTTGGTAACGCCTGGTATTGCGACCCATTCTAAATTGACAAATCGACCACTTCCTTCAGTTTTTAACGCTTTTTGTAAAATCGTAGGCTTTAGTGTTGGATACTGATATGATGATTTTTCCAAAATTTTATTTGATTCTGGGCCTTCCAATTCATAGAGATCCCAAGCTCTCACCCAGTATTCATAACGTTTACCTGGTGCTACTTCATCAAGAAATTCTATGGCTGTAATTCGTTCGGCTATTGGCTTTCCATTTTTATATACATTATAGGATTCAGCATGAGCCAAAGGTTCCCAGGTTATAGTCAATTCCTGAACACCTCTTACAATTTTCATTCTTGGACGCAATCCATCGGTAGCAAGATTAATCCGCACCCCTTTAACATCCTTATTTTTAACTTCAACTATTTCACCACCTATTAACCCATCATCATCATAGTCTACATTATTACCATAACCATTTCCATAGGCTTTAATACGGTATGTACCAGCTACGATACGGTCATCAAATGTAAATTTTCCTGTGAACCCAGCTGTATATTCTGCCCATAGCTCATTTTTTTCTGTATATAAAAATATTTTTGCTTCATTTATTCTCTCTTTTCCTTCCTCAGTAACCAATCGACCAGCAATTTTATATGTTTGAGGTGTCTGTTGCTTTGCAGGATCAGATAAAGGACCTTCCAAACCGCTGTTAGTTAAGGAAGATAATTGATAAGAATACTCCTTACCAAAATCCAAATCCAAATCTTTATAATTATCATCTGGAGTATTAGTAATTACCTTACCATCTCTATAGAGGTTATAAAAACTAGCACCAACCACCCTCTCCCATTCTACTAGTATTGAATTCATTTCAGGAGAATAAAGCTCTCCTAGAGTTAAAGTAACGTTCTCTGGAGGCGGAAACTGTGCAACTTTACATATCATATCAGATTGAGGACCTTCTATTCCATATTTATCTATAGGAGACACAGTAAAACAGCTTTCAGTTCCTGGGTCAGCTTTTTGCGTATAACCAGTATTATTTACGGTATCTGCAAGAGAACCATTAAGGTAAACTTTGTATTCCAATGCTAACGGGTGCGCCTTCCATGTAAGACTGATCTGACTATCTCCAGCCTCTGCTTTTAACCCTTTTATTTTTTTGATTTCCGGATGAGTAGTTGCACTTACCTGTTCAGATTTATCTCCTGGTTTTTTATGATGGTCCATAGTAGCAATTGTATAAATATATTGGGTTTCATAATCAAGATTTAAATGTTTATAAGAATTTTTGCTTGTTGCATTAACTACTTTCCAATCATCCTTTACTGAATTGTACTTGTAAATAACATAGGCTTTAGCATCCTCTATTTTATCCCATTTTAGACTAATAGTATTTTTACTCACAGAAGTTGAAATATTATCTGGAGGAGCAAATAAAGATTTTCCATATTCTGTTAATGAGCGTGACCCTTTAGATCCATCCATAAAAACAGTTACTACATTATATGCATAGGATTTTCCACCGCCTATTTGCTCTTGGTATTCAGGTACGCTGACCTTACTAACCTCCTGGTTATCTTTGTAGATAATGTACTCCTTGGCATCAACAATGGGACTCCATTCAATTTTAATCAATTCTATGGATGATTCTATATTTAGTTGTGGTTGTTTACGGTCTTGGCTAGGAGCTAGCTCTAACCCTTCTGCATTTCCTGAAGTTAAATCAATTTCTTTTGTCAAACTGTAACCATTACTTCCATAAACATTAAGGGTGTATTTATCAGGTTTTAATTTTTTGAATTCAAAATTCCCTTTTCGACCTGTCTCTTCTTGCATGAATAAAAGTTTGTTTGATAAATATAGATTTAATTTTGCATTGCGAATACCTTCACCATTTTTATCTACTATATTACCAGAAATCTCAAAATTAGCCTGTCCTTGTAAAAAAGTAAAAAACAGAAAAATAAAAAATTGTAAGAATAATTTATAATTAATAAATATAGAATCTTGTTTAAAAATACGTTCAGATTCCATATTAACTTGCAATTTTCTATTAACTTGAAAATTCTAGTTTGGATGGATGGATAACTAACCAAAAGCAAACGTTCTTCACATTTGCATACATATGTATAAGTGTAAAGATTATATCTTTCACATGGAACTCCGCATTTATGTACCGAAAATCGATACACCTTAAGTTATTTTACTTAATTAATTGTTGTCAAGAATTATAATAATAGAAGAAGTGTATTATTACGGCGCTATATTAGCAATCTTTTAAGGGTGCAATTTTCTGCCAAAATTGAACAGACTTTGCCCAGGTTTCGGAATTATAATGGGCCTTGGTACCTCCATTTAATTGTAATTGGTTGCGCATCATAGTAACTGGACCCATAGGTAATTCTTTAACTCCTCTTGGAATAGCATGGATACTAATCAGTTCCCATTCTGCATCAGTCGAATTTTCATTATTCTCATTTAGCACATCATGCCGGTAACAGATAAATTCAACACTCCCAGCTGGTAGAGGATCTCCATTAATAGCCCTAACCTGTATATAACTTTCTTCATTTTCTTGTCTTTTCACAACCTGCGCTTCAAGCTCTGTTTCTTCTGAAATTTGTACAAAAGGACAGATAAATTGTGATATTATTTCTTGATCAGCCTGAACTATTCTAACTCCATCACGATATCCAGTACTAAATTCACCTCTCTCCATTTGTTCATCCGCGTGACGAGCAATTTCTTCAAAACTCAAAGTTAAAGAGTATGTTTTACCAGATCCCTTAATCTGACGACGAACAAAATTATTAACTGCTACAGACATAATAATTAATAGTTTTTAATTCACTTTTTGATAAAATTATTCAATCATAAGTTGATTCACAATTCTAAATTACTATTCGTTGCCGTTTATAATCACTAAAGATAATTTTTGCAATGCATTTATCCTTTTGGCAAACAAATTGCCCCGAATGGATTTCATTCATTATTTTCTTAATCTTAATTATTGCTTTAGTATCGGTAAGTGAATTGTTATTAAGAAATAGAATTCTTTCAGCGGAAGCAAGCAGGATTTTCGTTCATTCTACTGTTGGAATTTCTTGTAGCTTATCTCCATTTATTTTCATATCTAAAAACTTTCCCATTATATTGGGGATGCTATTTTTATTTCTCAATATTATAGCATTAAAACTAGAAAAATTCAAAGGTATCCATTCTCAGAAGCGGGAATCCTATGGTACAATTTATTTCCCACTTTCTTATTTATTCATGGTATCTTTTTTCTGGGATTTTTCTCAATATTTTGTAATTGCATTTTCTATCTTAGCCATAGCCGACCCTCTAGCAACTTTTATAGGTGAATCAGTCCCAAGCCCTTTAAAAATTATCCTAGAGAGTGATAAAAAATCGTTTCAGGGATCTATAGCAATGTTTTGCTCCTCATGCGTAATTGTATATATCTGGTCCTCGATTTTATTAAGTCAATTTACCAGTTTTAATATGATCTATTTTATACTTATAACAGCAATAATATCTACCTTAGCTGAAATGATAAGCTTCAAAGGAAGTGATAATCTTTCTATACCACTAGTTTCTTTTTTGACAATGTACTCTATGGAAATAAAAGGTCCAAATTTTGAATTTATACTAATTTTCATCATAATTGGATTTTTTATCGCATATTATTTTAAAATGATTACGGCCAGTGGATTTATAGGAGCTCTAATAATGGGTTTTTTAATAACAGGGTATGGGGGTATAAATTACCTAATCCCTATTGCAATATTTTTTATACTTTCATCTATTTTGAGTAAAATTATACCTGGAAATACTTCTACCATTTCCAAAGGTTCAAAACGGGATATTATACAAGTCTATGCAAATGGAGGCATTGCACTTTTATTATGTATTTATAGTCAGTTTTATGAAAATACAACATCTATATACCTTCTTTTCCTTTCATCAATTGCAGCAGCAACAGCTGATACGTGGGGTACAGAACTCGGAAAATTATCAAAAACAAATCCTGTATCGATTATTAATTTTAATTATGTCTTACCTGGACAATCAGGTGGTATTACAAGAATAGGAATCATAGGTTCATTATTGGGAGCATCAATAATTGGATTTACATCCCATATAATAGGAATTATGGACTATGGTGTAATAGGCATTATCATTGCTGGCTTTTCTGGATGCATAACAGATTCAATACTTGGAGCTTCTTTACAAGCTAAATATCAAACCAAAGATGGCCAAATTGTAGAATATATTACTAAGAAAGAAATACTGGTCAATGGCTACAGATGGATGACAAATGACATGGTCAATTTACTAAGTACTCTTTCTGCACCAATATTAATGCATTTTTATATAAAAACATTTTATATCTGAATACTTGAAAAAGCTATCCAGGATATTACTCTATTACTGACTAACAGTGCTTTATTTTGTAGAATTTAATCTAAATTACTTTATGGACAAGTAATCCAACCATCACTATCAAAGAAATAAAGATTAGAGAAACACCCATGTTACCCTTTTTTATCTCTTCCCATTCGTCAATCTCTGTAGAGAGCATATCAAAAACTTTTAAAGCAATTCCAATACCGAAAGCAAAGCCGACAGCTGCTGCGATTGACCAACCGACTGCACGGCCATATTGTGTTAGCATACCCATTAATGAGTTTGGATCTTGAAGCATAATTACTCCTTTTACATTATTTTTAAGTTTTTTGTTATTGTCTGCATAAACTCTGCTGAGTCTATTTCCCCTTCTGCTAGTTTATTTGCCATTTCCCATGGACAAGTTGCTACAAAAGTATTAAATGAATCTTTTGCAGTAGGTACCCGAACTGAAACTTGTATATTTGCAGGCATATATGCATTAGCCAAACCCATTTGTTTTTGATGAGCGACTGCCTGCCCCGCTGCTGCAAATCCTACGATCATAAACATTTCAAAATTATTCCTACCACTTTGCATAGTCATGAAAAATGTATCTTCATCTAGTTCTAATTGCTCTGATTCAACTGGAATTCGATAGGTTTTACATACACTTTTAACTTTTTTCTTAAAAGCATAATTTGCAGACAAAACATTAATAGCGAGGAAAAATATGGATAAAACAATCCTGTTTAGACGATTAGATTTCATTATTCTCTTTACAAAAAGTATGTTCAATTTTACTCTCTTAAATATCGGGTAATCAAGCTCAATTTACTATTTTGCCAGATTTGATTACATGTCTTATAGTATTATTAGCAATCCAATATGGTATTTCCAAATGTGTTTTGATATTCCATAAGACTATATCTGCTTTCTTACCTATTTCTATTGAACCAACTTTACTTTCTAAGTCTAGACTTTTCGCAGCAGTATATGTAGTAGCTTTTAATGCTTCGATAGGTGTCATATGTAAGTATAAGCAAGCTAAAGAGATGATAAAACCCATAGATTGAATATAGCAACTACCTGGATTATAATCCGATGCTAAAGAGATATTCAAATCAAACTTTTTCATAAGATTATAAGGTGCATAGGTATTTTTACCTAAAAAGAATGTTGTTCCTGGTAATAAAGTGGCAATTACTCCAGTTTCAGACATTTTTTTTAAACCTCTATTGTTAGAGGCCATAAGGTGATCAGCGCTTTTTGCGCCTACTTCTGCTGCCAGTTCTGTAGCACCTGAAGATTCAAATTCATCAGCATGCATTCTTGGAATAAGACCATATTTTTCCCCAGCAATTAAAATTTTTCTAGTTTGATCGATATTAAAATATCCCTTTTCACAAAAAACATCATTGTATTTTGCAATACCCTGATCTGCAACAGCTGGGATCATCTCATTACAAATTAAATTTACATATCCATCCATATCACCAATAAACTCGGGTGGACATGCATGAGCCCCCATAAAGGTCGCTATAATATCAATATCGTGAAATCTATTTACTTCATCTAATACTTTAAGTGACTTGAGTTCTGAAACTGTATTTAAGCCATATCCACTTTTACATTCGACAGTTGTAGTACCAAAGGAAAGAAAATTATCCATACGTTCTTTAACTCGTTCAAATAGAATTGATTCGGGTGTGTTTCTTACACCATTAATACTACTTACAATACCGCCCCCTGTAGCTGCGATTTCTTCATATGTTGCACCTTTAAGACGCATTGCAAAATCATTTTGCCTACCATTCAAAAATACTGGATGTGTATGAGAATCAATAAATCCAGGAGTAATCAAACCACCATGACAATCTAACACATCATCGCAGTCATCAACTGTTTCTCCCATTTCGACCACTATACCATTTTCAATAGCAATTTCTATATGTGGATGAATTGCCATCTGCTTCAAAAATGAATCAAAAGTAGCTAATTCGCCTATATTTATTAGTTTTAGACTCAAGACTACATCATAGGGATATCTACATCCCAAGTTTTTGCATTTTTTATAGCTTGTTCATATCCTGCATCAGCATGCCTAAAAAGGCCCATGCCTGGATCATTAGTAAGAACACGTACTAAACGTCTATCCATTTCTAAAGTTCCATCTGCTACAATAACCTGCCCAGCATGGAGAGAATAACCCATTCCTACCCCACCACCATGGTGAAATGAGACCCATGTTGCCCCACTAGCAATATTTAACATAGCATTTAATAGTGCCCAGTCTGCTATTGCATCGGATCCATCTTTCATTCCTTCAGTTTCCCTATTTGGAGATGCCACAGATCCACAATCTAAATGATCTCTTCCAATAACAATCGGCGCCTTTAATTCACCATTTCTGACCATTTCGTTTATTTTTAAACCAAATTTTGCCCTTTCTTGATAGCCAAGCCAACATATACGGGAGGGTAAACCTTGAAATTTTACCTGGTCTTTGGCCATATTAATCCAACGACACAAACTCTTATTCTCTGGAAAAAGATCCAAAACGGCCTCATCAGTGCGATAAATATCTTGAGGATCTCCAGATAAAGCCACCCATCTAAATGGACCTTTACCCTCACAAAAAAGAGGCCTAATATAAGCTGGTACAAATCCAGGATAAGAAAATGCTCCTTTTAATCCGCCCTTTTTAGCCTGTCCTCTAAGATTATTGCCATAATCAAAGGCTATGGATCCCCTTTTACTTAATTCCAAAATCGCATTAACATGTTCCACCATAGAGCGATAAGCTTCTTTTCTATATGCATCAGGATTTTCTTCACGCAATTTTTTAGCAGTTTTTAGACTAAAATTATTAGGAATATAGCCATTAAGCTCATCATGTGCAGATGTTTGATCTGTTACTAAATCCGGTATAATATCTCTATTTACAAATTCAGCTACTAGATCTGCAGCATTACCTTCAAGACCAATACTTAGGGATTTTCTTTTTTTTATAGATTTAAATGCTAAGTCTATAGCATCATCTATTTTCTGTGTTGTACAATCTAAATACCCCGTATCAAGACGACGTTTAATACGTTTAGGATCAATTTCAATGCAGATAGAAACTCCCCCTGCCATTTTTACAGCAAGAGGCTGAGCCCCTCCCATTCCTCCCAATCCCGCCGTTAAAACCAATTTACCTGCTAAAGATTGTTTCTTCCAGTGCGTATGTGCAGCAGCAATAAATGTCTCATATGTCCCTTGCAAAATCCCTTGTGAGCCAATATATATCCAGCTTCCAGCAGTCATTTGACCATACATCATAAGTCCACGGGATTCCAAATCATTAAAATGTTCCCAGTTAGCCCAGTTAGGAACCAAATTCGAATTAGCAATCAATACTCTTGGTGAATAAATATGCGTTTTAGCAACACCAACTGGCTTTCCAGATTGAATCAATAATGTTTCATCTGGTTTAAGACGCTTTAGTGTATTTATAATAGCATCAAAGCAATCCCAATTTCTGGCAGCTTTTCCCTTTCCCCCATAAACAATTAATTCTGAAGGAATTTCTGCTACATCTGGATCCAGATTATGCTGAATCATCCGGTATACTGCTTCAATTTGCCAGTTATTGCATGTTAATTTATTCCCAATTGGAGGGTGAATTATTTTTGACATATTATTAAGATCAAACTAATATAAGGATTAAAAAGGAATGACATATAAATTATCAGTAATAGGGTGGAATATAGATATCATTATTTTAAATATTTCACCAATTTATTAGCATAAGATGGCTTTTGCTTAAATACAGTATAAGAGAAAATACTAACTCCACCGAAATCATTTTTTCCAGTATTATAAATTTTTTGTCCAGCGCTTCGAGGATTTTGATTGTAAACTGCAACTCCCATTATGATTCGATCCATATATTGAAAAGGGAGATTGTCTTTCATTATTCGAATATTGTTATTAAAATTATTTAGATCAGTTGCATAATTCATAGGTACAGCCCAGTCAATATATCTCCCAGTTAACCACACATCCCATTCTTGCCCAAAATGTTCACGGGCATTATTTAAATTAGGTTTCACAGCAGCAGAAACAATATAATAAGGTTGATACGCTTTAATCCTTGTAGATGCTTTTCTTATAAAATTTGTAATAGCTTTCATTTTATAATCATTGAATGTAGGCTTTTCTTTAACCTCAAGAGAAGGTAATCCAGGAATAGAAACTGTATGATTAAAGAATAATTTCATACCAACTTGATTCAGCCCCCATCCTTTTGCATGATAGCGGATATAATCAAAATGAAAACCATCTAGTTTATAATTCTGGACAAGTTCAGTTATAACCATTTGTAGATGAGCCTCCACTTCTGGATGAGTAGGAGCTAAATAAAATCCTTCTCCGTTAGCTTTACGATCCTTTTTTACTGCTTTCATAGTATTCTTTACATCAATCGGGTCTGGAAAATTATTATCCAACCATGAGGTATGCTTGTAAAGTAAATGATCTTGTTGAGATGGAAGATCAAGGGATGACCAAAGGTAATACACATTAAACCAAGCATGAATAGCGATATTATAACGTCTTGCTTTATTAATTATATACTTGAGCGGATCAAAATCAGTACCAAGTAATAAATGGGAACGAGGAACTAATCGAGATGAATAATATGCATCCCCTCTACCTCTAATTTGTACAAAAAGATGATTATAATTATTCTTACTTGCGAATTCTAAGATATTATCAATTTTATCGGGATTAACAATGTGATCACGAACAACCCATAATGCTCTTATATCGAATGAATCAGCAAAAATAGGATAATTAAATAAAAAAAGAAGGGCAGCAAATGCTACCCCTCTAATAATAATTCTTAATGCGTTCACAAAAAAATAATAATTATTAAATAAACTTATTACTCTTTCGATTCAGCTTCCGAACTAGAATCTGATTTTATATCTACAAATTCGATTAATGATATTGGTGCACAATCATTATCACGAAATCCAAGTTTAGTAATCCTTGTATATCCTCCGTTACGATCAGAATAGGTCGGTCCAACAGTATCAAATAATTCACGAATAATTTGCTTATGATAGATTTTTTTCAAAACCTGTCTACGAGAATGCAAGTCGCCCTTTTTGGCAAAAGTAACAAGAGGCTCAATATACTTTCTTAGCTCTTTTGCTTTTGCATCTGTTGTTTTGATACGCTTATGCAATATAAGAGCTGAAGCTAAACTTGCCATCAATGCCTTGCGGCTAGAAGATTTTCGTCCAAGTTTACGTCCGTTTTTCTTATGCCGCATTTCTTATTATCCTTCTTCAGCAAGAATCTTTTCTATTTCCATTCCAAAATGTAATCCCATAGAATCAAGTTTTTCAACCAATTCAGTTAAAGATTTTCTCCCAAAATTCTTGTATTTCAGCATCTGATTCTCTTCTTTATTTACTAGCTCATGAATATATTTAATACCAGCTGCCTGAAGACAATTAAAACTTCTAACGGATAATTCCATCTCATCAATTGTTGAATTCAATAATTTTCTAAGCATAATAGTCTCTTCAGAGACACCATCAGATATTTCTAATACTGAAGGATTAGAAATTGCTTCTACAAATTTTAAATGCTCACGAAGATAAGTGGCAGAATAGCTAGATGCATCTTTAGCAGTTATTGAACCATCTGTCGTAACTTCCATTTTCAAAATTTCTATTGGTTCTTTTGCTCCAGGGACAGGCTGTACACTAAATGAAGCATTTGTGACTGGATTAAAGATACTATCAATAGATAAGGTTCCAACCGTCAGGTTAGGTAAATCATTTTCTTCAGATGGCACATAACCTTTACCTATCCCAATACGTAATTCCATATCTATTTTTCCTTTAGAATTTATTTCACTTATATATTGTTCTGGATTCAAAATTTCAAATTGATCACTGGCTTTTTGAATATCATTTGCAGTAAAAATATGTTTTCCCTTAATGCTTAGGTTAATCTTATCGGGATTATTATCCATAAGCTTAAAACGCACGCTTTTTAAATTCATGATGATATCCGCTACATCTTCCTTAACTCCTGATAAGGTAGAAAATTCATGTTGCACGCCATCGATTTTTACGTGAGTAATTGCCGCTCCAGGTATACTAGTTAGTAATATACGGCGTAATGCATTCCCAATTGTTATACCAAATCCTCTTTCAAGAGGTTGGACAGTGAATACCCCACTGTTACCAGATTTAGATGTGGATTGGAACTCAATTTGTAGTTCTAATGATTTACTTGCCATTTAAAATGTTTCCTATCTTGATTATTTAGAGAATAATTCTACAACTAACTGTTCATTAACAGTAAGGTTCATTTCATCTCGGTCTGGAATAGATACAAAAGTACCGCGCATTTTTGCTTTATCTAACTCCAACCATGATAATTCAATATCACCTTTAATTCGCCGCATGGAATCTAAAATATTATCATTTTTCTTACTTTTATCTCGAACCTCAATAACTTCTCCTGGTTTCAAAACAAAAGATGGAATATTTACCACACGATTATTTACCAGTATATGTTTATGACTTACCATCTGTCTCGCAGCAGAACGTGTAGAAGCAAAACCAAGACGATAAACCACATTATCTAAACGCCGCTCAAGTAATTGGAGCATATTAGTACCTGTCTCTCCTTTCATTTGATCAGCTTTTTTAAAAGTCAATCTAAATTGTTTTTCCAATAGTCCATACATAAACTTAATTTTTTGTTTTTCCTGTAATTGCAGGCCATAATTTGAAAGTTTACCTTTCCTACTCTGACCGTGCTGGCCAGGTTTATAAGGCTTTCGATTAAGTAAACGGTCGTATTTCGGATTATTAAAAATATTTTCTCCAAACTTCCTGACCAATTTCCCTTTAGGTGTATTATTTTTAGCCATTCCAGATCCTTATTATACCCTTCTTCGCTTTGGAGGTCTACAACCATTATGAGGTAATGGTGTCACATCGGTAATACTAGTGATCTGCAATCCAGCAACTGCTAATGACCTAATAGCAGCCTCACGACCAGACCCAGGTCCATTAACACGGACTTCTACGCTATTCATACCCATAGCAATCGCTGCTTGTGCAGCTTTTTCACCAGCCATTGTTGCTGCATATGCAGTACTTTTCCTTGATCCTTTAAATCCTGAAGTTCCTGCCTTTTCCCAAACCAAAACATTTCCATAATTATCTGACAAGGTAACATGAGTATTATTAAATGTAGCTTTAATATGTGCTATTCCGTGCGGATCAGCAGTTTTTTTCTTTTTCTTTTGTTCAGCCAAAATTTCCTCTTTTAATTAATTTTTATCCTGTTACTGCTTTTTTACCTAAACCAATGGTCCGTTTTTTACCTTTTCTTGTTCGTGCATTAGTTTTCGTACGTTGGCCATTCGCAGGCAAACCTCTGCGATGACGCAATCCTCTATATGTTCCCAAATCTTTCAACCTTTTAACATTCATTGCAGTTTGAGATCGTAATTCACCTTCAACTATAATTCCCAAATTAGCGATTGCATCTCGAATAGCTATAACTTGTTTTTCAGTTAAGTCCTGGACTCGACTATTAGGTTCGACTTTTGCTTCAGTACAGAGTTGAAAAGCTGTTGCAGTACCGATACCGTGAATATATCTCAATGCATATGGAACTTTTTTATTACGTGGTATATCAACACCTACAATACGAGCCATAGATTAATCTCCTAACCTTGTCTTTGTTTATGTTTAGGGTTTGAGCAAATAACAATAACTACGCCTTTGCGTTTTATTAGCTTACATTTATCACAAATTTTTTTAACTGATGGACGTACTTTCATAATAACTTTACTTTTGTCTGTAAACAATTCTCCCTCTTTTAAGGTCATATGGAGATATTTCTAATGTGACAACATCACCAGGAAGGATTTTAATAAAATGCATTCTCATCTTTCCACTAACATGCGCAAGTACTTCATGGTTTTCTTCACCAATTTCAACTTCTACACGAAACATAGCATTTGGCAATGTCTCTTTGATAATACCATCAATAGTAATTGGTTGTTCCTTAGCCATTTGAACCCACACTTAAAATCTTCGGAAGATCTTTTGTAATTACAATTGTATGCTCAAAATGCGCAGAAGCTTTCCCATCACGCGTCATAACAGTCCATCCATCATTTGCGGTGAAAACTTCTTTTCTGCCAGCATTAATCATTGGTTCTATCGCAATACACATACCAGGATAGAGCAATTGACCTTGCTTTTCCTTACCAAAATTTGGAATTTGAGGTTCCTCATGCAATTGAGTTCCGATACCATGACCAACTAATTCTCTAACAACTGAAAAACCATTACTTTCTGCATATGATTGTACAGCATACCCAATATCTCCTACATGGTTTCCTGGTATTGCCTTATCTATAGCTCTATTTAAAGATTCAAAAGTAACTTCCATTAATTTTTCTTTTTCTGTACTAACTTTACCAACTGGAAAAGTACGTGCATGATCACCGTAGTAACCATCCAAAACTGCACCACAGTCTATACCTACAATTTGACCATTTTTCAAAGTTTCTTCTCTTGGGATACCATGAACAACAGTATCATCTATTGATACACATAAAGTAGCAGGGTATCCCATGTAACCTTTAAAAGCCGGCTTAGCCCCTCTTGATAATATAAATTCTTCCGCCATTTGGTCTAATTTTTTTACTGACATGTCTGGAACAATATACTTTTCAAGCATGATTAATGTATCAGCAACAATTTGACAACTTTTTGCAATTTTTTTTATTTCACTCTTTGTTCTAGTATGCACCATTACACTCTTCTTCTACCACGAATACGTCCTTGATTTAAAAAACCATCGTAATGTCTCATTAATAAATGAGATTCAATTTGCTGTAATGTATCTAATGCTACACCAACAATAATTAATAGACTGGTCCCTCCAAAAAATGAAGCCAAATCATAATTGATATCCATGGTTTGCATAAGTATATAAGGAAATATTGCAACAAAGGCAAGTGCGATTGATCCTGGTAATGTAACTCGAGTTAGTATGTTATCAATAAACTCCGCTGTTTTTTTACCAGGTCTAACCCCTGGAATAAAACCACCTTGTTGTTTCATAGTGGAAGATACCTGCACGGGATCAAATGCAATTGCAGTATAGAAATATGTGAAAAATATTATCATAATACCAAAAACTATCCAATAAAATGGATGTTCAAAAGAGAACCAGGTCATTAGATTTTGAGAAAAATTACTATCCCCAAGAAAAGTTGCAAGCGTGCTTGGAACAAACATAATTGACTGTGCAAATATTATAGGCATTACACCTGCGGTATTAACTTTCATTGGTATATGTGTGTTCTGACCTCCATACACTTTTCTGCCTACTACCCTTTTTGCATATTGAACAGGAATTTTACGTGTACCCTGCGTGAGAAGTACTACAAAACAAATTATTACAAACATAGTTCCTATTAACACCAGTTCGGATAAAATTCCTCTAACCCCTTCCTGTACCAGAGTAATTTCACTTAGAATAACATTCGGAAAAGCAGAAATAATTCCTACCATAATAATCAATGAAATACCATTACCTATACCTCGTTCAGTTATACGCTCTCCAAGCCACATTAGAAATAAAGTCCCAGTTACCATACTGATTATCCCAGTAAAGGTAAATAACAGTCCTGGGTTCAATACAACAGTATTCCCATTTGAATTCAAACTAGGTAGAAAAACAGCTACAACACCGTAAGATTGCATTGATGCTAGTAATACTGTTCCGTAGCGTGTTATCTGAGTTATTTTTTTCCTACCAGCTTCTCCCTCTTTCTGTAATCTTTGAAAATATGGAACTACCGATCCCATAAGTTGAATAATAATTGATGATGATATATATGGCATTATGCCTAGTGAAAACAAAGCTGCTTGACTAAATGCTCCACCAACAAAAGTGTTGAATAATCCGAATAATGAGTTCTCAAGGCTAGTAAAAGCACCAGCTAATGCTTCTCCATTTACACCAGGTATTGGTATATGAGCACCAACTCGAACAATAACTAATAATGAAATAGTAAAAAGGATTCTACTACGTAGCTCAGGAATTATAAATATACTTTTTATTTTACTAATCATTGTATTATTACTTTACCACCTACATTTTCAATTTTTTCCTTAGCAACAGCACTAAAAGCACTAGCTGTAATTTCAATCTTTATTTTTAATTCACCGTCTCCAAGAATTTTTATTGGTTTCAAAGCCGAACGCACCAGCCCATTATCATACAGAATTTGAGAATCAATTTTTTTCATACCCAGATCATTTAATATTTTTAGATTAACTATCTGAAATTCTTTTTTGAAAATATTTTTAAATCCACGCCTAGGTAATCTTCGTGCAAGTGGCATTTGGCCACCCTCAAACCAAGGTCGTCTCTTAAACCCACTTCGTTGTCCAGCTCCTTTATCACCGCGACCAGCAGATTTACCTAAACCACAACCATGACCTCTGCCGACTCTCTTAGAATTTTTTATTGAACCAGGTACTGGCTTTAAGGAATTTAATTTCATTCTTCTACTCTCAATAAATAGGGTATCATGTTAATCATTCCACGAATTTGAGGAGAGTCGGTTTTTTCAACCGTCTGATACATCTTTCTTAAACCAAGGGCTCTTAAAGTAGCCTTTGCTTTAGGTTTATAACCAATAGCACTTCTAACCTGAGTTAACTTTATTTTTTTTGCTTTTCTTACCATTAGTTAAATATATCCCCAAGTGTAATACCACGCTTATTAGCTACAGAAACAGCATCTTTCATACTAACTAATGCATTAACAGTAGCATGGACTAAGTTCATAGAATTTTTTGATCCTGTTCGCTTTGTAAGTATATTATGAATACCTACTTGCTCCATAACTGCTCGAACAGGAGCACTTGCTATTATACCCGTACCAGGGGATGCTGGCTTTAACATAACTCTACTAGCACCATGTTTCCCAATAATTTTATGGGGAATAGTACCATTTACTAAACAAACTTTTACAATATTTTGTTTTGCAGCTTCTTTTCCTTTTTGAATAGCCGAAATCACTTCATTTGCCTTTCCTAGCCCCACCCCTATATGACCTTTACCATCACCTACCGCTACTAGAGCGGAGAATCTGAAGCGTTTTCCACGGGATGTCACTTTTGCGGTCCGGTTAACTTTAACCACCGCTTCTTCTAGCAAATCAAGTTCGGCTGGATTAATAATTGCCAAATATAACTCCTAATTTAAAATTCTAAACCACCTTTTCTAGCCGCATCTGCAAAGGCTTTAACACGACCATGGTACGTATATCCATTACGATCAAGTACAACTCTATCTATTTTTGCTTTCTTTGCTTTTTGAGCGACTATTTCACCAACAAGTTTACTGATTTCAATTTTGTTCATTGTTTTTTTTAGTGATGATTTTAAATCCTTATCTTTTGATGAAACTGATAATATCGTTTTACCTTCATGATCATTGATGATTTGAGCCATAAAATTTTTCAAACTTCGTGAAATTACCAGCCTGTAGCGATCTGGATGAAATCTTGATGTTTTCTTACTACGATTTTTTCTTCTCGCATTTCTTTTAATTACAGAACGATGGATAGCCATTTATCCTACACCTCCAACAGTTTTGCCTTGTTTAGACCGTACATATTCATTACGATATCGCACTCCTTTTCCTTTGTAAGGTTCTGGTTTTCTTAAAGATCTTATCTTTGCTGCAACTGCACCAACTAATTGTTTATCCATACCAATTATTGATAAAATATTACGGTCTATTTTTATACTAATACCTTCTGGCAAATCAAAATATGTATCATGCGAAAACCCAAGTTGCATTTTTAGCCTTTGACCATCTATTGTAGCTTGATACCCAACACCAATAACCTCAAGTTCCTTAACAAAACCTTCTGAAACACCTATAATCAAATTATTTAATAGCTGTCTGGTAGTCCCATGAAGGGCGCGATGTTCCGGAATATCAGTGGGCCGATTTACATTTATTTGGTTATCATTTATTTTAATTTCCATATCTTTATGAATAGTTAATTCACTGCTTCCTTTTGGTCCTGAAACAGAAACAATTAAACCATTAACCTTGACTGATACATCTTTGGGAATAATAATGGGGTTCTTACCTACTCTAGACATAAATATTAAAAAACCTCACACAAAATCTCACCGCCAACATTCAACATTTTCGCTTTTTTATTAGATATTACACCTTTCGAGGTAGACAGAATAGATATCCCCAATCCATCTAATACTCTTGGAATATCTTGTGAACCTACATAGATACGCAACCCAGGTTTACTAACGCGTTTAATATTTTCAATCACAGGTTTTCCTTGGTAATCATATTTCAAAAATAAACGAATTGATTCTTTATTACGATTATCTCCAATAAAAATGAAATCATCAATATAATTTTCTTCTTTTAAGACAAGAGAAATTCTTTTTTTTGTTTTACTACTAGGAATATCTACCCATCGTTTCGAAGCAGCCAAACCGTTTCGAATCCGCGTTAGAAAATCAGCTATTGGATCAGTCATTGACATTATATTATCCTTACCAACTCGCTTTTGTTACACCAGGGATTTCACCCTTTAGCGCAAGTTCTCTAAAACAGATTCGACAAAGGCCAAATCTCCTCATGTAAGCATGTGGGCGACCACACTTAAAGCATCTGTTTTTCTGTCTTGTCGAAAATTTTGCTTTAGATTTTGACTTATGAATTTTTGATTTTTTAGCCATTAAGCTGCCTCTTCAATTTTCTGTGGTTTTTCACGCATTGGTAAGCCCAACCCTTTTAATAACCAATAAGCCTCATCATCACTATCTGCGGTTGTAACAATAGTAATATTTAAGCCACGTATAGATTCGATCTTATCATAATCTATTTCTGTAAAAATAATTTGTTCTTCTATTCCAAAATTATAATTACCTCTACCATCAAATGCTTTAAATGAAAGACCTCTGAAATCCCTTGTCCTAGGAAGGGCTACCGAAATTAGCCTATCAAGAAATTCAAACATCTTAGTTGCTCTTAAAGTTACTTTACAACCTACAGGCCACCCTTTTCGTATTTTAAAATTCGAAATATCTTTTTTTGCCAGTGTTATAATTGGTTTTTGACCTGTAATCTGGGTTAATTCATCAATAGCACTTTCGAGCCCTTTATTATTTGATTTTCCATCTCCAATACCAATATTGATAGATATAGAAACAAGTTTTGGAACTTCCATAATATTAGCGTAGTTAAATCGGTTTTTTAAATCTGGAAGCACTTTATCTTTATATCGAGTTTGAAGTCTTGGCTTATATATGTCCTGCTTAACTTTCTGATTTTTTGATTTCGCTTTTTTAACTGCTATTTTTTTTGGTGTATTTTTTTTAGCCACTTTAACTTCCAATTTCTTCACTATTTATTTTGGAAAATCTGACTTTAGACCCATCTTCAAGTATTTTATATCCTATACGTGTCGGTTGACCTCCATGCAACAACATAACATTTGATATATGAATCGCGGCTTCTTTTTCTACCATACCTCCAGAAGGATTACTCTGACTAGGACGAGTAGTTTTTTTAATTAGATTAACACCTTCTATTATAACTCGATTTTTATCAGGGAAAACACGTAATACTTTACCTTCCATACCTTTATGATTCCCACTAATAACACGAACAATCATTTCTTTTTTAATACGCATATTATAAAACCTCTGGAGCCATAGATATGATTCTCATATATCCGCTTTCTCGCAATTCTCTAGCAACAGGTCCAAAAATTCTTGTACCTCTTGGCTCACCCTGAGCATCTAAAATTACCGCAGCATTTTCATCAAATCGAATGCTGCTTCCATCTCGTCTTTTAATTTCCTTTCTTGTACGAACTACAACAGCACGGCAAACTTCACCTTTTTTCACCATTCCATCTGGAAGAGCTTTTTTAACAGTAATAACAATTTGGTCTCCAATTCTGGCATACCGTTTTTTTGAGCCTCCTAAAACCTTAAAACAAAGGACATCTCTTGCTCCTGTATTATCTGCAATTCTTAATCTTGTTTCTGATTGAATCATATATTCTTTAACCTATTTGAACGGCCTCTCTAATAATTTCACTTATTTGCCAACGCTTTAGCTTGCTGATTGGTCGAATTGCTGTTATTCTAACTATATCACCATCATTAGGTTTTATAGACTTTACATGTGCAAGGTAATTCTTGTAATGCCTAACTCTTTTTCTATAAATAGGATGAGCAACTTCTCGCATAACTCTTACATTTACAGAATTATCCATTTTTGTACTTATAACTTTTCCAACAAGGGACTGACGTCTTCTCCTCTCAATCATTCATTATCATCCTTTCCATAGATAATTCCAAGTTTTTGTTCATTTAATATAGTTTTTATTTGGGCTATTTCTTTCTTAGTCTTACTAATCATATTCGCATCTTCCAATTGTTGCAGTGCCTGCTGAAATTTTAGATTCTGTAACGCTTCTAAGTTTTCATCCAATTTCATTTTCAGATCTACTTCATTCATTTCACGCAACTGTTGAGTTTTCATTATAGAGGTCTCCGCCCAACGAGCTTTGTTTTTACTGGTAACTTGTGACCAGCATCTCTAAATGCAATTTCTGCATCTTGTCGATTAACTCCATCAATTTCAAACATAATTCTTCCAGGTTTAACCACTGCAATCCAGTGATCTGGAGCACCTTTACCTTTACCCATACGAGTTTCAGCGGGACGCTCTGTAACTGGTTTGTCAGGGAAAATACGAATCCACATTTTTCCAATTTTACGCACGACTCTTGATATTACTATCCTAGATGCTTCAATCTGTCTGGCCGTAACCCATCCTGGTTCAATCGCTTTTAATCCATAAGAACCAAATGAAACTTTATTACCACGCATGGCCATTCCTCTTCTTTTTCCTCGATGATGTTTTCTATATTTTGTTTTTTTTGGCTCTAACATAACTTATGATTTTTTATTATCATATTGCCCATTACAAATCCATACCTTAATACCAATTACACCATAAGCAGTATGTGCCTCGGTCAAAGCATAATCGATATCTGCTCTCAGAGTATGTAGTGGGACACTACCATCCATAAATTTTTCACTTCGAGCAATCTCAACACCACCTAAGCGACCAGCAACATTAATTCTAATTCCATCTGCGCCCATACGCATGGTAGATTGTATAGTTTTATTCACGACCCTACGATAAGATATTTTCTTTTTTAATTGATGTGCAATGTTAGCACCAACAAGAGCAGCATCCATTTCAGGGCGCTTAACTTCAGAAATATTGATCTGCGCATCCTTTGTTCCAGTTAATTGCCTTAGTTCTTTTTTTAAGCGATTCACCTCCTCACCACCACGACCAATAACAATTCCTGGACGCGCAGTAAATATAGTAACAGTAACACGCTTAGATGTACGCGCAATCTCAACTTTGGAGATACCTGCATTAGGCAAACGAAGTTGGATATATTTTCTAATTCTAATATCTTCCTCTAGCTCCGATGAAAAATTATTTTTTTGCGCATACCAGTTAGAACGCCAATTTTTATTTACATTTAATCTAAAACCTATTGGATGTGTTTTTTGTCCCATCTACCTATCCTCTACTTTTTATTACTTCCAACTACGATTGTAACATGACTCATAGGACGTCGACGGCGAGATATACGCCCCATTGCCGAAGCACGAAATCTTTTCAACACAGGGCCACCATCAACAAATGCTTCAATTATATCAAGAGATTTAGGGCTTAGATTTGAGTTTTCTGTACTATTCATCAAATTAGATACAGCTGATCTTAAAGTTTTTTCAATAACTGTGGCTGCCTTTTCAGGAGAAAAATGAAGTTTATTCAATGCATCATCAACATTTAATCCTCGTATACTATTCAATGTTTTTCGAATTTTATATGGTGATTGATGAATGTATTTTGCGATTGCTTTTGCTTTCATAAAATTTATTTTTTCCTATCTCCAGAATGCATCCTAAATGTCCTTGTTGGAGAAAACTCACCAAGTTTATGACCAACCATATTTTCAGATACGAAAACAGGAATAAATTTATTGCCATTATGTACGCCTAAGGTATGCCCAACAAATTCAGGAGTAATCATTGATCTCCTTGACCAAGTTTTAATTACTTTCTTTTTACCGCTTTCATTCATTTTTTCGATTTTTTTGAGCAATTTTCCATCTACATATGGACCTTTTTTTAATGATCTAGGCATCTAACTTCATTTTCTCCGCTTAATAATCATTACATTTGACTTATTATTCTTTTTCCTAGTTTTATAACCTTTTGTAGGTTTTCCCCAAGGAGTAGATGGATGACGACCTCCAGACGATTTTCCCTCTCCACCTCCATGCGGATGATCTACTGGATTCATTACAACCCCACGAACTTTTGGTCGACGACCTAACCACCGGACCCTACCTGCTTTCCCCGATACTACTTGTTCATGATTTCGGTTGCCAACTTGACCAATTGTCGCAAGACATTGTTCTCTCACCATACGAATTTCACCAGAAGGTAATTTTAAAGTACAAAAACCATCCGAATGTGCCATTACCTGAGCAAAAGATCCTGCAGAGCGAGCCATTTGCCCACCCTTTCCAGGCAATATTTCAATATTATGGACAAATAAACCCGCGGGTATATTAATTAGCGGAAGAGTATTTGCTACTTTTAATGGTGCAGAACCACTTGATAAAACAGGATCACCAACTTTCACACCAACTGGAGCTAAAATATATCGTTTATCACCATCTTGGTAATGCACCAAACAAATATAAGCAGATCTATTTGGGTCATATTCCAGTGTAGCAATTCTACCCGGTATATCAAACTTATTTCTTTTAAAATCTATGATTCGATAGCGACGCTTATGACCCCCTCCACGATGCCGTATTGTAATTCGGCCATGGTTATTACGACCTCCTTTTTTCCGCAAAGCTACTGTTAATTTTTTTTCGGGCTTATTAGTCGTCAGTTCCTTGAAATCGGGTCTAGAAGCAAACCTTGAACCAGGTGTAACAGGTTTTAATTGTCTTACTCCCATAAAATTAATTAACCTCTTCTCCTCTTAGTAGATCAATAGAGCTCCCTGACTGGAGTGTAACAATTGCCTTTTTCCAATTTGATCTTCTACCAACTGTTCGAATCGTACGTCCACCACTTTTTACAGTCATCTGTTTTTGTTTTCCCATACGATTCAAAGTAGCAATCTTAATAACTTTAACTTCAAATTTTTTCTCAATTGCTTTTTTTATTTCAGTTTTATTTGCGTCAGATGAAACGAGAAAAGCATATTTATTTTCTCTTTCCTCAAGCATCGCCATCTTTTCGGTCAAAATTGGTTTAATAATAATTTTTTGATACATAATTCTATTATGTTAAAATCTCTGTTAGCAATGCTACACTAGCTTTATCAATCAAAATTTTATCACAGTCTATAAGATCATAGGAACTGGCTCTTACAGCATCTACCAAATATACATTCTTGATGTTATTTGTAGCATATTCCAGATTTTTATCATAATTACTATTTAAAACAGTTACTTTATTACTGTCAAGTCCTAAATTTTTTAATATGGATAAAAATTCAGACGTTTTATGCGTTTTAATTTTCAATTCATCAATTATTATCAAATTTCCATCAGCAGCTTTAATTGACAACATTGACATCTTTGCAAGCTTTCTTACTTTTTTAGGTACTTTTTTAAAATATCCATGAGGTTGAGGGCCAAATACAACTCCTCCTCCACGCCATATAGGAGATCTTGTAGTTCCAGCTCTAGCTACCCCTCTCCCCTTTTGTTTCCATGGTTTCTTACCACCACCATTGACCATTGCACGGTTCTTAGAAGCATGCGTACCTTGACGCATGTTTGACATCTCAGATAAGATTGCCTGACGAACAACAGCATGATTAGGTTTAATGCCAAAAACAGATTTTTCTACCTCTAAATCACCAACTTTTTTTCCTTCAATTGTTACGATATTAAACTTCATTTTATTTAGTAATAATAATTGTCCCATTTTTCGCACCNGGGACAGAGCCTTTAACTAATAATTGATTTTTATCTTTATTAACTTTGATTACTTCTAAATTTTCGACTGTAATNNTAGAGTTACCTTTGTGACCNGCCATTCGCATACCAGGAAATACTCTAGATGGATCTGANGCTTGTCCAATAGATCCAGGAGCTCTCATTGTATGACCAGTACCATGAGTTTTTTTCTGCCTTGAAAAATTATGTCTTTTAATTACCCCTGTAAAACCTTTACCTTTTGATGTCCCCGTAATATTTACAAAATCTCCTACTTGGAATAGGCCCACATGAAAAGTCTGTCCAGCTATATAATTAAAACCAGGAACCTTATCAAATTCAGCCAATATTTTCATATATTTAACTTTCGCAGTTTTAAAATGGCCTTTTAAAGGATTATTTGTGTGTTTCTCTTTACGTTCGCCAAAACCAGCCTGCACTGATTCGTAACCATCTTTATCTTTAGTTTTTACTTGAGTTATCAAGCAAGGTCCGGCAATAATCACGGTAACTGGAATCATTTTGCCACTTTCGTCAAAAACCCGCGTCATTCCAATTTTTTTACCAATCAAACCACGCATCTTTTATACCTTAATCTCAATATCTACTCCAGCTGGAAGGTCTAACTTCATCAATGACTCTACTGTTTTAGGAGTTGAGTTAAGAATATCTACTAGCCTTTTGTGAATATTTGTTTGAAATTGTTCACGAGATTTCNTATCCACATGAGGAGAACGCAGTATAGTATACACAGTCCTTTTTGATGGCAGAGGGATAGGCCCAGAAAGAATTGCTCCAGTTGATTTTGCCGTTTTCACAATTTTTTCTGTAGATTTATCCAACAAAGTATGATCATACGCTCTTAAACTTATTCTTATTGTTTGATTTGCCATAATTCAGTACTATTCTGTTATATCCGTAACAACACCAGCACCAACTGTATGGCCTCCCTCGCGAATTGCAAAACGCAACTCCTTATCCATCGCTATAGGTGTAATTAATTCAACATCAAATTGAATATTGTCACCTGGCATTACCATTTCAGTACCTTCAGGTAATGTTACTACTCCCGTCACATCCGTTGTTCTAAAATAAAATTGTGGACGGTATCCATTAAAAAATGGCGTATGACGACCTCCCTCATCCTTTTTCAGCACATAGACGCTAGCTTTAAATTTTGTATGAGGTGTAATACTTCCTGGAGCTGCTAATACCATTCCTCGTGTCAATTCTTCCTTATCTATTCCGCGAAGTAATAATCCTGCATTATCACCAGCTTGACCCTCATCTAAAAGTTTGCGGAACATTTCAACTCCAGTAACGGTTGTTTTTTTATCAGCTCCCATACCAAGAACGCTAATCTCATCACCTACTTTAATTATCCCACGTTCAATACGACCTGTACCTACGGTACCTCGCCCTGTGATAGAAAATACATCCTCTACAGGCATAAGAAACGGTCTGTCCACATCACGCTCTGGCTCAGGAATAAAGCTGTCACAGGCATCCATCAGCTCTACAATACACTTAGTAGTCTCCTCATCATCAGGTTTATTCAGGGCATTTAATGCAGAACCCTTTATTATAGGGGTATCATCACCAGGAAAATCATATTCATTTAACAAATCACGAAGTTCCATCTCCACAAGTTCCAATAACTCATCATCATCTACCTGATCTGTTTTATTCATGAATACAACAATAGAAGGAACATTAACCTGCTTGGCTAATAGAACATGTTCCCGTGTCTGAGGCATCGGTCCATCTGCCGCTGAAACGACCAATACGGCACCATCCATCTGAGCAGCCCCTGTAATCATATTTTTAATATAATCCGCATGACCAGGACAATCCACATGTGCATAGTGACGATTCTCTGTCTCATACTCTACATGAGCAGTCTGAATTGTGATACCCCGCTCACGCTCCTCAGGAGCATTATCTATACTATCAAAACCCATTGCCTCTGCTAACCCTCGAGCACTCTGAACAAGAGTAACCGCAGCGGTCAAAGTAGTCTTCCCATGATCAACGTGACCGATCGTGCCAATGTTAACATGGGGCTTCGTACGTTCAAATTTTTCCTTGGCCATTAATCAACTCCAAATAAGCATTATTTAAGAAACTTTACCATGCACCTTTTCTAATATTTCAGATTCAATACTAGTTGGCACTTGTTGGTATTTTGAAAAATCCATATGATATACAGCACGACCTTGGGTTATAGATCTTAGATCTGTAACATAACCAAACATATTGCTGAGAGGAACCTCAGCTTTAATTACTTGCGCTTGCTTCCGCTGTTCCATACCTTCAATTTTCCCTCGTCTAGAATTTAGGTCACCCATCACATCTCCTAGATATTCATCCGGAACAATAACTTCAACAATCATTACTGGTTCCATTAACTTCGGATTTGCTTTTCGACATGCATCTTGAATTGCCATGGATCCCGCTATTTTAAAAGCGATTTCTGAAGAGTCTACATCATGATAAGAACCGAAAACAAGCTCAACTCTTACATCTTCTAGAGGATAGCCAGCTACAACACCATTTCTTAAAGCTTCCTGAATTCCTGCATCAACAGATGGTATATATTCTTTTGGAATAACGCCACCCACAATTTTATTCTCAAAATGATACCCTTTACCTGGATCGTTAGGAGCAACATTGATTACAACATGGCCATACTGCCCTCGACCACCAGTTTGACGTACAAATTTCATTTCTAATTTATTAACAGGTTTTGTAATAGCTTCTCTATAGGCAACCATAGGCTGACCAATATTTGCCTGCACTTTAAATTCTCTCAATAAACGATCTACCAGTATCTCAAGATGCAATTCACCCATTCCCGCAATTATTGTTTGTCCAGTATCATCATCAGTCGAAACTCGGAAGGTGGGATCTTCTTCTCCTAATTTCTGTAAAGCTTTTGATAAGGTATCTTGATCTCCCTTACTAACGGGCTCAACTGAAACAGATACTACTGGCTCTGGAAAATCCATAGATTCAAGTAGTATTTTCTTTTTTTCATCACAAAGCGTATGCCCTGTCTTGACATCCTTCAGACCTACCGCAGCTACAATTTCACCTGCTTCTACACTATCTCTATCTTCCCGCTTATTAGAATGCATCAAGAGAATACGACTGATACGCTCTCTCTTACCTGAATTAGGATTAAATACATAAGAACCAGACTGCAATTTACCAGAATAGACTCTCATATAGGTCAATTTCCCAACATAGGGATCTGTAATAATTTTAAATGCTAAAGCGCTAAAAGGTTCATCATCTTTTGGATTTCGATTTATAATCAAATCAGTATCATCAGGGTTTAAACCATCAACTGAACCAATATCGATAGGAGACGGTAACAAGTTAACAATTGCATCTAGCAGTCTTTGCACACCTTTATTTTTAAAGGCAGATCCACATAATGTCGGCACAAAAGTATTGTCTAAACAACCTTTTCTAATCGCAAAAATAACTTCATCCAGAGAAATTTCTTCATCTGATAAATATTTTTCCATCAAATTTTCATCATAAGTTGCTATTTCTTCAATTAAATGGTGACGCCATTGTTTAGCATCATCTTTTAAGTCGTCAGGAATATCACCATACTCAAAACGAGACCCAAGAGAACTTTCATTATAGAGTATTGATTTCATAGTAATTAAATCTATAATACCAGTAAACATTTCACCAGATCCAATAGGAATAACTAATGGCAGGGGGTTTGTCCCCAATCGTTTTTTTATCATTTTAAGTACATTAAAAAAATCGGCACCTACACGATCCATTTTATTAACAAATGCTATACGAGGAACTTTGTATTTGTCCGCTTGTCTCCAAACAGTTTCACTTTGAGGTTCAACCCCTCCAACAGCACAAAATACAGCACATGCACCATCTAGAACTCTTAAAGATCTTTCAACTTCCACAGTAAAATCTACATGCCCGGGTGTATCGATAATATTAATCCTGTTATCATCCCACATACAGGTAGTAGCTGCAGAAGTAATTGTTATACCTCGTTCTTGCTCTTGCTCCATCCAATCCATAGTGGCCGCACCATCATGAACTTCTCCAATACGGTGAGTACGACCAGTATAATAAAGAATTCGCTCCGTCAATGTCGTTTTTCCAGCATCAATATGCGCCATAATACCGATGTTACGTACTTGATCTAAATTTGTATTTTTCAAAGGAATTGCCTAATTACTTATTATCTAAAATGGGCAAATGCCTTATTAGCTTCTGCCATTCGATGAGTATCATCCTTCTTTTTGATGGCACCACCCTCATCGTTAGCGGCTGAAATTAGTTCTGATGCTAAAGCATCTGCCATGGGCTTACCCGATCTTCCTTTTGCAGAATTAATTATCCATTGAGACGCTAGATAGAATCTTCGATTTCTGGGGACCTCTATAGGAACTTGATAAGTTGCTCCACCAATTCGCCTAGATTTCACTTCTAATGCTGGGGAAGCATTTTCTATAGCTTTTTGAAAAATTTTCATCCCATCAGATTTTGTGCGTTTATTAATGATCTCCATTGCACCATAAAAGATTTTCTCTGCAACACCTTTTTTCCCTCTAACCATTATATAGTTAACAAATTTTGCAGCAAATAAATCATGATANACTGGATCGGGTAATATTTCTCTCCGCTCTGGCCTTCTACGTCTCATTGTAATTCCTTATGATTTTGGCTTTTTCGCACCATACCTCGAACGACTTGTTTTTCGTTCTGAAACACCCGCAGTATCAAGTGTGCCGCGTACTATATGATAACGAACACCTGGAAGATCTTTTACACGACCTCCTTCAATTAGAACTATAGAGTGCTCCTGAAGATTGTGGCCCTCTCCAGGGATATAAGCGTTTACTTCCCGTCCATTTGTGAGACGAACACGAGCTACCTTTCTTAAAGCAGAATTAGGCTTTTTTGGAGTAGTCGTATATACACGCGTACAAACACCCCTTTTTTGGGGATTCGCCATTAATGCAGGAGTCGCTGTTTTCTTTAAAACACGCACTCTACCTTTGCGTACTAATTGATTTATCGTCGGCATATCATTTAATCCAAAGCCAACGAAATTACATCTAAATTTAAAGCTACTGCAATATACATTTAATTAACCTGTATTATAATTTTTTATGCAACCGCATCTTCAGTTTCAAGAGATGATTCATCATTTTTATCTAATCCACCTACAAGCATATTTTTAATCCCAGGCGTACCAGTACCAGCTGGTATCAAACGGCCAACTGCTACATTTTCTTTTAATCCTTGTAACTTATCAGTTTTTCCTGCAGTAGAAGCATCCGTGAGAACACGGGTGGTTTCCTGAAAAGATGCAGCAGAAATAAAACTTTCAGTATTTAAAGAAGCTTGAGTAATACCCATCAAAATGGGCTCAAAAGTAGCTGGTTTAGGTTTACGATATGTTGCTGTTTCTTTACCTTCAGCCTTCAATTCTTTATTAATATCATTAAATTCTGATCGATCTATTAAAGAGTCAGGTTCAAGATCAGATTCACCCGATTCATTAACAAATACTAATTGTGAAATTCGTTGATTCTCAGTAAAAAATTCTCTCTTATTAACTCTGTCTTCTTGCAAAAACCTAGTATCACCAGGATCTTTAATACTAACCTTTTGCATCATTTGGTTTACTATAACTTCAATATGTTTATCATTAATCTTNACACCTTGNAANCGATAAACNTCTTGNATTTCATTNACCAAATATTCACGAACAGCACCAGGNCCTAAGACTCTTAAAATATCATCTGGAGAAATTGACCCCTCGCAAAGACTTGTTCCAGCACTAATATAATCCCCTTCATGAACAATAACATGTTTTCCATACGGTATTGAATAAGTTCTTTCTTCTTTATCTATACCAGTCACAATTATTTTTCTTACACCTCTCTTAGTCTCACCAAACTTCACCGTTCCATTAATTTCTGACATAACAGCTGGGTTTGCAGGCTTACGAGATTCAAATAATTCTGCAACTCTCGGCAAACCACCAGTTATATCCCGAGATTTACCAACATCCTTTTGTATCTTTACAAGTGTTTGTCCGCGTTGAACATTTTGATTATCAGATACGACTAAAGTAGCATTTACAGGAAGAATAGTACCACCAGCCATAATTTTACCATTTTTCCCTATAATTTCTATATGAGGACTTAGCTTTCGATCCCGAGCTTCAATAACAACCATTTGTTTTTTTCCACCTTCAACAGCTTCAACTGCAAAAGTTTCACCTTCAATAAAATCTTTAAGAACTACTTTTCCAGTCTCTCGAGCTAATATAATATCAGTATATGGATCCCATTGGATTAAAATATCACCAGTCTTTACCTTATTTCCATCACTAACAGACATGTTAGCACCATAAGGTACATTAAACTGAGCAATTTCTTCATTGCTATTATTTAAAATGAATAACTTTGAATGGCGGGTCATGCATCTACGTACCTTCGTACCGCTTTCATCAATTGTATCAGCATAATCATAATTATCTGAGAATTTAACAATACCAGGTCTTTTTACTTTCATATCTGACTGCTCAATTATGCGAGTCGCAGTACCACCAATATGGAACGTTCTTAAGGTAAGCTGAGTACCTGGCTCACCTATACTCTGTGCCGCTCTAATGCCTACAGAAGTCCCAATATCTACTAATTTATGAGTAGATAAATCCCAACCATAACATTTACAGCAAACTCCTCTTTTTGTTTCACATGTTAAAACAGATCTTATACGAATATTTTCAACACCACTATCTCCAATCAATTCAGCCTCCTTCTCAGCAATCACAGATCCCGACTTGACAATTACTTCTCCTTTATTAATAAAATCATCAAGAATAGTTCTACCAAGAATCCGATCTGCCAAGGGCTCGATGATTTCCTCTCCTTCTTTTAAATCAGCAATAACAATACCGCTAATAGTACCACAATCTTCTATATAAGTCACCATATCTTGAGCAACGTCAACAAGACGACGTGTTAAATAGCCTGCGTCAGCAGTCTTTAAAGCTGTATCGGCAAGACCTTTGCGGGCTCCATGAGTCGAAATAAAATATTCAAAGACTGATAAACCTTCCTTAAAATTTGAGGTGATTGGAGACTCAATAATCTCTCCAACACCACCTTTCATTGATTTTTGTGGTTTAGCCATCAATCCACGCATTCCCGCCAATTGCTTAATCTGATCTTGACCACCTCGCGCACCAGAATCTACCATCATAAATACAGGATTAAATCCATCTAGGTCATCTTGCAATCCATCCATCATTGAAGAAGCAACTTTATTTGTAGCATGTGTCCAAATATCAATAACCTTATTATATCTTTCTCCTTCAGTCAAAACATGACGATCAAATTTCTTTTTCACACTATCAACTTCATTTGAAGCTTCAACTAATATTTCATCTTTTTTATCTGGGATTAAAATATCACTGATAGCAATAGACACCCCACTTTTTGTTGCCATATTGAATCCAAGATCTTTTAACTTATCAAGGAACTTGACTGTCTTTGCATTGCCAGCAATCATATATGCTTGATTAACTGCCCTAGTAAGCCTCTTTTTATCAATGATTTCATTAATAAAGTCAATTTCATCAGGAAGTATTGAATTAAATATGACTCTACCAACAGTTGTGTTTTTTTGCCATATATCTTTATGCCTTACATTAATTTTAGCATGTAGATATACCGAATCATTCTCATATGCCAACAATACTTCTTTAATCGACCCAAATATTTTGCCATCACCTTTCACATCTGTTTTTGGAAGAGTAAGATAATAGCATCCGAGGACCATATCTTGGGATGGAACAGCAATAGGCTCTCCATTAGCTGGATGTAAAATATTATGACTCGAAAGCATCAGAATACGAGCTTCTACTTGCGCCTCTAAAGACAAGGGCACGTGCACAGCCATCTGATCTCCATCAAAATCTGCGTTAAATGCTGAACAAACAAGTGGATGCAATTGTATTGCTTTACCATCTATTAAAACTGGTTGAAAAGCTTGGATCCCCAGCCTATGAAGAGTGGGAGCGCGATTAAGTAGGATTGGATGATCCATCACAACATATTCTAAAACTTCATAGACAACAGGTTCCTGATTTTCAATCATTAATTTCGCACTTCGAGGTGTTTGAGTGTATCCCCTTGCCATTAATTCCCTTATCATATGAGGTTTAAACAACTCCAGTGCCATATTTTTCGGCAAACCGCACTCAGCCAGGTTTAACTGCGGACCTACAACTATAACTGAACGGCCTGAATAATCTACACGCTTACCAAGCAAATTCTGGCGAAAGCGACCAGTTTTCCCTCTTAGCATATCAGAAAGTGATTTCAGTGGGCGGCGTGAACCACTGCGAATAGCCGTCTTTCTACGACTATTATCAAACAAGGCATCTACAGACTCTTGGAGCATACGCTTTTCATTTCTGAGAATCACATCGGGAGCTTTAATTTCCATTAATTGTTTTAGCCTATTATTACGAATAATTATTCTTCGATAAAGGTCATTTAAATCAGAAGCAGCAAATCTTCCTCCTTCTAATGGTACAAGAGGACGCAATTCAGGGGGTATTACTGGCAAAATAGAAACGATCATCCATTCTGGCTTATTAAGGCGTTTTTGCGTCGGATCATGGATAAAAGCTTTAACTACCTTTAATCTTTTTAGAGCATCTGCTCTTTTTTGCTTTGACTTAGAATTTTTTACAATATCTACTAACTCATTTTTTAATTCAATAAGATTGATTTTAGATAACATCTCCTTCATAGCTTCGCCACCCATGCTTGCAACAAAATAATTTTCATTATCCCGATCTTCNTCACTNACAGCCANNTANCCAAATTGATTTTCCAGCTCTATATAATCATCTTCATCTATAAGTTCAAACTTNTCCAAACCACTNNCNCCAGGTTCAATAACCATAAACATTTCATANTAAATAACNCGTTCCAAATCTTTAGTACTTTTTCCAGCNAGATANCTTAGCTTGCTTGGTATAGANCGAAGATACCATATATGCACTACNGGAACAGCTAATGTTATATGACCCATCCGCTNCCTTCTTACTTTTTTNCGAGTAACTTCNACACCNCAACGGTCACAAATAATTCCTCTATAACGAATCCCTTTATATTTCCCNCAGTGNCACTCATANTCTTTAACTGGNCCAAAAATTTTCTCACAAAATAAACCNTCTTTTTCTGGNTTATAAGAACGATAATTNATTGTTTCGGGTTTTAAAACTTCNCCATAAGAACGTGCAAGAAGCATTTCAGGNGAAGAAAGNCCAATNGTTATNGAATTAAACTTCTTATTTGTATCAATATTTGTTGATTGAATGTAAGTCAAACTNTACCCCCTCGTTTAATCAAGTTCTACGTCAATGCAAAGACCTTGAAGTTCCTTAATCATCACATTGAAAGATTCTGGAGCAGAATATTCAGGCATTTGCTCACCACGAACAATAGAGTTATAAACCTTGGAACGCCCCTCTACATCATCAGATTTCACTGTCAAAAGCTCATGCAGAGTATGAGCCGCACCATAAGCTTGCAAGGCCCAAACTTCCATTTCCCCTAGACGTTGGCCTCCAAACTGAGCCTTTCCTCCCAGCGGTTGCTGAGTAATCAAGGAATAAGGCCCTGTTGATCTAGCATGCATTTTATCATCTACCATATGACTTAATTTCATTAGGTAAATATTCCCCACAGAAACAGGACTACCAAAAAACTCCCCAGTCATACCATCGATGAGAGGGGTTTTCCCGTTAATGGGAATACCCGCATTCATCATTTCATCTTCAATCTCCTCTGGTGATGCACCATCAAAAACAGGAGTAGCAAACTTTTGACCAGTTACTTCACCAACCCATCCAAGCATTGTTTCATAAAGCTGCCCCAAATTCATACGAGATGGAACTCCTAGAGGATTTAGAACAACATCAACTGGTTGACCATCTTCAGTAAATGGCATATCTTCTTCAGGAACAATTGTCGCAACAATACCTTTGTTACCATGACGGCCTGAAAGCTTATCCCCAACAGAAACTTTCCTCTTTTGCGCTACAAATACCTTGGCAAGTTTCAGAATTCCTGGCTGAAGTTCATCTCCAACTCTTAATTTAAAAATACTTCTTTCTAACTGCGTTTCTGTGCGAGCCCATTCTTTTCTAAATGAACTCCAGACTGTTTTTATTTTTTTCCATACTTTCTTATCTTCAACCCATGCCAAATCCTGAGAAAATCTTTCCATATCAAATGAGTTTAAACGCTTTAGCGTTAGACGCGTAGATTTTTTAATTAATGTTTTTCCTGATGAAAGTTCTCTTATACCATTCGAAATCTGATCCTTTAATAGAACAATAAGTTTTTCGTCACGAGATTCTTTCAATCTTTTTTTCAATTCGGCAGATTCTTTTTGATATTCAAGGATTTGTATACGCTCTTCCCTTTTTGTTCTTTTCGCCTGTTTCTCGAATAACTGCGTTTTTATAACCACACCTTTAACACCAGGTTCTGCACGCTTAGACGCATCTTTTACTTCTCCAGCTTTTTCTCCAAAAATAGCTCTTAACAATTTCTCTTCAGGGGTTGGATCAGTTTCACCTTTAGGAGTGACCTTCCCAATTAGGATGTCACCTTCTTTTACTCGTGCACCTGTACGAATAATACCATCTTTATTTAATTCTTTTGTCGCTTCTTCGCTTACATTTGGTATTTCAGGAGTAAGTTCTTCTTGCCCACGTTTTGTATCTCGAACTTCAAGCTCAATCTCGTGACAGTGCACCGATGTAAATATATCTTCCTTTACCAATCGGTCACTTATTGCAATTGCATCTTCAAAGTTATAACCACGCCAAGGCATAAACGCCACTCTTATATTTGCACCTAATGCTAATTCACCATTATCAGTAGATGCACCATCTGCAATTACATCCCCCAAGGATAAAGCATCACCCTCTTTGACAAGTGGGCGCTGATTGTGCACTGTATTTTGATTTGTGCGATGAAATTTTTTCAATGGAATTTCAATAACATCTTCTCCTTCAAAAAGAATAAGACTATTTTGAACATTTTTTCTCTTGATACATATTTTTGTTGAATCAACATAGGTTACAATACCATCTACGGGAGAAACAAGGCAAGAGCGAGAATCAATTGCAACTTGTTTCTCAATGCCTGTACCAACAATAGGTGACTGGGGAGAGATTAATGGAACCGCTTGCCTTTGCATATTTGATCCCATAAGAGCTCTATTTGCATCGTCATGTTCTAAAAATGGTATCAAAGCTGCAGCAACACTTAAAATCTGGTTCGGAGACACTTCGATATAATTAACATCATTAGGACCAACAATAGGAAAATCTCCCTTTACTCGGGCTCTAATTTTTTCTTCTATAATTTTTCCTGATTTATCAATCTCTGTACTTGCCTGTGCCACCAAAACCCTATCTTCATCATCAGCGCTCAAGTATTCAATCTGATCAGATACAAATGATCCCTTTCCATTACCATTGTTAATTTTTCTATAAGGAGATTCAATAAATCCGTGGTCGTTAACTTCTGCAAACATTGCTAAACTTGATATTAATCCAATATTCGGACCTTCTGGAGTCTCAATCGGGCATAAACGACCATAGTGGGTATAATGCACGTCTCGGACTTCAAAACCAGCCCGTTCACGAGTTAGACCACCAGGACCTAAGGCAGAAATTCTTCTTTTATGAGTGATCTCTGCTAATGGATTAGTTTGGTCACCAAATTGCGATAACTGTGATGTCCCAAAAAATGTATTAATAACAGTAGTAACTACTCGAGAATTAATTAAATCCTGCGGCGTAATACTTTCAGATTCTCTTAAATTCATCCTCTCATGAATAGTACGAATCATTCTACTTAAAGCAATACTGAACTGATTTGTAAGTTGCTCACCAATAGTCTTTACGCGACGATTTCCTAGATGATCAATATCGTCCACACCTCTCTCACCTTTCCTCATATCAATAAGAAAACTAATTACTTGAATAATATCATCCATAGTTAAAACAGTATCATCCACTGGAACATTGAGATTAAACTGCTGATTAAGCCTATACCTGCCAACCTGCCCAAGATCATACTTTTTAGGGCTAAAGAAGATTCTTTCGATAAATTTTTGAGCAGTTTCAAGATTAGGCGGTTCACTGGTTCTTAAAAGCTGATAAACTACCGCTAAGGCTTCTTCGGTAGTCTTGGTTGGATCTTTTTCTATTGTATTTAAAAGCAACATAGTTGAAAAACTTTTATTACCATCTACAATTTTTATTTCTTTAACATTAGAATCAATTAAAGTACTGGCAATCTCAACTGTCAAATCCTTTCCACCTTCAACAAATATTTCACCAGTATTAATATCTACAACATCCTCTATAATAGTTGCACCAATATAATTTTCAATATTTTCCTTTTGTAAATCGACATTTTGCGAATTACCGAAAGCTCTAAAAATATCTGCATTGCTAGAATATCCAAGAGCTCTCAATAACATTGTAACTGGGAATTTCCTTCTTCTATCAATAATAACGAACAAACAATCATTAATATCCGTCGTAAAATCAACCCAAGAACCCCGAGCGGGTATAATTCGGGCTTGGAAAAGTTTTGTACCATTAGGATGTAGTGATTCATCAAAGAATACTCCAGGAGATCTTTGAAGTTGCGAAACAATAACACGCTCAGCACCATTCATAATAAATGTACCTTTTTCAGTCATATAAGGAATATTACCAAAGTAAACATCCTGCTCTATACTCTGAGCATATTTATTTTTATTACTCTCATCTGTAATATGGAGTGCTAAGCGAACACGGAGAGGCGCAGAATAAGTCACACCTCTATCCATACACTCATCAGGAGTATATTTTGGTTGTCCCAGAAAGTAGGTTTTATACTCCAAGATGTAATTTCGATGAGCATCCTCTATAGGAAAGACATTTTGAAATACTCCTTCTAAACCATATGGCTTTCGTGCTTCCTGGGGAACCCATTCTTGTAAAAATTGCTGAAAAGCTTTTGTCTGTATTGCCAGAAGATCTGGAACATCAACAAAAGTAGAAATCCTGGAAAAGGATTTTCGATCTTTGAACTCATTAATTGCGGATCCCAATTAGGCCTCCTAATGTTTATTTAGAAAATATATTAATAAAGTAGAAATAAAGTCTTATTTAACTTCTACTTCAGCACCAGCTTCTTCAAGCGTAGCTTTTATCTCATTTGCTTCTGATTCCGATATCCCTTCCTTCAAGGCTTTTGGCGCAGAATCAACTAATTCCTTCGCCTCTTTTAAACCTAAATCAGTAATACCGCGTACTGCTTTGATAACGTTAATCTTTGCCTGTCCAGCAGATTTAATAATGACATCAAATTCAGTTTTAGCATCACTAGAATCATCTCCTCCACTTACTGGAGCAGCGGCAACTGCCACTGGAGCGGCTGCTGTTACACCAAATTTTTCTTCAATTTCGGTGATTAGTTCTGATATCTCTATCATATTAGACTCCTCAAGATATGTCAAAACATCTTCGCGTTTAATAGCCATTAAGCGACTCCTTTATTATTATTATTACTCAGATTTTTTTTCTTTTAAATTATTCAATACAACGACTACGTCTGATAAAGGCGAAACTAATGTCGAAACCAACTTTTGCAATGGTTGATCGAGCATCATTACTAGCTTACCCAATAATTCATCTTTATTAGGCATATCTGCCAAACGCTTAAATTCTTCTCCAGGCAAAAGATTACCATCAAACAATATTCCTTTTACTTTGGGTAAATCATTTTTTTTATTAAAGTCTTTAATGACCTTTGCAGGGGCTACAGGCTCATTGTAGGAAACAGCAATCGCAGTTGAACCATGTAAAATATCTGCAACTCCTTCAATTGAACTGTCATCCAGCGCTATCTTCAATAATGTATTTTTAGCAACTTTGAATTCTATTTCAGCTTTAAAAAATTCCCTACGTAGTTTTGTAATGCTTCCAACATCTAGACCGTGGTACTCTGTGAAATATACTGCTCTAGCATTTGCAATAGTTTCTTTTAACTCTTTTAATGAAATTTTATTTTTCTCACTCGGCATAATCTTACCTTATCGAACTATGATCAATTTTTATTCCAGGACCCATAGTCGATGAAATTGACATTTTTTCTAAATATTGTCCTTTTACTGAAGCTGGACGATTTTTAATTAGGGTATCATAAATGGTTTTTATATTCTCAATAATAGCATTTTTTTCAAAAGAAGCTTTACCACAAGGGACATGAACTATTCCTGTTTTTTCAACACGAAGTTCAACTTGACCTGCTTTTAAGTTTTTCACAGCTTTTGCGACATCCATAGTAACAGTTCCACTTTTAGGATTAGGCATTAAACCTTTTGGCCCTAAAATTCGACCTAATTTCCCTAATTCACCCATCATATCTGGCGTTGCAATAATCTTATCCACATCCGACCAGCCTCCTTTAATCTTATCTAAGTACTCCTTATTACCAACATAATCAGCACCAGCATCTAGGGCTTCTTTTTCTTTGGGGCCAGAAGCAAGTACAAGTACAGATACATCTCTTCCTGTTCCATGAGGCAAAGATGTAGTTACGCGAATATTTTCTTCAGCATGCCTAGGATCAACATCTAGATTAATTGCAAGGTCAATAGTCTCATCAAATTTTGCAAACTTCATTTCTTTGACCAACTCAACTGCCAGATCAATAGAATAAAATTTCATATTGTCAAACTTCTGTTTAATAGATTTACTATTCTTTGTCAATTTCATCTTTGTTATTTCCTAATTTTTAACCTCAATACCCATAGATTTTGCTGTTCCGCGAATCATTTCTATTGCTTGCTCAATTGTATTTGCATTTAGATCAGTCATTTTTATTTCTGCAATTTCCTTTAAGTTATTTTCATTTATTACCCCAACTTTTTCTTTGTTTGGCTCCCCAGAGCCTTTTTGAATATTGGCAGCTTTAAGGATTAGCTTTGCAGCAGGAGGAGTTTTGGTAATAAAAGAGAAGCTTCGATCTGCATATACTGTAATTTCTACTGGAATAACATCGCCTATTTTATCTTGAGTTTCAGCATTAAAAGCCTTACAAAAATCCATAATATTCACTCCTTGCTGTCCTAAAGCGGGACCTACTGGACGAGCAGGATTTGCCTGCCCAGCTTGAATTTGAAGCTTAATGAAACCAATTATTTTTTTTGCCATAGATTACCCATCAAAACTAGCTCTCCAGCTTAACTTGCAAATAATCAAGTTCTACAGGAGTCTGGCGACCAAAGATACTTACCAATACTTTTAATTTTTGCTTATCATTATTTACCTCTTGCACAAATCCTGAAAAATCCATGAAAGGACCATCCATTACTTTAACAGAATCACCGACTTTATAAGGTGCAACTTCAGTTGTTTTAAAATGACCATCTCCACCATCATAATCCGATAAAAATCTTTTGGCTTCATCGGGCTTTAAAGACTGAGGCTTTCCTTTAGGCCCAACAAATGCTATTACGCCATTTACGTTTTCAAGTAAAAATCTTGTATCTTTATCCATATCAAGTTGAACTAATATATATCCTGGAAAAAAAACACGCTCCTTTACTTTCTTTTTTCCATCTCGCATTTCTATAATATTCTCTGTAGGGACTAAAACATCCTGGATTCTATCTTGAAAAGATGCATTTGCAACTTCATTAATAATTGCATCTTTTATTTTTTTTTCTTTACCAGAAATCACTCTCAAAGTATACCAATTCATAAATTATAGAATAAAACTCAATATTTTTGAAAGTATAAGATCTACAAAAAACAGAAATACTATTAGTAATAATGATAGATACAAAACAACATAAGTAGAACCCCTTAACTCTTCCCATTGAGGCCAAGAAACTTTGTTCATTTCAAATTTAACATCCATTAAAAACTTTTGTAGCTTTCTTATCATCAATTTTTATCAATTTCATTTTGTGCAGGAGAGGCAGGGATCGAACCCGCAACCCCCGGCTTTGGAGGCCGGTGCTCTACCAATTGAGCTACTCTCCTAAACCTAAAGAAGGTCTCCCCAGTCTTTTTCCTCGATATTTTATTTAGTTTCTTTAAATATAACGTGCTTTCTAACAATTGGATCAAATTTTTTATACTCCAAACGTTCTGGATGCAACTTCTTGCTCTTAGTAATTGTATATCGATAGCCAGTACCAGCAGTACTTTCAATTTGAATAATTGCTCTCTTACTATTCCCTGCCATAATTCAGTACTATTCTGTTATATCCGTAACAACACCAGCACCAACTGTATGGCCTCCCTCGCGAATTGCAAAACGCAACTCCTTATCCATCGCTATAGG